>NZ_CP033040.1:726666-1453333 GCF_004293625.1 Thiomicrorhabdus indica | reverse complement strand
GCAATTTCCACATCTTTTTGTGAAAATTGTGTCTGACGACGTGCAATGAGTTCAATTAGTTCTGACTTGGTCATCTGAGTCTACTCTTTAAAATGTTTAAACTGAGTGTTCTGGATTATTGTGGAAACAATAAAAGACCAAATTTGACCGGCCGGTAAAGTTACCAGCCGGTTTGGACTATGAATCCGTCAGATTACATTTTGTCTTTAAGTAGATCACCAAGAGTGTTACCTGTAACAGGTTGTTGCTCATTGTAACCTTTGATCGCTTCTTGCTCGTCATGAGCTTCTTTCGCTTTAACAGACAAAGAAACTGAACGGTTTTTACGATCTACATTAACGATCTTAGCCGTAACGTCCTGACCTTCTTTAAGAACTGAAGAAGCATCACGAGTATCTTCTACAAGTTCTTGAACGCGAAGGTAACCTTCAACTTCAGGAGCTAAATCAATCACTGCACCACGCTCGTCAACAGACTTAACAGTACCAGTTACGATAGAACCTTTACCGTTCGCTGCCATGAACTGACCGAATGGATCTTGTTCTAGCTGCTTAAGACCTAGAGAGATACGCTCACGATCTGGGTCGATAGACAAGATGATCGTTTCTAGCTCATCACCTTTCTTGAAGTCACGAATGGCTTCTTCACCTGGCTGGTTCCAAGAGATATCTGTCAAATGAACAAGACCATCGATACCACCATCTAGACCGATAAAGATACCGAAATCAGTGATTGACTTGATAGAACCAGAGATTTTGTCACCCTTAGCGTGAGTCGCTGAGAAGCCTTCCCAAGGATTAACAGTACACTGTTTAATCGATAGAGAAATACGACGACGTTCTTGATCAACATCTAGAATCTTGACGCGAACTTCTTGACCTAGGTGAACCACTTTAGATGGGTGGATGTTACGGTTTGTCCAATCCAATTCAGAAGTGTGAACAAGACCTTCAATGCCATCTTCGATTTCAATGAAAGCACCGTAATCAGTGATGTTAGCCACTTTACCAGCAACTTCTGCACCCATAGGGTAACGAGACACCATATCTGCCCAAGGATCTTCTTCAAGCTGCTTAAGACCAAGAGATACACGGTTACGCTCTTTGTCGAACTTAAGAACCTTAACTTCGATATCATCACCAACTTGAACGATTTCAGATGGGTGGTTAACACGACGCCATGCCATATCAGTGATGTGAAGAAGACCATCAACACCACCAAGATCGATAAACGCACCATAGTCAGTAAGGTTCTTAACGATACCTTTAAGTACTGAACCTTCTTCCATGCTCGCAAGAATCGCTTCGCGCTCTGCAGAAGATTCTTGTTCAATGACTGCACGACGAGAAACAACCACGTTGTTACGCTTACGATCTAACTTAACAAGCTTTAGCTCAACTTCTTTACCTTCCAAGAAGCCGAAGTCACGGATAGGACGGATATCCACAAGAGAACCAGGTAGGAAACCACGTACACCTTCAACGTCAACAGTAAGACCACCTTTAACCTTACCAGTAACGAAACCTTTAACGACTTCTTCTTCTTCCATAGCCGTTTCAAGACGATCCCAGGTTTTCGCACGTTTTGCTTTCTCACGAGAAAGACGAGTTTCACCCATACCATCTTCTAAAGTTTCCAAATAAACTTCTACTTCGTCACCTACAGCAACTTCTAGATTGCCTTCAGCATCGATGAATTGGTTTTTTGGAATTGCAGACTCTGATTTCATACCAGCGTCGACAAGTACAGCTTCCTTATCGATACCAACAACGGTACCGATGATTAGAGAACCTGCATTAAATTTTTCACTCTTTAGTGATTCTTCAAATAATTCAGCGAAAGATAATTCACTCATGGATATATATACCAAAATTTTCCTATCCGTCTGTTTTACTGCCAATGGGAGTATTGGTAAATCAGTCGGGTCAGTTTCAAGTAACCAGCCATTCCCAACCGGCCGGTAATAAAAAACAAAACCCCAGACTCCGAAAAGCCTAGGGATTTTAAAAATCATTACAGATCAAATAGTTAGCTCATAAAGCTAATATTCACTGCTATTTCAAAATACCTTTATCCCAAAGTATTGATTCCGCTTTTTGACAAACTTCATCAATATCGAGATTAGAAGTATCAATCAGGAATGCATCGTCGGCAGGCTTCAATGGAGCCGTTTTACGATTCGAGTCTCGCTCGTCACGTTCCTTGATGTCCTGAATAATTTGCGCGATGTTAGCATCATTTCCTTGGTTTTTCAACTGTTTAACACGTCGTTCAGCTCGAATTTCTGCGGAAGCGGTTAAATAGAGTTTGACCGGAGCTTCTGGAAACACCACTGTTCCCATATCGCGACCATCCGCGACTAAGCCTGGCAGCTGGGCAAAATCTTTTTGACGTTGCAACAATGCCACTCGAACTTCGGGAACCGGAGCGACTTGTGAAGCAATTGCAGCAACCTCTTCTGTACGCACTTTTGAGGTAATGTCTTGACCATTATACAAAATCGATGTGGCTTTAAATTCGACGGGGAGCATTTTGGCAAGCTCAATAATCGGCTCTAAATTATCTATTGATAGGTTTTTCTGCATAACACCATAAGCAAGGGATCGATAAATCGCCCCACTGTCTAAAAAGTGAAAACCGGTTTTACACGCAAGCCACTGTGCAAGTGTGCCTTTACCGACACCACTTGGTCCATCAATGGTAATAATTGGTGCTGTCATCACTGGAATCCTTTAGGCCTTAACCGCTTTGACATTCATACCGACTTTATTAATTAAATCCAAAAAAATCGGGAAGGATGTATTCACATTGGCACAATCATCAATCACAATGGTATCAGCGCCACGAAGCCCTGCTACAGTCATCGCCATAGAGATTCGGTGGTCATGATGGCTCTGGATTTCAGCGGTTTGTTTAGATTGCACACCGCCGGTAATAATCATGCCATCAGGTGTCGGTTGGGCATCAATACCTACCGCTTGTAAAGCATCTGCCATAACTTGAATACGATCAGACTCTTTTACACGTAATTCTTCCGCACCGGTAAGAACCGTCTTACCATCTGCCACAGACGCTGCCACAAATAATACAGGGAATTCATCAATCGCAAGTGCCACTAATTCTTCAGGGATTTCAATTCCTTTTAATGGGGCATATTTTATATGCACATCTGCAACGGGCTCTCCACCGACTTCATGGAAGTTCTCTAGCGTTAAGTCCGCTCCCATCAGTTTTAGAATATCGATAATGCCGGTACGCGTTGGGTTCATGCCAACATGTTCAATAACAAGATCTGAACCTTCTGAAATCGCCGCTGCAACCATAAAGAAAGCGGCTGACGAAATATCGGATGGTACATCAATATGCATTCCGGTTAATTTTCCGCCACCTTGCAAGCAAGCTTTTGTTTGCTGAGCATCGATTTTTTTGGATTTCACTTCATAACCAAAACCATTCAACATACGTTCAGTATGGTCTCGAGTTGGTGCAGGTTCTAGCGCACATGTTTTTCCATCGGCGTAAAGTCCTGCCAACAATACGCAAGATTTAACTTGAGCACTCGCCATTGGTAGTGTGTAGTCAATCGCTTTTAAAGGCTCACCATTACCTTTAATCAACATCGGAAGAGTTCCGCCCTCTTGCGTTTCAATTTGTGCCCCCATCTCAGTTAATGGGTTGACTACGCGTTTCATTGGTCGTTTCGAGAGCGAAGCATCACCGACAAGTGTTACATCAAAGTCTTGCCCTGCAATAATCCCTGCTAGCAGACGTGTTGAGGTACCTGAATTCCCCATATCCAGTGGTTTACTAGGCTTTTTAAGCCCCTTAAGACCCACCCCATGAACAATGACTTTACCATCGATCGGCCCTTCAATTTCAACCCCCATCTCTCGGAATGCATTCAAAGTTGCCAAGGCATCAGCTCCTTCAAGAAAACCAGTGACCGTAGTGGTACCTTCAGCAATAGAACCCAACATAATACTGCGGTGTGAAATTGACTTATCACCCGGAACACGCACACGGCCTTGAATTTTGCCACCCGGCTGGACATGGAATTGAATATTAGACATAAGTTTATTCTCTAAGTTCTTAAAATTTAATTCTTTTTTATGCACTTATCTATTCACGATATGTTGATCGCGAGCGTGCTTTGCCGTTTCGAACAGTTCATATAAGGCATCAGCATTTTGATTTTCGACCAGCGGAATCATATCGCTTAAATAATCACGGTATTCAGTCAACCATTTGGCAATCGCTTTATGATTGGTCACTGAAATGTCTCGCCACATGGTCGCATCACTGGAAGCAATTCGTGTAAAGTCACGAAAACCACCAGCGGTATATTTAAACACATTGCCAAGTTCTGGATGTTCATGCAACATCTCAACTAACGCAAACGCCAATAGATGAGGAAGATGTGAAGTTGCTGCAAACACTTCATCATGAAAACTGGCCGACATTTTTTCAACATTTGCACCTAATGATTTCCAAATTTTCTCAACAACTTCAATAGATTGCGAGGAACTCCTATCTGTCGGCGTTAGGATTACTCTATGGTCTATATATAAACTTTCATCCGATGCACTTACACCGCTTTTTTCTTTTCCGGCAATGGGGTGTCCCGGAACGAAACCTTCAGGAAGTTCACCAAAGGCCGTTTGAGCAGCATCAATTACACTCTGTTTTGCAGAACCTGCATCAGTGATAATAGCACCGGCCGGTAGATATTTTGCCACCTCCTTAAAAATCGATGACATTGCTCCTAAAGGCACAGCGAGCATGAGTAAATCACAATCTTGAACGGCAGTTTTAATATCTATGCTATAAGAGTCAAGTACATTTAATTCTATGGCTGTTTGCAAGTTGATTTCATTATGACCAAATCCATGGACTTCTTTAGCAAGTCCAAGTTGTTTGATGCCTTTCGCAAAAGAGCCACCAATCAATCCAACGCCAATAATGGTAATTTTATTGAGTTTAGGACACTCAATTTTCTCTACATCTTGTAAGGTTTTTTTTATCATTTTTTTTGTCTATGCAAGCTTAGTTAAAGCTTCAATAAAGTGCTGATTTTCCGTTTCAGAACCAATCGAGATACGCAAATAGTCCGTCATGCCGTAACCGGCTTGTGGTCGGACAATTACCCCTTCTTTCAGTAACTCTTGGTTTAACTGTGATGCATTTTTAAACCTTGCGGTAATGAAATTTCCATAGGATTCAATAAAGTTAATGCCTTTTTCATTCAGGAAATCTTCAATTTGCTGCATTCCTTGATTGTTCAAGACAATGGATTGCTTAATAAATGCTTGATCTTGCAAAGCAGCCAGAGCCCCTGCTTGGGCCATTGCATTCACATTAAAAGGTTCTCGCACACGCTGAATCAGGTCAATCACTTCTGATTGAGCGATTAACGCACCAATTCTCAATCCGGCTAAGCCATATGCCTTAGAAAATGTACGAGTTATCAATATATTCGGATAGGATTCCAAATCTTGCATGACATCAGGATAGTCATTGACCATTTTCGCTTGGGCGTATTCAATATAAGCTTCATCCACCACGACCAAGACATTTTTAGGCACTTTGACAATAAACTCATTCCAGACGGATTGATCAAACACTGTTCCGGTTGGGTTATTTGGATTCGCAATATAGATAATCTTGGTGTTGTCAGTAATTGCGGATGCCATCGCCTCTAAGTCGTGAGCAAAGCCTTTGGCGGGGACTTTAATCGGCGTCGCACCCACCAGTTGTGTGGAAATCTCATACACGGCAAAGGCATATTGCGAAAAGATAATTTCATCACCCGATCCTGCAAAAGTTCGCGCAATGAGCTCCAAGACTTCGTTGGAACCATTCCCTAGCAAAATCTGATTTGAACGAACTTTCCAAAACTCAGCCAATGCATCGCGCAATTGATAACTGTTACCATCGGGATATCGTGCAATATCTAAAGCTGCCTTTTGCATTGCCTCGACCGCAATTGGCGAACAACCCAAAGGATTTTCGTTTGAGGCTAGTTTTGAAATACGTGTTAAGCCAAGTTCTCGCTGCAACTCACTAATAGGTTTACCTGGAATGTAAGGATTGACACCTTGCACATACTCATTACATAGAGATTTGAAATTGATGGTCATATAGAAAAGAACTCGTTTAAATTACAGTGGAGAAACGGGAAAAGAGCCGAGCACTTTATAAAAGTCACATAGTTTTTTTGCTTCAGCTAAAGCAGTTTTTAAGGGCTCTTCGTCCTGATGTCCTTGAACATCAATAAAAAACATATAATCCCACTGTTTATTATTGGATGGACGTGAAACGATCCGAGTCATATTAATCGCTCTAGAATAAAAGGATTCCAAAAGATTCAACAAAGCACCCGATTCATTTTTAATTGATACCAATAATGCTGTCTTATCATCACCGCTAGGCTCAACCTTTTCTTTGCCTAAAAGCCAAAATTTAGTGCTATTGCCTTTTTGATCTGAAATATGGGATTCCAAAACCGTCAAATCATAAATTCGTGCAGCCTGTTCTGAAGCGATTGCAGCAACAGTCGAATCATTTTGTGCCATTACCGCTGCTGCTGCATTAGAATCAACTTCTTCCAATTGTGCCCATGGCAAATTATTTCTTAACCAGTTTTCACATTGCCCTAACGCCTGAGGATGGGCTCGCACTATTTTTACTTGATCCGTAGAGATCGCTTTTGACAACAGACAGTGATCTATCGCCAACTCAACTTCACCAGAAACGGTGAGAGAGGTTTCAATTAGTTTGTTTTGTGTTTGCTTAACTGCACCTTCAGTCGAATTTTCTAGCGGTACTATTCCGTATTGCGTCTCACCTCTTTCGACTGATTCGAACACTTCTTCAATAGTTGAAACGGCATGAGGGTGAGCATAGGAACCAAATTGTTTTATGACACTTGCATGGGTATAACTACCTTCTGGACCTAAATACGCAACTGTAACCGGTTGTTCAAGTGCTAAACATGCCGACATAATCTCACGAAAAAGCTTGGCCATTGTTTCATCCGGCAGTAAGCTTTGATTACGTTCTTTTACCGCACGTAAAACTTGCGCCTCGCGTTCTGGACGGTAAAACACAGCCTCCACCGTACCACCTTGCGTTTTAATATCCGCAACCTTTTGCGCACACTGAGCTCGCTTACCCAAAAGTTCTTGAATTTGGCGATCAATGCTATCAATCTGATTACGGATTTCTAAAAGCTGCTGCGCTTCTTCTGGATTAGGTACTGAAACTGTTTCGCTCATAATCTTTTAATTAATACTTAGTTAATTGCTTAGTTTTGTCTTTTAAGGCGCAAATATACCGGCCGGTAAACTATTAAAGGGCAACGATTATTCTAAAAAAATCGTTGCCCTTTAAGGATTGCGAAGTATGTTACACAGGATTAGATTGTGCAAATTTTTGCATAAAGTCAATCAGTGCGTCCACGCCCGCTTCAGGCATCGCATTATAGATGCTGGCACGCATTCCACCAAAGGCTTTGTGTCCTTTCAAACTCAAAAGCCCTACCGCTTTAGTTTGTGCCAGAAAATCCGCATTCAAATCTTCGTTTGGCAAATTAAAGGTAACATTCATCCATGAGCGCTGTTCAACTTTTATTGAGTTACTGTAATAGCCTGAATTGTCTATGTAGTCATACAATTTTTGCGCTTTACGCTGATTGATTTCAGCAATGGCCTTAACCCCGCCAGAAGTTTTAATCCAATCAAACACAAGACCCGCTAAATACCATGCCCAAGTATTTGGAGTGTTGAACATTGATTCGTTATCTGCATAAGTCTTCCAGTTCATTAAATTTGGACAATCAGATCGTGCGTGGCCAATCAGATCTTCTCGGACAATCACAATCGCCAAACCGGCTGGACCGATATTTTTCTGAGCACCAGCGTAAATCATGCCGTATTTCGAGACATCAATTTCACGACATAATATGTTTGATGACATATCGGCAATCACAGGTTTGCCTTGTGCAAACACTTGCTCTAGTTGCGCTTCTTTAAACTCAACGCCCGTAATGGTTTCATTTGAACAAATGTGTATATATTTGGCGTCTTCTGAAAACTTCCATTCAGAACTGTCGGGAATTTCGGTAGGGTTTTGACCACCACCGGCGACAATATTGACATTGACATAACGCTTGGCTTCTTTGATTGCTTTCGCAGACCATACACCGGTATCAAAATAATCTACCGTATCGCCAGCTTGTGTAAGGTTCATTGGAATCCCTGCAAACTGAAGCGATGCACCACCATGTAAGAAGAGAACTTTGTAGTTCTCAGGAATATTCATAACGTCGCGTAAGTCAGCTTCCATTTGATGTGCAACCGATAGGTACTCTGCACTACGGTGACTCATTTCCATCACTGACATGGTCGTGTTATTCCAATCAAGAAATTCGTCTTGTGCTCTTTTCATGACCGCTTCCGGCAACATCGCCGGACCTGCACTAAAATTAAATGAACGCATTTGGATAAATCCTTAAAAATTTAATTCAAGAATGGGTTAATGATGTTTGTAGCAAAAACATCTTAGCCCTTCTAAATAATTATTCTTCTGTTGCTTGGTCAGTATTTGAAGAATCATTTGCAACAATCTCCTCTTCCAACTCATCGTCGACCTCAACCTCAACATCAACCACCGCAAGACCTACGACCTGCTCACCTTTACCGACATTAATCAGTTTAACGCCTTGGGTATTACGGCCAACTACAGAGACTTCCGAGACACGGGTACGTACCAAAGTCCCTTTATTGGTAATCAATACCATCTCTTGATCAGTACTGACTGAAACTGCACTGACCACTGAACCATTACGATCAGTGGTTTTGATGGAAATCACACCCTGACCACCACGGTTGATGGTTGAGTAATCGTCTACTGGTGTACATTTCCCGTAACCGTTTTCGGTTGCCGTCAAAATAAGTTGCTCCGGTTTGGCAACCTGCATGCTGATTACCTTAGCGCCGGCCGGTAACTTCATACCGCGAACACCACGTGCAGTGCGCCCCATCACACGGACATCGGATTCTTTAAAACGTATCGCTTTTCCGATATCGCTAAAGAGCATAATTTCTTGCTCTCCATCGGTTAAAGCCGTACCAACCAATTCATCGTCTTCCAAGAGATCCACCGCAATAATGCCATTGGCACGAGGACGAGAGAAGTCTTTAAGGGCGACCCGTTTCACGACAGAATTACGTGTCGCCATAAAGACAACACGCTCATCAAATTCATTCACAGGTAGCACTGATGTAATGTACTCCCCTTCTTCAACAGGTAAGATATTGACAATTGGTTTACCACGACTACCGCGACTGGCTAAAGGAAGCTGCCAAGTTTTTTGCCAGTACATCTTGCCACGGTTCGAGAAACACAACAGCATATCATGTGTACTGGCGACAAATAGTTGACCAATCTCGTCTTCTTCTTTCATCGCTGTTGCGGATTTGCCTCGACCACCACGGCGCTGTGCACGATAATCACTTAAAGGCTGAGTTTTGATATAACCATCACGCGAAAGTGTGACAATTCGGTCTTCTTCGGCGATTAAATCTTCGGCATCCAAATCTTGGTAAGCGTGATCGATTTCTGTACGACGCTTGTCACCAAAGTTCTCTACAACCTCTAGTAACTCCTCTTTCACCACTTCAGTCAAACGGTCCGGGTTACGTAGGATTTCAAGGAATTCAGCAATTCTTGCAATCAAACCTCGATATTCTTCCAAGATTTTGTCTTGCTCAAGCCCTGTTAGACGATGTAAACGCATTTCCAGAATGGCTTGCGCCTGAACAGGTGACAGTTTATAGATTGCGCCATCCGCACCAAAACCGGCCGGTAAATCTTCTGGACGAACATCATCCATTTCGACACGATCTAATAAATCGACAACAGAACCAATTGGCCAATCACGTTCCAGCATGCGCTCTTTCGCAACTGCTGGGCTTGGTGACGCTTTAATCAACTCGATCATCTCATCAATATTGGTCAAGGCAACTGCTAAACCTTCCAAAACGTGAGCTTTTTCACGAGCCTTACGAAGCTCGTAAATCGTACGGCGGGTCACCACTTCTCTGCGGTGTTTCACAAAGGCTTCGATGACTTGCTTCAGGTTGAGAAGTTTTGGCTGGCCATCAATCAGCGCGACCATATTGACACCAAACACCGTCTGCATTGATGTTTGCTTGTAAAGATTATTAATAATGACTTCAGGAACTTCTTCTTTACGAAGTTCAATCACAATGCGCATACCATCCTTGTCTGACTCATCGCGCAGAGCAGTAATACCTTCAATCTTTTTCTCTTTCACCAGTTCGGCAATACGCTCAATTAATTTGGCTTTATTAACCTGATAAGGAATTTCTTTGACAACGATTTTGTTTTTGCCGTTCTTATCGGTCTCGATTTCTGTACGAGCGCGCATTTGCACTCGACCACGACCGGTTTCATAAGCTTGGCGAATCCCTGCAGTTCCATTGATAATACCGTGCGTCGGGAAATCTGGACCATGAAGGTGTTCCATCAATCCTGTAATATCAATTTGCGGATTATCAATAAACGCCAAACACGCATTAATGGTTTCATTCAAGTTATGAGGTGGGATATTGGTCGCCATCCCGACTGCAATCCCGGAGGATCCATTCACCAATAAATTTGGGATACGTGTTGGTAATACTGTTGGCTCGGTTTCAGAGCCATCGTAGTTTTCGTGAAAATTGACGGTTTCTTTATCCAAATCTGCTAACAGTTGGTGGGCAATTTTCGACATGCGGATTTCGGTATAACGCATGGCTGCAGGAGAGTCACCATCAACTGAACCAAAGTTTCCTTGACCATCGACGAGCATATAACGCAATGAAAACGGCTGGGCCATACGAACAATCGTGTCATAGACAGCGATGTCACCATGCGGGTGATATTTACCGATGACATCCCCGACAATACGGGCAGATTTTTTATAAGGCTTATTGAAATCATTACGCAATTCGTTCATGGCATAAAGCACACGACGGTGAACCGGCTTGAGACCATCACGAACATCTGGTAGCGCGCGTCCAACAATAACGCTCATCGCATAACTCAGATAGGATTGCTCCATTTCATCTTCAAGTGCAATGGGGACAATTTCTTTGGCAAATTCAGACATAGGGTATCCTGACTACTGATTCATATTATTTTTAGGGGTTATATTATATGCGCAAAATGCTTTCGATTGACTAAAAATAGCCTTAAAAGCCAAAATAAAGCCCTTCTAGCCACTTTTATTTTTTTCTCGCCACCTAGACGATAATTTTATTTTAGTTTTCTACCGGCCGGTAGAGATTCACGCAAGGAATTTTTAACAGTTTTGGGTATAATCGCAGACACGTTTTTAAATGAATCTTATGGCTCCTAATCAATGAGTACACAACAACACAATAATGCCGATACCAAAGAGTTAGATAACTTCAACCGCCTGAGTCATAAATGGTGGGACGAAGATGGCGAATTTGGTGCTTTACACAAAATCAATCCATTACGTTTGCAATATATGCAACAACACCAATGTTTAACCGGCCGGTCAATTTTGGACATTGGTTGTGGCGGTGGAATCTTGTCAGAATCCATGGCGCAACTACAGGCAAATGTAACAGGAATCGACTTGGCCGAACAGGTGTTGCAAGTCGCCAAATTGCATGCACTAGACGCACAAATAAAGGTCGATTATCAGCTTATCGCCGCTGAAGAGTATGCAACTCTAAACCCAGAAACACACGATATAGTGACCTGCATGGAAATGCTGGAACATGTTCCAAATCCGCAAGCGATTATTTCTGCCGCAGCCCACGCTGTCAAACCAGGCGGTTTAGTTTTTTTCTCAACACTTAATCGAAATTTAAAATCTCAATTGCTAGCGGTTTATGCCGCTGAGAACCTTCTAAATTTGGTTCCCAAAGGCACTCATGACCCGGATAAATTTATTAAACCATCTGAGATGGCGGCGATGGCACGTCAAGCGGGACTGGAACTCATTGATAGTGTTGGGGTTGAATTCAATCCATTATTACAACGTTACGCCTTAAATAAAGATTTATCGATTAACTACATTATGGCATTTCGTAAACCAGAGGCTTAATCATGCAAAAACCGATTGAATGTGTTCTGTTTGATTTAGACGGAACCCTTTTAGATACGTCCTATGATTTTGCCTATGCATTGAAAAAAACCTGTGAAGCTTTTAACCGGCCAGTGGTCGATTATTCAACCATCCGAAATACAGTTTCCCAAGGTGGCTTGGCGGTCACTCAGTTGGCATTTGCGGATTTAACAGGCGATGCGCTGGAGGAAAAACGACAATTCTTTTTGGAGGTATATTTTAATCATATTGCACTTCACACTGACTTATTCCCAGGCTTACATTCCGGGCTTGAGTACTTGGCAGAAAATGAAATCCCATGGGGTATTGTGACCAATAAACCCACTTGGTTAACGAAAAAACTATTGGAGTCTTTCGTATTTCCTTCTGAGCCGTATACTGTGATTTGTGGTGACACCTTAAAAGTGCGAAAGCCAGACCCTGAGCCTATGTTGCTGGCTGCAAAACAGTGTGGTGTCGATCCAGAACATTGCCTGTATCTGGGAGATCACCCTCGTGATATTGAAGCGGGCAAAAATGCAAATATGCAAACGGGTTCTGCATTTTTTGGCTATTTACCCAAAACCGCATCGGCCAGTGACTGGAATGCAGATTATGACTTCCATACTCCTTATGAAATCAGCGAATTTATTCAAACACTTTAAAAATGTATCTACTCACTTGCATTGAGGATGTAAAAATACTTTGCTAAATTAATTTCATCCAGAGATAGCCTGCAAAACTTTTACAGCCTAATACAAAGATAAAATAAAAGAACCACTTTATGAAAACCTATCTTATTACCGGTGCCGCTCAAGGTTTAGGTCGCACACTTACTGAACAACTCTACGCACTTGGCCATCAGATGATTCTGCTGGATAAAGACTTACAGCGTTTAAATGCCTTGTCTGACCAGCTTCAACAACAAGAATTTACCGGCCGGTTAGCTTTGTATCCTCTAGACTTATTAGGAGCGGATTTACAAAATTGGGAAGAGTTTGGGCAAGTCATTGAAACAGAGTTTGGCAAATTGGATGGGGTGTTTCTGAATGCCGCAATTTTGCCAGCCTTCACACCGATTGAGCACTTTGATACGAAGCAATGGTATGAGGTCATGCACACCAATCTGAATGCCAATTTTCAACTGATCCAGCAAACCTTGCCATTGCTCTTAAAAGCCAAGGGGGATTTAGTCGCCATAAGTGATAAAGACTGTTTTGATAAACCCGCTTTTTACGGAGCCTACGGTGTTGCCAAAGCAGGACTGGAACAACTGATAAAAAGTCTTGCAAATGAACATTGTGAGAAGTGCCTACACTGCTACATCGCACGCACACCAGCCTTTGCTACCGAAGCTCGCGGACGATTATTTCCGGGTGAAAATCCAATGCAACTACCTCAAACCTCAGAAATTGCGGTGGAACTTTTAACAAAAATGGGAATCATGGACAAGCCTTCAACCGATTTCATTGAGATAATCTCCACGCCATAAATATTCGCCCTATAAGGCTAATAATGAATCAAGGGCGAAATTATTTGGGGAAATTAGGCTCCCCTAGAAATGGCTTGGTTTTAGGCGACAGATATATTCAACGCATTTCGAACTAATTCTGGTGCAGAGGCGAGCAAAGATTGAGTGTATGCGTGCTCTGGGTGACGCATGACCTCTTCAACTGGACCCTGCTCGACAATCTTGCCTTTTTGCATAACCGCCACTTCATGTGCGATGCTTGGAATAATGGAAAGATCGTGCGTAATAAACAGATAGGACAGGTGATATTTTTCCTGTAACTCTTTCAACAATCCAAGCACTTGCGCTCTTACCGATACATCTAAGGCGCTGGTCGGCTCATCACAAATAATTAACTCCGGCTCTACTGCTAAAGCTCGCGCAATTCCGATCCGCTGACGTTGACCACCGGAAAACTCATGTGGATAACGATGGATATGCGATTTTTCTAACCCAACTTGAACAAGCAACTCTTCAACACGAGTGCGTTGCTCGTTTTTGTCTTGAGAACCGACCTTTAAACTGACCATTCCCTCACGGATGATTTCACCAATCGTCATTCTAGGATTTAAGGCGGAAAATGGGTCTTGAAAGATAACTTGGATTTTTCTGCGTAGCGGCCGCATCTGTCTTTCACTTAGGTGCGTTAACTCCTGTTCAGAGTTGTTATGAGCTTGATAAAAGACTTTTCCGGAGGTCATTTTGACCAGTTTTAAAATTCCCATACCAAGTGTACTTTTTCCACTTCCAGACTCCCCGACTAAAGCAAGGGTTTTTCCTTTAGGAATTTTTAAACTCACGCCATCCACCGCCTTGACGTGACCGACCGTGCGCTGAAAAACCCCTTTCTTAATGGGAAAATGAATTTTAATATCATCCAAACGCAATAAGTCATCGGATAGCGTGACAACCGAACTTTCAGAAGTTACCGGCCGGTGTAAAGTGATGGAATCTTCTTCATTATTTTCCAGATTGGAAGTCGTGGGTGCGATTGAAATAGGTTTTGGAATCGCATCTGACAGTAATTGTTGCGTATAGTCTTGCTGTGGATTTGCAAAAAACATTTCCTTAGACGCTTGCTCAATAATCTTTCCGCTCTTCATGACCGCAATTGTATCGGCCATTTCATGGACCACGCCCATATCGTGTGTAATAAACAAAATGGACAACTGACGCTCATCACGAATTTTTCTTAACAATTTTAAGACTTGGGCCTGAATCGTTACATCCAGAGCGGTAGTCGGCTCATCGGCGATTAAAACATCCGGTTCACACGCCAGTGCCATAGCGATCATAACGCGCTGTTTCTGCCCGCCTGACAATTGATGAGGGTACCAATGAAAACGTTCGGCAGCATCCGGAATTCCGACTTCCTCGAAAAGTTCCACCACCTTTTGGCGAGCTGCTCTACCTGAAAGCTTCAGATGTCGGCTAATGACTTCTTGCACTTGAATGCCAACTTTCATAACAGGGTTTAACGAGGTCATCGGTTCTTGGAAAATCATGGCAATTCGTCTGCCACGGACTTTTTGCATTTGTGACTCGGTCATTGAAAACAGAGAGTCTTTTTGAAGAAAAATATCGCCATCGACGATATCTAGCGCTTCAGGTAGTAAGCGCATAATCGCTAAAGAGGTTAAGGATTTTCCGCTTCCAGACTCGCCGACCAATGCAAAGATTTCCCCTTTTTGAATGGAGAAACTGATGCGATTAATCAGCAGATCATTGGCGACTTGAACAGATAGATTCTGAACTTTTAATAC
Organism: Thiomicrorhabdus indica; assembly: GCF_004293625.1. Lineage (NCBI taxonomy): Bacteria > Pseudomonadati > Pseudomonadota > Gammaproteobacteria > Thiotrichales > Piscirickettsiaceae > Thiomicrorhabdus > Thiomicrorhabdus indica. The sequence continues at coordinate 1,437,918 of NZ_CP033040.1, read as the reverse complement.
CGGTTCTGGGAGAACTTCCTGCATTTGAACGGATTCCTATTAGTTTTTTCCACGCGGATCGAGTACGCGCTGAACTCTGTCTGAAAAAAGGTTGGCGGCTAACACCAGAATAAACATAAAGGTGAACGCCGATAGTAAAGACCACCAAACCATCGGCTCTCGTGCCATCTCTAAACGCGCTTGGTTAATCATATTCCCCCAACTTGGTGTCGTGGGATCAACCCCAACTCCAACGTAGGACAAAACCGCTTCAGCTAGCACTAAGCCACTGAAATCAAGCACTAGGGCGATTAACACGAGGTGCATTAAGTTAGGCATAATATGTTTAGTAATGATTTTAAAACCGCTTAGGCCAAAGGCTCTTGCAGATTGCACGTATTCAAGTTGTGATAGTTTCAAGGTTTCAGCTCGAAGCAGACGGCACAACCCTGTCCATGAGGTGATTCCTAAAATCAGAATCAAAAATAATAATCTTAAATCAGCTCGTTCTTCTGTCGACCCGAACCAATCCTGATTTTGCGCTAAGATGGACTGCATCACCAATACCGCAGCAGCAATTAGTAATACGCCTGGAATGGAATTTAAGGTGGTATAAAGGTACTGGATGACATCATCAATCCACCCTTTGAAATACCCTGCGCTTATTCCCAAAAAGAGCGCGAGAGGTAACATCACCAATGTCGTTAATAGGCCAATCATCACCCCTGTTCGAATACTCTTGATCGATTGATACAAAACATCTTGACCAACTTTATCTGTTCCCAATACATAATAGTATTGACTCATCTCATAAAGCCATATAAGCGTAAATATAATGATGAATAAAGTAATGTAGAAGGTTTTCCAAGGAAGATGAATCGGCTCCCCAACCATTTCTGGCTTTGCACGAAAGATTAGACTATGCATGCGCCAATAGAGCTGAAAAAGGAGAATGACAACCACAACCAGAACACTGGTAATCATAACGCTACTGGTTTTTTCTGTGATATCCCAACCCATCGAGATAGATTCAGTGTTGACGTTTAGTTGGTTTCTATTGATATCCAAAAGATGCTGACCTGCATACTTTAGGGGCAGATAGACTTGTTCAACGTCACCATTGGCCAAATACTGAACACTCGAGGAATATTCTGTCAAAGCAAAGGGGGCAGAATAGGTTCGCTCATTGCGCTCCAAAAGATGGACAAAAATCGTATCTAGAACACTAAATACCCGCCCTTCTAAAGCGGGCGATAAGTTGAATCTGTCGTCGCCTTCGAACTGCTCAAGGGTTTGAGTTTCTGTTTGAGGTGACACGATTTTGAAATGCACCGAGTCGACCAAAGCGATTGCGAAATAGACACATAGAATGAGACCGGATGCCATGGCAATCGGCGATTCAAAGACCTGTAGCCATTGACGACGAGACTGTAACGACCGGCGAATGGATCGAATCCCAAGTAATAAAGCAATCAAAATCCCCCAAACCATGACATCGGTCCAAAGCATGACCCATTCAAGTGAATAGGAGGAGTCCAAAAAATCAATCAAAGAACCGATCATGATAGTTTTACTCTAGGATCAAACAAGGTGTAAGAAATGTCGGTGAGAATCAAGCCGATGATATAAAGCACAGAACCTAAAAAGACCATAGCCTTCACAATAGAAAAATCCTGAGCATTAATGGCATCAATGGTGTAACTGCCCAGTCCTGGAATGCCAAAAAAGGATTCCATAATCAAGCTCCCCATAAACAATGTCGGAATAACAACGACCACCCCCGTCAAAATCGGTAGAAATCCATTACGTAACACATGCGTAAATAAAACCTTTATTTCACTTACACCTTTAGCTCTTGCTGTTCTTACGTAATCTTTGTTCATTTCTTCAAGAAATATACTGCGATACCATCGGACACCACTACCCAGCCCAGCAAACACACCTATCAGAACCGGTAAAATCAAAAAACGCCATGCATCTATCCCATCACTATAGCCAGAAATCGGAACCCAATGCAGCATTTTACTAAATAATACTTGACCGGCAATGATGTAAAACAGTCCAGATATGGACATAATAGCGACGGCAATCATCATGGTCACAGTATCCAAAGCCGTGCCTCGAAACAGGACAATTAACAGTGCAATCGCAATGGTTGTGATTAAACCGATCAAGAAAGTCGGTAAAGCAATCGCCAAGCTGGGAATCATTCGTTCTTGAATATCACTAGAAATCTGCCGGCCGGCATCGGATTGTCCAAAATCGAATGAGAACAGTTTTAAGGATTCTTGAACAAATAACGTCTCAGAGACAATAGAAAGACCATGTGCTTGGTCATTGATAAATAAAGGTTTATCGTACCCTCTTTCTTCTTTCCAAGCTTGAATCATTTCAGGCGATGTCTGCTTTGCTCCCAATTGAGCACGAGCCATATCGTCCGGCGTATTTACCATAAAAAAGAGCGCAAACGTTATGAAATTGACCCCTATTAGAATCGGTATTGCAAACAGAAGTCGACGAATAATATAAGCAAACATTCGTTATGACTCCTTTATTTTTCGGTTGAGTTCATCGGAGTGGGTTATGACGCTTTCTTCTTGGTGACTTTGCACTCGGTAATTTTGGCGTTTACGATAAGCGCTATAAAGAGGCCAAATACTAATCAGTAGTATCGCAAACAAAATCCATAGCGGCCATACAATTGGTTGATTCCATTTTTCTTGTTGTTGACTGCGCAATTGGGCATCAACATTACGATATTTAAGCGTATTGTTCGCCATGGCATTTGGCCAAAGGTTTCGTAGCCAAGAGTGATAAAGCGCTAAGGATTTTGGGTAGAATCCCCAAGCCCAAGGCGCGTCCTTTTGAGCTATTTGAATCATCTGTTCGATTAGACGTAAACGTTCAGGTGAATTTCCCATGGTTTTTATCTGTTTAAAAAGACGATTAAATTCTGGATTATCATAGTTGGCGCTATTAATGCCAGAACCATTAGTATTTATGGCCGCATTACCGCCATAAAGTAAAAATAAGAAGTTTTCAGGGTCTGGATAATCCGCATTCCACCCCCAAGAAAACATCTGGACTTTTGCACCTCGCACTTTATCTTGGAACCGGTTGTAATCTGTCGCACGAATAACCAACTCAATGCCTAACTTTGCAAATTGCTTTCGGTACCAATTCAACATCGACTGACTATCAGGTCCAGTAGCCGCAGTGTCATAAAAAAGCTGTAAAGGTGTGCCATCAGATTTTTTACCATTTGGATAACCCGCATCAGCCAAAAGCTGTTTAGCCTCTTGCAAGGATTTACGTTTAATTCGCTCACCGTCCAAATGATATACCTGGGAATTTATACCGGCCGGTAAAGACTGATGTCCAAAAATACCCGGTGGAATCGGGCTTTGTGCAGCTACGCCTCGACCGTTTAAAAATATGGAAATATACTCTTCAAAGTTGATAGCGATGCTAATCGCTTGACGCAATTTCTGCTGCTTTTCAGAGTAACCGCCAACAGTAGGGTCGGCCATATTAAACCCAAAATAGAAAATAGTCGGCTGAATCGCATTGAGAAACTGAATGCCCTTTTCTTTCATCGCTGATGTCAGACCTAAATTTCCATTACTCGAAACGGAAATGGCTTGATCAAAACTGTCAGAGCTGACACCAGAGGCATCATAGTAACCTTGCAAGAATTTATTCCAAAGCGGAACTGATTCTTTCTCCAAAGAATAAATCACCTCATCTATCAAAGGTAAAGTTTTACCAGTGTCTTCTTGGTAATTTTGTTTTAGGTTTTCGGGAAAATCATTAGGAACCTCAGGAAAAGCCTCCGGATGAAAATTTGGGTTCTTTACCAAACGCATCCGTTGATTCGGGTTGTTTTCAGCCAAGTAAAAAGGCCCCGTTCCAACCGGACTAGTATCCAATGTAAGATTTCTTTCATTCATAAAAGGTTGTTGATAAAACTTCATGGCTTCCCAAGGAATGGGAGCAAAAAAGTTCATACTCATCCAGTAGAGAAACTGAGGATAGTGCCCTTTTATTAGGATCGAAAATGAAAAGTCGGAGTGTTTTTTAACGCCTTTTATGCCATGTTGACCAAGATCAAAATAGTGCTCTTTCAAAGACTTACCAGAAGTTTCCAATTCAGACTTTAACTGCTGAGATATGCTTTGACTAAATGCATCTAAACCAACAATATACTGTTTCATTGTATCTAAAATTGGTGAATGATTCTGACGGACAGCCATACGTTTTATGGCATAAATATAGTCATCTGCAACAAGCTGGCGACTACCAACTTTTGCAAACTCGGAAAGTTTTTTGATACTTTCAAGTTCGGATACTTTCTCTGGATTATTTTGCTTTTTGAGCGTTTCAATTTTCTTGTCAAGACGGTGATACAGATAACCATTGTTATTTTTAGCAAACGCAGGATGAGGTTGGTAAAACACATCTTCCCTCAGTTCAAAGTCGTACCTTGTATAGTCAAATTGACCATTGTTTTTTTGAGATTCTGAAACGCGCTGAAAGTTTTTATCCAAAAATACAAGCTTAGGCATGGATTTTAATGTTAATGGCTGGAGTTCATAAGGTCGTTTAAAATAATAATATTGAAGTGGTGGCTCATATATTTGACTGATAATTGCCCACTCATTTGAACTATAGGATCGAACTGGATCGAGGTGTTTTGGTGAAGCACTGAAACTACTATAAAGTGTTTTCTTATTAGAGTCGCTTGAGGTTACGTTGGGTGAATTCCAACTAGCGTTCACATTTGTATATTGCATGAGCATAGACAAAGCGCACAAAAACAAAAAAGAAATTAAAACTAATATTTTCTTATCGTCATGAAATGATGAAATTTTCAAATCCCTGATCTCCTCGAATTTCTTTCAATTCATTTGACTATTTGTTTGGGCCTGATGACGCATCAATCTGTAATAGCAGCCATTATAACCAACTTTTTTAACTGAAATAAACGTTATAATGAGCTCCGATTCTACCTGATGTTTAACATCTTGCTACAGTTAATTTCAAGACATCAGAACCAACTAAAGACAAAACACTGGAGAAACACAATGGGATTCCTAAGTGGTAAAAAAGCGTTAATTATAGGTGTCGCTAACAATAAATCGATTGCGTATGGTATTGCAAAGCAGATGCGCGAACAAGGCGCTGAAATTGCCTTAACTTATCAAACTGAAAAATTAAAAGGTCGCGTTGAAAAGGTCGCTGAAGAACTCGGTTCAGAGTTAGTATTACCACTTGACGTTGCTGATGATGCTCAAATTGATGAAGTCATGGCTAAAATTGGACAAAAATGGGATGGTTTGGATATTCTTGTTCATTCTGTTGCATTTGCACCACGTGAAGAACTCGAAGGTCGCATGATTGATGCATCAACTCGTGAAGGCTTTAAAATCGCCCACGATATTTCTGCTTATTCTCTAACCGCTTGCACTAAAGCAGCCCATAAATTGTTGAAAAAGAGCAATGGATCGGTTTTAACTGTCTCTTACTTAGGAGCTGAACGTGCTGTTCCAAACTATAATGTCATGGGAATTGCAAAAGCGTCATTAGAAGCTACGGTTCGTTATTTAGCAGCAGATCTTGGTCAAGATAACATTCGTGTCAACGCTGTATCTGCTGGTCCAATTCGCACATTAGCTGCCGCTGGTATTAAAGACTTCCGTTCAATGCTAGATAAAGCAGCCCAATCAACGCCTCTACGCCGTAATGTAACGATTGAAGAAGTTGGGAATACTTCAGCCTTTTTGTGCTCAGATTTAGCATCAGGTATTACTGGTGAAGTGACTTATGTGGATGGCGGATACAACATCACAGCCTCCAACTAAGTAATAGCGGTTAAAAGCCTCCTGTTCTTTGTTGTAGCTCGCTCATTTGGACAAACTAAACTACGCTCTCTACGCCTCGAACAGAAAACTTTCTCCTCGCTTTAAGATAAAATCAGCCTATGGCTGTATTTCATTTTAACGTTTGTATGAAACCAGCCATGTGCTGGTTTTTTTGTTCCTAAACTCTACCGGCCGGTAATTTTATAGCAAGATTTTAGGCAATAAAAAAGCCACTTAAGAAAATTCCTAAGTGGCTTTGAATGATGGCGGAGCGGACGGGATTCGAACCCGCGACCCCCTGCGTGACAGGCAGGTATTCTAACCAGCTGAACTACCGCTCCAAATTGTATGGTGGGTGATACTGGGCTCGAACCAGTGACCCTCGCCTTGTAAGGGCGATGCTCTCCCAACTGAGCTAATCACCCAGGATTGGTTTCAACACTAACGTCTTATGAGAATTCAATCTCAGCGTTTGTTGGGCAAGTCCTGAACTTGCTTGAATAATGGCGGAGCGGACGGGATTCGAACCCGCGACCCCCTGCGTGACAGGCAGGTATTCTAACCAGCTGAACTACCGCTCCAAATTGTATGGTGGGTGATACTGGGCTCGAACCAGTGACCCTCGCCTTGTAAGGGCGATGCTCTCCCAACTGAGCTAATCACCCAGATAAACCGTGTTTTATTAAGTCACACGCTAATCATGCAATTATTTTGTTGCATAAAAAATGAGTCCTAAGACTCATTTCAAAAATATGGCGGAGCGGACGGGATTCGAACCCGCGACCCCCTGCGTGACAGGCAGGTATTCTAACCAGCTGAACTACCGCTCCGTGGTGGGTGATACTGGGCTCGAACCAGTGACCCTCGCCTTGTAAGGGCGATGCTCTCCCAACTGAGCTAATCACCCAATTAAACATGTTAGACAAAAATTCTAGACGCTCTCAAAGCCGCTCTAGCTCTGTCTTTCAGCTCTCTTAAAGCCGCGCTTAATTGATGTGGCGTATTATAGAGAGCTAAAAGAAGTTGTCAAACACTTTTAATCATTTTTTCGTGTTTTTTACTGTTTATCCGTTAACAGCATCTTTAAGTGATTTACCTGGCTTAAATTTAGGAACTTTAGCCGCAGGAATTTGCATTTCTTTACCTGTTTGAGGGTTACGTCCTGTACGTGCAGCGCGCTCACCTACCGCAAAAGTACCAAAACCGATAATAGCAATTGAGTCACCAGATGCCATTGCATTTGTAATTGATTTAACCGTTGCATCTAATGCTTTGCCTGCATCCGCTTTTGTTAATCCAGCTTCTTCAGCAATTGCAGCGACTAGTTCAGATTTATTCATGTGATTCTCCATGGGTTTATTGTTTGTATATTTAATAAGCCAGAGGCTGAAACATTTATAGCAAGGGCTTTAGAGAAGTTCAAGCGAAAAACGCTTAAAATCACTATTAATGATGAGCAGAACCCAATTTCTCACTATTTTCTGCGTCTTTTTCCTTAAAGACCGTTTTATCTTTCACAATTTCACGATTTTGTTCCAAAGGCTTTGGTTCAAGAACCAATGCGTGTTTGATGACTTCATCAACCCACTGTACAGGGCAAATTTCTAATGAATTTTTAACTTCATCTGAAATTTCACTCAAGTCACGAACATTATCAATAGGAATTAATACTTTTTTAATACCGCCTCGAATCGCTGCTAATAATTTTTCCTTAAGTCCGCCGATAGGTAAAACTTCGCCTCGTAAAGTAATCTCTCCTGTCATGGCAACGTCGGAACGAACGGGAATTCCCGTAAATACCGAACTGATAGCTGTACAGATTGCAATCCCTGCACTAGGACCATCTTTTTTTATAGCACCTTCTGGAAAATGTATATGTAAATCAAATTTTTCATAAAAATCTTTTTCGAGACCTAATGAATCAGAACGACTACGAATGACGCTCATCGCTGCCTGAACAGATTCTTGCATGACGGAGCCTAATTGTCCTGTACTAACTAACTTACCTTTCCCCGGCATTGCTGTTGCCTCAATTCTTAATAAATCACCACCAACACGAGTCCATGCAAGTCCTGCCACTTGGCCAATTCGATTTTCTTTATCGGCTAATCCAATGCGATGTCTTGCCACTCCTAAATAGTCTTCAAGCTGTTCAGAGGTAACACTTAAGGGCGTATCAATATTATCTGTAACAATTCTTTTTACAGCTTTGCGACAAATTTTTGCCAATTCACGAGCCAATAAACGAACACCTGCTTCACGAGTATAGGTTTGAATAATGGTTTTAATCGCGTCATCAGTGACAGTTAATTCGTCTTTTTTCAAACCATGGTCTTTTTTTGCACGAGATAGTAAATGCTCATTAGCAATGTGCATTTTTTCATCCTCGGTATAGCCAGCAAGGTTAATGACCTCCATTCGATCTAAAAGCGCCTCAGGAATATCCATGGAATTAGACGTTGCGATGAATAAAACATCCGATAAATCATAATCCACTTCAAGATAGTGATCGTTAAAGCTATGGTTTTGTTCAGGATCTAGAACCTCTAACAACGCGGAAGCAGGATCGCCACGCATGTCACTTGTCATTTTGTCAATTTCATCGAGCAAAAATAGAGGGTTTTTTGTCCCAGCAGAATGCATTTTTTGGGCTATTTTCCCCGGTAATGCGCCGACATAAGTTTTTCTATGTCCACGGATTTCTGCTTCATCCCTAACTCCACCAAGCGCCATACGGACATATTTACGATTGGTTGCTTCGGCAATTGACTTGGCTAAAGAGGTTTTCCCTACTCCTGGTGGTCCGACTAAACACAGGATTGGGCCTTTACTTTTTCGAACGCGCTTTTGAACCGCTAGGTATTCAACAATCCTTTCTTTAACTTTTTCTAAACCATAATGCTGTTGGTCAAGAATTTTTTCTGCCTTCTTTAAATCTTTATTAACACGAGTACGCTTTTTCCATGGCATTTCCAATAGCCAATCTAAGTAGTTTCGAATAACTGTTGCTTCTGAAGACTGAGAAGGCATTTGTTTTAATTTCTTTAATTCAGATTTTGCTTTTATGACTGCAGGTTCAGGCATTCCAATGGATTCAATTTTCTCAGCCAGTAAATCCATTTCATTAGGTGTGTCATCACCTCCTGCAAGTTCAGTGTTAATCGCTTTTATTTTTTCGTTTAAATAATACTCACGCTGAGTTTTATCCATTTGTTGCTTAACACGTTTTGCAATGCGTTGCTCTGACTGCAATAAATCAACTTCAGTCTCTAATAAAACCAATACTTTTTCTAATCGTTCACTTCGTGAAGCCGTTTCAAGAATTTTTTGTTTATCCGCTAAAGAGACTTCTAAATGCAAAGTGAGTAAGTCAACTATACGATCTGCGTGTTCTTCATTTTTTATAGATTCACGAACCGTACTAGGAATTTTCTTTTTTAATCCTGCTAAATGGGCAAAACGGCTCTTAAGTGTTGCAATCAGTAACTTTACTTCTTCGTGCGAATCTTCCACACTTTGAAACTCAGAAATATCACCGCGTAACACATCTGTTTCTTCATGCAGAGCATCCAAATGATAGCGCTTTGAACCTTCTACCAAAACTTTGACTGTACCGTCTGGCAGCTTTAGAAGTTGCAAAATATTGGCCATGGTACCGACTGGATATAAATCTTCTTTCAAAGGTGAGTCCAGTGTTGCTTCCTTTTGTGCTATCAAAAAGATTTCTTTTTCACCATCCATTGCCATCTGAAGCGCTTTCATAGACTTCTCACGACCAACAAACAATGGCATGACATTTCCAGGTAAAAGTACCACATCTCGTAGAGGTAGCACTAAAACATTCATTTTCATTGCAATGCTATCAGTATCCATTTTGTTTCCTTTTTATTATTTTTTTTCGAAAGACGAAATCTTATTTCATCGCCTTTCGCTAGCCCTTCATTAATGCTTTAGTTGTATCACTAGTTTTGTGTCTTGTCTCAAGTTTTTACCAAACAGATTAGTTTTGGAGCTTTATTACAAAAAACCCAGCTTTCGCTGGGCATCTGATTGAAAGACTTTTGATTGAAAGCTTATAAGACAGATAAACTATTCACTTGAAGCCATTGCTTTAGGTTCATCCTGATAAACATAGATAGGGTTCTTGTCACCTAGTACAACCGATTTATTAATCACAATTTTCTCAACATTTTTAATGCCTGGCAGTTCGTACATGGTATCCAGTAATAGATTTTCCATAATTGAGCGCAATCCACGAGCACCGGTTTTTCTCTTTATCGCAAGTTTTGCAATTTCATTCAGCGCATCTTTTCTAAATTGCAGTTCCACATTTTCCATTTCGAACATTTTTTGGAACTGTTTCACTAGAGCATTTTTAGGTTCAACTAAAATTCGAATTAGCGCCTCTTCATCCAATTCCTCAAGTGAAGCAACCATTGGCAACCGCCCAACAAATTCTGGAATCAAACCAAACTTCACCAAATCTTCCGGTTCAATTTGTTTATATTTCTCAGTGATTGTCACTTCGTTGTCTTTGCTACGAATTTCCGCAGAAAAACCAATTCCAACATCTGTAGAAGTACGTTGTTCAATGATTTTATCCAGACCTTCAAAAGCCCCACCCACGATAAATAAAATTTTTGACGTATCAACTTGAATCATATCTTGCTGATTTGGGTGTTTACGACCTCCTTGTGGAGGAATGTTCGCAATCGTGCCTTCAACCAACTTTAGTAACGCTTGCTGAACACCTTCTCCGGAGACATCTCGAGTAATGGACGGGTTTTCAGATTTACGGGTAATCTTATCGATTTCATCAATATAAATTATTCCCATTTCCGCTTTATCAGAGTCATTCTCACAACGTTGAAGCAATTTTTGAACAATGCTTTCAACATCTTCACCAACATAACCGGCTTCTGTCAAGGTTGTTGCGTCAGCGATAGCGAACGGAACATCCAACAATCTGGCAAGCGTTTGTGCTAGCAAGGTTTTCCCCGAACCAGTGGGTCCAATCAACAGAATATTGCTTTTGGTTAGCTCAACATCGTCCGTATGAGATTTTGAATTTAATCGCTTATAGTGGTTATACACCGCAACTGATAGAACTTTTTTTGCTTGATTTTGACCAATGACATAATCGTCCAAAATTTGACTAATCTCTTTTGGTGTCGGTAGATTTTCTAAATCTAAGCTATTGAACTCTTCATCACTACCAAACTCCTCTTTAAGAATATCGTTGCAGAGATCAACACACTCATCACAAATATAGACTTCTGGCCCAGCGATTAATTTACGAACTTCATTCTGACTCTTGCCACAAAATGAACAATATAGGTGTTTTTCAGTCATAGACTCCCCCTTAGCGGCTAGAAACAACTTTATCAACTAGACCGTAGTCGACTGCGGCTTGAGCACTTAAAAAATTATCGCGATCCGTGTCACGCTCAATGGTTTCCAAGTCTTGCCCAGTATGATCTGCCAATGCTTCGTTTAAACGCTGCTTAATTTGCAAAATTTCCTGAGCATGAATTTGAATATCACTTGCTTGCCCTTGGAAACCTCCTAAGGGCTGGTGAATCATCACACGAGAGTTAGGCAAGACAAAACGTTTTCCTTTTTCACCAGCTGATAATAAAAAAGCACCCATACTAGCTGCTTGACCAATACACATCGTGCTGACATTCGGCTTGATAAAGCGCATAGTGTCGTAGATGGCCATCCCTGCAGTAACACTTCCTCCTGGGGAATTGATATACAAATGGATATCTTTATCTGGGTTTTCGGATTCTAAAAAAAGCATTTGTGCCACAATCAAATTCGCCATATGGTCTTCGACTTGCCCAACCAAAAATATGACGCGTTCTTTTAGAAGACGTGAGTAAATATCATAAGATCGCTCACCACGACTGGTTTGCTCAATTACCATTGGCACTAATGCGTTTTCAATCATATTATCCATTCTTGTGTTTTCTAGTTTTTATAATCACTGACTACTTGTATCCATAAAGTAATCAGCTTTATAAGTATTTAGAGATAAAGTTTATTTATTCAAGGCTGTTCGGTAAAAAAGATTTTAATTTTACGTAAACACGGACCTTAAATCTTTCAGATACTTAATATTAGCTTTTTTACAGGCAAAAAAAAACTTAACTCCAACAACAAAACGTTTGTTTCATTATCGAAATTAAGTTTTAGCTATCTTTGAGGTTAACAAAAAAAATAAGACACCACAAAAATAAAAGCTTAGAGCTTAAGCTGCTTGATTTGGCGCAATCACTTCTTTGAAGTTTTTGCTTACTTTAGAGACTTTTGCTTCCGCTAAAATTTTCTCAGCAACTTTGTTTTCCACAAGTACCGCACGAATTTCGCTACGAGCACCAGGGTTTTGAGCATACCAAGCCATCACTTCACTCGGATCTTCGTAAGAAGATGCTTGCTCAGCAATATAAGCTTCCACTTCTGAGTCTTCAGCTTGGAAATCATTTACTTTAATGATTTCACCTAACATTAGACCAAGTTTTACACGGTTAGCGGCTTCATCGTTGAACGTTTCAGGATTAATTGGTGCATCTTTCAAATCAACACCTTGCTGCTGAAGTTGTTGTTGAGCACGTTGCATCAATTGTTGCGCTTCTTGTTGAACCAATGCTTTTGGAACTTCCACATCTGCAACTTCTTGTAGAGATTGCATGACCGCATTACGGTTTTGAGCTTCTACTGCACGCGCAAGCTCTTTCGTCATATTGTCTTTGATTTCTTTACGAAGAGCTTCTTCAGTACCTTCTTCAACGCCAAATGATTTTACAAATTCTTCATCGATTTCAGGTAATTGCTTAGTCGATACAGAATGAACAGTGATATCAAAAGTTGCTGTTTTACCCTTTAGGCTATCTGCATGATAGTCTTCAGGGAAAGTGACTTCAATTTGCTTCTCTTCACCTTTTTTCATACCAATAATGCCATCTTCGAAACCTGGAATCATGCGACCAGAACCGATTTCTAAAGGCACATTTTCAGCAGAACCACCTTCAAACGTCTCACCATCGATTTTCCCTAGGAAATCAATAATGACCTGCTCACCTTCTTTAGCTTTCTTGTTACCGTTTGCAGGCTTCCAAGCCATACGCTGTTCACGTAAACGGTTGATCATGTCTTCAACATCTTCATCAGTCACATCCGACTCAATCACTTCAACTTCAATCCCAGAAAACTCAGGAACAGTAATTTCTGGATAAACTTCGAATGAAGCTGTGAATGTGATGTTGTCACCATCCTGATCATTTAAGTCTTCAAACTGAGGGAAACCAGCAACTTGGATTGACTCTTTTTCAACAGCTTCATAGAAAGCGTTCTGAAGAGCTTCACCCATCATTTCTTGATGAACTTGTGCACCGTGACGTTTTTTCACAATGTTTAAAGGGACTTTTCCGGGACGGAAACCATCCATTTTGGCAGTACGACGAAGCTCGTTTAAGCGTTTTTCTACTTTTACTTTGTAGTCATCCGCTGGGAAAGAAACGGTCATTTTGTGCGCTAGACCTTGTTCAGGCTTTTCAACAGTTACTTGCATTGTTTCATCTCGAAATTTAAGGGTTATATAGTAAAGGCTTCAGTTTACTCATTTATGAATTAATTGAATCCACTTCGGCAAAACGAAACCTTAGAAAATTTTGGAGCAGAATTATACTGGCTTAGCACATGAATTTAAAGAAAAAACCCTTGCTTTCAAATTAGTCAGCCAAATCCTACCGACTTCTACGCACAAAAAAAACTAAATTGAGCCAATTTTATTTCGCCAGTACGATAAAAATCTCTTAGTTGACTAGATATTTTTATACATTCATTAAGAATGTATTAGTTTTTTTGTTGAATTGAGTGGTTTCAGGTAAAATGCGCGAAACGTTATTTTAACCCCTTATATTTAAAGGAAAAATCATGGTTATTGAAAAAATCGTCATGCTTATGGCTGGAACAATGGTTCTTGTTAGCACCCTATTATCTGTTTACCACGATCCTCTGTGGTTATATTTAACTGGATTTGTAGGCGCAAACTTGTTGTTTGCAGGAATGACTGGCTTTTGTCCAATGGTTAAAATACTGCGTAAGTTTGGCTTAAAACATGGCTGTGCATTCAAGTAATTGAATCATTATGCGTTATTAAAGACTTTACCGGCCGGTAAAGTCTTTTTTCACCTAAGAAGATTAATATTTTGCTAGTTTTTATTTAAAACTACTCTTTTTTCTTATTGAGATTGACGAATTTCTTCCATCTCTTCCTCAAGCTCTAACCACTGCTCTTCACACTCTTCAATTGTTTTTTTCAATTGTGCTTCTTCCAGTAAGATGGGTTCGAGCCTCTCTTTGTTCTGTGCATCGTACAATTCAGGGTTTTCCATCAATAAATGGATTTCCTCTAATCTATTTTGGCTTTTCTCAAGTTGAGTTTCCATTTTTTTCAACTGCTTCTTTAGCGGCTTAAGCTGCTGTTCAAGTTGTTTACGAATATGGGCATTTGTCTGTCGAATGGCTTTTTTATTGACTTCATTTTTATCGGAGTTTTTACCCGTGTTGGAAAGTAAACGGTTTTCATCACGAACACGCTTCATTTGATCCTGTAGGTATTCATCCAATGAACCAAAATACAATTCAACCTGTCCTTGATGTACCCACCAAAACTGGTCTACACAGGCATTTAAAAGTTGCTTATCGTGACTAACAATAATCACGCCGCCGGTAAAATCATTGATTGCCATTTCTAGGGCATCACGAGTTTCCATATCCAAATGGTTGGTAGGCTCATCGAGAATGATCAAATTGGGTTCTTGGAAACGGATCAAAGCCAGTGCTAAACGAGCTTTTTCTCCCCCTGAAAAATTTTCGATTGTCTCCAGTGCTTGCTGATTAGAAAAACCAAATTGACCTAAAAAGTCTCGCGATTCTTGATCAGACGGAGCCTCTTCCATTGCTAAAAGATGCTGTAAAGGACTCCATTCAGGGCGAAGCGTTTCTAGTTGGTGTTGTGAAAAATAGCCAATTTTTAAACCTTTGCTTAGCTGTATTTTCCCTGCTACAGGTTTTAAATCACCTACTAATAATTTTAGTAGAGTGGTTTTACCTGATCCATTCACTCCAACAAGCCCAATCCTGTCACCACTTCTCACAACAAGATTAACCTTATCTAAAATGGTTTTATCATTGTAAGCAAAATCTAACGCTTGAATCTCCAACATTGGATCCGGCATCTGTTTCGGCTCACTAAATGCAAAATGAAAATCTGTACAGGCTTGGACGGCAGCTACCTGCTCCATGCGCTCCAACGCTTTGACACGACTCTGAGCTTGCTTGGCTTTACTTGCCTTGGCTTTGAAACGGGAAATGAATGTTTTAAGGTGCTGCATCTGTTGTTTTTGCTTGTCATGCAGACTTTGTTGTTGCATCAACTGCTCGTGACGTTGTCTTTCAAACGCCGCAAAATTTCCAGAATAGTATTGAATCTTCTGCTGGTCGATCTCTGCAATACCTTGAACGACCTCATCCAAGAAGTTTCGATCATGCGAAATGACCAAAATCGCCCCTTGATAAGATTTGAGCCAAAGTTCCAGCCAAGTGACCGCTTCAATATCCAAGTGGTTCGTAGGTTCATCAAGCAAAAGTAAGTCTGATCGCTGCATTAAGGCTCTCGCCAATTTCAAACGCACCTGCCACCCACCTGAAAATTCTGACAACTGCTTATCAAAATCCAGTTGGTTAAACCCTAACCCAAATAACATTTGCTTAGCTTTTAACGGCACTTCATAAGCCTGAATGTGTTCAATTTGATCATAGACCTTAACCAACGCTTGATTGTTTTGAGTACTCTCTGCTTGCTCAAGTGATTGCATGACTTCAAAATATAGACTATCCCCAAAGCATACATAATCTAACATTCCTACACTTAGGTCTTTTGTTTCTTGCTCCACGTAACCGATTTGCCAGTTATTTGGAACTTTAATGTCACCTGAATCAATAGTCGTTTCACCTAAAACAGCTTTAAAAAAGGTACTTTTACCGGCGCCATTTTTTCCAACTAGGCCTATTTTTTGTCCGGGATGAATCGTTAGATTTGCTGAATCTAATAAAGGTTTTGTGCCAGCGCGTAATGACAGGTTTTGAATTGAAATCATGTTAGATAGAGACTCTTTGTAACTTACCTTCGACCAATGAAAGTTGTGTGTCCATTTTTGAAGCCAGACTCAAATCGTGCGTCACTATAAGCAGAGCCGTTTGATGTTCCTCATTTAACTCCAGTAACAAATCAAATACTTGTGAAGCGGAGCTTGCATCTAAATTCCCAGTCGGCTCATCGGCGAGTATACAGGCAGGTTCGGTAATTAGAGCACGAGCAAGTGCAACTCGTTGTCGCTCACCACCAGACAGCTCAGCAGGCTTATGGTTTAAACGGTGCCCAAGACCGACTCGAGTCAAAAGCGTTTTGGCTTTTTCTTCAGCTTCACGACGATTCTGACGACGAATCCATAGTGGTAACATCGCATTTTCAATAGCACTTAGTTCGGGTAACAAATGATGAAATTGGTAAACAAAACCCATTAAATCATTACGCATCCTGCCACGTTTCGCTTCTGACAACTTTGAAAACGTTTTCTGTTTTAATAAGACTTCACCTGAAGTTGGTGTATCCAATCCCGCTAACAAATGCAGCAGTGTACTTTTTCCAGAACCGGACGCGCCAACAATGGCCATTTTTTCAGCACTTGTTAGATTGAGACTAATTTCATTGAAAACACTGGTTTCTAAACTTCCATCTTTGTAAGACTTCGCTAAGGAGTTTGCCTGAAGGACAATATTTGACTGCATGGATTTATTCATAGCGTAACGCCTCAGCAGGTTGAATTTTGGACGCCCGCCATGCTGGATAAAGGGTTGCAATTAACGTTAGAACAAAAGCAACAATCGCAACAGAATAGACATCGCTCCAAATAATTAAAGAAGGAACCTTACTGATGTAATACACATCCGCAGGGAAGAACTGGAAACCAAGCAGTTGTTCAATAAGTGGCACGATTACATCGATATTTGATGCCAGACTTATTCCACCAATTAATCCTAAAATCACGCCTATGGAACCGATAATCAAGCCTTGCAAAATAAAAATGCTTTGAATATTAAAAGGAGAGGCACCAATCGTTCTTAAAACTGCAATATCACTTTGCTTATCTGTCACAACCATTACCATGGTAGAAACGATATTAAACGCGGCAACCATAATTATTAATGCAAGAACAATGAACATCATGCGCTTTTCCATTTCAATCGCTTTAAAAAAGTTTACATGTTGTTGTGTCCAATCACGCACATAATACCGGCCGGTAAGATGTTTTCCCAGATCTTCACGAACTTCGAACACTTTGAACAAATCATCAATCTTTAGTTGAAGTCCGCCCACCGCTTCGCCATATTTGAATAGCGTTTGCGCATCTTTTAAATGAATAAATGCCATACCGCTATCATATTCATGCATGCCCGCTTCAAACACTCCAATAACAGTAAAACGTTTGATTCTAGGCACCACACCTAAAGGAGATACCGTGCCTTGTGGTGCAATAACTGTAACCTTATCACCTAAAGAAACGCCAAGCGTTGAAGCCAATTCCGACCCTAAAATTATTTGGTATGCTTTAGGTTGCAATTGTTCAAAACTTCCTAAAACCATCTGGTTTTCAATATCTGAAACTTGCCCTTCTTGTTCAGGTAATACCCCTCGAATCATCGTTCCTTTGACTTCTCCTGAACCGGTTAACATTGCCTGCTCTGAAATATTCGGTGCAGCGCCTAATATCTTAGGATAATCAATCACTTGAGAATACACACTCTGCCAATCTCTTAGTCTGTTATCTGCTTCTGTCAAGGTCATGTGCGCAGTCATTCCAAGAATTCGTTCACGTAACTCTTGTTGAAACCCGTTCATAATCGATAACACCGTGATTAATGCGGTGATACCGAGTGCGATACCAATCATGGATGAAAGGGAAATAAAGGAGATAAAACCATTACGACGTTTTGCGCGAGTGTATCGCCAACTCAAAAGAAATTCATAAGGGAGTTTAAACATATCCACTCAGTATGGTTGGTCGGATAAATGACTTATCCGTAGTTAATAAATTAATAAAGGTTATTAGATTCATTTTTTGAATCCGATTGATTAGCGTCGTTCTTTGCTTCCTTTGAACCTTCAGAGTTCGGGATTTTAGGTTGATAGGAAACAAAAACAGGCAACTCAATCGTATAGATAATTGCTAAAACCCGCAGACTTAGCGTAATTACGATGGATACCAAAATAGCAATATCCAACGAAACATCCCACTGGTCAAGCAGTAATAATGCACTGGCGCCAAAAAATGAGGCCGTCGCATAGATCTCTTTTCTAAGTACCAGTGGCATTTCACCCACTAGAACGTCACGAATCATTCCTCCAACAACCCCTGTCATCACCCCGGTCATAATAGCGATTGGATCAGAAAAGCCGAGCTCTAAGGCTTTTTGAGTACCGATTACTGTAAACACTGCGAGACCTAACGCATCAAGAAGCACCAGCATTTTAATGGGAAGTCGTTTAAAGCGAGCAAGGAAAAAAAAGATGAGTGCAGTAATCACAACTAAATAAATATAAGAATCATTCTGTGTCCAGAAAACAGGCTCATCAATAATCAAATCGCGAACAGTCCCACCACCAATTGCAGTGACCATTGCAATCACGATCGCCCCAAATAAATCTAGGCGTTTATAGCGCGCAGCAAGCAACCCCGTAATTGTAAAAACAACGGTTCCTAAAATATCTAGGTAGTGAATTAAAATTGAAATTGCCATAGTGGCTGCAATTATAAACGACGAAAACTTTAAACTAAAAAAAAACGCCCCTGAATTGGAGCGTTTTTCTCTGAAGTAATCTGTTAAAGATCATTGAACACTTGATGTCTTATTTTTGAGACTTCAAACGGTTGATTCCTAACATTTTCATAATATATTTCTGGTAAATCGGTTCAGAGTTCCCAGCTTTCATATTTCGAATGAAATATTTTTCAAATGCAATTTTCGCTAAATGCACCCATTTACCTTTCTTTGCCCATGTCAAATTCCGAGGTGGAATCTGTGGCAATGCAACAAATGCAGCACCCGAGTCACCCATGTCAGCCAAACATACAGTGTTCCACGTTGGCTCCTCATGAGCATCTTCACCTTTGATGTTCGCCTCAATGTTATGGCAAATTGCTGTCACCATTGACTCAATCATCAAACCTGTTTTTGGGGTGCCACAAGGAACAGGACAAGTGGTATCGACAGGAGGAATAGCAATCCCAACACCTAATGCATAAATGTTTTTATAAGTCGGGTTACGACTAAATTGGTCAACCTTTACAAAACCGCGAGGGTTGACTAAAGGACCCCCAGCAGCTTCAGGATTTGAATCGACCATTTCCATTAGGAATTTTGAACCACGGAAAGCCGGTAACATCATTGAATACTTAAATGGAAGTTCATGCTGCTTAATAACATTCCCTTGAAGGTCATGTTCATCAACATACATCACACCGTCCTCAATTTTGGTCGTTTTGGCATTACAAATCCAATTAATATGGCGATTACGCATTTCAGATTCCATTAAACCTTTGGAATCACCTACCCCACCAAGACCTAAATGCCCGATATACGGCTCAGCAGTCACAAAAGTCATCGGAACTTGATTACGGATTTTGCGTTTGCGCAAATCAGTTTCCATAATCATCGCAAATTCGTAAGCAGGCCCAAAGCATGAGGCTCCCTGAACTGCTCCAACGATAATTGGACCAGGTTCATTACAGAACTCTTGCCACTGTTCATAAGCTTCTACAGAGTGAGGCGTTGTACAAACCGAAACGGTATTTCCACCATGGCTTTTCGGGCCAAAACCTTCAACTTCATCAAATGCCAAAGCTGGGCCTGTCGACAAGATTAAATAGTCATAATCCATTGTTTGACCATCATCTAAGGTAATTTGGTTTTGCTCAGGATCAAGACCTACACAAGTTTGATGATAGAATTCAATGCCTTTACGGGTTAAATGAGGTTCCAGTTTAAAGGAAATATCTTCCGGTTTACGCCAACCGACAGCAACCCAAGGGTTAGATGGAACAAAGTTAAACTCATCAATCGCATTCACGACTTTAACTGTATGACCTTTATCAAGATGCTTACGAATGTCATAAGACATTGGTAATCCACCTGTGCTAGAACCTACCACAACAACTGTTGCCATTTTCTACCTCTATTATGTTCTGGAGACTAAGTATTCCTATTTTCATTTCAGGTATAACTTAACTCTTAAATCTCAATAATGATTTAAATTTTTTATATAGTTTGTCTTTTCTTTGACTTGAATACCATGAAACAATCTGCTTTTAAGGCATTTAAGTGACTGTTTATTTAAGCCAAATTCATATTGATTAGCAACCCAACTACTATTTTTTGTATTGAGCAATCATGACAAAAGGCATGATAAAAAGCACAATTAAAGAAACTAAAACAACTGAAACCAATACATTTAGCGCAATAAAACCTAAAATCGGTTCACTCACAAAAAATATTAATAACATAACCATAACTAAAGTTATGGAGGTAACCAATATCGGCCGCCCAACACTAATCATCGCAAAGCGAACAGACTCTTTTGGTGAAGCAAAAACGGTTGATTTTGCACGCTTCATTCTGGAAAAAAAATGAATTAAATCATCTACAACGATGCCCATTGGCGCAATCCACATTAATAACCAAAATAAATCTTTATTTGGCAAAAATTCTGGAATATTACCGGCCGGTAGAAAATCGAATTTCATCACCATTATTGCAATAATCATATTGGTAACAATAGCGACCAAACTGATTGTTAAGACAATGGCGGTTGACCAGGAAAACTGTTGCCACCACATTCCTAATCCTCCCCACATTATGACTAGAAAAGTCCCTAATGCGGCTAAACTACCGGCCGGTAACAAATGAAGATTGTCCATCCAGCTGAAAAATAAAATGAATAAGACTGCAAACCCCAAAGCTAAAGCAATTTTGATTGCAGGTAGCAAAATTGGATAATGTGTCAGAGCTTCGAGTTTTTTCATCCATTGGTAAAAACCTTGACGATCACGCGAATTACCAACACGAAACTCCAAAAAGAAAGTAAGTAGTAACCAAGGAAACAGCGTCACACTAAATAAATAACTTACCAAAACCCCCAATGAAATGACCCAAGCCATCTCGGCTAACTCAGGTTCAAACCAAGCAATACAAATAACGCCCAGTGCCGTCGTTAAATTAGAAAGAAAAATGGGTGAATGATTGAGCTTTACCGCCTCCGCAACAGCGTCAAACTGAAAAAGCCCTCGCGCCATTTCCCTGTGTAAAGTACTTAACAAATGAATAAAGTTAGCGGTAACTAATGTCGACGCAATGATTAATGCTAAAAATTCCAGACTGCCCCAATAAATATCAAACCAACTAGCCAACCCAATCGTTATGATATAAGCGAGATTCAAAAATAGAAGGTTGAGCAATCCTGATTTTACAGACTCAGACTGCCAGCCAAAAAATAGGCTGATAATAACCGAGCTCAAAAATAACACCTCTAAAGGTCTTAAAAAAGTGTCTTCGGCTGTCCAGAGAACTGATAGGTGACTGCTATCTGTTGTCAGCACGCCTATACTGCTGACAACAATCAGCATCAACCAGAACAGGCCGAGCATTTTTTTATGATGAGCCATTATTTGCACCCAGTGGTAAATCCAATTATTGCTCATGGCAACCAAAAACCTCACATTAGTGTTAAAAATTTATACAATCACACGTTTACATATTTAGTCGATTCTGAATAACTCGTTTAATTTATGGCAAAGCCCCTTTCTCTGCTCTGCAGCCGAGTGCTTTGTTTGGGTGGGCGTTTAAGCAGATATTCTCGTTGTTGTGAATCTCAATAATGGAATAACCATTATCTTCAATCCACGCCTAGAGCCTATCTACTTAAACATCCCACATAAATCTAAACCAGTTATTCAGAGTCGACTATTTACAATTAGAGATAAATTCTAAGCTTGATTGAACTCGCTAAATTTAAAATCGCCACTAGTTTAACAAACCCTTAGAACTCGAAACTGATACATAAAACCTGTTTAAATTTCATACAAATGAGATGGTTTAAATCGTTTATCCAGTAATTTCACTTAAACAAACAATTACTACAACTCAATGAAAACACCATAAAAACGACATGGCTACCAAAAAATCTGAATCTAACGCATCATTACACCCACTCAATGCAATCCAATCCTGGCTTAGTCATTGGCAACCCAAAGGTCATCGCAGTCACTTTGGTGCCATGCAGACACCTCAAAGCGCCCTTTTAATATCGCAGCTTTATCAGCAGAAACCTGGTTTTTTTGTCGTGATGACAAGCAATTCACAAATAGCGAATAAACTGCAAGATTACATTCAGTCATTTTTGGGTAGCGAGAAAAAAAACGATCTGCTAAGTTTTCCAGAATGGGAAACACTGCCTTACGACCGTTTTTCACCTCATCAAGACCTAGTTTCCGAACGATTAAAAACACTTTACAAACTACCGCAACAGAAACGGGGAATTTTAGTTCTGCCCGTTTCAACCTTAATGCAAAAAGTTGTGCCCTCCGATTATGTCATCGCACATTCATTTTTGTTAAAAGCGGGTGAAATATTAGAACCTAATTCGTTTGCAAGTCGATTAGAGGCAAATAGCTACAGTCGCGTTAGTCAAGTCATGGAACATGGTGAATTTGCAATTCGAGGCTCGATCATTGATGTCTTTCCAATGGGTAGCACTTTGCCTTTTAGAATTGACTTATTTGATGATGAAGTCGAATCCATTCGAAGCTTTGACCCAGAAAGCCAAAGATCAATCGATAAAATCGAACAAATTGAACTGCTGCCGGCCAAAGAAATTGATCTGACAGAAAATGGCTTAGCTACTTTTCGAAATCAGTTTCGTACAGTGTTTGGTGAAGACCGTCTGCAATCCGAGGTTTATCAAGCCATCACCCAAGGTCAAGCCATTGGTGGTATTGAATACTACTTACCCTTATTTCACGAAAAACTTGCCACTTTATTTGATTACTTCCCCGAAGATACGCTATTTTTTGACTTTGATCAGCTAGATGAACAAATTGATTTAGGCTGGCAAAACTATGAAGAACGTTTTGAAATTGGTCGCCACAACATACAGTATCCAATTCTGGCACCTGAAAACCTTATCCAAAACAAAACGGATTTCTTAACCCGTCTCAAGCACTATCATCGAATTAGTCTGCACCCAGAAGCCCATCAAAAATCTGTAACGACTTTATTTGAATCTGTACCCATTCCCAACCTAGCATTGAATGCTAAAAGTGAATATCCGCTCGCAGCACTAAACAGTTTTTTTGACCAATTTTTGAGTGAGAATAATCCAAAGCAGCTTAATAAAATCATACTTTCCACCGAAACCAAAGGTCGTAGAGAAAGTTTGGCGCAACTTTTAAAAGAACAGCTGCCTGCAAGAAACTTTGAAGTCACAGATAGTTGGTCTGCAACTTTAACTCTCATCAAAGAGAGTCCTGCGACTCAAATTATCTTAACGATCACTCCATTACAAGAATCATTTGTTAATCAAACATTTGCGGTCATTAGTGAAAGCGATATTGTTGGCCAAACAGTTTTGCAAAAACGCCGACGCCGCAAAAAGCATTCAGACTTTGACAGTGCAGTCGCGAACTTGATAGAACTAAACATTGGTAGTCCAATTGTTCATTTTGATCATGGTGTTGGTCGATATAAGGGCCTTGAAACCATGGAATTGAGCGGTGAACCTCAAGAGTTCATGAAAATAGAATATGCCGACTCAGCCAACCTATATGTGCCTGTCAGCTCTCTGCACCTTATTAGTCGATACACGGGAGCAACTCCTGAAACAGCACCTTTGCACAAACTCGGTACGGATAAGTGGGATAAAGCTAAACAAAAAGCCGCCGAAAAGGCCCGTGATGTTGCCGCAGAGCTTCTTGATATTTATGCACAACGAGCTGCTCAAAAAGGCACGGCCTTCCAAACACCGGATGATGCCTACAATCAATTTTCTAAAAGCTTCCCATTTGAAGAAACCCCAGATCAATACATTGCAATTCGTTCAGTGGTTGAAGATATGCGTTCCGAAAAACCAATGGATCGCTTGGTCTGTGGTGATGTCGGTTTTGGTAAAACAGAAGTCGCCATGCGCGCTGCATTTATCGCTGCGTTTGATGAAAAGCAAGTTGCGATGCTTGTCCCTACAACCCTTTTAGCGCACCAGCATTTAGAAAACTTCAGGAATCGTTTTGCAGATTGGCCAATGAGAATTGAAGTCTTATCTCGTTTTCAAACAGCCAAAGAACAAAAGCAAATTCAAGAGGATTTAGCCGCTGGAAAAATCGATATTATCATTGGAACACACAAGCTCATTCAAAAAGGCGTCAACTACCAGAATCTCGGCTTGATCATTATTGATGAGGAACACCGCTTTGGTGTACGTCAAAAAGAACAGCTCAAAAAGATGCGCGCCCAAGTTGATGTCTTAACTATGACAGCAACCCCTATCCCACGAACCTTGAATATGGCAATGAACGATTTGCGTGATCTTTCCATTATTGCCACACCGCCGGCAAAACGTTTGGCGGTGCAAACCTTTGTCCAAGAGTGGAACCCAGAAGTCGTACGCGAGGCTTGTTTGCGTGAAATACGACGTGGCGGACAAGTGTATTTGCTCTACAATCATGTCGATCGTATCGAAAAGATGGCTCAAGACATTCAAGAACTGATTCCTGAATCAGCGGTAAGTTATGCACATGGTCAGATGAACGAACGACAACTAGAAAGCGTTATGGAAGACTTCTACCATCGACGTTTTAATATCTTAGTTTGCACCACCATTATTGAAACAGGGATTGATATTCCAACAGCCAACACCATTTTAATCCACCAGGCTGATAAATTTGGTTTAGCGCAGTTACACCAACTACGAGGTCGTGTTGGACGCTCTCATCACCGTGCTTATGCCTATTTATTTACAGCAGGAAAATCTCAACTGACTAGTGATGCGGAAAAGCGCTTAACAGCGATTGCCAAACACGATACGCTTGGTGCTGGGTTTATGCTGGCTAGTCACGATTTGGAAATTCGAGGGGCCGGTGAACTTTTAGGAGATGGACAGTCGGGGCAAATTACTGAAATCGGTTTTACGCTATACAGTGAAATTTTAGAACGTGCTGTAAAAGCACTTAAATCTGGTAAACAGCCTGAATTATCACTATCTCTCGAAACTGGGTGCGAAGTAGACATAGGAGAACCTGCTCTCATACCTGAAACCTATTTGCCGGATGTTCATAGTCGTTTAGTACTTTATAAACGTATTGCTGCCGCTGAATCTGAAGCTGAGTTACAAGAGCTACGTATTGAAATTATCGATCGCTTTGGCCTTTTCCCAGACTATGTTCAAAATCTGTTGGAACTATCCAAGGTAAAAATTTGGGTGAACGATTTAGGCTTCAAAAAAGTCGATATCAGTGACGAGATGATTCGCATTCAATTTGGACCACAACCAAAGATTGATCCTGGAAAGCTTATCCCTCTTATTCAGAGCCAGCCAAAGCAATTTGATCTTAAAGGACAAACCGAGTTGAAATTTTTCGATACAATGCCAACTATTGACGAGCGCATGAAAGCGTTTAAACACTTGCTACAGCAAATTACTTTAGAGGAATAAATTTGTGATTTTGACGCACTCTAAACCAACAGCGAAAATAACCTCTCCTACAACCGTCGCTTTAGTTCTTGTCGCTTGTTTAGCAGGATTATTCACGACAAAGGCTTCTGCAGAAGAAAAAATCCAACGTTATCATATTGATATGATTATCTTTGAACATCTTGCATTAAAAGGTTGGACGGAAGAATATTGGCCAAGCATTGTTGATTCAGCTCAGATTGAAAATGTGCAGGATTTAACAGCAACCGGCCGGTCTCCTTTGTTTATCGAAAATGCAAACCCAATGTTAGATGCAGAAGCCTCAAGAGTAGCAAAAAATTACCGAATTATTACGCATCAAAGTTGGGTTCAAAATGCATTAGGAGCAAAAGAGTCTCCCAAACTTTTTTTAGAAGCAAACCAGGGTTCAACCAGTTTTTACGGAACCGTAAAAATGTATCAATCTCGTTTTAACCACATAGAAATTGATTTCAACTATGAGCGGATGATACCGAATGCAGTAAGATCTGAATTTGCTCAAATGCAAAAAATACCACTGAATGACCTACCAACTCATTGGCCATTTCATATAAGCGCCCAGCGTAAAATGAAATCCGATGAACTTCATTATATTGACCATCCTCTATTTGGGGTTTTACTGCAAATTCGTAAATTGGATTAACTGAAGCAGATAAAGTCTTAAACCGGTAGCCATAAAATTAGGAAGAAGACACATATGCAACATCATTCTCGCTTTTTTTACTCGATTACTTTAAGTCTTCTTGTGTCGCTGAATGCTTCTGCAGATACGCTTAGAATTGCAACGGATGAATGGTGTCCCTACGACTGTATTGCCTCTCAAAACAATGGAAAAGTTGGTTATCTAGGAGATATGTTAGTCGAAGCTCTAAAAAAACACGGTCATGACGTTGAATTCGTTGAGGTCTCTTACTCTCGTGGCCTTACTCTAGTCAGAGAAGGCAAATTAGATGCAACTCAAGCATGTTTTAGAGAAGAAGCTCCTGATTTCATTATGCCCTCAAACCCACAAGGTATTAGCAACAGCACTTTTTTTAGTCTTAAAACCAATGAATGGCGTTATCAAGGTCTCGAATCGCTGAAACAGGCAAAAATGATTGGCGTCATTAAAGGTTATGACTATGTTGATCCCGAGGTAATGGGCTATATCAACCAAAACCCAAATAATGTTCTTGCAATCACCGGTGAGAAACCACTAGAGCGGCTGCTAGAAATGTTACTGGCTGGTCGTTTAACAACGATTATCGAAGATAAAAGTGTTTTTGAATATAAACTCCAGCAAATGGGTAAATCTGAATTTGTTCAGATTTCTGGAAATACACCTGTTGTGATCGATGTCTATACTGGCTTTTCTCCAGCAAACGAAAACTCTAAAATCTATGCCCAAATTTTAGATGAGGAGATTGAAAATATGCGCAAATCAGGAAGGCTAAAAGAAATTCTTTCCACTTATGGAATGCAGGATTGGAAAACCAATCCTTAAATATTCTTGCATATGTCATTTCGCCACTCCATAGCCCTTCACCTATTAACGGTTATTTTTAGTTTTTATTTTTTAGTGGCCATTATCGTTACAGTAATTCAGCTCTATAAAGAGTACGAAAATACAAAAAAAAGTTTTTATCATGAAATCCAACTGCTGCCCACTACTTTTGGTCAAGGCATTAGTGACTCAGTCTGGACTTATAATCAAGAATTACTACATTCTATTCTACAAGGTGTTTATAACAGTCCGATTGTAGTCGGAATTAAAGTCGAATCATTTGATCATAAAATGGATTATAAGATTGGTTCGATTTTGGATGAAAATAACCAAACGCATTATTACGATACAGAAAACCATCCAAGTTCTTCACCAGAAACAGGCATAGGCGCTGATGCATTATTCGGTCACACATTTCCCATTACCTATCAAGGCCCTGCATTTAAAGACCCCCAACCACTTGGAGAAGTAACTATTTATTCCAATGAACGATTGGTCTTTGAAAGGGTCAAATATGGCTTTTTTCTTATCCTTATCAACTCGGTCATCAAAACACTTGCGCTGTGGTTTATTATTTACTACTTCATCAAACGCTACCTCGGAAAACCGCTTAATGAATTTACACGCAAGATAAAGCAACAAGATATCAATCAGCCGAGTCTAATTAGTCTGGATATCTCTTGGTCAGAGAATAACGAAATTCTATTATTGAAAGACAGTTATAACCAAATGATCTGTAGCTTGCAAAAACACCAAAAAGCACTGGAAGTTTTAAATGCTGAACTTGATAATAAGGTAAAAGAGCGGACAAAAGAGTTAGTTAAAGCAAAGGAAGCCGCTGAAAAACTTGCTTACACCGATATGCTAACCGAAGTCAAAACAAGACGAGCATTTTTTGAATTAGGTCAGCAACAGCTCCAGAATGCACGTCGCCATCACTTTACAACAACCATTATCATGGTCGATATTGACCATTTCAAAAAAATTAATGACCTTCATGGTCACGCAACTGGCGACCGAGTACTGCAAAGTTTTGCTAAAACTCTAAAAGACTCCTGCCGGGCCTCTGATTTAATTGGGCGGTTCGGAGGAGAAGAGTTTGCGATACTACTGCCTCAAACAGATCTTAAAGGCGGCTTCCATGTCGCAGAAAAAATTCGAGAATCTGTATCTAACACGCAGCTAACCGAAAATAATCAAACGATTCGGTTTACCGCCAGCTTCGGTGTTGCAGAAATAACAGATCAAAACTTTAATCTTGAAAAAATTCTGGCTCAAGCTGATAAGGCGCTTTATGTAGCCAAGGATCAAGGAAGAAATCAAGTGGTTGCCTATAACAACACATTGATGAATTTAACACCGGGTCAATAATGAATCTTTCGACTTAGTACAGTATGAATCAAACAGGGTAATCTTAGAGACCTTGTTTACTATGCTTGATGCCAAAAAGGAGAATCCAAAGTTGGCGTACTGGCGCTTGCAGACTCTCTTTCAACCATAGCACCGGCTTCATAGGCCAAACGCCCAGCTTCAATCGAACCTTTAAAAGCTTGAGCCATAATATCAGGGTGCTGAGCATGCGCCACAGCTGTATTCAGCAATATGGCATCAACCCCCATTTCCATCGCTTGCATAGCATGCGATGGTAAGCCAATGCCTGAATCGACAATCATAGTCACCTCAGGGAAACGCTCACGAATCGCCCGAAGAGCATAAGGATTCAGCAACCCTTTGCCTGTTCCAATTGGTGAACCCCAAGGCATAATGACCTTGCAACCCAACTCGACTAAATGACGTGCAATGACTAAGTCATCGGTGCAATAAGGCAGAACCTTAAACCCATCACTGAGCAAAATTTCAGTTGCTTTAACCAAGTCAATAGGGTCAGGTTGCAAATTAAAATCATCACCCACCAACTCTAACTTGATCCAGTCAGTTCCAAAAATCTCTCGACTCATTTTGGCCATTGTTACCGCTTCTTTGACTGAGTGACAACCGGCAGTATTTGGCAAAAGATGCAAACCGAGTGATTTTATAATTTCCCAAAAGTTTTCCCCACCCGATTGACCACCTACTTGTGTCGGATTTTGACGACTGAGGGATAGAGTTACAACCTGAGCGCCAGATGCCACTATGCTATCCTGCATCACTTTTGGTGATGGGTAAAGCGCACTACCAATTAGCATTCGACTATCGAGTTTTGTGCCATAAATATCAAGTTTTGAACGCATAATTGCCCTTTTAAATCTCAAGTTTACCGGCCGGTAAAGTTCTATGAATTGAATTTCTAACCGCCTTGAATTGCACCGAGCACCTCGACTTTATCACCTTCTTTGAGCACGAAACCTTCTTGCTGAGATTTAGGGATGAACTCCTCATTGACCATGACAGCAAACGGAGGTGTTGCTCCAAACAAATGCAACGCTTGAGCCAAAAGTCCTGCTTCTGAAACCTCGATTTGTTGCATATTCACCAAGACTTTCACGCTGGCACCTCCATATTCCCAGAATCAATTTTTAGAATATGTGGCATCTGTTCACAAAAATATGGATTAATCATTTCATCCAAAATGTGCGCCACACACATGTCCACCAAAACTGGTGACAGTAAGTAACCGTGGCGATAAAGTCCATTTAAACTGATGACATTACCGGAAACGCGCATTTGAGGCTCATTATCCAAATAGGCTGGGCGGAGTCCTGATTCATTAGATAAAATCTCTGCCTCAGCAAAACCGGAGTGAACCGAAAAACACGCTGATAATAACTCCAGTGTTGAACGAACGGTTGCTTTGCGCTGATCCTCACTTTCCAATTGCGTCGCACCAACCACAAATTCATGATTCGGTTTAGGTGCAATATAAATGGGATAACGTGGATGCATTAATCTTACCGGCCGGTGTAAATTCACATCTGGCGCTCTCAAGCGAATGACTTCACCTCGAACACCACGTAAATCAGCTTGATCAGGCTTGGAACCAAGACCGCGACAATCTAAAATCCAATCAAATGAATTCTTTAAACCGTTGATAGAAACGTTACTCCCATCAATTTGTGCATCAACACCCGTTTGCCAGTTGACTGATTTAGAATTTTGCAAAACCTTTGCTAAGACTTTAAGTAAGTGGCGATTATCCAGCTGTCCTTCATCAGGCAAAAACAACCCAACTTGAAATCTCTGGTTTATCTCGGGTTCTAAGTTAGCAATGCCTTGAGAATCAACCTTTTGAAAATTTCTAGCTTTGAGATTATTTTGCAGATTTTGCAAACTGGATCGATCTTGTTCAAAAGCAAGCAGTAGTGAGCCGTTTTGTTGAAAAAAGACGGATTCAGGTAAATCAGCCAAAATCTCTTTCCAACGCTCCAGACAATATTCACCTAATCGCATGACTCCAATGCTACTTTCTGCCGATTCAGCCAAAGGTGCCAACATCGCTGCGGCTAGGTAAGCCGCGCTTTGTTTTGCATCACCTTGATCTTTGTCATATAAAAACACCTTTGCATGGTCTTTTAGATGATAAGCCATCAAGCGACCTAAAAGCCCTGCGCCTAGAATAGCTATTCTAGGCTCAACGTTTTCTGATATTGCGTGCATCTTTACGCTTCTTTTTTCACCATTTCAGGTTGATAAATTTCGCTACCAGCCTCAATGAACTCTTTAGATTTCTCTTTCATACCAGCTTTAATTTCATCCAGAGTGATTTCAGTAATTTGACCATTTTGAACGGCTGCTTCTTGTTCTGCTGCGTAATCTCGGACTTCTTGCGAAATTTTCATTGAACAGAATTTAGGGCCGCACATTGAACAGAAATGCGCAACTTTTCCAGATTCCTGTGGAATTGTTTCATCATGATATTCACGTGCACGCTCAGGATCTAAACCAAGATTAAACTGATCAACCCAACGGAATTCAAAGCGGGCTTTTGATAAAGCATTATCACGAATCTGCGCACCAGGATGCCCTTTTGCCAAATCCCCTGCATGTGCTGCAATTTTATAGGTCATCAAACCTTCTTTGACATCTTCCTTGTTTGGTAAACCCAAATGCTCTTTTGGTGTTACATAACAGAGCATTGCGCAACCGTACCAACCAATGTTGGCAGCACCGATCCCAGAAGTAATATGGTCATAACCAGGGGCAATATCTGTCGTCAGGGGTCCAAGTGTGTAGAATGGTGCCTCACCACACTCACGCAGCTGTTTATCCATGTTTTCTTTCACCATGTGAAGCGGAACGTGACCCGGCCCCTCAATAATGACCTGAACATCATGTTTCCACGCAATTTGCGTTAATTCACCTAAAGTTTCTAGTTCAGCAAATTGTGCTTCATCATTCGCATCGGCAATTGATCCTGGACGTAAACCATCTCCTAGCGAAAAAGAAACATCATAGGTTTTCATAATTTCACAAATTTCTTCAAAGTGGGTATACAAAAAACTTTCCTGGTGGTGTGCCAAACACCATTTGGCCATAATTGACCCACCACGCGATACAATTCCCGTGACGCGTTTTGCAGTCATTGGAATATAACGCAGTAAGACACCCGCATGAATTGTGAAGTAATCCACGCCCTGCTCAGCTTGTTCAATCAATGTGTCACGAAAAATTTCCCATGTAAGGTCTTCAGCGATTCCATTTACTTTTTCAAGAGCTTGATAGATTGGAACGGTTCCAATTGGTACAGGTGAATTACGCATAATCCACTCACGAGTTTCGTGAATATTGCGGCCAGTAGACAAATCCATTACCGTATCTGCCCCCCATTTTGCCGCCCAAACAAGTTTTTCAACTTCTTCAGGAATCGAAGAACCAACTGATGAATTACCGATATTGGCATTTACTTTGATTAAAAAATTACGGCCAATTATCATAGGCTCGGATTCAGGATGATTGATATTGCATGGAATGACTGCTCGGCCACGCGCGACTTCTTCACGCACAAATTCGGGAGTAATATCTTGAGGAATAGACGCTCCAAATGACTCGCCAGCATGCTGTTGTGTAATCATTTCATCACGAATTTCAGCACGTTTCATGTTCTCACGAATCGCAATGTATTCCATCTCAGGGGTAATAATGCCTTGGCGAGCATAATGCATTTGCGTAACATTTTTACCAGCGATAGCCCGACGAACCGTTGGCAATTTTTCAAACCGTATAGCGTCAACACCTTCATTAGCCAAACGCTCTTGAGCAAATTTTGAAGTCACAGAGTCTAATACTTCTGTATCTCCACGCGATTCGATCCACGCTTCACGTAATTTCGGAAGACCTTTGTAAACATCTACTTCAATATTTGGATCCGTGTAAGGCCCAGAGGTATCGTAAACATGCACAGGCTCGTTTTTTTCCGTAATAGGGTTATCTTCTGGACCTGAAACATAGGTATCACTTAATGTGATCTTACGCATTCCGACTTTTATGTCGTGTAATTTTCCCGGAACATAGACCTTTTCAGAATTAGGGAAAGATTGCCCAGATACATTTTTAATAAATGCTTCTGCTGCGGCTCGACGTTCACGACGATCTGTCGCTTTGTGGTTTTGGCTCATTTTGCTAAATCCTTAGTTATAGATAAGGAAGGCAAACGCGAGATGCTAATAAACATTAGCAAAGAGACATGAGAAAAAATAGTTGAATTAGCAAGGCGCTACATGAAAATAAGACAAAAGGAAAAGATAGATAGAAATCTACAATTTCGACGCGTACTTAAGTCAAGTAAACGCCAGAGTTGCTATTGTTCCCTACACCGGCCTTAACCAGATCAGGTTCAACGGATCCCGCTTTCGCGATCTCAGCCTCGGTGAGAAATCTCAACCGTTTGGCACTCCGACAATTAAGTATGATAGAAAGTATAGTAAGAATTTAACCAGATGCAAGTCTATTTATCAGGTAGTTTGTCGAAAAGCCCACTAAAAATTCAGTAAAATCTTGCACCAAACTACCTATATGGAGATGAACAATGTTTAAAATTCAAGAGATTGATCCTGCAACCTATCGCAAAAAAACTCGCAATGTCACGCTTTCAATGATGGCCATTTTTATTGTTATAGGATTCATCACAGCCACTCTAACGGTTGAGTATTTAGGGCCTTATTCAAATAATCATTTAGTTTTGAACTTTATAGGCGCATTTATCGGACTGTTGATTACTGCGTGGATTATGAAAAAGTTCTTTGCAGATAAGCCTTTCATGCAAGAAGCTGTGTATGGTTGGAAACTCAAACGAAACTTAATGTATGTCACAAATCGTTTAGCGAATATTCAATCCGCAGCAAAGGTTGGCGATCAAAAGGCAGTGAAGATTTTACGCTTTTATCATCTGGGGTTGACGCAGATGCACAAACTTGAGCAAAACAGCTCTGCATTAATCGATATGAAAGTGGAAAAAGAGCAACTTGAAAAACAAATGACAGAACTTGGGTTAGAACTAAATCAAACTGAATTCGATCCAGCTTGGACTAATGACTACAAAGAGAGTCATTGAGCACTTCTCCAACGATTTCGATTCCATTAGATTAAATTGTAAATAAAGACAATCATTACTAGTACAGGGACGATCCATCTTAAGGTGACGCGATACTGATTTAAAGTACGTTCCTGTAAACCCAACTCACCTTTTAGTTTCTCTTTCGAAAGTACCCAGCCAACAAAAATTGCCATAAAGAATCCACCGGCCGGTAACATTATATTTGCCGTTAGAAAGTCTAGACTGTCAAAGAAAGTTTTGTCTGAAAATAGATAAATATCAGACCAAGTATTAAAAGACAAAACGGTCCCAATTCCTAACACCCAAGTGACAAACCCAAATCCCCAGGCCGCTTTATTACGTTGAATTCCCCAGTTTTGTTCAAACCAACTGACAGCAGGTTCAATTAAAGAAATAGCTGAACTCAGCGCCGCCAAAACAACCAAACCAAAAAAAAGTGTGCCAAAAAACCAACCACCCCACATTTCACTGAAGGCCACTGGTAACGTTTGGAATAACAAGCCCGGTCCCGAAGCTGCATCTAAATTATTACCGAAGACAATTGAGAAAATAATCACCCCTGCTAACAGGGCAATGGCTGTATCAGCAACAGCAATCCAAATTGATGCTTTAACGATTGAGCTTTGTTGGTTTAAATAAGAGCCATACACCATCATGACACCCAATCCCAGACTCAAAGTAAAAAACGCATGTCCCATTGCAACCAGAACCGCTTCAGCGGTTAATTTCGAAAAATCTGGCTGAAACAAAAAGGTAACGCTTTCTTCAAACCCTCTTGAAGCCACCACATACCCCAATAAAATTAACAAAATCGCAAATAAAGCTGGCATTAAAATATTGATGGCTTTCTCTAAACCATTTTTAACACCTCTAGAGACAATCCAAACGGCCAGCAAACTAAAAGCCGTATGCCAAAATAACAGTTGCCATGGTGAACTCAGCAAGGCTGAAAAATCCCCCTGAATGGTTGCCACATCTTGAGAAATAAAATTTCCTTGAAGACTTGAAACAAAATAAGCACCAGACCAACCTGCAATGACGGAATAGAAAGACAAGATAAAACCAGCGGCTAAAACCCCATTTAACCCAAGTAATGACCAAAGCTTTGAAGCCTTATTTTCTCGAGCTAAATTCGCCATACCTTGTACAGGATTCGCCTGTCCTGCTCGTCCTAAGGTAATTTCAGCAATTAAAAGCGGCAAGCCAACCAACAGCACACAAAAAAGATAAACCAACAAAAAAGCTGACCCCCCATATTCACCAGTGATATAAGGGAATTTCCAGAGATTTCCCAGTCCTACTGCGGAGCCAATCCCCGCAAGGATAAAAATTGACTGGGAAGACCAAGTTTCTTTTGAAAGTTTTAGCTGGCTCAAAGCGTTTCCTTTATAATTGGTGAAACAATCAAAAATTTATTATACACAAGCCCATGCATATCCAGGCCAACTACTCTTTATTGAAACATAACACTTTTCATATACAGTCGAAAACTCAATATTATGCTGAAGTCAGCCGTCAAAGCGACATTCTCACATTGAGATCGGATCTTAAGTTGGCATCACTACCTTGGAGGATAATTGGCGGCGGCAGTAACTTGCTCTTCACTGAAAACTTCAATGGTGTCACCGTTTGCTGTACCTTCAATAAAATCAAAATCATGCAGGAAGATAACGATGATGTATGGATTTCGGTCGGTGCAGGCGTCGCTTGGATTGACTTGGTTCGTTACACCGTGGCTCAAGGTTGGTGGGGGCTTGAGAATCTCGCTCTCATCCCTGGAACTGTTGGTGCTGCACCGGTTCAAAACATTGGCGCTTATGGTGCAGAAGCTCGAGACACGATTACCCGAGTACAAACATTAGACTTATTCGATGGTCAACGCCGAGAATTTCGCAACAGCGAATGTAATTTCGATTATCGCACCAGTATTTTCAAAGAAGAATTTAGTAATCGACTCTTAGTACACCGTGTTACTTTCCGTTTGAAAAAACTTACAGCAGGCCATGCAAACCTATTCTATGAACCTTTGAAAAATGCCGTCGCTAGTTACGAAAAAGAAGAACTTACGCCGCAAATTATTTGTGACACCGTTGAGAGAATTCGTCGGAATCGACTGCCTGATCCAAACAAAAATGGAAATGCCGGTTCTTTCTTTAAAAACCCTGTTGTCGATCAAGAATACTTTGAAAAACTCACAGAAGATTTTCCTGACATGCCTCATCATAGAATGGTGAACGGATGCTACAAAATTCCAGCTGCTTGGCTTATTGAAGAGGCTGGTTGGAAAGGGAAATCGATACGACAAGCTGGGGTTTGTGATATTCACGCTTTAGTATTGGTGAATCTTGGCGGTGCAACCGGTTGTGATATAAAGAACCTTTCGCAAGCCATCCAAGAAGAGGTAAACCATAAATTTGGGATTCACCTAGAACCTGAAGTGTTAATTTGGTAAAACTGAATACCAGCCAGTTAAAGCTTACCGGCCGGTAAGTTTATTTTTTCCTATTTCGGTATGGAGTCCGATGCCTCTAAATTCGTGGAAGAGTTTTCATTAAACATATGCAACGTGCGTGTCGGAAAGGCAATCTCTGCCCCATAACTCGCGATTACATCGCTAATTTTCAAAAATACATCTTGCTTAATCTCATGATACTCAACCCAATTTGTGGTTTTGGTAAAGGTATAGACCATAAAATCAATAGAAGACGCATTAAACGCATTAAAATTAACAATCAACGTTTGCTCCTGATCAATTTCAGGATGTTCTTGTAGCATCTGTTTAACATCTGCCACCACTTGAGGCATTACATGAATATCGCTGTATCGAATGCCAATATGCTCATAAATTCGGCGATTTGTCATTCTCGTGGGGGTTTCAATGGCGATGGTTGCAAAAATTCCATTAGGGATGTACAGCGGTCGTTTATCGAAGGTGCGAACTGTCGTCATACGCCAGCCAATCTTTTCAACGACTCCCTCAATCTGTTTATCTGGTGAACGAATCCATTCACCAACTGTAAAGGGTTTGTCCAAGTAAATCATTAAACCACCAAGAATATTCCCAAGAAGGTCTTTTGCCGCAAAACCAACCGCGATACCACCGATCCCACCAAATGCTAACAGCCCTGTCAAACTGACACCAAATGCATTAAGGAAGAACAACCCAGTCAAAACAAACGCTAGCAATTTAATAATCTTTGCAAGTGCCTCAACGGTCACCTCATCAAAACGATCATCCACACGAGCATAAGCTTTAAGATGCAATTCAAGTCGTTGCACCAATCGAATCACAAACCAACCGACAGACAAAGTTAAGATTGTGGATTTAAACGATTGAATAATTGGAATTAAATCAACATAGATATTGAGTCTATAAATAAGGGTTGTTAATGCTAGAACAGTACCTGTCACCCAAATAAAGAAAGAAACGGGTGCACGAGAAGCATCAACAAAACTGTCCAACCAAACTTTATGACGCTTCAAAAGTTGATAATGTAAAGTCTTTAAAAAGCGTCTAGAAATTAGGTCGATAACGGATGTCGCTAACAGGATTGCAGAAATCATTAGAATCCATACTTGCCCACCGAATAAGGTGACTAAATCGGCCCAAAGCCCTACTAACCATTCCATTAAAGTAATGCCTCTTGAATCTCTTGATAATTAAACACTCGATTCACCGCTTGCACCGCTGATTGCCAAACCGGATCTAAATGAAGTTTTTCCATTGTAAATTTGCCATGCGCCTGAAGGCGAATCAAGCGCGCGTGATTTAGAGGTGAACCTTGCCAGTTTACCTGTGCAATAACTTTATCTGCCGCAATGGGATCATTACAGACTAAAACCAAGTCGCAACCCGCATTTAACGCCGCTTCGACACCAGTCACAATATCTCCATAGGATTTTGCCGCTTGCATACTCATATCATCGGAGATAATCGCACCTTCAAAGTGACATTTTTTTCGCAAAACTTCTTGCAACCAAAAAGCTGAAAAACCAGCCGGCTTGTTATCAATTTGCGAATAAATGACATGTGCTGGCATAACTGCTTCCAAACCTTCTGCAATCAAACCTAAAAATGGTTGTAAATCTTTCTGTTGAATTTCAGAAAAACTTCGATCGTCCACAGCAATCTCAGAATGGGTATCCGCCTCAATAAACCCATGACCGGGAAAATGTTTTCCCACACAGGCCATTCCTGCTTGATGCATTCCGTTCATTAAATGCGCTGCCAATTTTGAAATCGTTGCTTTATCCGATGAAAATGCACGATCTCCAATAACTCTTGACTCACCGTAGTCAATATCCAATACAGGTGTAAAACTAAAATCAACCCCACAGGCAAGTAGTTCCGAAGCTAATAGCCACCCAACTTTTTTCGCATCCGACTGAGCTTTTTCAGGGTGCTCGGCAAAATATTTTCCTAACGCACGCATAGGCGGTATGCGCGTAAACCCTTCACGAAATCTTTGCACTCGGCCACCTTCATGATCCACCGCAATCAATAGCTTTGGATGGCGTAAAGCATGAATCTGCGAGGTGAGCATTTTTAATTGTTCAACAGACTCATAATTACGGCTAAACAGAATTACGCCAGCCACCAGTGGGTCAAGTAAACGTTCTTTATCCTCTGGGGTTAATTGTGTTCCTTGAATGTCAATCATCACGGAACCTAACGACATCGCTTTTCCTAATAATCTACGTGATGATAAAGGGTTGAAATGAACATTTAATGACATGAAACTACCGAAATCTATAAACCTATAAAAATGTGCTATCTTAACGCACTAATGCCGCTGTTTTTTATAGCCGTTTTTAGACTTTAAATACCGGCTAGTAAAAAACCCGTTTGTTATAACTCAAAAAATTGATGATTACTATGACTGATTCAAAACAAAGCCAACTTTTATCGATTGCCACTCATCAAACACACCTTGGTGACATTTCACTTCATCAAACCGCACTTATTACCCTTGAAAATGGGTTGGGAGATTATCGTGGTAACAAAAATCGAAAAACAGCTATCACATTAATTTCAAAGAAATCTTGGGAAATTGCATGTAAAGAATCGGCAGCCAATCTTGATTGGACACAAAGACGAGCTCAGCTCTTAATAGATGATATCGAATTCTCCGATGAGGATATTGGTCGAAAAATTGCCATTGGCAAAGTTATATTACAAATCAACCAAGAGACCGATCCCTGCCAACTGATGGATAAGCTCCATCAAGGCTTAAAACACGCCTTAACACCAAATTGGCGAGGTGGAGCACGATGTGAAGTGCTTCAAGGCGGATGGATTGAAGTCGGAGATGCCGTTCGTTGGCTTGATTAAATTCTAAAGTTAATCACTTGCTTAATGATTATGCCGCTGTTTGATGTCTAAATGATCGCGCCATTGATCACCAATTAGATTCACCGCAAGTACCACTAACATTAATGCAATCCCAGGCACTAATACCATATGAGGTGCAACCAACAAATAGCGAGTCCCCTCCTTAATCATATTTCCCCAAGAGGCATCTGGGGGTTGCACGCCTAACCCTAAGAACGATAAGCCTGCTTCCGAAATCACCGCTGCAGCGATTCCAAAGGTCGCTTCAACCCCTAGAGGAGCAAGAGTCAATGGCAACATGTGGCGCCATAGGATTACTGGCTGCGAAGTACCTAAGGCCTTCGCTGCATGAATGTGTTCACGGTTTTTAAGCGCTAAAGTTTGGACTCTGGCTAGGCGTGCATAACCAACCCAGCCAACAACGACCAATGCAAAAATCACATTTTCAATCCCTGGTCCCAACACCGCCGCTAATGCTATAGCTAACAATAACCCTGGAAAAGCGAGAAACACATCAATGATTTTGGTCACAACTCGGTCGGTCATTCCGCCCATATAGCCGCTGTACAAGCCAATGCTCGTACCAATAATAGCTGAAAAAGTCACAACACCTAATGCCACTAAAAAAGAAGTTTGCGCACCCAGAATCAAACGTTCTAACATAGGACGTCCAAGCTCATCACTGCCAAAGAGTGTTGCCGTTTGTGACATATTTGGTGTCTGTAAAATCAGATTCAGGTTGACTTGATTTGCCTGCTCTCCCATCACAAAACCAAGCAAGGCAAAACACACCCAAAGCGAAACAATGACATAGCTGAAAATTTGTAAAAATCGTAACATCACCAACGCTCGCTACTTTTGAATTCGGATACGAGGGTCAAGTGTTGCATAAACCAATTCAGTGAGCCCATTGATTGCAATATAGGCAATACTAATCACTAAAATACAGGCTTGAACCACTGGATAGTCGCGTTTTTGAATGGATTCAATCAATAATTGACCAAGTCCCGGCCAGTCAAAGACCACTTCGGTAATCACAGCACCTCCTAAAAGTGTCCCCAACTGTAAACCCAATAGGGTGACAACCGGTAGCAAAGCATTTCTCATGGCATGATTGGTTGTTACTTGCCACCCATTTAACCCTTTGGCCTTTGCTGTACGAATATAGTCTTCATGCAATACTTCCAACATGGAAGCTCGTAACATTCGAGCTAAAATAGCAGCCAGTGCGGTTCCCAAAGTAATGGCAGGTAAAACCCATGACCAAGGTTGTTCAGTTCCACTGACAGGAAACCAACCAAGCCATAGCGCAAACACCAAAATTAACATTGGTCCCAACCAAAAATTCGGAATAGAGACCCCGACTAGAGACACACTCATGGATAGATGATCTGGCCATTGTCCTGCTCGAATCGAAGCCCAAATTCCAAGGGGAAATGCAATTAGAATGGCGATCAACATCGACATTAACGCTAATTGCGCAGTCATTGGAAAACGCTCTGCAATTAATTCAGACACCGGCATTTGCGAAAATAGCGATGTGCCTAAATCCCCTTGAAATACACCACTTAGATAAAGCCAATATTGATGATAGATTGGCAGATGCAGCCCCAACTGTTCTCTGAGAGTTTCTTCATCGGCTGGACTTGCCCATTCCCCTAACATGACGGCTACGGGGTCACCCGGAACCAAGTGAAGTAAGAAAAAGACAAGCGTTCCAACCACCCAAGAGACAAAGACGACCGATCCCAATAAACGCAGTGAAAAACCTAGCATTGGTTCCACCCGTTTATTTGATTCTGCTCAATCAGCGCTTTCAACTGCGACAATTCAGGCTCCAAAATCAAAACATTAGTTGTCGTAGAAGTCATATTAAAAAGCTTAAGTAAATCATTGTTATGCAATCGAATACATCCATGAGAATAAGGTTTACCGGCCGGTTCATTCTTCCAATTCCCACTACCGTGAAAATAGATATACCTTGCCAAGGTGTCACATTGCCCGAATCTAGCGATTCGGCGATTAAAGCCCTTTTGACAACCCGTTAACCACAAAATTCGAGTAAGAATCCAGTCTCTATCAGGATTCTCAAGCGACAACTTTTCCGTAAAAATTTCACCCGTTGCACGTCGTCCAACAAAAACCGAATTTTCAGGCAAGCCTTCACCAATTTTGGCTTTAATTCGATGCCAGCCTAATGGGGTTTGGCCGCTCCCAGATAAATTCCCCACGCCCGCTTTCCCAGTACTGACCAATGCTTTCCATAGCACACTAAACCCCATTGAATTGTTCACCTGCTTTTTACAGACATAAACTTTTTGCTCGGTAATCGAAACCACCACAAACAATTCTTGATCCGCAATATTAGGCTGCTGACATGTTACATAATTAGGCCAACCTAAGTTCAACGGTAAGTTTACCGGCCGGTCATCATTCACAAAGCTCACCTTGCTCCATTAGGTTAACAGCTATCGACAGAGTTTCGAGGCATCGGAGTTTAACTTTTATAGACATTTAACAGCCCGTCATAGCGTCCATCAGAAAAAAGTGGATAGTTTCGTAGATTCTTGGAACGAACGACGTATTGATTCTCATACCATAAAGGCATAGCAGCTAATTGGTCGTGCAATCGTGTTTGTAACTGCCGGTAAATGGCCGCTTGTGATTCAATAGTTTGCGCCATTCCCCCTTCTTTGATCAAAGTATCCGTTTGAGGGTCGATAAATCGTCCTCGGTTTGCACCATTAGGTGGAATAGCGGTGGAAGCAAACACATATTGGAATATGTCGGGACTTTTTACACCGACCCACGCCAAACTATAGAGCTGAAAACGACCTTTTTTAATATCACTGTAGAAGGTTCCCCAGTCATAACTTTGAATTTTCAAATCAATCCCGATTTTTTTTAATTGGGATTGATAAATTGTCGCCAAACGAATCCTTGTTGGATCATTTGATGTTTTGAAACTTAAACTTAAAAACCTCTGTTTCTGACCGGCCGGTGTCATTCGTTCCGATATATATTCTTTTAAATTATTGTCTTGTAGACATATTTGAATAATAGATTGAACTTTTTTTCTCGCAATCTCAGGTTCATAATCATAAGCATTCAAATGATCGACACCACACCAATGCTCGGGAACTAATAACCCTTGAGCAAGTCGCCCTTG
Organism: Thiomicrorhabdus indica; assembly: GCF_004293625.1. Classification (NCBI taxonomy): domain Bacteria; kingdom Pseudomonadati; phylum Pseudomonadota; class Gammaproteobacteria; order Thiotrichales; family Piscirickettsiaceae; genus Thiomicrorhabdus; species Thiomicrorhabdus indica. The sequence continues at coordinate 1,395,758 of NZ_CP033040.1, read as the reverse complement.
GCCATTGAAAATGGCATCAATGATTTGCTGTCGGTTAATTCCTTGGGCAATCGCTTGACGAAGCGATAATTGACCAAGAAGAGGATCTTCAAAGTTAAACCCTAAATAACCGAAATTAGTCCCTTTATGCCAATCAACCTGAAAGCCATCAAGTTGAGAGCAATACTGCACCAACTCTGGTGACAAATCATTTTGAAGTAAATCAATTTCACCTTTACGAAGTTTTAACACTCTTACCGTAGCGTCTTTCACAGTAAAAAATTCAAGCGGTGTTTGGTCTGTTCGTCTAATAATTCTCAATGCTTGAGCGGTTTGCTGCTCAAATACACAAGCGCCGCTCCCTATTGGCTGTTTATGAAAAGGGTGATTTTGATCAATCAGTTCTTTGGGCAAGATACCAATAACCAAACGACCAACAAACAAAGCATCGGGCTTGTGCAAATAGATATCAAACTGTTGATCGTCAATGATTTCCATCTGTGAAATGTTTAACAACGACCCCCTGTGCGCTGACCCCAGTGTTTTATCAAATACACTTTGATAAGTCGCAATCACATCCTTTGAAGTTAAGCTTGTTTGATTGTGATGAAACTGCGTCTGTTCAACCAGTGTAAAACGGTAATGTGTTGGAGACAATTGTTGCCAAGTCGCCAAGTCGGGTTTTGGCAAAAATTGTGCATCAAAATCAATAAGCTGACGATAGATTAAACGATTAATTCGAGTTGAGAGAGCATCCGTTGCTTTTCGCGGATCTAGCATTTGAGGTGCACCAGACACTCCCATACGAATCGTTCTATCAGACAGAGATTTCTGAGAATCTGAACAGCCTTGCAATCCAGAAAGAAGAGAAAACCCACCTAGGCCGGAAAAAATTTTTACGCTTTGTTTGATGGTTTCTCGGCGAGTTTTCATAAAAGAGATATGTTCAAGTAAAACTTATAAACCACATCATCTGTTTGTGTAAACCTCCAAAATGGATCAAAACATAACGGATGATGTGTCAAAAATAAAAATTATGACGTAACTGGGATTTGCAGGAATTTATCAAATCTTTGCAAATCCTCAACCGTTAAATCCCCAAGAACCGCTTCAAGTTGTAGCATATTCAAAACCTGATTATGTAAGGCTTCAATCAGGTTTTTACGAGCTTGCACTTGATTGGTTCGGGCACTCAATACTTCAAGCATATCCTTCAAACCAACTTTGTAACCCTCTTCGGCCGCTTCTAAAAATGCATCATTCGATTTTACCGCTTCACGCAAGGCTTGAATCAAATTTACACCCTGCTCAATATTTCTAGATAAGGTACGTGCATCCAGTTTTGCAGAATCTATGGTTTCTCTTAAACCCTGCTGACTAGCTTCTTTTGAAGCTTCAGATGACTTAACATTTGCAGTCGTTGAACCACCTGAATACAAAGGCATAGAGACATTTACTCCAAATGAGGAGGTTGTACCGTCTGCAGCTTGCGCCCCTGACCCATTCGAATATTGTGTATCACTTAAACTAGCTTGAAAATTGACCGTTGGCCAAAATCCAGATTTTTGAACTTCAATTTCTTGCAATGCTACTTCTAATTGCGCTTTTGCCTGCAAAACAGCCAAATTATTTTGGCTAGAATCCATTTGTAGCTTGTCAATGTCAAAATGCATGCTAGGCAGAGATGTCGACATCAACAATTCATTTAATTGGTTTTCATCAAAACGCTTGCCAGTTAATTTTGCTAAAGCTTCAAGACTAATATCCAAGGCGTTTTCTGCACTGATACGTTCTGAACGCGATAAATCATAGCTTGATTGCGCTTGTAATACATCGACTCTGCTGGCTAAACCAACTTCAGCTGAAGCTTGCGCACTCTCAAGTTGCGTTAAATCTGACGCTTCCTTAGTTTTGAAGAGTTGTAGATTTTGCTTTGCTAAAAGCACATCAAAATATGCCTGAGCTGTCGATAAAATCAAATTTTGTTCGGCAATTGCGACTGATAGTTCAGACGTTTGAATGGCAGTTTTTGCTTGGTCATAACGAGACCACACTTCATGTTGATAAATCGATTGATTCAGTGTCACGGCCATTTGAGAGGAATTGTAATCAGCGCTTGGTGAATCAATGTCATTATATTGGCCACTCGCAGTAATTTGAGGGTAAAGTCCACCTTTAATTGAACGAATGGATTGTTTATCGGCTTCAAGTTGAGCCTTTGACTGAGCCAACAGAGGGTCATTTTGTAACGCCATTTGAAAAATATCAACCAATCCGTTTGCAGACGCAGCGGCCGGTAATGCTAAGCTCATGGCGGTCACCAATACCGAATTGGTTATTTTTTTCTTCAAAACTTTATTTAATGGCAACATGACTAAATCCTTTTAAGTGACAAACTAGGTGCTTTGCCCTCGCCACAAGGTTGAAAACCTTCCAAGGGAAGAAACACTTAAACGAGTAAAATTTATTAAATAGTTTGCAAAGTGTAACAGCTACTACACTTTTAAATGTGCAAATTGTTTGACAAAATATGCACATTCTTCTTGAATTTAAGATTTTTCATCTGCTCGCCAAGCACAATAAGGATAGTCAGACAAACTTATATTGTAAAAGCGTTTCTCTTGAGTCACTTCTCTGCCAACCCATTCAGGCATAGCAATCAATTCATCTTCAGAAGCCATTTCAACTTCGGCAACGACAAGTCCGGCATTATCTCCGCTAAATTCATCAATCTCCCAGGTATGTTGACCAAACTTGACTAAGTAGCGAACTTTTTCAATCACAGGGCCTACTGCTAAAGTAGCCAACATTTTCTTTGCATCATCAAAATCAATTGAATATTCGTATTCATCTCGGCTTAAGCCAATTTCTAGACTTTTGATATTGATGTTGGCTTTATCTCCTTCAATGCGAATTCTAACCGAGCTTTTCGCTTTTGAATTCAAAGGAGTTAAATAACCTTGTGCAAAAGGAGTGTGTTGATGAGCTAAAGATTTCCAATCGTCAGTTTTAAGTAAAAACTTTCTTTCTATTTCACGAGCCATACGAGCGTGTCTCTTTTTTATCTATTTTATGGATTATAAACACCGGTCGAGAGATAGCGATCCCCTCGGTCACAAATAATACAGACGATAACGGCATTTTCAGTTTCATTCGCAACTTGAAGTGCGGCAGCGACAGCTCCTCCCGAGGAAACTCCAGCAAAAATCCCCTCTTGTTTTGCCAAATTTCGCATAGTTTCTTCTGCTAAATCTTGCGACATATCAATCGTACGATCAACTCTAGTTGATTCATAAATTTTCGGCATATACGCCTCTGGCCAACGACGTATACCAGGAATTGCTGCGCCTTCTTTAGGTTGCACACCGACAATCTCGACATCAGCATTTTGTTCTTTTAGATACATAGATGTCCCCATAATTGTTCCAGTGGTTCCCATCGCTGAAACAAAATGCGTGACTTGCCCTTGAGTGGCATGCCAAATTTCAGGACCTGTGGTTTGATAATGCGCTAACGGATTATCCGGATTGGCAAACTGATCTAACATGATGCCTTGACCTTCATTAACCATACGTTGCGCTAAATCTCTTGCACCTTCCATCCCTTCTTCTTTGGTTACTTCAATTAACTGTGCTCCATACGCACTCATCGAAGCCTTTCGCTCCATACTCATGTTATTAGGCATGATTAATTTCATTTGGTAACCACGCATAGCAGCCGCCATAGCCAAAGCTATTCCTGTGTTGCCGCTAGTAGCCTCGATCAGCGTGTCACCGGGTTTAATCTCTCCACGTTTCTCCGCTTGCAAAATCATATTCAATGCGGGCCTATCTTTTACTGAGCCAGCCGGGTTATTTCCTTCAAGTTTTGCCAAAACAATGCTATTTGTCTCGGTATTAACCAAACGTACCAATTGAACTAAAGGTGTATTTCCAACACAGTTACTAAGTGTTTGGTAGTGCATATTCATTCCTTAATCGACAGGGTTTTAATAGAAATTGTATTATCTAAATAGTTTTATGAACCCAATATTAGCAGAGCTGAGAGACTTAACGGTATAAGTATATTGATTGCGACATTAATTCCAAGTACCCGGTGCCAATCTTCAAATGTATGTGTAGCAATATGTTCTGGAAGTGAGTTTAAATCTGAAACCTTTCTCTCAAATGCCATCTTAAACTCATCAGACATTTGATGATAAGTACTGAATACCTGTTTTATTTGCCAGATAATAAACGCACTCCAAATAAAACTTATAAAAATCCATCCATAAGTTTGGCCCTGAATCGCCATGCTCCACAAGCAGCACAGGCTGAGAAATGCACCCGCAGAATAAAACCATAAGGCGTTTTTTAATCCATATTTAATCACGAGATTTTTACGACCAACCGTTTGATCTGCAAAGTAATCCGGAACTTGATTCAACAACAACAAATTATTCACCCAGAAAAAAACCACGAACGATAAAACGAATGACTCGACGGTGAAAGTCTGACTGGCAATCCAAAATGCACTTAAAACCATTAATGGGCCAAATGCTAAACCAGCAGAAGCCCAACATAGCCAAGGTCTATGTACTAACCAACGACTATAAGACAACATTAAAATACCACCAATAAATGCTAGGAAAAATAACTCTATGCCATAAATCCAAGTAAATGCCATCAAAATAACCATTAATATTCCAAACAACACTAAGAGGGCTTGATTTGCTAAGGGCAATAAGCTCGGTATTAATACAAAAGTTCCAGTTCCTCCGCTAAATGGGGTTTTAGGGGTTTGAGCATCTAATTTATTTTTTGAATCCGTTATTTCATTGTGCAAGTTCACCCAAGCATGAGCAAAAATAGCACCTACCAAAGTCATAACAAATGCTGGCCAATTCCATGAATAGCCATTTTCAAATGCGATTGAAAAACCTAAAGTGACTAATGCAATTGGAAGCACTAAAAAATTTGGACGTGTCGCAACCAATAGTTTGCGAAATTTATCCCATTTGGATAAAGACGAGATATCTTGTGATTGCATTGGTTTTGACAAACTCCACAATGAAATAAAACTTAAGGAATCTTACTCGATAAACATTTTTTATAAAACAACTTAACTTGCAAAAAATCACTTACTTTAGGCGCTTTAAATTTGGTAACATTCTCTAATATCGCGGTTTAAGTAATAATTATTACTTATTGATAAAGTATTTATTTAAGCCATGTATGACAGTCTCATATCAATCTCTGGGAAATTGTATTCTTATGACCAAGAAAACAGATCAACCTCAATCAGCCGAGCCAATTGAAAACGCTAATTCATCGAAAACAGACGTTAGTACCGAAGCCATAAATAAAGATTTGGCCATAGCAACGAACGATTTTGAAAACTTGACTGAAGATTACAAAATGAGTGTTGAGAAAAACACCTTAAACCCAGAAGACATTCATTACGTCGTTGGTGTTGGTGCAAGTGCAGGTGGTCTTGAAGCTTTACAACATATGGTGGCGAACCTGCCTACCAACACCGGTATGAGTTTTGTCATAGCGCAACACCTTTCTCCATCTTATAAAAGCATGATGGTTGACTTACTGGAAAAAGACTCGACCATCCCTGTCGTGCCAGCCAAACACCAAGCATCATTACAGCCTAATACTATTTATGTTTGTCCTCCGAATTACAATATTGAAATTAATCACAATGACCAAATTATCCTAACTGCAGCGTCACAAGAACGACAAAGTCCACGTCCATCTGTGGATTTATTATTCGAATCTATTGCTGTTGCAAAAAAAGAAAATGCAATAGGGATAGTTTTGTCAGGAACTGGCTCAGACGGAGCCCGTGGAATTCGAGCAATTAAAGGCGAAGGTGGTTTTGGTATAGCACAGGATCCAAATGCTGCAAAATATAACGGCATGCCAAATTCTGCCATTAATTCTGGAAATATTGATTTAATTCTAAACGCTCAAGAGATAGGTCTTGAACTTAAAAATATTCTTAAATTTCCAAGAGCACACAACTACTCATTTGAAGAAACAGCCATCTCGCGCGACAATTACAATCGCATTATGGGCTTGGTTAAAAAGCACTTTAATGTTGATTTCACTCTCTATAAAGAGACAACTATTCTTCGTCGTATTGAACGTCGAATGACGACATTAAAAATTCCCAAGATTGAAGACTACCTAAGTTATTCAATGGACAATGCCAAAGAAATCGAACTCTTGTTCAATGATTTCTTAATTGGTGTAACCGCCTTTTTCCGTGACAACCGTGCGTTTGAGTCTCTGCACACTCATTTGCAGCATTACTTTGTTAACAAATCGAGCAAAGTATTTCGAGCATGGATTCCAGGTTGTTCCACTGGGGAAGAAGCTTATTCAATAGCCATCCTTCTTAATGAGGTCATTGGCCCTGCAATTGATGAATATAAAATTCAAATTTTTGCAACCGACATTGACAAAAATGCTATCGAGTTTGCCAGAAATGGTGTTTACCCTGAAAGCGCTCTGCAAAACATGCCAGACCTTTATAAGCGTAAATACTTTACCTTGCATAATGATCACTACGAGGTCATCAAACCGATTAAAGCAAATCTAATTTTCTCGGTTCACAACTTAATCAATGATCCACCTTTTTTAAGACTTGATTTACTTTCTTGTCGTAACCTGTTGATTTATTTCAACTTAGAGTTACAACGTCAACTTATTCCGATCTTCCATTATGCCTTAAACCCTAAAGGTTTACTTTTCTTGGGACAATCCGAATCCATTGGCGTATTCCACGAACAGTTCCGTTCTGCATCGCGTTCTGGAAAAGTTTATGAAGCCGTATTCTTAGGAAAAAAACATGCACCCCTAAGAAATGTTTCATACCAAGATATTGAAGATTATATTGATCCGGTACAGGCCAAAGACGATGACATGAAGGTTGGGCGTGCAACCAAACCGTCTTTTGAAATCACCCTTCAAGACTTAATTACTGAAAAACTCAATCAAGAGTTTTTTAAATATGTCATCGTTTTGAATGAAAACCTCGACATCATTTTCAATAAAGGTCAAAACCCATTGTTGGTTCGTCCAGATGGTCAACCTTCCAACAACATATATAAAAATTTACACCCAACATTGACTATTGATCTTCGATCGGCAATGCACTCATTGGAATTACAAGATGTTGAATCCATAAAAACCCCCTACCAACGTCTCGAAATTGGTAATAACAGTTTTTATGCTCGTATCAACCTACTAAGAATTGAAGAACGCCCTCGTTTAGGGGCTCTTTTTTTACTGCTTTGTCAAATTGATGAAGAGATGGATGTCCCTCGATCAATGGACAGCAATGCAGGAGAAGAGCGTTTTAGTAAAGAGCAAGAACGCCAGTTAATTAAAGCCAAAGAACAACTTCAATCCGTCATTGAAGAGCTTGAAACGTCCAACGAAGAAATGCAATCGATGAACGAAGAATTGCAGAGCTCAAACGAGGAACTTCAAAGCTCAAACGAAGAACTCGAAACTACGAATGAGGAGTTGCAGTCAACCAACGAAGAATTACAAACAGCCTATGCAGAACTTCGAGTTGCCTATGAAGACAAAGAAGCTCAGCAATCTAAACTGGAACAACTCACTTGTGATTTAGCTCAATCTAATCAGCGTCTTCGGGAAGCAGAATTCCTTGGTAAAATCGGTGCCTTTAATTGGGACATTAATTCTCGAAAATTAAATTGGACCACCGGAGCGTCTCATCTGTTTGAAATAGACGATGAAAATTTTTCTCCAAGCTATGAAGCCTTTATTGGACTTGCTCACAGTGAAGACCGCGCAAAATTAGAAAAATATATACACGAATTGCTTGAAGGAAAATCACTGAAACCACTCGTGTATCGAGTACAGAAATCTTCATCAAAAAATACTATTTGGATAGAGTTTGATGCCGTAGTGTCTTTCAATGATTTGAAACAAGCAAACAAGCTAATCGGTACCCTGAAAGACGTCAGTCAAATCGTGGCACATCAACAGCAACTTTCGGAAAAAGAGAGCTTAATAGAAGAAGTCTTTGATATTCCAGCTGCCCAATCGGTTTTTGACTTTAGCAGTGAAAAATTTACACATTTGAATGATCGTTTTATTCAGTTATTTAATGTCGCAGAGAGCCAAATTGAACAAGGTTTTAACTCTGATGAATTCATTGATCAAATTTCTAAAGAGAGTCGTGATAGCTTTATCGCATATTTGTCCAAAGTTCAAAAGTTGAAACTTACGCAAACTATGACCATACGTTTCAAATTGAAACCAAAAAATAGCGATACTGATTCACTTGAAGTTCGAGCCACTGTTTCACCTCTTGAGATGTTGGAAAATAACCGCGTAAAAAGCTGTATTGTGACGATTATTACCAAACCTATTTAGAGGATTAAATTTAACCTGCTTAAAGATAACCATTCAATCGTACATACCAACCATTCCGCCACGCCCCTTCATTTTTTGATGAAGGGGCATTTTTAATGCGACTATCCAAAACCTGTTTGGCTGAGTTAACAAATAACTCAAGCAACACCTGCTGTTGAAAGTTTACCGGCCGGTCAGGTTTTCCTCGAACCAACGCCACCTTTTCTAAAACTTGTAATAATCCCCATCCTTGATTTTGATAACGCTCTTTTGGGTTATCTCCCCAACCTTTAAAATTGACATAATCAACTAAAGCAAAACGCGTTTTAGGATTTCGCAACATTTGATGCAAAATTTCTGACACTTCAGGTTTTTTTAAGGCATTTTGACTCTTTAAGCGTGTTAGACGTTTTAGAAAACGACTCCAGATGAACTGAGCCTGAAGGCTTTGAGTTTTTATGAGCCACTGTTTTAGCTGTGAGGAGTCTGCATTGTGTTTAAACTGTAAAAACGCTTGTTTAGAGTTCCAAGGCGCGGAACCAGTTAGCCAATTGAGACCGGCCGGTAAAGTTTGATGTTGAGAAATAAATCGAACCAACTCTGGAAACTGCTCTTCAAAACGTAAGTCTGTTTGATTGGTGACTTCAGAAAACCAAATAAAATGGCCGATTCCCATGGATGCGAACGACTCATTAGCATTCCAATGCATTAGGTTTTCAGGCTTAGAAGCGCATTCATTTTGGTAAATCTTCTGCCCTATTTGAACTAATTCACCGGCCGGTAGATTCATTGCGTTGGCGATTTTAAGACTGCCGATAAATAGCGCTAAAATTAGAAAAGACCTCATTCCATCTCCATACAAAAAAGCCCCAAGATAACTTGAGGCTTGATTATTTAATTAACAAACTGCATTTAGACTAAATTTTGTCTTCATTGACAAGCTGAGTAAATTTCTCATAGAGTGTTTCTTTGTCTTCCACTCGTTCTGGATCAGTGATAATCACATCCAATGGACAAACACTAATACAGGTTGGCGAATCATAAAAGCCAACACATTCTGTGCACAAATCCGGATTAATCTCGTAGATTTTCTCTCCCATATAAATCGCTTTATTAGGACATTCCGGCTCGCACATATCGCAGTTAATGCAGCCTTCTAAAATTTTTAAAGCCATAATTTACAACCTATATTTGAACCGCAGCCAAAAGTCATTGAAAAGCACCGTAGCACATGGAAGTGCTACGATGAGTAACCATGGAGGGTGCACAGCGCACTTTGAAATGGCTACTTGACTGTACGGTGTTTATCCGAAAATTATGCTTTTTTCGCGGCTGCCGCTGCGCGATTCGCTTCATCGATTTTCGTTTGTTCGTCTTTCGCCTTTTTGGCAGCGGCATCTCTTTTGACATCACCACCCCACGACTCATTGCGCATGACCAAACAGAACAGCAATGTTTCCTTGTCCAAATCTTTGAACGGATTGACAATACGGACAACCCAACCAGAGCCTTTTGCACAATCAACCACTTCGTCATGGTGGGTTTGCATGTGATCCAACACCAATGAAACATTACCGGCCGGTGACATGATTTCCAGCGAATCACCAACGCAGAATTTGTTTTTAACATCAATTTCCAACATTGAACGACCATCGCGCTCCACGACATCGACAACTTCACCCACAAAACGTTGGCGCTCTGATTTTGAAACGCCATATTCGTAGTTTTGGTATTCCGAATGAACATGACGACGTAAAAAACCTTCGGTATAACCGCGACTTGCCAAGGATTCTAAATCTTCCAACAAACTACGGTCGAATGGTTTACCTTCAAGTGCATCATCAATGGCTTTACGGTAAACCTGCGCCGTTCTTGCCACATAGTAATGTGACTTGGTTCGGCCTTCAATTTTAAGAGAGTGAACGCCCATATCCACCAATTCAGGAATCAGTTCCACAGCACGCAAATCTTTGGAGTTCATAATGTAGGTGCCATGCTCATCTTCAAAAGCCGGCATTAATTCACCTGGACGACCTTCTTCTTCCAATAACATCGCTTGATCGGTTGTTTCCCCTTCTCCCAATGTCGGCTCATAAACACTGGTTTCTGGGGCTGGACGATCAGTCGTACCAGTCAAGTCTGTAATATTTTCCACTTGAATTTTAGGCGTGCCGACTAATTCACCGGTTTCATCTTCTTTCGCTTCATAGGTGTTGTAGTTCCAACGACACGCATTGGTGCATGTCCCTTGGTTCGCATCACGCTTGTTGATATAACCCGAAAGCAGACAACGCCCCGAATAGGCGATACACAAAGCACCGTGAACAAAAACTTCCAACTCCATTTCGGGAACTTTTTCACGAATTTCTCGGATTTCTGCCATCGATAATTCACGCGAAAGCACCACTCGACGCACTCCAGCGTTATACCAAAACTTTACCGTTGCCCAGTTCACAGCATTGGATTGCACCGACAGATGAATTTCTTGTTCAGGATATTGCTCGTGAACCATCGCAATCAACCCTGGATCAGACATAATCAATGCATCCGGCTTCATGTCGATGATTGGCTTAATGTCCTTCATATAGGTGTTTACTTTGGAGTTATGGGCGGCGATATTCGATACCACATAAAACTTCTTGCCTAACTCATGCGCCCGCGCAATCCCTTTAGCAAGGTTTTCCTCATTAAACTCATTATTACGCACTCGCAAACTGTAACGAGGCTGACCGGCATAAACCGCATCCGCGCCATAAGCAAACGCATATTCCATGTTCTTTAAAGTACCGGCCGGTGATAAAAGTTCCGATACCACTTTGACTGAACCTGAATCAGTCATGTTTTGAGTCTCTGCTTGCAAGGCAAATCTCCTATATGAAAGGGTAAAATATTTGGGCAATCATGTGTATTGCCACTTTGGACGCGTATTCTACAAAAAAGGACGCAAATTTTCTTCCCAAATCAAGTATTTATCTTCGATTTTTAATTTTGCATTGGCAGGACTGGTTGAGGGAAGTGATCGATAAACGAGACCGGCCGGTAAGGATTGGTGTTTAAGAACATGCTGCCGGAACAATTTCTCTGCAGCTTGACCATTAAAGCAAACTGCCTGAATCTCGGGGTAATCTGTAAAAATCCCTTCAAAATCATTCGCTTCGGGATTTCGAATGGCGCTATCCAAACTTCCTTTACGTTCACAAGCTTGGAGCACATCCCACAAAAAGATCCCTAGGTCATCCAATGCAGAGATTTTTTCGGAAATACTCTTTAAAGACCGGCCGGTCAAGTTCTCAATAATCGGCCAAAAGGCATTTCGAGAATGTGCGTAATAAAATTCATCCTCTAAGGATTTGACACTTGGCATGCTTCCAAGAACCAAGATTTTAGGTTGCTTTGGAATAATCGGTCTAAATCCTTGGATGGTTGAATTCTGTAGGTTGCTCATATTTTTGAATAATTTACAGACTCAGGGAACCTCTGTTTGAATCAAATTGATTCAAACAGAGGTTCCTTAGCCAAGTTCAATATAGGACGTTTCTTTATCCGCTTCAAACTCTTCGACAACTTCTGCCCATAAATCATAAGCATCTGCTGCAACGATTTTAACTTCAATCAACTGTCCTGGCATTAAATGATGCCCACCTTCAATAAAAACAAGACCATCAATCTCAGGTGCATCTGCCATAGAACGAGCAATCGCGCCTTGCTCATCAATTTCATCCACTAGAACTTTCATCTGACGCCCGACTTTTGCCTGCATTTTGTTTGCAGAAATTCGTTGCTGTGTCTCCATAAAGCGCTCCCAACGATCTTGTTTTACCTCATCAGGAACAGGTTCAGCAATTTCGTTTGCCACAGCACCTTCAACCGGAGAATATTGGAAGCATCCCACACGGTCTAATTGAGCGGCTTCCAAGAAATCGAGCAAGTCTTGGAATTCTTCTTCAGTTTCACCTGGAAAACCAACAATGAAGGTTGAACGAATGACTAAATCCGGTACTTGTTTGCGCCAGTTCTGAATACGCTCTAAGGTTTTTTCCACATTTCCAGGACGTTTCATCGCTTTCAAAACCCGTGGATTGGCATGCTGTAGAGGCATATCCAAATAGGGCAGAATTTTTCCAGCAGCCATAAGAGGAATCACTTCTTCAACGTTCGGATAGGGGTAAACATAGTGTAAACGTACCCAAAAATCATCCACACCGCCCATTTCACCCAAGGCCTCACACAAACCAACCATCGAGGTTTTTGTTGGACGACCATCTGCAAAATCAGTTTTATATTTCACATCGACACCATAAGCAGCGGTATCTTGTGAAACCACCAATAACTCACGAACACCTGCTTCTTTCAAGCGTTTCGCTTCGGCCAGAACATCCGCTACCGGCCGGCTAACTAAGTCACCACGCATTGATGGAATAATGCAGAAAGTACAGCGATGATTACAACCTTCAGAGATTTTCAGATATGCAAAATGTTTAGGGGTGAGTTTGATCCCTTGAGGCGGCACCAAATCAACAAATGGATTATGCTGCGGTGGAGGGACAACATCATGAACGGCCTGAACCACTTCCTGATAAGCGGCCGGCCCAGACACTGCGAGAACTTTAGGGTGAACATCCTTAACAACATCGTCTTTTGCTCCCAAACAGCCTGTGACAATGACCTTGCCGTTTTCTTCCAGTGCTTCACCGATGGTGTCCAATGACTCTTGAACCGCACTATCAATGAATCCACAGGTATTAACGATCACCGTATCCGCATCTTCATAGCTGTTAGTGAGGTGATAACCTTCCGTTCTAAGCTGAGTCAAAATTCGCTCTGTATCCACAGTCGCCTTCGGGCAACCAAGACTGATGACACCAACGGTAGGATTTTGCTTAGACATGATGCTGACTCTCTATCACTGTTAAAATTGCGGACATTTTAACAGTTTGACAAACTTGATAGAAAATACCTTTCGGTTATACCAGACTTAAGACAACAGTCGTAATGAATTAGGAAAATTCACAAACTTTTTGAAAAATACACTGCGTACAAGAGTGGCCTTGACAACCTTTAAGACACTGTTTTTGGATTGTATTTTTGGTTTGCGTCGTCAGTGGTCGGAGGTCACTTGCATTTAAGACACCGGACTTTAATAATTTTTCAAGTGCGTGCTGAGAAATCGCCAAAGCCATTTCACCCTGATCAACATCAGCAACCTTGATTGACGTGGATAAATTTGTCGGCATGATTGAGTTTGAATGATTCATTACGCCTCCTGAATAGCTCTGAATAAAATTTATTAATGGTAATTATTATCATTAACTTTCAACTTTTCAAGTAAAATTTACCTTTAGAAAATAGGTATCCTTGATTGATTCCATTATTTGATCCCATTGAACAGTTCATTTGAATTAACAATGCGCCATTCAAAAGCGACTATTTATTTTCAGACCTAGTATTTTAGGCTGACAAAATATACGATGAAAAACATGACTTTAGACCAATGTAAAACAGGGCAACACTGCCAACTTCTTCGATTGAAAGGGAATGTCGATTTAAAAATGCGTCTGGTTAACTTAGGTTTTCACACACACAGCATTATTCAACTTCTTATGACTCGCGGACAAAACTTCGTTATTAATGTCGATGGCAGTCGATTTGCAATTGATAAAACCTACGCAAAATTCATTGAAGTTGAACTATTATCATGACAGTCATTCCCAAAAACACTGAAAACCATACCGGCCGGTATAGTGCCCAACATCACTATCAAATTGCATTGATTGGTAATCCTAACTGTGGGAAAACCACCCTATTCAATCGCTTAACAGGCGCACAACAAACAACAGGAAATTGGCCTGGAGTGACAGTTGAACAAAAATCTGGGCATTTTAAAATCAATCAAACACCGTTTCATCTAATAGATTTGCCAGGGGTTTACAGCCTTGAACAATCTCAGCACTGTGGTTTAGATGAACGCGTTGCCTGTAATTTTTTGCAATGCCAACCGGCTGATTTAATCATTAATGTCATAGATGCCACAAACTTAGAACGCCAATTGTTTTTAACAGCGCAACTTCTTCATATGGGTCTTCCAGTGGTCGTTGTCTTGAATCGCATGGATTTGCTTAAAGATTACAATCTACACATTGATATTGAAAAACTTTCCAATGCATTAGGCTGTCCTGTTATTCCTATTTCTGCTTATCACAACAAAGGTATTGATGAGCTAAAACAGAAACTGCCTGAATATTTAAACCAAAAAACGTCAATAAGCTTTGAACTCCCAGAAGAGCTCGCTATCAGTTTAGGGAAACTGCAGCTTATGATGGAAGGACATGTTGAAATAAAAGAGAAGCGTTCTTGTTGGAAATCATTACAGATGTTAGTGAACCCACAAAGTGCTCCTGAAAATGTAAGAACCTTTTGTCAGCAAGAAAAACAACAACTTGAGAAAACTTACTCAGAAGATCTTGAACTTATCAGTGCAGATTTATACTTTCAGTTTGCTCATGATTCTGCTCATGCCAGTGAAACCCGCACAGACCAATTTACCCGTAATACTACCGATGTTATTGACCACTGGGTTTTACACCCGATTTTAGGAATGCCGATTTTCTTATTGGTGATGTATCTACTTTTCGCAACGTCTATTGCCTTTGGGAATGTCTTTATCGATTTTTTCGATTTAGGTGCACAAGCACTTTTTGTTGATACGCCAAGCTATCTGCTCCAGCAAATCAATGCCCCAGAGTGGTTAATCACCGTTCTGGCGAATGGGATTGGCGGCGGCATTCAAGTGGTTGCGACATTTATTCCTGTCATTGGTGCTTTGTTTATTTTGCTTTCCATTCTTGAAGATACCGGCTATATGCAACGTGCAGCTCTTGTGGTTGACAACCTGATGCGCAAGCTCGGCCTATCCGGCCAAGCATTCGTACCACTCGTGGTAGGGTTTGGTTGCAATATACCAGCCGTATTGGCAACACGAACTTTGCCAGACTCAAAAGACCGTATCAAAACCGCCCTAATGACACCTTTTATGTCCTGTAGCGCACGCCTGACTGTCTACGTAATGTTTGCAACCGCTTTCTTTCCAGATAATGCCGCTTTAATTGTCTTCACACTGTATCTTGTCGGCATTCTGGCTGCTGTGCTGACGGCACTGCTTTTAAAATACACACTGCTGCAAGGTAAGGTTTCACCGTTGCTTATGGAATTACCAATTTACCATAAACCCACTGCCCTGAATGTTTTACTGAATGCTCGCAATAAACTTAAGAGCTTTATTATCGACGCAGGGAAAGTCATTGTTATTGTTGTGATGGTTCTAAATGTTCTAAACAGTTTAGGCAGTGACGGATCTTTTGGGCATGAAAATCAATCTGATTCTGTTCTAAGTAAAATTGCCAAAGCTGCAACCCCAATTGTTGCGCCTCTAGGCATTACTGAAGAGAACTGGCCGGCAACCGTTGGATTGTTTACCGGAATCTTGGCTAAAGAAGTGGTTGTTGGCTCGCTTGATGCACTTTACCAACAAAAAACTCCAATTAGTGCTTCGGAAGATTCCTACG
Source organism: Thiomicrorhabdus indica (assembly GCF_004293625.1). NCBI lineage: Bacteria > Pseudomonadati > Pseudomonadota > Gammaproteobacteria > Thiotrichales > Piscirickettsiaceae > Thiomicrorhabdus > Thiomicrorhabdus indica. The sequence goes on along the minus strand of NZ_CP033040.1, from coordinate 1,379,839 downwards.
CCTTAATCCCCGCCTTAACCGAAGCCAGTGCAACGATTGGAGACAACCTACAAAATTTATTTGCAGATTTAGCCGACCCACTAGGATTAAGTAGTATTCAATCAATTGAAGATAAATCTCTAATAGCTGATGAACAAGGGTTTGAGTTAAGTACCCTAGACAAAATGGCAAACTATTTTGATGGGCAGGTCGGCGCGTTTGCTTATCTGTTATTAATCTTGCTTTATTTCCCTTGTGTGGCGACTTTTGGTGCCTTAAAGCAAGAACTCGGCTCAAAATGGGCACTGTTTAGTGCAGGCTGGAGTTTATTCTTGGGCTATGCGGTTGCAGTAAGTTTTTACCAAATTATGATTTTTGAGCGACACCCAACAACCAGTAGCCTCTGGCTCTTGGCTTTTTCACTTATTTTTATCGCTTTATTTATAAGCTTAAAGCGTATCGCGAATTCTTCTAAAACTCAGCAAACTGTATGATTCTACTTGAAGTGAAACGCTACATTAAGCAGCATGAAAAAGTCACTTTTGATGACATTTGTCATCATTTTGACTTAAACACCTCTGCCGCTGAAGGAATTTTGCAACGGCTAATACGTCAAGGGAATATTCAAAAACTCACCGGCCAAAACTGTTCAACTGGTGGTTGCCATAGTCACTGCCAGCAGCAGCAAGACTGGTTTATTTGGTTAGAAAAAAAATATGTCCCTCTAAATTTGAATTTAGACATTCGATAACGTGATGTGACATTGAATTTGCAATGAATTGTCTGAAAACTGCCAGACACGGATTCAAATCCTTGTGGTACTATTCCACCATTTCAAGACACATAAAAGTATCCGATATGAATTTACAATCGCTTCCAATGATGATGACGTGGTCAAGGGTAATTTTAATACCAGTATTCATTGTTTGTTATTACGCCCCTATCGAAGACGCTCGATTCTGGGCTGGGCTTGCATTTATGATTGCCGCGATCACAGACTGGTTTGATGGCTTCCTAGCACGCAAGCTTGGTTCTTCTAGCAAACTTGGGGCGTTTCTAGATCCCGTCGCCGACAAATTAATCGTCGCAGCAGCACTGATTGTTGTCACAGCAGAGTACCATGAAAACCTTCTCGTTATCTTGTCCGCGATTGTTATTATGATGCGTGAGGTCGCCATTTCTGCATTGCGAGAATGGATGGCTGAAAATAACGCTCGTGAAGTCGTTGCAGTTTCCTATCTTGGAAAAATCAAAACTGCTTCACAATTAGCTGCATTAACATGGCTACTCTATGGCGGAGAACTTTGGGGAGTAAACTGGGGCGAACTTGGGTTCCCAATGCTTTACTTTGCAGCAACTTTAACCGTCATCACTTGGGTTCAATACACCAAAGCTGCCCTACCGCAAATTATTGCATCGACAAAAGAATAGTTAACTAAAGACTTTCCCGGCCGGTATCTTTTTTACAATTCATTACAAAACACCGGCCGGTAAACATTTCAAAGAATGTGCAAAAACTTGATAAAAACTGCTTGACCTTTGCTTACCAGCCCCTATAATACGCCCCATTCAAGCGGGAATAGCTCAGCTGGTAGAGCGCAACCTTGCCAAGGTTGAGGTCGCGAGTTCGAACCTCGTTTCCCGCTCCAAGAATATGGCGGAATGGCAGAGTGGCTATGCAGCGGATTGCAAATCCGTGGACCTCGGTTCGACTCCGGGTTCCGCCTCCATTTTCTTATACTAAACAAACAATTGTTTAGTCGCATTATTTAGCAACATGCTAAACACCTGCCCAGGTGGCGAAATTGGTAGACGCAGGGGACTTAAAATCCCCCGGTAGAAATACTGTGCCGGTTCGACTCCGGCCCTGGGCACCATCTTTATTGCTCTATATCAATATATAATCCCCTATCAATTTCAAAAACCCTTAAATCGTTTTTCTTCAATAAAACTACTACTCACTCATTTTATTTGTACTGCCCTTCTTACTTCTTATTAATGGTATGTTTTTGTTCTCACGTCAATTCAGGTTTTGATGAAACCAATCACGCAATTGAATTAAATTGAATCGCTTCATCTACCGTTTTTGGATCAAGCTTCGCCATGAAAATAATCGTAGATTTGTTGAGCCTTCGCCTCACTAATGCCATTAACTTTTTGCAGCTCTGAAACAGCAGCGTTTTTAACTTCCGTCAGGCCACCAAAATGCATCAGGAGTTTTTTTCGTGTTTTTGGACCAATGCCTTCAATATCTTCCAATCGAGATTGTGAAAACGTTGCTTGGCGTTTTTTGCGGTGACTGGTAATCGCAAAACGGTGTGCCTCATCACGAATGTGATTGATTAGATGTAGCGCTCGATCATCAGGTTGCAAATCAATGCCTTGTTTGTTGTGCGGTGTGTATAAAATTTCCAGTCCGGCTTTTCGGCCTTCGCCTTTTGCAACAGAAACTAAAGGTAAACTTTCAAGCTCTAAATCTTTTAATACATCAATGGCTTGATTCAATTGCCCTTTTCCACCATCAACAATCACCAAATCAGGCAGTTTCACCGATTCATTTTTTAAGCGCTGATAACGCCGGGTTAACACTTGATGCATAGCGGCATAATCATCGCCACCTTGAATGCCTTCAATATTAAATTTTCGATAATGCTGCGTACTAGGAATTCCCTCTTTAAACACAACGCAGCTGGCTATGGTCTGCGCACCCTGAGTGTGACTGATATCAAAACACTCCATGTAATTCGGCGGTGTTTTTAATCCTAAAACCTCTTGCAATGCCGTGACCCGTTCAAACTGAGAGGCTTTTTGCGACAAATGCTGCTTTAAAGCCGCTTGCGCATTAGTTTGGGCAAGATTAATCAAACCCTTGTCATTATGCGTATTCGCCACCCGCAATCTGACTGGGTTTTTTACCTGTTCGGATAAGGCTTTCTGTATGGTATCGCGCTCTTCAAAATCTTCTTCCAAGATAATGAGCTTCGGTAACGGATGCAAACTGTAATGCTGAGAAATAAATGCACTAAAAATTTCACCGGCCGGTAAATCTGCCGGTACTTTGGGATAAAAAACTTCACTTCCCCAAAGGTTGCCACCTCTATACATCATCAAACATAAAGCAAACACTCCGGCTTGCTCGTAAATCGCCAACACATCCATGTCTTTATCACCCGGCTGGTTGATAATGTGTTGACTCTGAACCGTTCTCAGTGCCGAAATTCGATCACGCAAAATCCCCGCTTCTTCAAATTCCAGTGCCATTGACGCTTGTTCCATCTGTTGACCAAGTTCTTCGATCACATCAAAGCTTTTACCTTGCAAAAACATCAAAGTGTGTCGGACATCTTGTGCATAGGCTTCTTTTGAAACCAACCCTTCGACACAAGGGCCTGAACAGCGTTTAATTTGATATTGCAAACAAGGTCGTGAACGGTGACGAAACACGCTTTCTGGGCATTGTCGAACAGGGAAAATTTTTTGCAAAACATCCATCGTTTGATGCACGGCCGAAGCATTAGGAAAAGGCCCAAAATAGTCGCCTTTTTTGCGCTTCGCACCGCGAAAAAAGCTGAGCGAAGGAAATGCTTTTTGCGTTGAAACATAGATATACGGATAAGACTTATCATCTCTAAAAAGAATGTTATATTTGGGTTTGTGGCGTTTTATAAGGGTATTTTCAAGAATCAACGCTTCGGCTTCTGTGTCGGTAATCGTGACCTCTATCGACGCCACTTGTGCCACCATAGCTTCAGTTTTTATCTCTTTCTGCGATTTTAAGAAGTAGCTACTGACACGACGCTTTAAATTTTTCGCCTTGCCCACATAAATAATGTCACCTTTAGCATCCAGCATACGGTAAACACCGGGACGTTCACTCAACTGCTTCAGAAATCCTTTGATATCGAATTCTACCGGCCGGTTTAGTTCTTCATTGGCGCCACTTGACTTGTTAGACGATTGAGTTTGTTTTGAGTCATCAATTGAATTGGATGGATTTTCTTGGGTCATGATCTTGAAAACGGTAGAATGCTTTGGATTTTAAAGCTTTATTATAAAGGAAGGACCGCTTGATGGAACAAGAGCCTCAAAAAAACAACGGTGGTTTCGATCGCTTAGCAATTGCTGTTGAAAGCCTCGTAAAACAAGAACGTTGGACGCGCCGTTTTGGCAATTTACTCAAATTAGCGATTGCCGCATATATTGTGTTTTTTATCTATGTCGCCGTAGATAACCTGCAACCTAAAGAAGTAATGGAAAGTGTCAGCACCAGTGACAAGCATGTTGCTGTGGTTCGCCTTGAAGGCGCGATTATGCCCGGTAGTCATGTCAGTGCTGAAGTGATTAACGACATTTTAAAGCGCGCGTTCCGAAACCCGAAAAGTGAAGCCGTCATTATCAAAGCTAATTCTCCAGGTGGCAGCCCAGTGCAGTCGGCTTTGATTAATGATGAAATAATGCGCTTGAAAAAACAATACAACAAACCTGTGTATGCAGTCGTTGAAGATCTTTGTGCGTCTGGTTGCTATTACGTAGCCGTCGCTGCCGATGAAATTTATGCCAACAAAGGGTCGATGATCGGCTCGATTGGTGTTCGTATGGATACCTTTGGTCTCACAGGGTTAATGGATAAAATTGGTGTCGAAAATCGTTCCATGCACGCTGGCGAGCACAAAACCTTTATTGACCCTTTCAGCCCGGCAGATCAAGAAGGCCGTGCATTTTTCCAAAAAGAAGTATTGGAGCGCACTCATCAGCAATTTATTGATACGGTACGAGCAGGACGCGGTGACCGAATCAAGGAAGATGAAAACACTTATACTGGCTTAGTCTGGTTGGGCGACAAAGCGGTTGAAAATGGCATGATCGATGGTCTAGGTGATATAGGTTATGTTGCTCGAGAAGTTATTGGTAATAATCATGTACGTTTTTATGAAGTGGAGCGTAGCTTTATTGAACAACTAATGGGTGACATCAGCGCTGAAACCGCTGCAAGATTGAGTGTCATGATGAATACCATGAAGTAAGCAACTCAGCTTTAATCCTATAAAGAATACCGGCCGGTAACGATTTACTCGCCGGTATTTTTTTATATAAATTTCCAAGCATAAAAAAACCGGATAACGCTAACACGTTACCCGGTTTTTTTGTGAATCAATCTAAACAGTAACTTTAGATATTGAACTCAATCGTAGCAGGTCCTGTATTTAACTCTTTCGCTGGCGGTGCAAAGTCAGTTAAGTGAATCCCTTCTACTGCAGCTTTGTACTCATCCAAAGTTGGTGTACGACCTAAGATAGTCGAAAGTACAACGGCAGGCGTTGAGGCCAATAGTGACTCACCTTTCTTCTCATCTGAATCCTGCACGACACGACCTTCGAAAAGACGCGTTGAAGTGGCCATAACCGTATCACCCTTCTCAGCTTTTTCTTGGTTACCCATACATAGGTTACAACCTGGTCGCTCAAGATACATAATGTTTTCGTACTTGGTACGAGCGGTATCTTTGGGTGCCGAATCATCAAATTCGAATCCAGCGTATTTCTGTAAAATTTCCCAATCACCTTCGGCTTTAAGCTCATCCACGATATTGTACGTTGGTGGAGCAACAACCAGTGGCGCTTTAAATTCAACCGAACCATTTTGTTGTTCTAAGTTACGGAACATTTGCGCAATAATTTGCATATCGCCTTTATGCACCATACATGAACCAACAAATCCTAAATCCACTTGTTTGGTGCCACCGTAATAAGACAGCCCGCGAATCGAGTCATGCGTATAACGTTTCGAAGGATCAGGGTTATTCACATCTGGATCGGCAATCATAGGCTCATCGATTTGGTCCAAATCAACCACTAATTCCGCATAGTATTTCGCATTTGCATCTGGACGCAACGCAGGCTCTGCACCCGATTTAATATCTGCAATACGCTTGCTGGCTTTATCCACAAGACCTTGCAGCATTTGCTTGTCGTTATCCATTCCTTTATCAATCATGATTTGGATTCGACTTTTCGCGATTTCAAGCGACTCAATCAACGTCTCATCTTCAGAGATATTGATGGATGCCTTGGCTTTCATTTCTGCAGTCCAATCGGTAAAGGTAAATGCTTGGTCAGCTAATAAAGTACCAATATGCACTTCGATAATACGACCTTGGAAAACGTTCTCACCAAACTCTTTCAGCATTTGCATCTGTGTGGCATGCACTACATCACGGAAATCCATGTAGCTCTTCATCTGACCTTTAAACGTGACTTTCACCGAATCTGGAATTGGCATAGAAGCTTCACCTGTTGCCAGCGCCAGAGCAACCGTTCCAGAATCCGCACCAAACGCGACACCTTTTGACATACGGGTGTGCGAATCACCACCAATAATAATGTCACGATCATCAACAGTAATGTCATTCAAAACCTTATGAATTACGTCTGTCATCGGATAGTAAACACCCTTCGGATCACGACCGGTGATCATGCCAAAATTGTGCATAAAACTCATAAGCTTTGGAATGTTTGCTTGCGCCTTTGAGTCCCAAACCGAAGCAGTGTGGCAACCCGATTGATAAGCACCATCAACCGATGGAGAAATCACCGTCGCCGCCATCGCTTCTAATTCTTGAGCCGTCATCAAGCCCGTTGTATCTTGAGAACCAACAATGTTCACTTTTACGCGAATGTCGGAACCTGTATGCAATGGCGTTGAAGATTTGACACCTAAAGCATTTCGGTTAAAGATTTTCTCAACCGCTGTTAACCCTTGGCCTTTATGAGAAATTTCTTTCGCAGGTGCAAACACTGACGGTGCTTCAACCCCCAAAGTTTCAGCGGCAAATGTTTGCAGCTTTTTACCGAAGACCACAGCATAAGAACCACCAGCACGCATAAATTCAACTTTAGCTGGCGTGAAAGATGCTGAAATATCTGCAAGTTCTTTGTCACCGTTATACAGCTTTTTCTGTTTGGTATTGATGGTCAATACTGAACCTGTATCGACTGAATAAACCTGTTCAAGAATTGGCTCGCCGCTATCATCTTTGACAACCGAGCCATCTGCGTCCGTCTTTTTGACCCAGTTTTTAAGGTCAATTCCAATACCACCAGTCACATCCACTGTCGTTAGGAAAATTGGCGAGATACCGTTTGTTCCAGCTACAATCGGTGCCTTGTTAACGAATGGGACATAAGGACTGACAGGTTCGCCTGTCCAAAGTGCTACGTTATTCACCCCAGACATACGTGAAGAACCAACACCCATAGTCCCTTTTTCAGCAACCAACATCACTTTTGCATCTGGGTTAGCTGCTTGCAATTCTTTGATTTTTTCTTGAGCTTCAGGTGTGATCATACATTGACCGTGTAATTCGCGGTCAGAACGAGAGTGAGCTTGGTTACCCGGTGACAGAAGATCTGTTGAGATATCCCCTTCTGCTGCAACATAAGTCACAACTTTGATTTCTTCAGGTAACTCAGGAAGCTTGGTAAAAAACTCTGCTTGCGCATAGCTTTCTAACAGCTCTTTGGCAATCGTATTACCAGCTTTAACTGCAGCTTCTAAACGAGCCGTGTCCGCTTCATATAAAAACACTTGAGTTTTCAGTACTTCAGCAGCAGGAAGAGCAACCGAAGAATCATCTGAAAGAGCTAAATCTAAAAGCACTTCAATAGATGGGCCACCTTTCATATGCGACAGCAATTCAAATGCAAATTCTGTTGAAATCTCCGCAACTTGCTCTTGCCCTAAAATAATTTCTTTTAGGAATTTAGCCTTAACACCCGCAGCAGGTGTTGTACCTGGCAGCGTGTTGTAGATAAAAAACTGAATAGAATCTTCGCGATTGACGTTTGCAGTATCCTTGATTTGCTCAATAATCTCAGCAAGTAGTTCCGCGCTATCGATGGGTTTTGCATGTAATCCCAATTCGTTTTTACGTGTTGCGATTTCTTCCATGTATTCAGAATATAAGCTCATAGTCACACCTTTCAATAAATTTTGGTGAAGTATAAAGGAATACGCTATTTAGCACAAAAAATTGTCGTTTAGATAACTCGCTCAAGAATACCTTCTAATACGGAGATTCTTAAAAAAAACAATTGGTTTTAAGGAGGTGCTAACCTCTTTGCAGAGCCCTCTTTTTTAAGTTTTCTATTCATAATTCCTCTATAATATGCCGTTTTTAAAAAGCAATATTTAAAGGATTGGCAAATGGAACTTTCTGCATTAACTGCAATTTCCCCTGTTGATGGTCGTTATGGCGGACGTCTTGGCGATTTAAAAGCAATTTTTAGTGAATTCGGTTTGATTAAGAATCGCGTAAAAGTCGAAGTATTTTGGCTAAAAATGCTGTCCAACCATCCTGGGATTCCAGAAGTTTCAGAATTAAGTGCACAAGCCACTTCACACCTAATGCAATTAGTTGATGATTTCTCATTGGAAATGGCGCAACGTGTGAAAGAGATTGAAAAAACCACCAACCATGACGTTAAAGCCGTAGAGTATCTGATTAAAGAACATTTCGCAGATAATGAAGAGTTAATGGCGGTTTCAGAGTTTGTTCACTTTGCCTGTACCTCAGAAGATATCAACAACCTTGCTTATGCGCTAATGCTAAAAGATGCGCGTGAGTACCAAATCATTCCGGCCATGGATGAAGTGATTGCTAAAATCTCTGAAATGGCTCAGGACATGGCTGATATCCCAATGTTATCGCGTACTCACGGCCAACCAGCTTCACCAACGACAGCTGGTAAAGAATTCGCCAACGTTTCTTATCGTTTACAACGTCAAGCGAAACAGCTTATGGACGTCCGTATCATGGGGAAAATCAATGGTGCGACAGGTAATTACAACGCTCACCTTGCAGCTTATCCAGATGTGAACTGGTATGACCTTTCAGAACAGTTTGTAAACAGCCTTGGTTTAATGTGGAACCCATACACTATTCAAATTGAACCGCACGATTACATTGCTGAATATTTCCATGTCATTCAGCGTTTCAACACAATCCTGATTGATTTTGACCGTGATGTTTGGGCTTATATTTCTAACGGTTTCTTTAAGCAAAAAACCATTGCCGGTGAAATCGGTTCTTCAGCTATGCCGCATAAAGTTAACCCAATTGATTTTGAAAACTCTGAAGGAAACTTAGGAATTGCCAATGCGATTTTCGACCACCTTGGTCAAAAACTACCAATTTCACGTTGGCAGCGTGATCTGACAGATTCGACTGTTTTGCGTAATCTTGGAGTTGGTGTTGCTCACACCATGATTTCTTTGCAAGCCACTATGAAAGGTCTAAGTAAACTTGAAGTCGATGCCGATGCAATGGCGCGTGATCTAAATAATAACTGGGAAGTTCTAGCTGAAGCGATCCAAACTGTCATGCGTCGTCATGGTTTTGAGAAGCCTTATGAGAAACTGAAAGACTTAACTCGTGGTCAAAAAGTGAACCAAGAAATTATGCAAAACTTTATTGATAGCTTGGAAGGTTTGCCGGCCGATGCAAAAGAGTATCTTCGCAACCTAACGCCAGCAACTTATATTGGTAATGCAGCACAACAAGCAAAAAATATTGAATTAGCAACGACCATTCTTAAAGGTCGATAATTGTAGATAGTCCTTATCTTAAAATTGCATTATTCATTGAAAGCCATTCAGGAACTTCTGATTGAATCTGAGGTTCCTTAAGCACAGATCTGTGAATGGCTTTTTGTTTTTCAGTGAATAATACATAATACTTTTTCTAAACCAACTCCAAGTCTGGAGCAATTTGTAACATAGCTTCAAATATTTCAGGATCAATGGATGTTCCACATTCGCTTTTCATAATTTGCAAAGCCTTTTCCAATGGCATTGCGTCGCGATACGGACGCTGAGCAGTCAAAGCATCAAAAATGTCAGCCACTGTAATCATCTTGGTTTCAAATAAAATCTGCTCATTTTTCAAGCCGTACGGATAACCACCACCATTCAGCTTCTCATGATGCGCCCCACAAATTTTCGCTATTCTGGAGAAAGGTTTAATTCTTTGCAAAATTTGCTCCGAGTAAAGCGGATGCAATTTAATCTGATCAAATTCTTTATCGGTTAGTTTGCCTGGCTTATCTAAAATATGATTGCTAACACCGAGTTTGCCAATATCATGCAACAGTGCGCAGCGGTTCAACTCTCGTTGTTGTTCGAGCGAAAATCCGAAAACTTGGCTTAGCCGAATGGTGTAATCTGCTACTCGTGAACTGTGATCATGAGTAAATGGGCTTTTGGCATCAACAATCATTGCAAAGGCAAAGGTAATATCGTCAAGCTTATTTTCACTAAGAGGTACTTTTTCCTGTTGTGGTTCAAGCTGACGAATCTCTTCTTCCAGCTCTTTTTTTGAAAGGCTTTCCCAAAATGCATTATTTCCTTCAATACTGCAAAGCGCATCAACTAACTCAGGATTAAACCAAGTCCCTTTTCGGCGGCGGACTTCATTTAAGACTGAAAACTTGCCACCCGCTTGAAAAAAGACGTCCGTCACCTGAGCCAGTAAAGCAATTTGTGAGTGAACAGGAATACTCGTCCCACTGATGCCATAAGGTTTGCCATTGCCATTCCAGTGCTCATCTAAATAACGAATACCATTCGCAATAATCTCATTAAACCCTAATCTTTGTGCAATTTCAGCGCCGCGTTCACAACGAGTCGTAAACAGCTCAACCGTTTCTTGCTCTCCATGCTTGGCTAAATTAATCAGGCGCTTTGCCTTGGAAATTAGACTCCCACCCACAGAGGTATGTTTCAGAACAAAATCAACCACCTGCTTAGAACTGTCATTATTAATTAATTTAAAATCCCTTTTTGTTTGTCGATCATCACTGCCATAAAGCTCATAGAGTCGTGCGGCATTGCTGCTACAACCAGCATCTTTGAGCAGCAGCGTATAGTACAAATCCCATAAATCCGCAGGTTTTAACCCAATGATTTTGCCAATATGCATCCCAATCCAACAACAACGGATACTGTGACCAGCCGGCTGCCCCTCGGTTAAATCCAGTGCATAACTCAAAGCACTAATCACCTCGGATAGGCTTAAATTCTGTTCGTCGAAAAAATTCAAATCCGTGGTTTCAGTAGGTTCATGGCGAGTATTTATTTGCATCATAGTAATCCCACAAGCTCGATAGGCTATCCACATTACAACATTTAACCCCAAAAAATTGAATTATTAGGGCAGCATAATGCAGAAAATAGCTTAAGGCTCTTTAATCAAATCTATAAAAACATTTAATCAATTCACCCATAAGAAATTACTATAATTCATAAGTTATTTTTATAATTTATATTATTTTCTTGACTAAAAACCTTAAAAAATATTTCGTTAATAGAAGGGTGAAAACCATGCAACAAAAAATATTTAAAGAGAAATACCCAATTTTTGAACTTCGTTTCACAAAAGAAGAATCAAAATTTGATTCCGTCCCTGCAATTTTGGACTTTCTACAAGAACAAGTCGATGCGCATCCAAAAGCCGGTTTTATTGCACGTTTTGACCACTACACTCATACCAAAGAACGCAATGGTGAAATCGCTGACAATATCAAAGATGCCCAAAATATTATTCTTTGTTTTGGCATGCAGCTACCCTCACCGGATCCGGTTGCCGTTCGACCGCGCTCAATTGGTGTTACGGATTTGGGTGATGAATTTGTGGTCAACTTCATGGAAGCGCCTAACCCGATTGCCAATGATACAATGGAAAATTGGGTTAAATCCTTGGTGAAATAATAGCTTTGACTCAAATTTGCTTACCGGGCATTAAGAAGAATTTCCTACCGGCCGGTAAGTTAACCAATCTATCAACTTCTCTAGCTAACATCTGCAACAAACTTCTCTATAATGGTGCGACTAACATTTTCAGAGAACAAAGCATGATTCACTTCGATACCATCGACCTTGCCACTTTTTTAAATGAGTACTGGCAGAAAAAACCTATCCTTTTGCGAAATGCCTTGCCTGATTTTGAGGCCCCCATTACTGCAGAAGAACTTGCCGGCCTATCATTAGAGGAAGAGGTTGAAAGCCGTATGGTGATTCAACATGGTGAGCAAGACTATGAACTTAAGCGTGGCCCATTTGAGGAATCCATTTACGGTGAACTTCCGGATGAAAACTGGACCTTGTTGGTTCAGGGCTGTGATCGACTCTTGCCAGAAGTAGCAGACATTCTCAATGATTTTGATTTTCTTCCACGCTGGCGAATCGATGACATTATGATTTCTTACGCGACGCAAGGCGGTAATGTCGGCCCTCACTTTGACCATTATGATGTGTTTTTATTACAAGCGGCAGGTCAGCGAAATTGGCAAATCACTGCAAAGGACTGCTTAGAAAGCAACTATATTCAAGGCGTGGATTTACGCTTAATGAAAACTTTTGAGGTGGAAGAATCCTTTGTTTTAAATCCCGGAGATATTCTTTATTTGCCCCCAAAAGTCGGACATCATGGTATTGCCCTCGACAATGAATGCATGACTTTCTCAGTCGGTTATCGCTCTTATCGAGGTCAGGAGCTTTGGGACTCTTTGGGTGATCACCTTTCAGAACACGCTCTTTTCAAAGAACTCTATTTCGACCCGAAAATGTCAGAACACTTAAACCCCGGAGAAGTTTCTATTGATTCGGCGATGCAAGCGAAACAGCTGCTTGAAAAAAAGCTACAAGACCCTAAATTACTGCAATCATGGTTTGCGCGTTTTGCGACACAACTGGACCAAGGTGCTGCACAACAGCTCCCAGAACCCTTAACAGAAGACGAAACGCCAGAATTATCTGAATTTGTAACGGCCTTACACTCTGAATATGGATTGATTAAAGACGCGGTGTGCCGTTTTGCCTACACGGACATTGACGGTCATACTCAGCTTTATATCAATGGTGCCATATGGGAAACCTTTGATGCACCCGATGTGTTTTTACAAATGCTCGCAAACCATAACTTCTTTACTCAAGAAATGATACTCGCAGAACTCGACAAACCAGGTGTCAGTGAATTGCTGTTTGATTTGTGGAAATTGCAGTATTTAATTTTTATCGAATAGTTTATTACTGAGCGTTGAACAAGGAAACCTCATGGCAAATATGATTGCAGATATTACCCCAGAAAACTTTCAAACCTCTGTTATTGAGATGTCGGAAAAAATCCCCGTACTTTTAGATTTCTGGGCGCCTTGGTGCGGACCTTGTAAACAAGTTATGCCAATGTTGGAAGCTCTCACTCAAGAATATGCCGGCCAGTTCTTTTTAGCAAAAGTGAATACCGAAGAGCAACAAGAACTTTCAAGCCATTTTTCAATTCAAAGCATTCCAAGCTTTAAAGTCGTAGTGGATGGCAAAATCGTTGAAGAGATGCAAGGTGCTCAACCCATTTCCGAATTCAAAAAATTACTCGAAAAATACATGCCGGCAGATGAGACCGAAGAACTGCGCTCCCAAGCGAATGTCTTAAAAAAAGAAGGTAAATTCGATGAGGCACTTGAAGTACTGGCACAAGCGAGCCAACAAAACCCTCATAACTTTGGTATACATTTCGATTTAATAGAAGTGTTTCTTCTTCAAGAAAAATTGTCTGAAGCAAAATCTCTATTTGAACAGCTGCCAGACGAGGTTCAAACTTCACCGGCCGGTAAATCTTCACAGCAACAAATCACGCTTGCTTATGAACTTCAAGGGGCGCCAAGTTTAGATGAGATAGAACAGCAACTGATATCAAAGCCAAAGAATCCTGAATTATTACAAGCAAAAAGCAAGCTTCACCTCGCTCATCAACAGTACGAAGAAGCTTTTCAAAATTTAATGATATTATTTCAGGTCGATAGAAATTTTTCGGATGGATATGCACGAAAGACGCTATTAGAACAGTTTGAAAACCTAAAGAGCTCTCACCCTGAGTTGGTAAATGAATACCGTCGAAAGTTTCAGGCATTATTATTTTAACCGGCCGGTGAACATTTGATGAGCGTCTTATTAAATAAAAAGACGTTCTTCTTGCAGTTTTCACTTGATACCTTAAGCAACCGACCAGTCGATTTCGGGCAGACACTCAAAACCGGGTTTAGCGAAAAGATAACCTTGAAATAAGTTCACACCCAAATCACGATAGAATTGATATTCTTCTTGGGTTTCAATTCCTTCAGCCAGTACTGTTACCTTAAGCTCTTGACACATCTTAACAAGGTTTCTGGCTATAATCTGTTTCACCTTATCTTGATCATAATTCCATATCAATTTTGAGTATATCCGGAACAAAACTCGACAACATATTCAACCCTGCGTGCCCAGCACCAAAATCATCCAATGCCACAGTAAAACCTTGAGAATGGTAATACTGGAAGATGTTAGTGAGATGTTTGCGATCTAAGACTTTTTCAGATTCTGTAACTTCAAACATAATCTTCTCAACGGGAAAATTCACTTCATGTGCAGCTTTTAAGGTACTTTGAATGCAGTGTTCCGGCTCGTATACAGCATTAGGAAGAAAATTGATACTGAGCATAGACTGAACATTCAGCTCAGCCGCCATACGAATCGCTTTTTGACGACAGATTTGATCGAATGCATATCGGTTATCATCATTAACTTTCGAAATAACGCTCCATGCAGATTCACTATTAGGTCCTCTAACCAACGCTTCATAACCAAATATCTGCTTTAGATCGGCATTAATAATCGGTTGAAACGCATAACTAAAATCAAAATTTATCATGGATGCACAACGGCGGCAATCCAGTGAATATTCGCGGCCAGACTGATCTCTGTATTCAATTTTGTCTAAAATATTTGGCTGAGTTTGTGAAGTCACTTGCGTAAAACCTGCTATTATTCTATGTCCAAGAACTACTCTAACATAAGGCGTTATCAACAACGTTTTCTGCCCAATTTATATAAGATACTTAGAAAGTCATTCATTCTAAACGAAAAAAGCCAATTAAATTATTGGCTTTTTTGAAAGAGTCATCAAAATCATAAAGAACTTAAAGAGTGAAGCTCTCAAATCCCTGATCTTGAAGCGCTTCAATTGTGCCTTTATGAGTGAGCACAGCGTAGGAAGCTTTTTCAGGATTAAAGTATTTTTCTGCTAAGGCACGCAATTCATCAATAGTGGTCGAAATGACTCCTTGTCGGTATGCCATCCGAACATCATAAGTGCGCCCATAAAGTTGCTGAAAAAACGCTTTTTTCATTTCACCGGCCGGTGAACCCGGTTTATCCATCGCTGAAATCACGTTCAAAATCGCTTCATCCACTTTAGCTTGAGTCGCTTCCGAAGACATTAACCAATCTTTTGCTTGAGCAAAGTCATCAAAGGTTTCCATCAATCGAGGATCACGATAAGAATAAAATACAAACCCAGCCGCTTCTGAATTAAAACTTGCGCCTCCGCCGTATGCACCACCTTTTTCACGAACTGCGGTATGTAAGAAACCATTTCGTAAACAAGCACCTAAAACAGCCAGTTTCGGAGCATCTGGATGACCGCTTGGCACGGCAGGATAAGCCATAGCGCAGAAGTTCACTTGTGTTGATGTAATCCAAGCTTGTTTGACTGGCAAGTTTGAGGCCTGAAGGCTAAATTCTTTTTGTCCTGCATACTCGGATTCTTGCCCCCAAACTGAATCTACAGCATGTAATGCCTCTTCAATTCCTTGTTCATCAGACACAACCAAAGCCTGTTTTGGCGATTGAGAAATTTTTTGTGCGATCGTAGTCAAACTCTCTGCGATTTCTTCAATCTTCTCTGGTGCAGTCTGAACTGATTCATATAAATCTTTAATCGCTCGGATACCAGCAAAACCACTGCGATCAAACTTCCATTTGGAAATTGGCGTAAAGTTTTGGACTGCTGTCATCATGGCATGCATATGTCCAGAACCCGTAATACCCTGATCAATTCCAGCACGAATTTGAGAAAACAGATCATTTAAACGTTGATGTTCTAAAAAGTTCGGTGCATGCAGTGTATCGTGCAAAATTTCACTCATAGGTTGAACATTTCGATTCAATGCTTTGGCACTCAATACATAGTGACTGTGAGGGTTTTGAGAATCATTCAAATTATCACGCAATGCTGTACGCGCCCCCATTCCACCTGTTACTGCAGCTTGCAGTGCTTGCGTTTGCAAATAATCACGCTCTCCTGAGCCCATCTCAGTCAGTGAACTACTGAATAACGGCATCAATGCTTGCTGATCGTTGGTTAATTCAGGCATTTGCATTACCATTTGTTGGTAGCTAATGCCATTAGAACCACATACATAATCAGTCACCGGCAATGAACCCATTTGACGATGTTCACCCTCTGGATTTTTAATATCTACAGGAATGTCTTCTTTAGTTACCTCTGGTAAAAGACTAGGGTCATCCATCTGCTCCTGACGCTTTGCCAAAGCCAAGGCTTGATCAACAATCTGTTGCTTCTGTTCAAAGGTTAATTCCGATTGAATCTTGGCTAATTTTTGAATTTCTGCTTGTTCTTTCTTCGCAGAAAGCTCTTTATCTGGCACCATAGTCAATGTCAAACGATGAGGATTATCTAGCAACCATGATTGAATTAAATTCGGAATAAATTTCGGATCTTTAATTTCACCTTCAAGTTGTTTTAGAGCCGCATCCACATCTAGTAGTGCTATTGGGTCGCCATCGTGCATAGCTCCTGCCAAAGAGTGCAAAATCATTTGCAAACCGTAAGGGTAAGAATCTCCCCCCACTTCACGCTGGGAAAGCTCCAATTGATGTAACATCGCTTCAAGTAACTCAGGATCAACCCCTTCATTCGCAATGCGATGCAATTCGTCCAATACCAGTTTTTCGAATTCTTCTGTATGCTCAGCTTCTGAACCTTGCACGCCCAACACAAATGCCATTTCTTTATTCGATTCTTCAAAGCCACATAGTGGAGATGGCGCTTGTGCAAGTTCTGTATCTTCTAATAGCTTGCGCATGGGGCATGAGGAATTATCTAGCAAGACTGCAGACAACAAATGGCCTTTAAGGACTTCCAATGGATCTTTGTTTTCACCCAGTAACCAAGCAATATTGATATAAGTTTTTTGCTTTGTCTCTGCTTCATCTAGGGCATAATTGCGTTTGACTGTTTTAGGAACTGAGAATCTTTGCTCAGTATTAACAGTAATTTTTTCAACCTTGTCATTGAATCGTACCAATGCCAACTCTTCAAATTGCGTTTGATGTTCTAATGCCGAAATATCGCCATAAGTCATAAACACAGAATTGGACGGATGATAGTGAAGACTATGGAAATCTTTTAATTGTTGATAAGTTAAATTGGGAATATCCTCAGGTTCACCACCCGAGTTATAGTGATACGTTGATGTCGGATACAACTCAGTCGTTAAGGTTTGCCACAGCGTCGAAACTGGTGAGCTCATCGCACCTTTCATTTCATTGAAGACAACACCTTTATACGTCAGTTTTGACTCAGGGTTATCCATCTCTTCAAACTCAAAACGGTGCCCTTCCTGAGCAAAATCCAGAGGATCAATGTTTGGAAAAAACACGGCATCCATATAGACCTGCAATAAGTTTTGAAAATCCTTGCGATTTTCTGTAGCAAATGGATAAGCCGTCCAATCACTCGATGTAAACGCATTCATAAAAGTATTCAATGAACGACGAATCATCATAAAAAATGGATCACGGACTGGATATTTTTCAGACCCACACAATACGGTATGTTCCAAAATATGGGCAACACCGGTAGAGTCCATTGGCACGGTACGTAATGCGACCATAAACACATTTTGCGGATCGTCCGCACTCAAATGATAATGTTCTGCACCTGTGACTTTATGTCGATAGTGCTCTACCGTAAGTTTTAAGGTTTCAATTGGTGTTTCGCCTAACAATTCAAATGCTGGATGTTGTTTTTTCATTTTTATTTCTCTTTTTACACGACAACAATTTAGCTAGTAACAAAGTCAGTCAGTGAGATAAAAAAGACGCTACAAGATCATCTATAAGAACTTTGCAGAGTTTTATTACCAGTGAAAGTTTTATTGCACGTAACTGAATTTGTAAAATCATTGCTTTTTATAAATGACTTATACAAAAAAGCCATTCAATAGAATGGCTTTTTTAAAAGGTTGCGTTAAAGAATCACTCTTCAACCGCTGTCATAGACAACTTCACACGACCTTGTTTATCGATATCCGTTAGCTTGACGCGAATCGCTTGACCTTCTTTTAGGTAATCATTGACGTCTTCGACACGTTCTTTAGCAATTTGAGAAACATGAACCAACCCTTCACGGCCAGGCATGTAGGCAACAAAGGCACCAAAATCAACGATTTTCTTAACCACTGCGTCATATACCACGCCAATTTCAGGCTCTGCAATGATTTCATTGATCTTATCGATTGCTACTTGCGCAGCGTCACTATCCGTTGCAGCGATTTTAACATTTCCATCGTCATCCAACTCAATCGTACAACCTGACTCTTCTGTGATAGAACGAATCGTTGCGCCCCCTTTACCAATGATTTCACGCACTTTTTGTGGTTTGACTTTCATGATAAAGAAACGCGGCGCTGTCGTTGCAACTTCTTGGTTCGAATGTGTAATCGCGTTCGCCATTTCACCCAAAATGTGTAGACGTCCAGCTTTTGCTTGCTCTAAAGCGATTTGCATAATCTCTTCGGTGATACCGTTGATTTTGATATCCATTTGCAGCGCAGTGATACCTTCTTCAGTCCCTGCCACCTTAAAGTCCATATCGCCCAGATGATCTTCATCACCCAGAATGTCCGAAAGTACTGCAAAACCTGAGTCTTCTTTGATGAGTCCCATCGCGATTCCAGCCACAGGTGCTTCAATTGGAACACCTGCATGCATGAGCGACATTGAGGTACCGCAAACCGATGCCATAGAACTTGAACCATTGGATTCAGTAATCTCAGAAACAACACGAATTGTATATGGGAATTCTTCTGCAGTTGGTAGCATGGCTGCTACACCACGGCGAGCCAACATACCATGACCAATTTCACGACGACCTGGGGAACCTGTTCGGCCACACTCACCTACAGAAAAAGGAGGGAAGTTGTAGTGCAACATAAAGCGGTCGTGGTAAGAACCGGTTAGTTCATCAACAATTTTTGCATCTTTTTCAGTACCTAGAGTGGTTACAACCAACGCCTGTGTTTCTCCTCGTGTAAACAAAGCAGAACCATGCACTTGTGGAAGAACACCCACTTGGCAGTTAATGGCACGAACCGTTTTTGTGTCACGGCCATCAATACGAGGCTCACCTGCAATAACACGTCCACGAACAACTGACTTTTGCACTTTACCAAACATACCCTCGATTTCTTTAGCATTAAAACCGTCAGGGTTTTCTTCCGACTCAGCCAAAGCGTCAAGTGCTTTCGTCTTAGCGGCATCCAACGCCGCATATCGATCCATCTTGTCAGAGATTAAATATGCATCCGCAACATCTTTTTCAATCAAACCAAATACAGCGTCTTTTAATGCGGTATTTTCTTGCGCAGGTTGCCAGTCCCATTTTGGTTTTCCAGCTTCTTTGGCAAATGCTTCAATCGCTTCAATGGCCGTTTTCATTTGTGAATGGCCGAAAACAACTGCACCTAGCATTTCTTCTTCACTTAGTTCTGCTGCTTCGGATTCAACCATCAGCACTGCATCTTTTGTACCCGCAACTGACAATTCGAGGTCAGAGGCTTCAAGTTCATCTGCACTTGGATTCAACAGATATTCACCATCATTAAAACCAACAATTGCAGCCCCAATTGGTCCATTGAAAGGAATGCCAGAAATTGCAAGTGCTGCTGAAGTCCCAAGCATTGCAGGTACTTCAGTTCCTACTTCTGGGTCAAGTGCGACAACTGTCGCAATAATTTGAACTTCGTTATAAAACCCTTTTGGAAATAAAGGACGAATTGGACGGTCAATCAGACGAGATGTTAAGGTTTCTTTTTCGGATGGACGACCTTCTCGCTTTAAGAAACCACCTGGAATTTTTCCAGCCGCATAGGCTTTTTCTTGATAATTGACAGTTAAAGGGAAAAAGTCCTGCCCTTCATTAGCTGTCTTAGCTCCGACAACCGTCACTAAAACGCGAGTTTTTCCCATTCCAACCATCACTGCACCATCTGCTTGGCGCGCAATTTCACCCGTTTCTAGGGTGACAGTATGTTTTCCATATTGGAATGAAGAAGTAATCTTTGACATAGTTTTTCCTTTATTCAGATTTCTTTCATAGCGTGATTTGTCATCTAGACAGAAACCTGAATCCCTAAACTTAACCGGCCGGTATCATTTAATTTACACAAGCAAATAAATTTAGGGATTCAGGCTTAAAAAGACCATTAGGGTTACTGTCTAATCACTAAACCGACTGCCATTCTACCGGTTACATAAAAATTGGCTAGTAGCAAAATAACAATTTCTGCATTCAATAGAGATTTTTGCACGAATGGGCATTTTAAAGGGTGAGATTGAACATCATAAAACGAAAAAACCCAGCGCTTAGGCTGGGTTTTAAAAAGCATAATTTTCTTTTAAGTAAAACTTACTTCATACCATTCAGTGCTTTGTATTTTGCAATTTGAGCAACAGGCTTTTTCTTTTTGTTGGCTTTGTTTAGTACAAATACGACCGTTTCACCTTTTGGCCCCATACCGATTTCAGTAAACATGAAATTAGGGTGACCTAGTTCACGAACATGTTTCATGTCTGCCATAGTATCAAACACATAAATACGGCCGTGTTTATGCATTTCACCGTAGAAGTTTTCAGATGCTTCTGATTTTCCATCCCAAATCATCGCCGCAGGTGTATTTAGGCCTTTTTTCTTGTCTGCTTTAGTTAGACCGAAAACCAGCGTTTCTCCTTTTGGACCACCACCAATGCGTGTAAGGCGATATGCAGTTTCACCTACATTCAAAAATGATTGATAAGTTTTGTAATCGTAGAATTGGTTGATACGACCATCATGAAAAACTTCAAAAATTTGAGTTTCTGCTGCTTGAGCTGCAACGTTCGCTGCAGCAGTTGATTTCGCTTCTTTTGCATCAGCTTTAGTCGATGGCATAGAGTCACAAGCAGAAAGAGTAAGAGCACCAGCTAGAGCAAAACCTGCCATAAAAATAGAACGCATGAGATTAATTCCTTTAAGTAATCAAAAAAATAAACGTCCGTGATATTAAGCTTGCGGCTTAACAAAAATGTCACAAGCTAATGACAGTTTTATGACAACGTCATACAGAGACTCTAGTTTAAGAACATTTACTTACCCTACTTTATTACGTTCATTCAACCCTTGTTTTTCAGAAATAAAAAAACCCGCGAAAGCAAAACTTTGCGGGTTTCATTGCCAGTTAAACTGGCCAATCAAGCATTAAAGCTTCGTAAGTTTAGATTACTTACGTAGACCTAGGCGCTTGATCAAAGATAGATAACGTTCACCATCTTTCTTGTGAAGGTAATCAAGAAGCTTACGACGACGGCTAACCAAACGAAGAAGACCAGTACGAGAATGGTTATCTTGCTTGTGCTCTTTGAAGTGCTCAGTTAGGTACTTGATACGGTGAGTAAGAAGCGCTACTTGAACTTCTGGTGAACCAGTATCGTTTTCACAAGTCGCGTATTCAGCAACGATTTTTGCTTTTACTTCAGCATTAAACATGGTTTATCTCCAAATATCGGTTTTGATAAAAATTTTCGTCTCCGCAACCGATGACAGAAACGAAAGGCGTATTTTAGTGATTAATTTAAAAAAATCAAACACTTTAGGTTTGACCAATCGAGTTTAAAACCTCTGGGAGTATTCGTTTAAATCTTTTGTAATTATTCTTTATTGGTTTTCTAACGGTGATCGAACTGGCATCCCCAAATGGAAACCCTGAGAATAATCAACCTCTAACTCTTGTACTTTTTGATACAAGGCTTCATCGGCAATAAATTCTGCAATGGTTTTAAACCCTAGTTTTTGGCTAAAATCCAGTATAGATTTCATGACAGCCATTGAGCTTTCGCTGTGCAAAATATTTTTTACAATAGAGCCATCAATCTTAACGTAATCAGCCTGAATCTGAACAATGTATTCAAAATTGCTATAACCTGAGCCGAAATCATCGATTGCAATTTTAGCTCCTTGCTGCTTGAGTTTCGTGATGAACTCAAATACCGGTTCATAGGAAACAATTTTTTCTGATTCGACGAGTTCAATGACTAATCTGTCTGCAATCCCATAAGTCTGCATTTGAGTGAATAAATAATCAACGACATCATCGTTAAATATATCCTGAATCGCTAGATTAATGGAGAACTCATAATCCGTATTTTGAAAATAGGCAAAACTTTTATTAATCACACGTTTAGTAATATCAGAGTACTGATTGGACTCTTTCGCAATACCCAAAAAATAGAAAGGTGAAATGACGGTACCGTCTTCTTCAATCAAACGAACCAAAGATTCATATTTTTCGGTTTTACCTGTTTTGTTATTCACAATAGCTTGATAAAACGGCTGAATTCGATCTTCTTGTAAGGCTTTTTTAATTTTACTGAACCATACTAAATTATTTTCGAACTGCTTCTCTATGCCGAGATCTTTTGAATAAATTTCAAAACTCTTATTCTGCTTTTTTAAATATTTCAGTGTAAGCTCACTGCTTTTTAAGGGTTCTTTAGAAAAGCTGACTGCAGAGGTTAAATTAGGAAAGACTTCAATCTCATTAAGCTTAATCGCTTTACCTTTTTCGCAACTGTTAATTAGGTTTTTGATATAACCAACAAACTGCTCTTGGGTTAATGAGTTGTTCATGATAGCGAAGGTGTTTTCCGAAGTGCGATACAAATCAAAGTCAGTGCCGATTAAATCGGTAATGCGAGTTGCAAAAAGTTTTAGCAACCTAGTCGCATCCGCATTCCCATAAAAACTTTGAAATGAGTGGAAGTTACTGAGCTGTAACAACGCTAAATTATTTGTTTCACTTGGTTGTAAATCGAGTAATAATTTTTCTCGGTTATAGAGATTTGTTGCTTGATCCACAACTACAGATTCGAATCCGGTGATATCTTGTGCAAACTTAACAATTTTTATCGGCAATCCATCTAAATCTAAAATCGGTGTATAAGCGGCTTGAATCCATACTTTTTCATGGTTTTTGCCGTAACGTAAATATTTTCCCGAAAGATGCTTCCCGGCTCTCAGAGTTTGCCAAAACTCTTCATATTCATCAGACGTTGCATAATCGTCATCAACAAAAATACTATGATGTTTGCCAATAATTTCCGCTTCGGAATACCCCATAGATTTTAAAAAAATCGAGTTCGATTGTAAGATAATTCCATTAAGATCAAATTCGACAACACCTTGTGTTTTATTAATTGCATTCAGCTGTTCTGAACTATAAAGACTGTTAAGTTTCTGCTTAGTAACATCTTGCGCAAATTTAATGATTTTTGAAATCTTACCATCGGCATCATAAATTGGATTGTAAGAGGCTTGAATCCAAACTCGACGACCATTTTTAGCAACTCGTAAATACTCTCCTGAATCAAATTCTCCCGAACGGAGTTTTTTCCAAAAATTTTGGTAATCTGCACTCCCTTCGTAGTCACTTTCAACGAATATGCTGTGATGGCGACCCATAATTTCAGATTTTTTATAATCGACCAATTCCAAGAAATTTTGATTTGCATTGATAATGATGCCGCTGGTGTTGAATTCAATGATTGCAATACTTTTGTCGATTGCTGTGATTTGTTCTTGGAAATAAGAGGTAGAAATACGCTCATTGGTGACGTTTTGGGCGTACTTAACAATCTTAATAATTTTGCCATTAAAATCCAGCACAGGGTTATATGAAGCTCGCAACCAAACCTTTTGACCTTCTTTTGTATAGCGAGTGTATTCACCTGAATGGAAAATACCTTGGCGCAATTTATCCCAAAAAACCCTATATTTTTGAGATAAAGCCTCCTCTTTCGATACAAACATTTGATGATGCTGACCAACAACTTCGGCACGTTGGTAACCTGTAGCTGTCAAAAAATTTTTATTCGCATCCAGAATAATTCCAGTCGGAGAAAATTCAATCGTTAATAATGACTTATCAATCGCCTGAAGTTTGGCATTATTTTCGTCATTAAGCCTTTTGGAGTCCGTAATATCATGAGCAAATTCTAAAATTTTCACAACATTACCGGAAACATCATAAATAGGATTGTATGAAGCGTGAATCCACACAATTTTTTTATCACGATTGATTCTTAAAAAATCACCGGAAACAAACTTCCCGGATCGCAACTTGTCCCAAAACTCGGCATAATCAAGTGTATTTTTATAGTCATCCATGATAAAAATACTGTGGTGTCGACCGACAATTTCAATGAGTTCGTACCCCATTAATTCCAGAAAATTTTCGTTTGCATGAAGTACATTTCCATTCAAATCAAACTCAATAACAGCTTGAGATTGATTAATAGCCTCAAGTTTTCCTTTCGTATCTAAGTCTTTTTGATGTTGCTGGGTAATGTCCTGCGCTAATTTCAGAACCTTGACAACGTCACTCTGGCTATTTTTAATTGGTTCATAGCTGACCTTTAAATAAATGGTGCTTCCGTTTTTTGTCTTTCGCTTTATGTTTTTAGTAACCGCTTCGCCACTAAGTACTTTTTCCAAAATGTATTGATATTCTTGATGACATTTACTCGCTGATTTATCGTCTTCACACATAACCGTGATGTGTTGACCCGCCAACTCTTCTGATGGATATTCTGAGAGTTCACTGAACAGCCTGTTGGTTTTTATGAACCTGCCATGTTTATCAATAATTGCAATCGCAAAATCATCATTAAGTGCCTCGAGCAGTGCGTTGTACTCAATATCTTGAGGTTTCATAAAAACTCTCTTTACAATTCTTCACGGGGTTGAATAAAGCGAAAAAAATACATACTAACATTCTTACACAAGACAAAACGAGCATGAATACAAAAATAATACCCAACTTAGAACAAATAAAGTGCAAGAGAACCGGTTTAAAACTATGAAAAAGCCCTGGTGATTGTTTTTATCACCAAGGCTTACGTTTTAGAGGAATAAATGTTTTTTATGCGTTTAATTTTATTGGCGGCCATAACCATGCATGTAATGCTCTAGCGCAGTAATATCGGCTCCCATATTGCGCACTAAGTTATCCAAGCTCACAATCGCGTTTTCTAAAATATTTACCGCAATAAATGGCTCTTCAACCTTAAGACGGTCGTACATAGGACGCGTTAACATAAAGAATTTTACGCCTTTTTTACAGCAAGCTTGCATACGTAAATTGCGAGGTTGACGATCAAAGAAAGACATTTCACCGATTAAGGTTCCTTCTTTTTGCGAACCTACAACCACATCATCTTCTGGGCCAAATAGTTGCACCTTACCTTCCAAAATAAAACCTAGCGCATCACCCACTTCACCAATATCTGAAATAATTTCATTTTGTGAGTAGTTTTTTTCCTGCAAATACGGCATTAATTTTTCAACTTCATTCAAAGTCAATGACTCACAAATCGAATGCTCTTGGAAAAAAGCAAATAACTCTTTGGGTTTCATGGATAACATAAGAACTCCTAATTATTAAATTTTACCGGCCGGTTTCCGTGCGATAAATGCGTTCACAGGGCGACCATCCGAGATTTTTTGTATTTTATCAGTAATAATATTAAGGTCTTTAAAAACTTCGGCTAACTCACCTGTTTTTAAAATAAAATTTGGGTTTTTTGGGGATTCTAGAAATTCACCATTATCAACAAAGGTTTCCCACAGCAAAAAACCATTGGGTGACAGTTTATTGCTCAATTGTGAAAGCAAGGCTCGATTTAAAAAACGAACGCCTAAAATCACATCAAACTTACCGGCCGGTAAACATTCATCATTCTCAGTTTTTACTGTCTTTGATAAATCACAGCATTTAAATGTCACCTGAGCCCCTGAGCTTTGTGCTAATTGCTTGGCACGCTTAAGAACATTGCCTTTATTGTCGATGGCTGTCACCGACATTTTTTGTTTTGCCAAGAACACTGCATCACGACCTCCACCGCATCCTAAATCTAATACGGTTGGACGCTCAATATCTAAATCGTTACGATAATTTTCTAACCAATCCAATACAATTCTTGATGGCTGCCATAATTGCTTTGACTCTTTTCCTTCAGTCCAGTCCTGTTGCAAAGACCTTTGCCAAAAAACCAATGTATTTTCATTGATTACCAAAGAGCCATTCACTTCATAGCCTTTGGCATCCAAAAAGATACTCGCCTCTTCAATTTCAGGTTTATCGCCCACTAAAAATAACACCGCGGGCGCAGCAGGTAATTGATTTAAACTTTCCGCTAGCATCTCAAAACCCATCCAGGTCGAATCAACTAAGTGGCCGGAAAGAAAACTCTCTCGGCTTCTTAAATCCAGAATTCCATCGGCTTTTTGGTATAGTTTTTCTGACATTTATTTATCCAACTCTGGAAGATTAAACAAACGTTTTGGCTTAATACGTTCATGTTCAGGCATCCATTCTCCGACCCCCAAACAAATCCCATCTGGATTATAAAAGCGAACTAACTCCGTTTCTGGTTTCGGTAACCGAAGTTGCCCCCCATTTCGTAACCACTTTGCTTGATCCTCAACCAAATCAATTCTTTGCAAATGCTCTAGCGGCAAATCCACCGGCCAAAGAATATCATCACCCTTGCCTGAAGTGATTGCTTCTTCAATTTGTTCAATCGTCAACATTTGTTCAGCACGCAAAGACCCACTTTGAATTCGGTGTAAAGCGGTTAAATGGCCAACTGTGCCGATTGCTTTAGCAATATCTTCGCCTAATGTTCGAACATATGTGCCTTTTGAACACAAAACATCAAATACGATTTGCGCAGTACCTTTCGATTCTTGAGAAAATGAAACAAGCTTTAATGAAAAGATATGAATATTTCTCGCCGGCCGGTCAATTTCGATTCCTTGTCGAGCATACCAATAAAGCGGTTTGCCGTTGTGTTTCAAAGCCGAATACATAGGCGGAATTTGTTGAATATCTCCAATAAAATCGGCCAAGGTTGCTTCTATTTTTTCAACGCTTAATTCAGGCACTAACTGTGTGGAAATAATTTCACCTTCAGTGTCTCCAGTATCCGATTGCTCGCCTAGGTTTAAAGTCGCTCGATAGCCTTTATCCGAATCCAAAAGCAATCCGGAAACTTTAGTCGCCTCTCCTAAGCAAATCGGTAGAAGTCCTGTGGCAAAAGGATCTAGAGCTCCTGTATGTCCAGCTTTTTTGGCATTAAACAGACGGCGCACTTTTTGTAAGATCCCATTGGAAGAAACACCGGCCGGTTTATTTAACAGGACAATGCCATGAATATCTTGTTTGGGTGGGTTGCGATACTGTGCCATAAGGTTCCTATTGTCAGGCTACAAATAATCCAATAAAGAAGAAGTATCAATCTGTTTGACAAGTGGTGCAGTCCAAAGGATGGACTGTGCCTTACCTTTATAGATGAGGTTACACGGTCTTTTCAAAAAGATTGGTGATTCATTAGAACGGCTGAAATATTTAGTTTTTATTCAATGCCTTATTGATTAAATCTTCGATGTGCTGAACATTTTCAGGCACGGTATCAAAATAAAAACGAATCTGCGGCACAATACGAAGATTTAAACGTTTACCGATTTCAGAACGAAAATACCCTTGGGCTTTTTCTAGTGCCTGTAAAGTCGATTCAACCTCTGGATCTTCCGAGCTATGACCCATCAATGAAAAGTGAACTTTAGCCACACTTAAATCTTTTGAAATCTGACACTCTGTAATCGTGATTTTTTGAAAACGCGGGTCTTTTGCTTCTTGAACCAGAAGTTGCGCGAGTGTTCTGCGAACTTCTTGCGCCACGCGAGTTGGGCGACTAATTGGAGAATTTGCCATTTACTACCTCGTATGTATCCTCAAAGGACGACTCTGGGACAACACTTATAAAACAAAAATGCCCCATCGAATTGATGAGGCATTATAAAGTAACGGTGTACTTAATTTAAGGATTAAACTCTTAACTGAAACAAAACTCGCTAGGGCAAAGCGAAAAATATTCTTTACAGCCCGCCATAGTAGAGTTTTGTAAGAGGTATGATTAATCTAGCGTACGCTTAACTTCAACACGTTCATAACACTCGATTTGATCACCAACTCGAACATCGTTGTAATCCTTAACCCCGATACCACACTCCATACCTTTCTGCACTTCGTTGACATCGTCTTTGAAGCGACGTAGCGACTCTAAAGTCCCTTCATAAATAACAACATTTTCACGAAGAACACGGATTGGATTGTTACGTTTCACGGTACCTTCGGTCACCATACAACCAGCGATTGCGCCAATCTTAGGTGCCTTAAACACATCACGTACATCGGCAACACCCACGATATCTTCACGGAAGTCTGGAGCCATTTTACCTTCCATAGCGCGTTTGACTTCATCCACAATCTCGTAAATAACGCTGTAGTATTTCAGCGCGATTGATTCAGAATCAATCAATCGTTTTGCAGAAGCATCAGCACGAACATTGAAACCTACCAAAATCGCATCGGAAGCTAAGGCTAAGTTAGCATCAGTTTCTGTGATTCCACCTACCGCAGAAGAAATAACATTTACTTTGACTTCTTCTGTTGACAGCTTGACCAAAGCATCTGTAATCGCTTCAATCGAACCTTGAACGTCCGCTTTTAGAATAATATTAACGTTTTGGATATCCCCTTCAGCCATCTTATTGAACATGTTGTCCAGTTTCGATTTTTGCTGACGAGCAATCTTCAATTCTTTATTCTTCGCTTGACGATACATGGCTGCTTCACGGGCTTTACGCTCATTCTCAACCGTAATCATTTCGTCACCCGCCACAGGCACTCCAGACATCCCTAGCAATTCAACTGGAATTGAAGGGCCTGCTTCGGTGATGGTTTCGCCAGTATCAGAAATCAGAGCACGGACACGACCGTATTCCATACCACACAGAGCAATATCACCTTTTTTCAAAGTTCCTTGCTGTACCAAAACGGTTGCAACTGGACCACGACCTTTATCAAGACGTGATTCAATTACCACACCTTTTACCGGCCCCTCTGTCGGAGCTTCAAGTTCTAGAATCTCTGCTTGAAGCGAAATAGCATCAAGAAGTTCATCAACACCCATACCAGTTTTTGCAGAAACTGGAATGAACTGAACATCACCACCCCATTCTTCCGGCACAACTTCTTCAGCCACCAACTCTTGCTTAACACGTTCAGGGTTAGCAGTTTCCTTATCCATTTTGTTTACGGCAACAACAATACCAACTCCAGATGCTTTCGCATGTTGAATCGCCTCTTTGGTTTGTGGCATGACACCATCATCCGCAGCAACAACAATAACGACAACATCAGTGACTTCAGCACCACGAGCACGCATTGCAGTAAAGGCCGCGTGTCCAGGAGTATCAATAAATGTTAAACCACCCATGTCTGTATCGACATGATAAGCACCAATATGCTGAGTGATACCACCGGCTTCTCCTGACGCAACCTTCGCTTTTCGAATGTAGTCAAGCAAAGACGTTTTACCATGATCAACGTGCCCCATAATCGTGACGACAGGTGAACGTTTAATCGTTGCACCGTCATAATCTTGATCCATGACTTCGTCTTCAATGGTTTTTTCGGTGAATGCAACCGCTTTATGCCCCATTTCTTCGACAATCAGAATAGCTGTTTCTTGGTCAAGAACCTGATTGATCGTCGCCATAGTGCCCAATTCCATCATCATGTATTTAATGATTTCACCGGATTTCACAGACATTGCATCGGCTAATGCCGCAAGCGTCATACTTTCAGGAACTTTAACTTCCTTAATGACAGGAGCGGTTGGTTTTTGGAAAGCATGATCATTTTTTGCTGCAGGCTTATGGCGGTTTTTACCACGCATACGATTGCGACCTTCATCCAAAAAACTGCCTTTAGATTTCTTCGCAGCTTTACCTTTAGGCTTGTCTTTACGTTCCGACAGCTCACGGTTGTCTTGATGTTTTTTATCTTTCGATTTCTTAGCGGCCTTAGAGTGATCCTCTTTTGGAGGAAGCGGAGCAACATCTACTGGTGATTTTGCTACCGGTTCTTTATCAGCCTTAGGCTTTTCATGTTTCTCACCTTGATTATGCGGTTTCAACAAAGACTCATCAATGACTTCATCTTTTTTCGCATCTACTGAAGGTGCTGTTGTTGGAGCAGGAGTTGGTGCTTCGGTAGGTTCTTCTGTCGGAACCTCCTCGGGTTCAACTTGCTCTTCTTTCTTAACGTAAGTACGCTTTTTACGCACTTCAACGTTTACTTTTCGTTTACCAGTCGACAGTGTTTGTGTTTGTTTACGACGTAAAGTAACTTTTTTCGGTGCTTCAGCAGACTCACCATGTAAACTTTTCAAATAACCCAACAAGGTTAATTTTTCATCTTCTGTAATAGAATCATCCGACTTTTTCCCTTTAACCCCAGATTCATCCAATTGGGTTAAAAGTTTTTCAACAGAAAGGTTGAGTGTTTCTGCAAATTTTTTGATTGTGACTTGAGCCATTAAACCTCTCCCTTATGTTATTCAAACCATGGTGCGCGTGCTTTCAAAATCAATTCTGCGGCAGCAGCTTCATCCAACTCCACAAGCTCTAATAACTCATCAGTGCCGAGTTCGGCCAAATCTTCTTGAGTTATCACACCACTTTGCGCCAAAGTTTTTGCCATTTCAGGATTCATGCCCTCAAGGTTCAGCAAATCTTCAGCCGGCTCAGCTAGAGCCGCCTTTTCTTCTTCAGCAATCGCTTGCGTTAATAACGCATCCTTAGCACGTTGCTTTAATTCTGTGACAAGATCTTCATCAAACCCGTCAATTTCTAGCATTTCAGCAGCTGGAACATAAGCCACTTCTTCTAGGGTTGTAAAACCTTCGCCAACTAGGACTTCAGCAAATTCATCATCAATATCCAATGCGTTAACGAAGATATTGATTTGGTCACGCGATTCTAATTCATGCTTTTCCGACATATCTGATTGAGTCATCACATTGAGTTCCCAACCGGTCAATTCAGAGGCAAGGCGAACGTTTTGCCCGTTCTTACCAATCGCTTGCGACAATTGCTCATCTTCCACAGCAATATCCATGGTATGAGAATCTTCATCGACCATGATGTTTGTTACTTCTGCCGGTGCCATTGCATTGATGACAAATTGTGCATCGTTGGCATCCCACATAATGATATCGATACGTTCACCGTTAAGTTCATTAGTCACCGCTTGAACACGACCACCGCGCATACCAACACAGGCACCGATTGGGTCTAAGCGTGGGTCATTTGCACGAACCGCGATTTTTGCACGGAAACCAACATCGCGAGCAGCTGACATCACATCAATCAAATCATCTGAAATTTCAGGCACTTCGATTTTAAATAACTCTATCAACATTTCGTTACAAGCACGTGACATGGTTAATAAAGGCCCACGTGGACGGAAAGAAACTTCTTGTAAGTAAGCGCGAACACGATCACCCATACGGAAATTTTCTCGTCCAACAAGTTGATTACGTGGAATTAAGGCATCAACGTTATCACCTAAATCGAGGATTACATCTCCACGATCGACACGCTTGACTTGCCCTGTAAGAATTTCACCAATGCGCTTCTCATAAACTTCTACGACTTTCTTACGTTCCGCTTCACGAACCTTTTGGATAATGACTTGCTTGGCCGTTTGGGCACCAATACGTCCGAAATCAATCGATTCAATTTCTTCTTCGATGAACTCACCTACCTCAGAACCAGGTTTTTCATCGACTGCATCCATGTGGCGAATATACCAACCAACATTGTCTTCAATATAAACATCGTCTTCAATAACTTCCCAGCGACGATAAGTTTTGTAATCACCAGAAATACGGTTAATTTCTACACGCGCATCGATTTCGTCATCATGACTGCGTCGAGTTGCAGTGGCCAGTGCGGTCTCAATAGCATCGAAAATAATTTCTTTATCAACGCCTTTCTCATTGGCCATGATTTCAACGACCGCTAATACATCCTTTCTACTCATTTCTCTGTACGCCTTTTAAAATCGACTAAAACACAGCCACAAGGTTGGCTTTTTCAATTAAATCAAATGGAATTTCGTAAAGTTCAGCATCCACTTCCACTTCGATACCGTCTTCTGTGACTGTCAGCATTGGTCCTTTGAAACGCTTGCGTCCTAAAACGGCAATACTGGTGCGAATTTGTACCTGCTCACCTTTGTAGCGGATAAATTGCTCAGGTTTGAATAGCTGACGATCCATACCAGGCGAGGAAACTTCTAGGTTGTAGGCACTGCTGATCGGGTCTTCTACATCCATAATGGCACTTACCTGACGACTTACATCACTGCAATCATCAACATTTACGCCGCCTTCTTTTTCAATATAAATACGAAGTGTTGAATGTTTACCGGCCGGTATATATTCAATACCCCACAATTCAAAGCCCATAGACTCAATCGTGGGCGCTAAAAGCTGTTCAAGTTTTTCTTCTAATCTCACTGACGCTATCCAAACGAATATTTTGTGGAAAATTTTTGTGGATTTAAATAACAAAAAACCCCGTAAAAACGGGGTTTTTTAAAATTTGAGCACCCGTTAAATATTTAGATATTTAACAAATCTCAAGAATGTTTAAAAAATCTGGCTTGAATTATAAGAAAAAAAGCCATTTTGTCAAGGCAACAGCCATATTTCTAAGGTTTATTTCCCTCTGCTA
Organism: Thiomicrorhabdus indica; assembly: GCF_004293625.1. Lineage (NCBI taxonomy): Bacteria > Pseudomonadati > Pseudomonadota > Gammaproteobacteria > Thiotrichales > Piscirickettsiaceae > Thiomicrorhabdus > Thiomicrorhabdus indica. Next base: position 1,347,006 of record NZ_CP033040.1, on the reverse strand, counting down.
ACAGCCTTTTTAACTTTACAAAGATAAAAGCGGTCATCAAAGCATCATTATAGGCATCATGTTGACCCATGTTCGGGATTTGCAACGTTTTCAATATATGCGAAAAAGACAAGTCGATATTTGGCTCAATACAAGAACGCTTATATTTTTGTCGAGTGTACTCATGAAACATGGCCGAAGTTTCGATGCGTGGATTTGGTAAATCAATCCCTAACACAGGTTTAATCACCCGATTAACCATTGACACATCGAAATCCAAATAATATCCGACGAGTGTGCGTCCCTGTATAAAAGCCAAAAAGTCTTGAATTGCACTAAACTCATCTAAATAGATAAACGAACTATTGGCAACATCCAAATTACGTATCTGATGAATTGCAATACTGTCAGCCGAGATTTTCCGTTCTTGTTTAATCACTAAGTTTAAACTTTGGCTCGTCAACACTTCGTGACCAACAACTTTAATGGCACTGAGAGTAATGATTTTGTCTTTCTTCGTATTAAGCCCTGTGGTTTCACAATCAAAACAGACAAATTCATCAGGAATTACATTAAATAAGTATTCATAACTTTCACCCTTAAGTTTTTGTTTTTGTTTGCTTAAACGGTTTTTTTGAAAAAAAGTAATTCCTCGTTCAATCAGACTCATTACAACATTCCATTCAAACCAAAATGATGTGAAAGTCGTTTTTTAAAAACATCAACCACATTAAAACTTTGTTTAAGTAAGTCTTGTTGCATATGGCTTAACTCCGCCAAACGAATTTTATTGTCGGGCAATTCAACCCCTGAATCCAATTGATGCAACATGGACTCCAATCTAAGAGTATTTAAAAAGTTAAGTGTTTCCCCTAATTCGATACCAAATTCTTGCTCGAAAACCCCAGCATCCATTAAGGCTTTAATTCGCCAATGTGTATTAGTCGCCTTAATCCCAAGTTCGAGGGCGTAACATCGAATTCCATGCACAATACTAAAAATTCCACCTTTTTTAATATCAATCACTTCAATTCCTGATTCCGAATCAGCAATCAAGCCGCCAAAAAAGCCAACAGGGGTATTAAACTTTAGAGACTGTATGGCAAAGTGGCGTAAGAAATTGGAATGTTTAATATTTAGATGGATCAATAAACGCTTTATGTCATTTAACCAGTGCGACTCACCAAAGACAAACTCTGCATCAAATAAAATCGCTGCATTCATAAAGCTTCCTTCCGTACTTTCATCAAACCATCCTTCTACCGTTTGTGAAAAACTGGCCTGACTCTGGCACCATTCAGGGTTTGAGAGCATGATGTTTCCCGGACAGGGAGGAAATCCCATTTTCATGAGATTTTCCGTAAACGCTTTTGTAAACGCATGCAATTGCGTCAATTGCTCAGCATTTAACTCATTGTCATAGATCAGCGCATTATCTTGATCGGTACGAATAACTTGCTCTGAACGGCCTTCTGAACCCATAACAAATAGACAGACTTTCTCCTGCAATGTTTCAGGTAGGATAAATTCAACCAATTTGGCAATCATTTTTCGATGAAGTTCATTGACAAGTTTGGCAATGTAATGGGTTTTAATCCCTTTACGATTCAGATTATGCACCATCGCATCAACTTGCTCACCAATACCAATCAAATCCTCAACCGTGGTTGATTTTTCGACTTTTGTTAACACCAAACCGGATTGGTTAGCAAACAGACTCATTAAATCCTTCTGATGCAAAAAACCAACAAACCCTAAATCACTACGAACCGCTAAACGGTCAATTTGAAAGCGAGTCATTTTAAGTAATGCGTTAAAAAGATAATCAAATTCATGCACAGAATAGACCGGCCGGTTACAAATAGATTGCACCCCACTAGGTGCATTAATTCTATCGGTTTCACCCAGTGCGACGAATTTCAAAATATCAGTTGAAGTAATAATTCCACTCTCTCCTTCAGAAAACTCAACTAAACAAGCATCTGAACGCGCATCAGTCATCGCCTGAGTAGCTTCTAAAATACTGGCCTTTTGAGTAACTGAAACCAGTTTCTGAATAGGCGCACTGATTACTGTATCCATCATCACTTCTGTCGAAGTGGCCGTCTGTTGGGTTTCATGAATTCGATTAAGTTTTTCAACAATGGATGCATTAAAAAAATCTGCAAAAGCTTCGTGCTCGTTAAAAGCGTGCAGAAACTTACCGGCCGGTAACTTATAGGCAATCGCCTCTTCATCCACCACGAACTTGACGTGGCTTTGAGACTTTTCAAGAATCGCGCTGTCCCCAAAGAAACCTCTCACACTGTAATGAGAAGTCACTTCTTCATCACGGTACTCCGTAACTTTTCCTTTAATCAAAATATAAAGTAGCGCCAATTCGTTTTGAAAAGTGATTTCAGTCCGTTCGGGCAAGTAGACAATATCCATGCTATCAGCGAGTTGATTTAACAAATCGTTAGGCAGTTCGGTAAACGGTGTGATTTTAGAAAGAAATTCTCGTTGCTGTATCAAAGCCATAGTTAACAATCCTAATGGAAACTATTTCAATCATACTGCAAGCGAATATTATTTAAGATGATTGAGCACAAAAAAGGGAGCTAAACGACTGTTTAGCTCCCTTTTTTAAGACTAGAAAAAACGTAAAGCTTATTTGCCGTGTGCTTTTTCCATAAACTCTTCAACGTTACCTTTGTCACTTGTCATTTTGGCAACCACAAGCGTTACGATAATCGCAACAGGTACAGAATAAAGTGCTGGGTTCACTAGAACATCTAGACCCAACATTGTTTTCGCACCGAAGAATTTTGAAAAGGTGAATAGCAATGAAAGCACTAGACCCGTTGCCATACCCCAGATAACTGCTTGACTAGTCAAACCTTTCCACCAAACAGCGAATACAAGCGCAGGTGCAAAAGTTGAAGCTGCAATACCGAAACACATACCTACAAGCATTGCGACGTTTTCTTCTTTAAGCCATACAGACATTGCAATTGCAACAACTGCTAGGAAGAAAGCACCGATTTTCGCAAAACGAAGTTCTTGCTCATCTGTGGAGTTCGGGTTAATCACACCTTTATAAAGGTCATGAGAAAGTGAAGACGTGGCAGAAATCAATAAACCAGCAGACGTTGAAAGCATTGCTGCCATCGCACCAGCTGCAATCACACCCATCAGGATTTGACCACCTAACATGTCACCTAACATTGGCATAGTCATGTTTTTCGCAACACCCACTTTACCATCCGCAATCAGCTTCAACAGCTCAGGATACAATGCATACATTGCAATCAAACCAACAAAGAAGATTGCTGCATAGAATACCGCCAGACCCCAAATCGTGATTTCTGCAGATTTACGAGCATCAGATGCATTAGAAACTGTATAGAACTTAATAAGGATATGAGGAAGACCAAGAACACCTAAAAACAAAGCAATAACGAGAGATGCTTGGTTTGCAAAGTCACGAAGTCCAACTCCCGGCGTCACAGCAGAAGCCGCTTCAGGCATCAATGCACGAACTGCATCGACAGCTTCACCAGGAGATCCAGCCGCTTGAGCCGCTGCAACAGCTGCTGCATTTTCAGCGGCAAGTTTTGCTGGAACCATTTGCTCTGATGCTTCAATCACTCCAGCAGGGTTACCACCGAATAAGTGAATCACACCGAATACCAGCAAGAATAACATCGCACCAAACAGAATCGCACCTTGGATGGCTTGGTTATAAGACGTTCCTTTCATACCGCCAATAATGACAAACAGTGCCATCAAAGATCCAGTCACCAAAACGGTTGGAAGATAGTCCCAACCCAATAACAAACCAAACAGATGTCCAGCACCTACGATCTGTGGAACCAAATACATGACACAAAGTACAAGCGTCGATGCCATTGCAACCGTACGAATTTTAGTCGAGTTTTCTGTAAAGCGGGCATTTAATACATCTGCCACAGTAAACTTACCAACGTTTTTCAATGGGCTAGAAATCGCAATCAAAACCACAATCCATGCAGCAAAGAAACCAATTGCAAGCCACCAACCATCAACACCAAGTAAGGCAACCGCTCCAGCGACCCCCAAGAAACTTGCTGCAGAAGCGTAATCACCTAACATTGCTAGACCGTTTACTTTTGGTGACAGACCTCCACCTGCAACATAGAAGTTCGCAGTACTACTGGTCGATTTGGAGTGGTAAAAACTAATCGCGATTGACAATGCAATCCCGAGACCAACGATAATTAATGCAACTAAATTTTCCATTAGTTAGTTTCCTCGGAATCCATTTTTTTCAAATACAGACGGGTAATGATCACGCCAGTGATAATTACAACCAATCCACCCCAGATTGCCAGTGGTGCACCCGCAATTTCAGTCGCCGCAAGGTCTTTGAAGCTTGCACTAACCATTAGTGCAACACCAAAGTACAGGACGGTATAAACTGCCAACAAAATAGCAGAAAATTTAACTTTATTTCCCATAAAGTCCCCTAGTTGGTTTTAGTAGTTTTTGCCTAAAACAGGCTTATGCTATAGGTTTATGAAACCCATAAATTCGGTGGGTATTATGACGCAATGCAAAAACAAAAAAAACCCGAATTCATAAATACTGCAATCCAAAAACTTTATATTAGTAAGCGCTCATATTTATAAGGTCATCTGATTAAACAAGCTGACTTTATAAAAAATACAATTTACATTTTTTTAAGGTATAAAAAAACCGGAATTCAGTACTTACCAAACTCCGGTTCATTAAGCGTTAGCCTAAAATTCTAAGGTTAAAACTTACACATTTTTCTGAAATTGATCCAAAATTGATGGATCTTCAAGCGTTGAAGTATCTTGCGTGATTTCTTCTCCCTTCGCTATCGTTCGAAGTAAGCGTCGCATAATTTTTCCTGAACGTGTTTTTGGAAGGTTCGTTCCAAAACGAATATCATCAGGTTTAGCAATTGGCCCAATTTCAGCCGCAACCCAATTACGCAATTCTTGAATCAAGGCTTCTCGCTCTTCACCTTCTGGCATGTCCACATTAAGAACCACAAACGCAGCAACTGCCTCGCCCTTAACATCATGAGGACGACCCACTACTGCCGCTTCAGCCACTTTTTCATGCGAAACCAATGCCGATTCAATTTCCATCGTTCCTAGTCGGTGACCCGAGACGTTAAGAACATCATCGACGCGCCCTAGAATCCAGAAATATCCATCATCATCTTGATAAGCCGAGTCTCCAACTACGTAATAATTTTGGCCTTCAAGAGGGAAGTAAGTGGTTTGATAACGCTCAGGCTGTCCCCAAACATTTCGAATCATTGACGGCCAAGGTTTTTTGATAACTAATAATCCACCTTCACCTCGACCAAGTTCATTACCCTCTTCATCCAAAATTGCCGCATCAATTCCAGGAAGTGGCTGCGTACAAGAACCAGGTTTTAGTGGCGTTACAGGGAAAGGTGCAATCATGTGAGCACCGGTTTCAGTTTGCCACCACGTATCAATAATTGGGCAACGGCTTTGTCCAATTACTTCGTAATACCACATCCATGCTTCAGGGTTAATAGGTTCACCAACCGTTCCAAGCAGACGTAACTTACTTAAATCATATTTCTGTGGTAAATCAGCACCAAATTTCATTAAAGCGCGAATAGCGGTAGGTGCAGTGTAAAACACAGTCACACTATGGTCTTGACAGACTTGCCAAAAACGACCTGCATCTGGATAAGTCGGAACACCTTCAAACATGACGATTGTTGCACCGACAGAAAGAGGTCCGTAAGCGACATACGAGTGACCTGTAATCCAACCCACATCTGCAGTACACCAGAATACATCATCATCATTTAAATCAAACATCCACTCATTTGTTAACTGAGCATTTAATAAATAACCACCCGACGAATGCTGAACCCCTTTTGGTTTTCCTGTTGAGCCGGAGGTGTAAAGCAAAAACAGCGGATGTTCAGAATTTACTGCAACAGGTTCATGGTAATTACTCATGCCTGCTTCAGCTTCCATCCAATCAATATCACGGCCATCTTTCATAGCAACCACATCATCTGTACGACGATAAACGATGACTTTCTCAATACTTCTGCACCCTTTCTCAAGTGCCGTATCAACCGCGCCTTTAAGAGGGATTGTCTTACCACCACGACGAGAACCGTTCGTCGTAATCACCATTTTCGCACCCGCATCTTCAACTCGATCGCGCAATGCTTCTGCAGAGAAGCCACCAAACACAATAGAGTGGATTGCGCCAATACGTGCACACGCCTGCATGGCTATAACTGCTTGTGGAATCATTGGCATATAAATAATGACACGATCACCTTTTTCGATACCTTGCGCAGTTAAGGTGTTAGCAAAACGACAAACTTGATCATGAAGCTCTTTATAAGTGTATCTTTCGATATCACCTTGATCGCCTTCAAAAATAATCGCTGTTTTATCGGCTTTATTTTCTAGATGACGATCAATACAGTTGTAAGAAACATTTAACTCACCATCCGTAAACCATTCATAATGCGGCGCTTTTGATTCGTCTAAACCAACCGTAAAGGGTTTTGACCAAGAGAGTTTTTCACGCGCTAAATCTGACCAAAAACCAACATGGTCAGAAGCTGCTTTCGCTCGCATTTGATCCAATTTTTCTTGGCTAATCGCAAATTGCGCTTTTGCGTTATCATCTAATTCAAAAACACGTGTTTCGGAAAGCACCGATTCAATGTTTGACATGGTTACTCCTAAGCGTCTGAGTATTCAATTTTCGTCCTGCAAACCGCACTATGCCGTACCGCAAAATATTTTTTTAGCACACCACTGTCGTACTAGAACTTGTAAGCACTTCAGTATGTTCAAATAAAAATATTTTTCGCTAAGCCCTAAGCGAGTTTTGCAAGCGATCTAATCTAAATCGCCGATAGAGCCTTCATTTTACCAATGAATCTCTACCGGCCGGTTAATCTATCCCTTACGGGTAAAAATTTAGTGGAAGTTTACCAGTTGACTGAAAAAATCGCACCCCGAAAACAATCAACCTCTGACTTTTTTTACGAAAGTTAATCACAATTAATAGGCAAGCAGACCAACTCCAAGCACAGCCTAAATATGAAAAGAGTTTTATCAATTAATTGAGCACAACTTCTGGACGAAAACCTTTTGCATCCAGCATTTCTAACAAATCATCTTCTGGAGAATATTTTTTCTGGCTTTTCAACTGTACTCGTCCAACACTATTTTCATATTCAACAACTAACGGCAAGCCATTTTCAGATTGATAAGCATCAAAAATATCCACAATCAAACCCACATCATCAAAGTGCAATTTTTCAGAATTCATAAATAATTTCAATGCGCGAGCACGTTCAACGCGAGCTTCTGCCAAACTCACAACTTGCTCTGCATCAACCTTTATTCCACCATTAAAGGTATCTTCTGCTACCTTGCCATAGACCATGACTACCATATCTGGCTGAATATCTTCAACGATCGCCTCAAATACTGCTGGTCGACAGGCAACATCAACACGAGCGGTTTTATCATCCAATGTTAAAAAGCCCATTTTGGAGCCCGATTTAGTAAATTTTGCTCGCATAGCCATGACTAATCCAGCCACCCAAACTTTTTCCCATTTATCTGGACGCAAATTAATTAAGGAGCGATTTATCAACTGTTTTAGCTCTTGCTCGTAAGTATCAATTGGGTGCCCTGTCATATAAAGACCCAAAGTATCTTTTTCAAACGCCAATTTTTGCTTTTGTGCAAGCTCACTCACCTCAATAAGCTTATTTTCACCTGCGTGATCAACACTCAGCATTTCTCCAAACAGATCACTTTGCCCAGCGGCTTCATTTTTAATCTGTTGCTCAGCCTGTTTCAAAGCCATTGGAATGCTTTGCAACATTGCATTACGATTATCATGCAAACAATCCAAAGCCCCAGAACGAATCAATGATTCAATCACTCGTTTATTCAGTTTTTTACCAACACGTAACGCAAAATCAAATAAATCCGTGAAGGCTCCATTTGCACTCCTTTCAGCAATGACTCCTTCTAAAGCAGATTCACCGACACCTTTAATTGCACCCAAACCATAATTAACCGCATTGTCACCGGCCGGTTTAAAATGAATTTGTCCCAAATTAATATTAGGAGGGTTAACCGTCAAGCCCATCGCATAACACTCATTGATCATATGAACGACTTTTTCTGTGTTATCCATGTCAGAAGAAATCTGCGCGGACATAAATTCAGCTGGATAATGCGTTTTCAGCCAAGCGGCCTGATAAGAAACCAATGCATAAGCTGCCGAGTGAGATTTGTTAAAACCATAACCGGCAAATTTTTCAACCAAGTCGAATATTTTCATGGCCAAATCACCGTCGACCCCAATTCCTACAGCACCATCTTTAAAGACTGAGCGCTGTTTGGCCATTTCTTCAGGTTTCTTTTTACCCATTGCTCGTCGGAGCAAATCAGCGCCACCGAGTGTATAACCGGCTAAAACCTGTGCAATCTGCATAACTTGCTCTTGGTAAAGAATGACTCCATACGTGGGCTCTAGAATCGGTTGCAGACTGTCATGCTGAAATTGCGGATCTGGATACGAAACTTTTTCGCGACCATGTTTTCGATTGATAAAGTTATCAACCATTCCGGATTCAAGCGGACCAGGACGAAATAATGCAACCAAAGCGATAATGTCTTCAAAACAGTCCGGACGCAGTTTAACAATCAAGTTTTGCATACCAGACGACTCTAGCTGGAAAATCCCGGTAGTTTTACCCGTTTTAATTAACTCAAACGTTTGCCCATCATCTAACGGAATTCGCGCAATATCCAAAAAACCCTCATCATTAGGCGTTTTATTGCCATTAATAGACTGCAACGCCCAATCAATGATGGTTAGAGTTCGAAGACCTAAGAAGTCAAATTTCACTAATCCAGCAGTTTCAACATCATTTTTATCCAATTGTGTCACTACAGAAGAACCATCTGCTTCTGACTGAACAGGACAAAAATGATCTAGAGGTTTGGGACCGATAACTACACCCCCTGCGTGTTTACCGGTATTTCGAACAGTCCCCTCAAGCTTTAATGCCAGTTCAAGCAACTGGTCCGCATCTTCATCCGACTCTCGACGCGCTTTCATTTCCTCTTCTTCAACTGCATCTTTGAGTTTAATTCCCAACTCGTTTGGAATCAGTTTGGCAATGCTATCCACGGCACCATAACCCATTCCCAAAACACGCCCAACGTCACGCACAACGGCCTTGGCAGCCATGGTTCCGAAGGTCACAATTTGCGACACATGGTCTCGCCCATAATGTCGTGAAACATAATCAATCACTTCATCACGTCGATCCATACAAAAATCAACATCAAAGTCAGGCATGGAAACACGTTCTGGGTTTAGAAAACGTTCAAATAGCAGGTCATATTTAATCGGATCCAAATCGGTAATTTTTAGCGCGTACGCTACCAATGAACCAGCACCTGACCCACGCCCTGGACCAACCGGAATTTGGTGATTTTTTGCCCACTGAATAAAATCGGCAACAATTAAGAAGTAACCTGGAAACCCCATTTGCAAAATAATATCGAGCTCAAACTTAATACGATCGTAATATTCCGCTCTTTTTTTCGCTTGAACATCAGGTGTCTCTTGGCCAAACAAAAACTCTAAACGCTCATCCAGACCTTGATGACTCTCTTGGACAAAAAATTCATCCATCGTCATGCCTTCAGTAATTGGGAAGTCGGGTAAGAAATAAGTGCCAAGGGTTAAATCCAACGAACAGCGTTTGGCGATTTCAAACGAGTTTTGCAGAGCTTCGGGGATATCAGAAAATAACGCCAACATTTCATCGGTTGAACGCAGATACTGCTGTTCCGAATAACGCTTAGGGCGGTTTTGGTCAATTAAAATATAGCCATCATGAATACAAGTACGAACTTCATGCGCCTCAAAATCTTCGGGCGTCATGAATCGCACATCATTGGTTGCTACAACCGGTAAAGAATACTGCTCAGACAATAACAGAGCTAACTGAAGATAAGTTTCCTCATTCTCCCGGCCGGTACGAATCAGTTCCAGATAATAGCGGTTAGGAAAATGTTTTTGCCACCATTGGACACGCTGAGCGACTAAGGCTTGGTTTTGTGCAAGAAGTGCAACACCGACATCACCTTCTCGCCCAGCAGAGAGAGCAATTAACCCGTCACTGTACTCCGCTAACCAAGCACGCTTAATCAGCGGCACTTGCTGTGATTGATGAATCTGCTGGTTCTTCAGAAAGCCCATCGACAATAAATGAGATAAGTTCAAATAGCCCTGTGAATTTTGGCAAAGCAAAACTACTCGAAAAACTTCTGATGTCTGTTCATCTTCCAACCAGATTTCAGAACCCACTATTGGTTTTATACCGGCCCCTATTGCGCTGCTATAAAATTTAACAAGAGCGTAAAGGTTCGACTGATCTGTCAGAGCAACCGCTGGTTGTTCAAATGCGGAGGCTTTCGAAATTAAATCCTTAACTCTAAGTGTTCCATCGACAACTGAATATTCAGAGTGGACATGAAGGTGTACAAAATTATTACGGGTAAGATCAGTCATAAATCGCAGACAGCCGACAAACGGCTAAGTTTGGTTTAAATTTTTAAACATTGATAAAATTTGCCACCCATTTTAACGGTTACAGCAATCCCCAGTGACTTAAATTTTCTATAAAATGGCCGTTAACTTTTTTAATGTTAATACCTTGTTAATAGAATCAAGTAGTTAAAAATCATCTTATCCTCTACATACTGAAAAACAGGGTACGAAAGTAAATAATTCTAATCCAAAGCTAAGGAATATCGCTCATGAGCCATTTCAAGCCTGCAACTCAAGCACCTTTTTGGCTTGATAGAGAACCTGTTTATTTCCCTCCAACAAGTCTTGCAATGAATGAGCCAGATGGCCTGCTGGCAATTGGGGGGGATTTAACACCAGAATGGTTATTGCATGCTTACAGTGTTGGACTGTTTCCATGGTTTAATCCTGGAGAACCAATTCTTTGGTGGACCCCGAACCCACGAAGTGTTTTACCCGTTGATGCCATCAAAATACGCCGCAGTCTTTGGAAAAGAATTAAACAAAAAATGCAAGATCCAGAATTTAAAATCACTTTAGATCAATCATTTACAGAGGTTATGAGAAATTGTTCTGAAGTTCCAAGAGGCGGCCAGTCTGGAACATGGATAACGAATGATATGCTGATATCCTACCAAAAACTTCACCAACTAGGACATGCACATTCTGTTGAGATTTGGCAACAAGGCGAACTAGTTGGCGGGCTTTATGGTGTAGCCATTGGCAAAATGTTTTTTGGCGAATCAATGTTCGCCAAACATGCAGATGCCTCTAAAATTGCTCTTGTCGCCCTGAGTATGCAACTCCAAGCTTGGGGTTTTTCAATGATTGACACTCAAGTGGAAACAGATCACTTGAATAGTATGGGTGCAGTGCAAATTCCACGAGCGGAATTTGAACGGGATTTGTCAGGTTTAATTAACCAATCTTTCGAGAATAAAACTTGGCATTTTACGGATGACTGGTTTTCCCTTGCTCAACAGCATTACTCGCAAAGTCGTTTTATTTAGTCGACTATTTAATCCTTATAGACAACTTAATAAAGGCAACGCTGTTATCCATAAGGCTTATGTGTAAATAATTAAATACATAAAAAAATTTCTGTTATAATTCGCGCCAAATTTTTTTCTAAATAAGGGTAATAACAGACTTATGGGCAAGCAAGACGTAATTGAATTCGATGGTGTTGTACTAGAAACACTTCCAAACACCATGTTTAAAGTAGAACTAGAGAATGGTCATCAAGTATTGGCGCACATCTCTGGACGTATGCGCAAAAACTACATCCGAATTCTTGCTGGTGATTCAGTAAAAGTTGAACTAACGCCTTACGATTTAACAAAAGGTCGTATTACTTATCGCGGCAAATAAGCGCTAAGTAAGTTTAAAACTAATAAATCTCTACCCTTAAAAAAAACCTCTTTGGATCGCTTCCTTGGAGGTTTTTTTGTTTATTCCCTTTGTTTATTCCCTTTGTTTATTCCCTAAACAATTCAGTTCTCGGTAGCAACAATCAATTTATGCACCCGCCTCTTCTTTAAATTTCAAACGATCTTCTTCACAGTCAACCGTAACCTTTCCACCATTTTTCAAATCCCCGAATAGCAACATCTCAGAAATAGGTTGTTTCAATTTTTCTTTGACTAATCGTGCCATTGGTCTTGCCCCCATTAATGGATCATACCCATGTTTTGCTAACCAACTTCTTGCTGACTGCGTAAGTTTTATTGAAACTTTTTTCTCAAGCAACAAACTTTCTAACTGATAGATAAACTTATTGACTACAGATTCCATCGAATCTTGTGATAATCGATTAAACTGAATCACGCCATCCAAGCGGTTTCGAAACTCTGGGGTGAAAACTTTTTTCAGCTCGCCATCGAAATCTTGACTGTGATCTTGCATAGTGAAGCCAATGCTTGCACGAGCCATTTGCTCCGCCCCTACATTAGAAGTCATAATCAACGTCACATTACGAAAGTCTGCTTTACGCCCGTTATTATCGGTTAGAGTTCCATGATCCATCACTTGTAACAGAATATTAAATACGTCTGGATGCGCTTTTTCGATTTCATCCAACAAGACAATTGCGTGCGGCTGCCTATTCACTGCTTCAGTCAACAACCCACCTTGATCAAAGCCAACATAACCCGGTGGTGCCCCAATCAGACGAGAAACCGTATGACGCTCCATGTATTCCGACATATCAAAACGAATCATTTCAACACCCAAGTGATTTGCTAACTGCTGTGTCAATTCAGTTTTTCCGACACCAGTAGGCCCTGCAAACAGAAAAGAAGCCGTTGGCTTATTTGGGTCAGCCAATCCAGAACGAGCAAGTTTAATCGCTGAAACCACTTGCTCAACCGCATTGTCTTGCCCAAAAATCACACGTTTTAAACTCGGTTCTAAGTCATGTAGTTTATCGCGCTCTTTTTGGGTAATTTGGGTTACTGGAATTCTGGCAATTGAAGCAACAATTTGTTGAATCTCGTGCACACCAATCTGTTTTTTTCGCTTAGAAGGCACAGCCAAGGCTTGCTTCGCACCCGCTTCATCAATCACATCAATCGCTTTATCCGGCAAATGACGCTCAGTAATATATCGTGCAGATAAAGCAACAGCTTCTTTAATCGCTGGAAGCGTATATTTCACATTATGATGAGATTCATATTGTGTTTTTAACCCTTTTAAAATCTGCACACATTCGGCCTGTGTCGGCTCATTAATATCCACCTTTTGAAAACGTCGAGCTAATGCACGATCTTTTTCAAAAATTCCACGAAACTCCTCATATGTGGTCGCACCAATACAACGCAGTTTTCCAGATGACAAAGCAGGTTTCATTAAATTTGAGGCATCCATTGCACCTCCCTGAACCGCTCCAGCTCCAATGACCGTATGAATCTCATCAATAAATAAAATCGAGTCTTCATGCTCTTGCAAAGCTTTAAGCAGCGCTTTAAATCGCTTTTCAAAATCACCGCGATAACGTGTCCCCGCCAACAAAGCACCCATATCTAGAGTATAAACACGTGCCTCTTTCAAGCTCTCAGGCACTTCGCCTTTAACAATTTTGTAGGCTAAACCTTCTGCAACGGCCGTTTTTCCAACTCCGGGCTCACCCACTAGCAAGGGATTATTTTTCCGGCGACGACTGAGCACTTCTTGCGTCCGCTCTAACTCCCATGCTCGGCCAATAATCGGGTCAATACGATCTGCTTCAACTTCTGCATTGAGATCAGTTGTATAAGAGCTTAAGGGATCAGCTTCACCTTTCTCACCGGCCGGTGATGTTTCAGATTCGCTGTTTTCCGATTGAATCGGCAAATGATCTTCAGATTCTGACGCCACGCCATGTGATAGAAACTGCTGAACTTTCAAGCGATCTACGCCATGCACTTCAAGCAAATAGACTGCGTGCGATTCCTCTTCTCCAAATAACGAAACAAAGACATGTACCGCTGAAACTTCAGGGTAGCCGTGACCTTGCACGAAATAGATTGCACGCTCAATGACTCGTTGAAAACTCATGGTCGGTTGCAGCTCGGCTACATTTGGTGCGGCTTCTTCAGATTCAAGGTAATCTATCAACCCTGTTTCAATGGCATCTACATCGGCACCACAAGCAGCAACAACCTCTTGAACCGATTCTTCGTTTAGCAATTCAAGTAATAAGTGCTCAAGTGTCACAAATTCATGCTCGTATTTATGAGCAATGCCAAACGCATTACTCAAGTTCATTTGTAGCCCTTTGCTTAGCATTAAAGCATCTCCAATTGACACATTAGTGGGTGGCCGTTTTCTCGAGAATAACGATTCACCTGGTTAACTTTCATTTCAGCGACTTCTCGACTGTATACACCACACACGCCTTTGCCATTGCGATGAACTTGCATCATGACACTATTGGCTTTTTCTAAATCCATTCCAAAAAACTCCTGCAAGACTTCCACTACAAAATCCATCGGCGTGAAATCATCATTCATCAACACCACTTGATAACGGCGAGGTGGTTTCAACTTAGGCTTAGCTGTTTCCAGCAAGAGATTTCCATCATCATAATCGTGGGAATGCGGCATTTGTGTTTATCCAATATGTAACTGGTTAAGATTTAGTCATTAATCTGACTTATTTGTATGGATTAAGCGTTAAATTTCAAGCCCTGTGCAACAGGATTTAAATATTTAAACCGATTATTGCGAGTTTTTTACTTCAAAGCCTCTCGTTTGCTTTGATGTGGAAGAGGACTGTGTTTTTTGTTGAGGTTTGGTTTTCTCAGTTTCACGCGGCAAAATTTTCACAAATAAATCTCCCGGCCGGTGAAATTCGTCTTCTGGCAACCCCATTTTGGGGACTTTAAAGTATTCCTGTTTGGCAAAGTTTTCAGGTAAAACCAAATCGACGCGCCCTCCGGGGGTATCAAGCATAATAGTCCGACCAGGATGCAGCAGAGAAGGTGCAACAAAGTATTTTGCATAAAGATCACCGTCTTTAAGCTCAAATCGTTCTTCATCCAATCGAATCTGAAACCTCACCAAAAAGTCACCATCCCGCCCTCCAAACAGTCCACGATATCCTTTACCAGCAATACGGAACGTTTTTCCCTCAAATGCCTGACGGGTAAACTTCATGCTGACCTTTAGCCCCGGCACATAAAAACGTCCAATTCGTAACTGACGAATTGCATACCGTAGGGTAAGCGGATACTCGATGATTCGGTCTTTTCCATGAATCGGTCTATGAACGCCTTCATAACGCGACTGGAATTCCCATTGAAACTCCTGTTGCTTACTGTGTTCCGAATGCTGGTTTTTATCAGATTTAGCTCTAGAGTCAGATTGAAAACCATAGTCTTGCTGCTTATCATGTTTGCGTTGATCCTGCCATTTTGGATCCTTTGCACGGGTATGGTTTTTAGCCTCTCTCGCTGAACGATTCGGACTTGTAGATGCTGCTTGAGCACTTCGAGCCTGTTGATAACGTGACTGTGTCCTTTTTTCTTCTAACTTACGACTATATTGGCGACAGTAATCTTCCCGATATTTACGAAGAATCTCATACGCCTCGGAAATTTCTTGGAATTTTTCCTTTGCATCGCGAATTTTGGAAACGTCTGGATGATAACGTCGCGCCATTTTTCGATATGCTTTTTTGACCTGGTCGGTACTGGCACCATAATGCACTCCAAGAACCGCAAAATAGTCTATTGATAAGTCAAATGGCAAATTAATCATCCAAAGAAAAAGTTAGGCATTAAAGTAAAAACTTAATTCTAAAGTTTTTATCTTCGGCTTTCACGAAACTTTTCATGCAATAGTCAAAAATCGATTCATTTCGGGCATAATATGCGTTTTGAAATTTAGGAGATTCTTAAGATGTCAGTTGAACAAGCACTCATTGAACGCAGTGGCCATAAATGTGAACTATGTGGAAGTACCGAAAATGTTCAGGTATTGAGTGTTGACCCTTCTGATGGGACAGCAGAACAAAGCGTATTTGCTTGCGAAACCTGTCGTAATCAAATCACCGAAGTGTCTCCAATGGATGCTAATCATTGGCGCTGCTTGAATGATTCAATGTGGTCGCCTGTAACAGCCGTTCAAGTTGTGGCTTACCGTATGCTTGACCGTCTTCGCGCTGAAGGCTGGCCTCAAGACCTTTTGGATATGATGTACCTTGAAGACGATGTGCTAGAGTGGGCGAAAGCCGGTATTGCTCAAGAAGAAGAAATCTCCAACACGGTCGATTCGAACGGCACCCCTCTTAAAGAAGGTGACGATGTAACCTTAATCAAAGACCTTGTTGTTAAAGGTGCGAACTTTACTGCGAAGCGTGGGACCACTGTTAAAGGTATTCGAATGAGTGATAACCCTTTGCATGTTGAAGGTAAAGTAAACGGCACGCAAATTGTATTGGTCGCAGCTTACTTGAAAAAACTCTAAAACCAATTCAATTCACAGAAATTTAATAATAACGACTTAATGATTACCCACGGAGATTAGTATGGGAAGAGCTTACCAAAACCGTAAAGAATCGATGGCGAAAACCTCGGATCAAAAAGCTAAGGTTTACAGTAAATTTTCGAAAGAAATCTATATGTGTGCAAAAAGCGGTGGTGCAGAAACCTCTGGAAACCTTGCTTTGGCCGGTTTGATTGAACGCGCAAAAAAAGAGCAAGTGCCAGCACACGTAATTGAAAAAGCCCTTGATAAAGCCACCGGTGGAGGCGGCGAAGATTTTTCTGTTGCTCGCTACGAAGGCTATGGCCCAGGAAGCTCAATGGTAATTATCGATTGTTTAACTGACAACCCTAATCGTACATTTGGTGATTTACGTGGCGTTTTTAACAAAGCCAATGCAAAAATTGGAACACCTGGATCTGTCGCTCACATGTTCGATCACGCAGCAATCTTTGTTTTTTCAGCGGAAGATGACGAAGAAATTCTTGAAGCTTTGTTGATGGCTGATGTGGATGTCACTGACGTAGAAGTTGAGGATGCTAAAGCGACTGTATTTGTGCCAAATACAGAATATAACAAAGCAAAAACGGCGTTGATGGAAGCATTTGAGGGAATTGAATTTGATGTAGATGAGATTCAATTTGTACCTAACCTCACCAAAAAACTTGAAGGCGAAGATTTAGAAAACTTTGAAAAGTTCATTGCAGCGCTTGAAAACGTAGATGATGTACAAAACGTTTACTTTGATATCGAATTATAGATATCACCGGCAGTTGAGCGAAGCAAAACTACCATAAACACCGTTAAGAAAGGCAAGATATAATGTATTGCCTTTGTCATAAATCTTCATTTATTGAACATCACTCTGTTATATAGTTGATTTAAAAGATCACCGCTGGATTGGCAAATGATTTACTTACATAAATGGAGATTTAAGGTATTGGCCTTAATTGTCTTGTCGCTTTCTTTTCCAATATTTGCACAAGATGACTTCCAACTGGCAGTCGTCAATGAACGTCCTGACCGTTCTGATCATGCTTTAAAACAGTACTTACCCTTAAATAACTATTTAAAACAAAAACTATCTGAGCTAAATATTCAGGTCGCTCCTCTTGTTGTAGTCGAAAGTATTGAAGAGCTTGCTATCCTCATTGAGAATGGAAAAGTCGATGCAATTTTTGAAGGTGTCATTCCAAGTTTAATACTTAAAAAACGTACTCAAAAGCTACACCCAGAATTGCTTATCTGGCGCAAAGGTCAACGGCAATATCACTCTGTCTTTTTTACACACAGAAAAAATAAACTCAACTCACTTGAAAACCTTTCTGGTCACTTAATGGCCTTTGAAGCACCACGCTCAACTTCAGCTTACTTTATTCCAAAAATCACTTTAGAATCCTTAGGCTATCAATTGATGGAATTCGGACAAGCTACGAATACAAGCAAAACAATCCCCTATGTTTTTTCTGGCTCTGAATCAAATCAAGCATACTGGGTCCACAATAGAAAGGCACAAGTTGGCGCGTTTAATAATGGCGATTGGGAGCGTATTCCAACGGTTATAAAAAAAGATCTAAAAATTATTGGGCAAACCAGACCGATTTTAAGATGGCTGTTTTCTTTCACGTCATCCACTTCAAACCGAATAAAGAATAGTGTCAATCAGATTTTGGTTGATGCTCACCTTTCAGAAGAAGGTCAAAAAGCTTTAAAAGCGGCTGCCAATATCAAAAAAATCGAACACCTCAGTAGCGAAGACCAAGAAAACCTTAAATATTGGGATAATTTACTTCACCATTAGCCATGCCAAAGTTTTTTAATAAATTAAGTACTCAATTCGTTTTTTCATTTGCGTTGACGGCAAGCACTTTAGTGATTTTCGTTTTAGGATTAGTTGCATTTCTTATATTGGACAGAACCCAAAAGCTACAAAACGAGCTAACAGCTTCTTTTTCGGAAACTTACTTAAATGATTCCGAAGCGATACTGAAAAGTAATCTTCGTTATATCAACCTGAGACTTTTTAACCCTATTTATGAATTTGATATATCACTACTCAATGACGAACTTTATCAATTAAAAGGCTGGCTAAAACCTAAATCAATTCTAATTACCGACCTTACTGGCACAATTATTACAGATGGGACTGAAGCTAATAGAAACTATGGAAAAAGCATTGTTATTCCCGAGCCTTTAAAAGACAAGCAAAGTTACCTAACTCACAATGATCAAGGTCAAAGAGTTATCTTTGCAAAAATTGGGATTGAACATAAACCGGTTGGCTATATCCGAATTGTATTCTCCCAAGAAAAAGACCAAATATTAGTCGCAAGGCTACAAGATGATGTTAATTCTAGCATTACTAAGTTTCATCAAGCACTCATAATTGTTGGAGCAATTGGCCTTTTTGTTATTCTCATTGTCAGTGTTTTGCTCGGAGTAAAAGCAAGAAAGTCCTTTTCAAAACCCATTGCTGAAATGACTAAAGCTGCAAAGGAATTTGCTGCTGGAAATTTGAACTATCAAATTCCGGCAAAAGTACAGGCTAGAAATGAAGTAGACCAACTGTCAGCTTCTCTTAAGCAGATGGCAAATGATATATCCATTGCCAAAAATCAAATTCAACAGCAGGCACATTTTGATCATTTAACCGGCCTACCCAATCGCTTTCTATCTATGGATCGACTAAAACAATCGATCGATGAAGCCAAACGCAAGGATGAGATCATTGCCGTCATGTTTTTTGACCTAGACGACTTTAAAAAAGTTAACGATACACTAGGTCACGATGTTGGTGACAAACTGCTGATAGAAGTCGCCAATCGACTCATCCAAGTTACCCGACTAGGTGATACTGTTGGTCGTCTTGGAGGCGATGAATTCATTATCCTTTTAGCAGATTTACCATCAATGATTGAAGCGCAATTAATCGCAGAAAAATTACTTGAACAGTTTCGCAGTCCTTTACCAATTGAAAACCGAGAACTACTACTGACAACCAGTATTGGCGTTGCCCTCTACCCCAATGATGGGGAGGACCCACAAACTATTCTTCAAAATGCAGATACAGCTATGTATCGAGCTAAAGAACTTGGTAGAAACACCTATTCCTTTTTTACTAAGGAACTCAACGAAAAAGTAACTCGTCGATTAAACATAGAAGAACAATTACACAATGCCCTAAAAAAACATGAGTTAGAAATTTACTACCAACCGATTGTCTCCTTAAAAAACGACAAGATTACTGGAGCAGAAGCTTTACTTCGTTGGAACAGTTCAGAATTTGGCCAAGTCTCCCCTGAAGAATTCATTCCGATTGCAGAACAATTAGGAGTGATTAATGAAATTGGCCACTTTGTTCTCTCTCACTCCTTTTCACAAGCAAAATATTGGCAAGAGAACTATTTAAGTGAATTTACCCTATCAGTCAACCTATCCCCACTTCAATTTCGTTCAATGGAGCTTGTCAACAACATTCAAGGACTGCTACAGAAACATCAATTGAAAAATTCGACTATAAATTTAGAAATAACCGAAGGAACACTAATTACTGGGTATTCACACGTTGAAGAAGCGCTTCAAGAGCTTTGTGATATGAAGTTAAATATATATATGGATGACTTTGGAACAGGATATTCCTCTTTAAGCTATCTGCGAAATTATCCCTTTACAGCTTTAAAAATCGATAAAAGTTTTATTAGTGATATAACCGATGACCCATCAGATCTTGGGCTGGTTAGGGCAACAATTGCCATGGCACATAGTTTTCAAATGAAAGTTGTCGCCGAAGGAATTGAAACTCAGCAACAACTTGAGATGCTTAAAGCAATGAAGTGTGATTACGGGCAGGGATACTATTTCAGTTGCCCAGTTCCCAGGAAAGAGTTTGAGAAATTAATAAGAGATCAAACAACTTAAATCTAAATAATCAAAGAGCCTCATTCTCTTTCTTCAACAATATTTCTTGGGTTTAACACTAAGAAATACACCGTTGCGGCCGCCATTGCCCAGAAAATCAGATAACCGATACCTGCGGCATAAGCCATGCCAAAAAGCTGTAAGAAAACACCAAACACTAACAGCGCAGCACCACCAAACATACCAGCAATAAACCATTGACCATAATAGCTTGTTGGTAAGTCTTTCATTGGCCAAATCATGAACCAAGCCATTAAACCAATAATGGTTTGTAGGAACGTAAAATTGTCACCTGCAATACCAATGGTCAGCATGATTAAAAGACTCGCTGCCAAAAATTGCGGTTTTTTAATAAACTTATCTTTCATTCGATTCTCCTTTCGAACCCGCGATAGAACTTAACCTTTGGGTCTATTTATGCCCTAAAGAAAGTCTACCGGCCGGTAATAAATCATTAAATAGAATCAATAATAGCGTTGAACGTTGTGCTCGGACGCATTGCGAATGATGCTTTCTTGGCATCCGGTTTGTAATAACCCTCTAATTCGACAGATTGTCCTTGAACACCATTAAGTTCAGAAAGAATAGCTGACTCACTTTCAAGCATTTTTTCAGCGATCGGAGCAAAGAGTGCTTTCAGTTCTGAATCATCATTTTGTGCAGCAAGCTCTTGTGCCCAATACATCGCTAAATAGAAATGTGATCCACGGTTATCCAGCTCTCCAACCTTACGGGATGGCGATTTGTTTTCATTCAAAAAGCTTCCAGTGGCTTTATCCAAAGTATCCGCTAAAACTTGTGCTTTTGGGTTATTGAAGTTTTGAGACAAATGTTCAAGCGATACCGCTAGAGCCAAAAACTCACCCAATGAATCCCAACGTAAGTGGTTTTCTGACACTAATTGTTGAACGTGTTTTGGTGCAGAGCCACCTGCGCCAGTTTCAAACAATCCACCACCATTCATCAATGGCACGATTGAAAGCATTTTTGCAGAAGTTCCAAGCTCTAAAATCGGGAATAAATCCGTTAGGTAATCACGTAAAACGTTCCCCGTCACCGAAATCACATTCTTACCATCTTTTACATGGCGCAATGTAAAACGAGTCGCTTCGGCAGGTGTCATGATGTGAATTTCTAAACCGGATACATCATGATGAGCAAGGTATTCATTTACCTTGTTAATGATTTCATGATCATGTGCACGCTCTGCATCCAACCAGAAAACGGCTGGCCAACCCGTTGCACGAGCACGAGATACCGCTAATTTTACCCAGTCTTGTATTGGCGCATCTTTGGTTTGACACATGCGGAAAACATCACCAGCCTCAACATTCTGCTCCAACAGCACTTCACCCTTAGCGTCAACAGCACGGATAACCCCAGAACTTTCTGCTTGGAAAGTCTTATCATGTGAACCGTATTCTTCGGCTTTCTGCGCCATTAAACCAACATTTGGAACCGTCCCCATTGTCGTTGGATCAAAAGCACCATAGTGCTTACAGAAACGAACGGTTTCTTCATAAACTGATGCATAACAGCGATCAGGAATCACGGCAATCGTGTCCTGAGTTTTACCGGCTTTATCCCACATTTTTCCAGAATTACGAATCATAGCAGGCATTGAAGCGTCAATAATCACATCTGACGGAACATGCAAGTTGGTAATACCTTTATCGGAATCGACCATGGCAAGCTCTGGGCCACTTTCCATTACCGCAGTCAAATCAGCTTCGATTTCAGTCCGCTTCGCATCATCCAAATTTGCAATCTTGGCAAATACATCACCCAAACCGTTATTAACATTGACCCCAATTTCTTCAAACGTTTTTGCGTGCTTTGTAAACACGTCCTCAAAAAATACAGTAACC
This sequence comes from Thiomicrorhabdus indica, assembly GCF_004293625.1. Classification (NCBI taxonomy): domain Bacteria; kingdom Pseudomonadati; phylum Pseudomonadota; class Gammaproteobacteria; order Thiotrichales; family Piscirickettsiaceae; genus Thiomicrorhabdus; species Thiomicrorhabdus indica. Next base: position 1,324,646 of record NZ_CP033040.1, on the reverse strand, counting down.
GCTTGACCGAAAATAATCGGGTCAGAAACCTTCATCATAGTCGCTTTCATGTGAAGTGAAAACAGAACACCCTTTTCTTTCGCTTCTGCAATCGCTTCTTTTAAAAATGCACGCAATGCCGACTGTGACATGACTGATGCATCCAAGACTTCACCTTTTTTCAGAGGTGCGGCGGCTTTCAATTCTTTGACAGTTCCATCTTCAGCAACAAATTCAATTTTGAAACTAGACTCTTCACTCAATGTGGTCGATTTTTCTGAACCGTAAAAATCGCCGGACTCCATATGTGCAACTCGTGTTTGAGAATCTTCGCTCCAAGCGCCCATGGAATGAGGATTTTGTTTAGCGTAGTTTTTCACAGACGCTGGCGCACGACGGTCAGAATTCCCTTCACGCAAAACTGGGTTAACAGCAGAACCTAAAACTTTTGCATAAGTCGCTTTAATGTTTTCTTCTTCAGTATTAGCAGGATTCGCTGGATAATCAGGAACATCATAACCTTTCGATTGCAACTCTTTAATTGCTGCGGTTAACTGAGGAATCGAAGCCGAAATGTTTGGCAACTTGATAATGTTCGCTTCCGGCGTTTTTGCCATTTCACCCAATTCCGTTAAAGCATCACCTATGCGCTGTTCGGGGTTGAGTCTATCTGGAAAATTCGCAAGAATACGCCCAGCTAATGAAATATCACGTGTTTCCACTTCAACGCCTGCCGCCTTAGTAAAGGCCTGCACAATTGGCAAAAAAGAGTAAGTTGCCAGCATTGGCGCTTCATCAGTCAGTGTGTAGAGAATTTTGCTCATATTCGATCCTTAATTCAGAGGTGACCTTAATCCTTCCGAACCAAGCCACCATTTAACAATTCAAACTGCGTAATATTCTACCTTAGCTGCTTTTGAGTTGGCGAGAAATGGGCTTATCAAGCTGAAAAACTTTTCTAGGATTTGATGGAATGTTTCTGGAAAAACTCGTTAGAGTTCATCTGCGGTAGAAAGGGTTTGGAAAGGGGTTAAATCCAGTATGATGCTGTGCAAGGGTATACTTGAAGAGTCGATGGAGAATTTGACTTTATCCTTCATTATGCCGCTGTCTTCCATTGCCATACACCCTTGAAAAATATGCCATTCGTATTCAAAGTATAGATAAAAACGATCCAAGTTTTTACCGGCCGGTATCGATTCAACCCGAATGATTTTCATTCCTTCTTTGTAATGAGCAAGCTGTGAAATAAAACTTAAATCACGAACTAATTGGCGGTCAATTCGGTCGATTTGAGATTCAAAAAAGTTTTTTAACTGCTGACATTGATCATCGAGTGGTAGATTGGAAAATTCGTCTGAATGAAATGTTAATTGCATAGAAATCATTGGCTCCAACCAACTTTGGACACGAACCTTTAGAACGAGTCTTGGGCAAGCGCAAAGGCAACGCAATAATGCTGTTCATCACTGACGCTGATTTGCCAGTTTTGAATCCCCAATTCATCGGCTCGTTTTTTTGACCGGCCGGTTAAACGAAGGACTGGTGCGCCTAATTCGGTATGAGAAACTTCCATATCAGTGAAGCTAACGCCCTTTGCAATCCCTGTTCCCAAGGCTTTTGAAATGGCTTCTTTAATCGCCCAACGTTTCGCTAAAAATTTTTCAGGAAATTTTTTAGTCGCAAAGTCTTTTAGTTCAAATTCAGTCAATAACCGTTCTGGAAACGATTGGGGATGATTCGCCAGCATTTTTTCAATGCGAGCGATTTCTACAATATCAGTCCCAATCCCTATAATCATTTTATACCGGCCGGTTACGTTTTGAAAGCTCTGAATTAATCGACTAAATAAGCATTTTGACGAGCTTCTACCATTAAGCGTTTCATCTCTTTTACGGCCTCAGGTAAGCCCGAATAGATTGCTTGCGCAATAATTGCATGGCCAATATTCAACTCTTCAATCTCTTTAATGGCAGCAATCGGTTGTACATTATGATAATGCAACCCGTGCCCTGCATTCACAATCAAACCATTCTCGACCGCAAAAGATGTGGCCTGCCTGATTCGCTCTAATTCCGCTGCAACGTCTTCAGTTTTTTCAAGTTCTGCATAAGTGCCAGTATGTAGTTCAATGACTGGGGCACCGACTTCTTTCGCAGCCAAAATTTGCGATTCATCAGGATCAATAAATAACGAGACACGGCAACCTGCATCCGCTAAACGAGCACACACTTTTGTTAGCCAAGGTTTTTGACCTGCAACATCCAAGCCGCCTTCCGTGGTTAATTCTTCACGTTTTTCAGGCACTAAGCAAATATCTTCGGGTTTGACAGCACAGGCAATTTGAACCATTTCCTCTGTCGCTGCCATTTCCAAATTCACTTTCGTTTGTCGAACTTGTGCAATTCGCAAAACATCTTCATCTTGAATATGGCGACGATCCTCACGCAAATGCAGTGTTATAGAATCCGCTCCGGCCATTTCCGCATCCAATGCCGCTTTAATTGGATCAGGATAACGCGTACCTCGTGCTTGACGAAGTGTGGCAACATGATCAATATTCAAACCGAGATAAATGGGATTCATAGAGGTACCTTATAGTTAGACGTTTGCTTAAACCGCCGCTAAAAATGCAAGCTGACTAAAGTTGGAAATTCTAAAGCTTTTTCACAAATAAATGTTAAAGAATCCTGCGCTAAGAGAAAAGCTTACGAGTATTTAAAGGCTTATTTCCTAACAGACTGGAAATCTGATACCGCATGAGCCTTTTCAAAGCCGGCAAAGAGGCCTGTACAAACTCTTGATTCTGCAAACTTAATAGGTCTCTGCCACAAATCCCTTGCGGATGGTGTTTCCAGCCCCAATCTGGAATAAACTCATAACGAAATTCTTGCGATAAATTTTCGATATTTTCTAATGAAAAACCTTCTAACCACTCACTGAGTATTTGATACTCAAACAACCTCAAACCCCATTCAATTTGTGCTTGTTGATCCGCCTTATCCAACGTTTGAGTTTTTACTAACGAATACAATAACTGTTCATAAACATGAAAAATCGTTTGCGCTTCAATCTGAGGAAACATCAAACGATATAACAATTCATTGGCATAAAGCCCGCAAATATTTGCGGTCGCTTGGAGCGGAAAACTCAGCTGAGCAAATTCTAAAGACTGAAGTGAGACAAGTTCGGAACGTTCATTGGGTTTCCAACGAAGCTCCAGTTTTTGAAACGGTTGGATAAGAGCAGATTTGTTCTTGGCTTTTGGGCCTTTAACCCCACGAACAATCGCATTAAATTTACCTTTTTGCGGAGCAATAAATGTCACCAGAGCCGAGGTTTCACGATAAGGCCGACTATGGAGTACATAGGCACAATGTTGTTCAAAGTTTGGCATGCGAATCTTAGTTCATCAAGGTAGCTGAGAAAGTTTACCGGCCGGTAAGTAATCCAAAAATTTTATATATTATCGTTATAGCCCAAGCTTGCCAAAGCACGCGCATCATCCGACCAGTTTTCTTTCACCTTAACCCACAACTCTAGATGCACGCGTGCATCAAGCATGGCGATTAAATCTTTACGCGCTTTCATACCAATGTCTTTAATAACGGAACCTTTGTGACCAATCACAATTTTCTTTTGGCCCGCGCGTTCAACCAAAATCAATCCATGAATGACCCAACGCCCCTCTTCGTCATCAAATTCAAACTGCTCGATTTCAACTGTCGCACCATAAGGGACTTCATCTCCAAGGCTACGCATAAGTTTTTCACGAATCATTTCAGCTGCTAAAAAACGCATCGAGCGATCTGTAATAGAATCTTCTGGAAAAATCGCAGGTTGCTTGGGAATAAACTTTAAAACTTCGGTTTCCAATGCAGGTAGATTGATTTTTTTATACGCTGAAATAGGTAACAAGGCATCAAACGTAACCTCTTGTTGAATTTGTTCAACATAAGGGTAAAGTTCGGTTTTATCATTGAGTTTATCAATCTTATTGACTACTAAAATAATTGGCATCTGCAAATGCTTAAGCTTGCGTGCAACCACCTTATCTTCTTCCGTCCAACGCCCAGCTTCAACTACAAACATCACTACATCTACATCAGCAAAAGCACTGGTTGCGGTACGATTCATATAATCGTTAATCGATTTCTTTCCTCCCAAATGCATCCCAGGAGTATCGACAAAAACAATCTGAAAGGCATCGGTCGTGTGAATACCATGAATTCTATGGCGTGTGGTTTGAGGCTTGTGCGAAGTAATGCTAAGTTTTTGACCCAAAAGCTCATTCATGATTGTCGATTTACCAACATTTGGCCGACCAATTACCGCAGCAAAGCCACATTGAAACGATTCATCCGACTCGGGTGACTCAGGTGTATCAACTTGATTAGACATAATGAACTCGCTATTTTTTAAAGTTGGGCGGTGAAGTGATGCTAAAGGTGAAAGAAGCCATTAAATGTTCCGGCTTTCAATTTCATCTAAAGCGATTTCTGCGGCTTTTTGTTCCGCTTTACGTCGGCTTGAAGCACTGGCTTCAAATTTGGTATTCAACATTTCAACATAACAGCATACGGTAAATTCTTGTGCATGCGCGGCACCATTCACACTGATAATACTGTACTCGGGCAATGATTGGTTTCGTGATTGCAAAAACTCTTGTAAACGTGTTTTAGGATCTTTCCCCATTTTTTTGGGATCAAGGTTTTCCAAACGCTTCTGATAGAGTCTCATCACCATAGCACGACAGGCGTCCAAGCCGCCATCCTCATAGACCGCAGCAATAATCGCCTCCACGGAATCCGCAATAATCGATTCACGGCGATAGCCACCACTTTTCAATTCACCCGGTCCAAGAATCAGATAATCACTCAAATCATATTCTTTACCGATAATCGCTAAGGTATCCCCTTTTACCAAATGAGCTCTGATACGACTCATATCTCCCTCAGCAAGTTTAGTAAACTGATGAAACAGAACGTCTGCCACCATAAAATTCACCAAACTATCGCCCAAAAACTCAAGTCTTTCATTGTTTTTAGAACCGGCACTTCGGTGGGTCAACGCACGTTGTAAAAAGTTTAAATCCTGAAACTCATAACCAAGTTTTTTAGATAACTGAATCAATTTACGTTCTCTTTCGATCTCCATAACTGGCTGCTGCGGTGTGGGCATTACTCCACTCCTTTTCCGATTCGATTAAAGTGTACGCCATTATCCCAATTCATCCAGATAGCAAAGGCACGCCCTTTCAAGTTTTCTTCAGGAACAAAGCCCCAAAAACGGCTATCATTACTGTGATCACGGTTGTCTCCAACCATAAAATAATGTCCTTCAGGCACAGTTTTGGGCTGCATGTCATAGCTACTTTTATCCGCATCAATAAGCACTTCATGGCTCTTACCATTGGCAAATGTTTCACGATGAATCTCGGCACCATCCATAATCTTTCCGGATTCAGTGCCTCGGTATTCACCAATATATTTTTTATCTACCGGCTGTCCATTCACATAAATCGTGCGGTTTAAATAAGCGATTTCATCGCCTGGCAAGCCTACGACTCGCTTAATGTAATCAACATCTGGGTCCTTTGGGTATTTGAAAACCACAACATCTCCTCGTTCCGGTTTTGAGATAGGGATGATCGTTGTCTGTGTCACTGGTAATTTGACACCATATGAAAACTTATTTACGACAATGAAGTCACCGATTTCTAGAGTTGGGTACATGGAACCAGACGGAATTCTAAAAGGCTCAATAATGAATGAGCGCAAAACCAAAACAATTAAAAATACAGGAAACAAAGATCGCGCATATTCCACAAGAATCGGTTCCTTGCGTTCAATCGTTGTATTCTCACGCTTTGGTTTGAACGCCAAACGGTCAATAAACACGATAACACCGGTAATGACCGTTACTAGAACCAAAATTAGTTCAAAATTCATTAGGAGTCTCCTGTATCAAGAATCGCAAGAAAGGCTTCTTGTGGTATTTCCACTGAACCGATAGCCTTCATGCGTTTCTTACCTTCTTTTTGTTTTTGTAACAGCTTTTTCTTACGAGAAACGTCGCCGCCATAACATTTTGCCGTAACGTTTTTACGTAATGCTTTCACGTTAGTACGGCCGATTACTTTTGCACCAATAGCAGCCTGAATGGCAACATCAAACATTTGACGAGGAATCACCTGACGAAGTTTTTCGATGATAACTTTACCGCGTTGTACCGCAAAGCTTTTATGAACAATCACAGCCAATGCATCCACTTTTTCGCCATTAATCAAGAAATCCATTCTAACCAAATCATCTGCTTGAAAACGCTTAAAATCATAGTCCATCGACGCATAACCTCGACTGCATGATTTTAAACGGTCAAAGAAGTCCAAAACCACTTCGTTCAAAGGCAGTTCATAGTTAATAGAGACTTGACCACCGGAATACTGCATATCTTTCTGGATACCACGCTTTTCAATACAAAGCTTCATAACCGCACCAACAAATTCATTCGGCACCAAAATATTTGCATTGATGATTGGCTCGCGAATCTCATCAATAATGCTTGGTTCTGGTAACTCCGATGGGTTATCTACCTTTAACGTTTCACCTTGCTTAGTTAAAACCTCATAAACAACTGTAGGCGCAGTACTAATCAAATCCAGATTGTACTCACGCTCCAAGCGTTCTTGGATGATTTCCATGTGCAACATTCCAAGGAACCCGCAACGGAAACCAAATCCTAGTGCCTGAGATGTCTCAGGTTCAAAGAATAACGATGCATCATTCAAGCGCAATTTTCGCAAGGATTCGCGTAGGTCTTCATATTGCTCAGAGGTGACAGGGAATAAACCAGCAAATACTCGCGGTTGTGCAGGCTTAAATCCAGGAAGTGCTTCAATCTCACGCCCCGATTCAGCTAATGTATCCCCAACAGGCGCCCCATCAATGTCCTTAATTCCCGCAACGACATAACCAACTTCACCTGCGCTTAAATAATCTTTAGGTGTGCGTTTAGGTGTAAAAATCCCCACTTGATCAACGGAATATTCTTCTTTCGTTGACATAACTTTCATTTTGGTTTTCTTACCAATTTTGCCGTCAATCACTCTAACTAATGAGACGACTCCAAGATAATTGTCAAACCAAGAATCGATAATCAATGCTTTTAAAGGTGCCTTTTGATCCCCTTGCGGAGGAGGAATTTTTTTAACAATATCCTCAAGCGTTTCAACAATTCCAATGCCAGCTTTTGCACTCGCTCGAACAGCGTCTACAGCTTCAATGCCAACGATTTCCTCAATTTCTTCAATCACACGTTCTGGGTCTGCTGCAGGTAAGTCAATTTTGTTGAGTACCGCCAAAACCTCAAGCCCTTGTTCAACTGCTGTGTAACAGTTCGCGACCGTTTGAGCCTCAACACCTTGAGAGGCATCGACCACCAGCAAGGCTCCCTCACAGGCAGATAATGATCTTGAAACCTCATAAGAAAAATCCACATGTCCTGGCGTATCAATAAAATTTAACTGATAGATCTGTCCATCTTGTGCTTCGTAATTCAAGGTAACACTTTGCGACTTAATTGTTATGCCGCGCTCACGTTCAATATCCATTGAATCTAAAACTTGAGCGTCCATTTCGCGATCGGTCAAACCACCACAATGATGGATGAAACGATCCGCAATAGTAGATTTACCATGGTCAATATGAGCAATGATTGAAAAGTTACGAATATGCTTTAAGTCGCTAGACATTGAAACTCCAAAACGAAATTTTTAATTTTGTTGGTGCATTGATATGACATTTACACCAACAATAAAAAAGGGGCAAAAGCCCCTTTTCATTTTCAGACAAGATTAAAACCCACTATTCTGCAAACCGCTTGACTCACAAGGCAATTACGTACAGATTTTGGCATAGAGCCTGTCTGATTGAAAATTGCCGCTATTTTACGCTAATTAAAACGATTTCGCAGTAGTTATAAAAACTTATCCAAGATTCACGTCTAATCTAATTTAAGCGGTAAAAACACCGATTGACCATTTCGAAGCAAACGAACTGGAACAGAACGATTTTCCGGCAGATCCTTTAAAATTTTATTTAACTGGGATACATTCATAACCCGTTTAAAATCAATTGTCTGCAAAACATCTCCTTTACGAATCCCAGCTTTTTTCGCTGGGCCTTTTTCAACATCAATAATTCTCACGCCATATTTAATTTCAAGTTCTTCCATTTCCTCTTTTGAAATTTCTGCCACTTCTGCTCCTAATCGATTGGCAGTTAAACGTTTTTGTTTTGCCGATGCCATTTGCTTTGACTTTTCAAGCGACTGCAAATAAACCGTTTTGTAAAGCACTTTCCCTTGACGCAAAATTTTAATTTTTAGAGGTTTATTAATCGGTGAAACCCCAACAATTGGAGGCAAATCTGCAGACTTGATAATGGATTTTCCATTAAACTCCAAGATAACATCACCCGCTTCAAGTTTTGCCTTTTCAGCTGGGGTATCTGGGTAAACTTCACCAATAAGTGCTCCAATTGGCTTTTCTAAGCCAAATGACTCAGACAGCTCACTGGTAACTTCTTGAACTTGAACACCTAAAAATCCACGGTTTACCTCTCCATTTTCACGTAACTGCTGAGTGATATTCATAGCAATATCAATCGGGATTGAGAAAGAAAGCCCCATCGAACCACCACTTTTAGAGTAGATTTGCGAGTTAATTCCCACAACTTCCCCATCTAGGTTGAATAAAGGCCCACCAGAGTTACCCGGATTAATGGAGACATCCGTTTGAATAAAGGGAACGTACGTATCATCTGGTAAAGAACGCCCTAATGCTGAAACAATTCCATGCGTAACGGTGTAGTCCAACCCAAACGGTTCGCCAATTGCAATCACCCATTGACCCACTTTTAAGTCAGAACTCTTGCCAATTTTTACTGTCGGTAAATCTTCCGCTTCGATTTTCAAAAGTGCAATATCTGTTCTAGGATCAGAACCAATGACTTCTGCAACCAACTCCTTTCTGTCACGCATACGAACGATAATTTCATCCGCATCTTCAATGACATGATTATTCGTCAAAATGTAGCCATCCTCACTAATGATGAACCCAGACCCTAGAGAATGCGCCTGCTCTTTTTGTTCATCACCTCTTGGTTGTGGCTGAGGAAACATGCCCGGTGGAAACCCAAAGAAACGTCTTAACATCTCATCTGGGATACCATGAAATTGTGGCATTGCTTGGCGTTTAACTTTTTGGGTGGTGCTGATATTAACAACCGCTTGGTTATTCTCTTCAACCAATTGTGTGAAATCAGGCAACCCGTAAGCATTCGTCTTAGCGAAACTTTGTGACGTAAAGCCGAGCATAACCAAACTCATCACTAGAGCGACAATCAATGATGGCGATATTCTCTGTCTCATAATTAATGACCCTTCTTACTACAAACTACATGAGAGTTTTGCACCCTAGCAGGTATAAAGCTCTCTAAATTAAAATTTTAAAAATTGAATTAATTAAAGTTTTCAACTTTAACTATTTTAGGAAGTACCGGCCGGTAAAGTTTTTTTGAACCCCACCAGCCACCAAACAAGCCAATAATTCCACCTACAATCGTAAGTAACTCTCCCTGAATTAAAAACGATGCCGTTAAGCCTTCAAAAATAACAGCACCTGCAAAAAAGCCGATAAGCGGCAACCCATAAGCGAGAAAAATCTGTTGTATAAAAAATTGCTTATCAATACTCAAATGAACATGGTCTCCAACCTTCACTTCAAACGTTTTTGGCACTTTTAACAAGGCAGGCTTGTCATTAACAAATAACTTAGACAAACTTCCCGTCCCACATCCTGAAGAGTTTTGGCAACTTCCACACGCCGATTTTCTTTGCGTTTCAACCCAGACATACTCATCTGAAACATCAACCACTCGTCCTGTTTCGTTTAAATTTTGACTATAGCTGTTTGACTGCATTGCTATTTTCTTTCCTATGTTGAATAAAAAAAGCCTAACGAGCAATAGAGCTTTATAACGAAAACTTGTCAAACTCCAATAGCCTGACTTATACGAAAATTTCAATCTATTAGCCTATATTGGTATCACTTGTGCAGATTTTCAAGTATTGAATGAACAATTCAAACTGTTGCCAGACTTTTTTGAGAATTAAATTTACAACTATACGCAGAACTTATTTTATTTATGTTTGACAAAAATCTGACTTTTACCAAAACCCATAAGAATTGACCACATATAAGCTTCTTCACCCCTTATAATTTGGGAATTAGTATACCTTTTACCAATGACTTTAAATTTCAAGTCAGCTAACTTTTCGGGTCGCCTCAGTGAGCAGCACAAGCAATAAAACAACGAACCAAATCACACATGAAAACTTTCACATTGAAACCGATGTCTTAATTATTGGCAGCGGTATTGCAGGCCTATCACTCGCTCTGAAATTAGCCATAAATCACAAAGTTACTGTTTTATCGAAAAGTGCCATCAATGAAGGCTCAACGTCCTATGCTCAAGGTGGAATTGCTGGTGTTCTTGATCCTTTTGATAGCATTGAAGCCCATGTTAACGATACATTAACCGCTGGTGCAGGTTTGTGCGACCCTAAAGCAGTCGCTGTTGTCGCAACACATGCGGGAGAAACAATTCAAGAATTGATTCAGTTAGGTGTTCCATTCAGTAAAGAGCAAAATCAAAACGCTCAAAACTCGGAATTTCCATTTCACCTGACAAAAGAAGGTGGCCACAGCCATCGACGAGTCATCCATGCCGCCGATCACACAGGTAAGTCCGTTGCCGACACTTTAATTAAAACTGTCAAGCATCACCCGAATATTCAAATTCTGCCGGAACATATCAGCATTGATTTAATTTTGCATCCAAAATCGAAAGAATGCATGGGCGCTTACGTATTGAACAAATTAGAAAGCCAAGTTTATTCAATCAAAGCACAGTTCACCGTTTTGGCAACGGGTGGGGCGAGTAAGGCCTACCTATACACAAGTAATCCCGATACTTCGACTGGCGATGGAATTGCCATGGCTTGGCGTGCAGGCTGTCGCATCACCAATATGGAATTCAACCAATTCCATCCAACCTGTTTATATCATCCAAGGGATCGATCATTTTTAATCAGTGAAGCAGTACGCGGCGAAGGTGGAATTTTACGTCTACCAAATGGCTATGCTTTTATGCAGGACTATGACAAACGTGCTGATTTAGCACCAAGAGATATTGTTGCCAGAGCCATTGACCAAGAAATGAAAAAACATGGAATTGACTGCGTCTACTTAGATATTTCTCACAAAGACCCTGATTACGTGAAAAACCACTTTCCGACCATTTATAAACGCTGCCTCGCGGTAGGCATCGACATCACCAAAGAAACGATTCCAGTGGTTCCAGCTGCACACTACACTTGTGGAGGTATCCACACAAACTTAGATGCAAAAACAGATATTACACGACTCTATGCTATCGGCGAAACAGCTTACACCGGACTGCATGGCGCCAACAGATTGGCTAGCAACTCTTTGGCTGAAGGTTTAGTATTTGCCAAAATTGCGCATTGCAGTATTGAAAAAGCATTTGCCCAAAACAAGCCATTTGATCAGAACTTCCAACCAAAACCCTGGGACACAAGTCGAATTACAGATGCAAAAGAAAAAATTCTAGTCAGTCACGACTGGGATGAACTACGTCGAGTCATGTGGGATTATGTGGGAATCGTCCGTACAGATAAACGTTTGAAACGTGCTTTGCAACGAATTCGAAATCTACAAAAAGAGATTTATGAATATTACTGCCAACACACTTTGACCAGTGACCTGCTCGAGCTACGGAATTTGGCAATGGTTGCCGAGCTGATGATTTTAAGCGCGCAGAAAAGGAAAGAAAGTCGTGGGTTGCATTACAACCTAGATTATCCAAAGCTTTCAAAGAGAGCCAAGCCCACAATTTTAGACCCTAAAAAATTGTTTAAAGCCCCAAAACCTTGTAAGAAAACTCGTCACTAAATTATTCACTTTTGAATAATTAAGTAACCGGCCGGTGAAATACATTCTGCTACAAGGAACATACCGGCCGGTATGCTTTAAAATTTTTTTATGCTTGTTGCTGAGTGATTTCCTCAATCAAACCATCACTCGCAATTAAATCGATATCCAAAATAACAACCATACGCCCTTTTTTATTTTTCTTCTGTTCGTCAGTCTGGCCAGATGTCGGGCTTAATTGATCAAAAACCGTCGTCAATCCACGAATAAACTGGGAATCAATTGAATCTGAAATATCTGGTGGTGGCTGTAGATTATCCAAATCCAAAGTTTTAACATCTGAGACCGCATCGACGACTAAACCAATCACTCGATCGCCGATTCGTGTTTTTACATTCACAACAATGACCACCGTCGTGCCATCGTAGGATTGAGGTAAGTTGAACCGTTGGCGCAGATCAATAATTGGAACAATCGAGCCACGAAGATCCACAACACCTTTTACAAAAGGTGGAACCTGCGGTAAAGGACTTGGCTCTTGCCACCCTCGAATCTCCTGAACTCTCATGATTTCGACGGCATACTCTTCTTTACCTAATTTAAAGGTTAGAAACTCTTGTTGGTTTGACACGTTTTAGCTCCAAGTTTAGAACACACACTACATAGATTGTTTCATCTTAGCTAAAACACCGAATTGACACAATAAAATTCACTTTATCAAAATCAATTAAGATTCAACAAAACCCTATTCATAGACAAAAATGATAGGTTCGCATTAGATTAACTCGACCGCAGCTGCCAGTACACTCTCTTCAACCGCCACTTGTCTTAAAGGCGATAGTGACTTGTGCTTTTAGTTTTGTTCGGTATCATTTTCAAATATCAAAAAAGGCTACAGGGTTTGTTTACTATTCATCCCATATCGACGGTTGAATTCTTCCGTCAATTGTTTCAAAACTATAAATAAAAAGAGAACGATAATTAATTATGGAAAACATGACGCACCTATCTCCCAGTTGGATTGAATTCCTAGACTCACAAAATGCACAGCTTGATGAGATTGGCCAAGTCAAAACGTTTGGCGCACCTGAAATTGAACACTATTTAATAAAGCATGGTCCAGTTGTCACTTCGCAAAACCACCAAGCATTATTAAAGGTGTCTGGTAGTGAGGCATTTGATTTTTTACAAGGCCAACTTACCGCTGATTTAAAAGATGTAACAGAAACACATGCCCAGTTCTCTGCTTATTGCGACCCTCAAGGCAATGTACTTGCCCTATTTTTAGTCTTTAAATACAAGCAAGACTATTTTCTAAGCTTTGATTTCTCCTTAGCAGAGACTATTCAAAAACGCTTACAAATGTTTATTATGCGATCTGATGTCACCTTAACCGACATGCGCCAAGAAATCGTTCACATTGGCTTTGCCGGTGAATTTGGTGATTTAGACGTTCAACGTCGTTTGGATACAAAAATCAAAGAAGTGTTTGAATGTGGTTATGTAGACAATGCAGAGATGGCCGACGTGCTGATGGTGAAAGTACCAGGACCTTATCATCGTTATGAAATTTTCGGACCAGCAGAGCAAATCATTCAAGCTTGGCAAGAGATTCGTATTAACAGTGACGTGACAAATGCAGAAGATTGGAAGCTTTTGAATATAGCCGCAGCAGTACCGACTGTTAATATCAAAACTACCGGCAAGTTCACCGCACAATTCTTAAACCTAGACAAATTTGATGCAATTAATTTTAAAAAAGGTTGTTTTCCTGGCCAAGAGATTATTGCTCGTATCCACTATCGTGGCAAAATTACCAAACGAATGCTACGCCTTCGCACCGATTCAGTCGTTGAACTGGAATCGGGTGAAGAATTTTCTCTAATTGATGAAACAGGAAAATCTCATAAGCTAATAACGATTGCTTGTGGCAAAGACATTCTACAAGGCAGTATTCTCAATGCAGTTGCAACCTTGCGCTCTTTAGATGCCGCTCAAGGCGATTTAAAAACTGAAAATGGAGAGGTTGTCAGCATTGAACCTCTGCCCTATAAAATTACAGAAGAGGAATAAACTTCCTCACAAAAGATAGTTCTTATCCTATAACAGTCGTTAGAGCTTATTTCTATCGGTTAAAAACAAAAAGGCCAGCAATGATGCTGGCCTTTTTTTGAAACACTGTCCTGGATTATTATCGATTTGGTAATCCGGCTTTTAATTTGAAGCCTTGAATAATTCCCTGCATTGAATCTGCTGAATGCTTCAAACTTTCTGTCGTTGCAGTGGTTTCTTCCACCAAAGCCGCATTTTGCTGTGTAATGCTGTCAATATGTGTGATTGATTTATTAACCTCTTCCACTCCAATAGATTGGTCTTTTGAAGCCGTTTCGACTTCTGAAATAATGCTCTGCATTTTTGTGGTCATTTCAGTCACCGTATTCAAAGACTCAGCCACTCGCTCAACTTGACTCACCCCTACGTCAATTGCACTGGTTGATTCAAGAATTAATTTCTCGATTTCCTTAGCTGCATCTGCCGATTTTCCTGCCAAGCTACGAACTTCACCGGCAACAACCGCAAACCCACGACCATGCTCACCTGCTCGAGCAGCTTCAACCGCGGCATTCAAGGCAAGCAAATTTGTTTGAAAGGCAATAGAGTCAATCAAAGAAGTGATGTCTTTAATTTTTTGCGAAGCCTCCTGAATGTTGTGCATAGAGCCTTTAGTTTCCAGCATCAAACCATTGGCTTGTTTAAGGCTTTCGCTTTGTTCCAAAGACATTTTCGAGGCTTCAATTGTATTCTCTAGGTTGCTACGGATTTGAGCCGTTGTTTGCTCCATTGCCGCTGACGTTTCTTCCAGTGAAGCCGCCTGGTTTTGAGTACGTTCATTCAAACTTTGTGTCCCTTCCACCACATTTTCCGTGTTTTCATAAACTTCATGAGCAGTTTGACGAAGGGTCATCATAGTTTCAGTTAGACGATCCATACTCGCATTCACTGCTTGCTTGGCGACATCTAATGAGAATTCATAGTTGTTTGTAATAGCTTGGGTAAAATCGCCTTCTGCCATACGTTCGCTAGCCTTAATGACATCTTGAAAGCCAGTTTCAATCAATTCCAGAGACTTATTAATGCTCTGCTGAAGATTTGCAATATCACCTTCTTGGAAATTAACAATTCGCTCATCTAACTTACCACGAGCGGTGTAACCCATAACACCATTAATCTCAGCAAACACCTCGGCTAAATTTGCCATAGCCGTCTGACCCGCATCGATAATTTCAGCATATTCACCCACAAACTGGTGTTCAGTTTGTTTCTGGAAATTACCTTTTTGTAAATTTTCCATGACATCTTTTAATGAGTCGAATGTGTCCGACAATACACTACACGTATTGTTAATTCGACCTTTAAGCATATTGTAGTCCGAATCAAATGGCGTAAGGATGCGATAGTCCAAACGCCCTTTCTCAAGCTCTTCCATGGCTGCATTTGCTTCAGCAATAATGCATTGCGATAACATCGCTTGACGGTTATAAGCTGTTCCAAGCTGCCCAATTTCATCCTTTGCGTAATAGCGTACACGAGCAAACAAGTCGCTTGTTAAGGTTGCTTGTTCCATTACTTCTTGCACTTTACGCATTGGTTTTAAAATGAATAACCAGAGCAAAAGCATAATTAGTAATGAAAGAATCACTACCGTTACAACAACATTAATAAATGCACCAATCGCAATATCTTGTTTCTCTGAAACATAAACCTCCAATTCAGCAATAGGCTCACTTAAAATGTGGTAACCCATTAACTCTCCAGATAGCGTCTTAATAGGTAGCACTGAGTGGAAATAATCTCCTGAAACCAAATAGCCTTGAGCAAATAACTTATCAATATCAATTTGTTTCAATAGAGCAATTTGCTTTTCACTGTTGTCACTCGAAAAGTGTTTATCATTCCCAACAACCCATTTACCATCTGCAGAGACCGGTTTGTTCTTGGCGTTCTTTTGTCGAAATTGATCACCTTTCAATGCATAATCAACAGACATAGCGGCTACATAGAATTTACCGTCTTTATCAAAATCTCGTCGTAAAGAGCCAACACCTTGAATAAATTCTACAAACCCTTCATATTTCCCTTTGTAGAAAACTGGAACAATTGATTTGATGTTATAGCCCACCGAACTTAATGCATTTGCAACAATTGGCTTGTGGTCTTTAGAAATTTTTTTGATATAGCTTCGAGCTGATAAATCAGATAGTTGCTGTGTTTCAAGTGATTTCCATGACTTCAAGTAAGAAATCCCTTTTTCATTGACAAAGTGCAATTTTACATTGCGTAGATCTGAACTTTTTGCGTAACTTTTACCAGCCGAAGATAATAATTCATGCAGTGCTTTCTGATTCTCGCTTGCAATGAGCTCTGAAACCTGTTCCGAGAACGTAATCCCAATTGCGTTGGTAATCCCAATCTCTTCCTTCTTGATTAGCTTATCTTGAACCTGCATGTTTAAAAGTTTAGAGCGGTCTGCTGCGGAAGACTCTTCAATATCTGACATTTTATTGAGAGTGAAGACCCCTTCACCCACAATAATCAATAAAGAGACAGAAACAATCGTAAGCAGTGTTTTAGTCATTAAAGAAGCTTTCTGCAAACCTAGACGAGTCATCCAATTATGAAAGCCTTTCGACACCCAAATCCCATTGGTATAAACCTTCTTGCCTTCCCTAACTTCCCGGTACAAGGTTTCATGACTCGCAATCCTCTGAGAATCAGTCACGATTTTTTTAATGGATGTGTATCCCTTATACTGATTATTTTCCCAAATGGGTTGAATAGTCATATCAGCCCAATACTTTTCTCCATTCTTCTTCTTTTCATGGATAGGAAATTGTACAGGCTGATTTTTGAGCATCTGTTCACGAATCGTTTCTTGAATGATTGAGGGAGTCTCATCCGAACGCAAAATATCTGTTTTCTGCCCCAAAATTTCTTTTTCTTCGTACCCTAACCAGTTCATATAGTCTTGGTTAATATAGGTAATTGTGCCTTCTGCATCCACATTGGCGGCCAAGCGAACTTGATTTTGATTGGACATAATGTTCTCCAAAACGATAAAACTAACTTTGCTACTATTCGCAAACTATATATGAAATTAATAACTCCATCAAATTTATCATGGTTATTTTTTTACGTATATTATCGAACTAGCAAGAAAAAATTCTCAAGGCATGGCAATGAAATTGGTCACATACCTGCAAACAAAGAACAAAGCAAAAGTAAAACCAAAACCTATTTTTTGAATTTATTAAAGCTAAATAGTAAAAAACCGCTTTGAGATGTTCTCAAAGCGGTTTTCAAAAAGGTTCAAACTTTTTTCCTAACTATTGCTGGCGCATATGCGGGAACAAAAGCACGTCTCTAATAGAAGGCTTATCAGTAAAGAGCATAACTAATCGATCAATACCAATCCCTTCACCTGCTGTTGGTGGCATACCGTGCTCAAGGGCGTTAATGTAATCCTCATCAAAATGCATGGCTTCATCATCACCCGCATCTTTAGCTTCAACTTGTGCCTTGAAACGTTCCGCCTGATCTTCCGCATCATTCAACTCATTGAATCCATTTGCCAATTCTCGACCTCCGATAAACAACTCGAAGCGGTCAGTAATAAATGGATCTTCATCATTTCGGCGCGCCAAAGGGGAAACCTCAGCAGGATATTCTGTAATGAAAGTTGGATCCATAAGTTTATGTTCCGCCGTTTCTTCAAAAATCTCTGTAATGATTTTTCCAAGACCATAACCCGGCTCGATGCGGATATTGAGAGATTCAGCCAAGGCTTTTGCCGAATCAAAATCTTCCAATTGTTCCGCTGTAACACCGTTATTATATTTAAGGATTGCATCTTTCAATGTCAAACGTGCAAACGGTTTACCAAAGTCATACTCATCTCCTTGATAAGGTACTTTGGTCGAGCCAACCGCCAACTCAGCGAGTTCTTTTAACAACTCTTCGGTGTAATCCATCAGTTGATGATAGTCCGTATAAGCCGCATAAAACTCCACCATAGTAAACTCTGGGTTATGCCGCGTTGAAAGACCTTCATTGCGGAAAGAACGGTTAATTTCAAACACACGTTCAAAACCGCCCACAACCAAACGTTTCAAGTAAAGCTCTGGTGCAATACGCAAGAATAAAGGCATATCCAACGCATTATGATGAGTATGGAATGGTTTAGCCGTTGCTCCGCCTGGAATCACGTGCATCATTGGCGTTTCCACTTCCATAAAATTCTTACGGATTAAGAAATCACGTACATGTTGTACAATTTTCGAACGCAGCTGGAACGTTTCACGGGATTCTTGGTTCACAATCAAGTCCACATAACGCTGACGATAGCGCATTTCTTGATCTTGTAAACCATGAAACTTATCCGGCAACGGACGTAGTGATTTGGTGATTAACTCAATATGCTCTACATGAATTGATAACTCACCGGTATTGGTTTTGAACAAATAGCCTTCCGCGCCGACAATATCGCCCAAATCCCATTTCTTAAATTGAGTATTGTAAAAACCTTCAGGCAACTCGTCACGCGTGACATATAACTGAATACGACCAGAATGATCTTGAATGGTCGCAAAACTTGCCTTACCCATAATACGACGCAACATCATTCGGCCTGCGATTTTGACTCTTACAGGCTCGGCTTCCGCCATCTCTTCCTTTTCCATTTCACCATATTGCGCCTGCAAATCTGCAGCAGCATGGTCGCGGCGGAAATGATTTGGGTAAGAATGCCCTGCCTCTCGCAATGCATTTAATTTTGCACGACGTTCCGCAATGATTTTATTCTCATCAACTTCAGGGACATTATTTTGGTTATCTGACATCGGTTTACTCACTTAAGTTATTAAGTCGGCCAAAAGCTTTACCGGCCGGTAGAATTTATAATTGTGCGGTATTTTACGTTGTTTAACGCCTAAACTCTACCGGCCGGTAGAGTTGTTTTAGAGCATCTATTAGAAATATAGTGCGAATGCTTTACTTCACAAAGTTTAAAAGCATGGCAGTTGTTGTTTTCAAAAGCTTCACAGCACAAGATGTGCAGTGAGAGCCTTCAGGATGAACTGGTAGCGTCTTTTTAAAACACACAACTGGCAATGCGCGATCAACATTAAATCCCAGCTTTCAAACTGGCCTCAATAAACTGATCAAGAGCTCCATCCAACACCGCATTACAATTCCCTGTTTCCACACTGGTTCGTAAATCTTTAATTCGACCTGAATCAAGAACATAGGAACGAATCTGGCTTCCCCATCCAATATCAGACTTTGAATCCTCCAGCGCCTGCTTCTCAGAATTACGTTCTTGCATTTCCAATTCGTACAATTTTGCACGCAGCTGCTTCATGGCTTCTGCCTTATTTTGATGCTGTGATCGGCCATTTTGACATTGAGTTACCGTATTGGTCGGCAAATGGGTAATACGTACTGCAGATTCAGTTTTGTTGACGTGCTGACCACCGGCACCCGAAGCTCGATACACATCAATTCGCAAATCAGCAGGATTGATTTCAATTTCAAAACTGTCATCAATTTCTGGTGACACGAACACGGATGCAAACGAGGTATGACGTTTGGCATTGGAATCAAAGGGTGATTTGCGGACTAAACGGTGAACACCAGTTTCGGTTCGCGCCCAACCATAAGCATAATCCCCTTGAATATGAACCGTTGCACCTTTTATACCAGCGACGTCCCCATCGGTGATTTCAACAATTTCTGACTTAAAACCGTGGGAATCTGCCCAACGCAGATACATACGCAAAATCATATTTGCCCAGTCTTGCGCTTCAGTTCCACCTGACCCAGATTGAATTTCTAGATAACAATTATTGACATCCATCTCACCTGAGAACATTCGTTGGAACTCCAGCTTATCGATGAGTTCACCTAGTCGGTCACATTCGGTTTCAACTTCCGAGACCATCTCTTCATCGCCATCCATTTCCGCCAATTCCAATAATTCATTGGCGCTTTCACACCCGCCCTCTAAGTCTTGAATCGTCGCAACGATATTCTCTAGCTGCGACTTTTCTCTACCCAACGATTGTGCTTTTTCAGGATCATTCCAAACATTAGGGTCTTCCAATTCACGGTTGACCTCTTCTAAACGTTCCGCTTTGACATCATAGTCAAAGATACCCCCTAAGCACTTGGGTACGTTCTTGATAATCATTGATTCGGTTATAGATTGGATTCAATTCCATGATTCGAGCCTCGGGACACGCATTGAAAAATTGCCGGAATGATACCAGTTTCCGATTAAAAAAAGCAAAGACATCTCATTTAACAACTCCATAACACCTTGAAAACCAACAAAATAAAATTCAAGGTTTTTTATTACTGGCCGTTATAAACTATCACTAGGATAAGATTTGAAAAAAGGAGACTCTAATGGCTGTCGATATGAAAACTCTTAGTTCAATCCAAAGTTACCAAAACTCAATGAAAATGGAAGTTGCTTCTGATAAACAAGCCGCTTTGAAAAACCGACCTGATTTGCCAGATAATGCCTCTCCTATTGCACAAATGGCCGTTGACAAAACCTTCCACTCGGCAAAACTGCAACAAAATGCCAGTGTTATCACTCACCTTTTCAATCAAGGTTCAAAACAAGACATTGAACTTTTCTCAATGAAAGTCAGCTATCAGTCGGCTATTGAAGCAATCAATGAGAAATTGCGCATTGATTTAGGTCTTGACAGTGAAGCTGCAGATCCAGTGAGCCAGCAAAAACTTGAAGAACAAGGTGGCATGGAATATTGGTCATCTGAAAATACGGCCAAACGTATTGTCGATGGTGCAACCGGGTTTTTATCTGGGTTTCAAAATGCTCACCCTGAACTTGAAGGCGAAGCTTTAATGGATAAATTCATGGACGTAGTCGGTGGTGGGCTGATTCAAGGGTTTGAACAAGCCAAAGGATTTCTTGGCGATTTGAATGTCTTTGAAGATACCGTGGAAGAAAACTACAACGCAACATTTGACTTAGTTCAAAAAGGAATGGAACAGTTTCGTAAAGATTTCTTAGGCATTGTTGATGAGGCACCTGCAACGGACTCAGAAAAGGCTGAGTAGTTGAGATTGTTAATTCTTACCGGCCGGTGTTTAATTAAGAAACTAATGCCGTTTAAGTAATCAGCGATTAACATGATATTTACAATAAAAAACCGGCCATTCAGCCGGTTTTTTGTAACGTTTAGAGAAACTTATTCTATTTCTTCTAAACCAACTTTCGTCAAACCTGATTGATTTGCATAATTCGTCAACTCAGCCGTCGAAGTCACTCCCATCTTGGTCATGAGGTTTTCACGATGTTTAGAGACGGTTCGATCAGAAATTTCCAAAGCTTCAGCAATTTCTTTTGTCTTATATCCCTCTGCAACCAGTTTAACCACTTGCTTTTCACGAACAGAAAGCGATTTATTTTTCAAACCTTCTGACGCTTCAATCGTTGGCAATATTTCAGAATGAATAAACTGCTCACCTTTTAATACAGAACGAATTCCATTATTTAGCTCTTTTGGATGAATTGATTTCATGGCCAGACCTTGCACACCCAAATCTAAAACCTCACGCCAAACACTTAAGGTTTCTGCAGCGGTTAAAACAATAACTTTGGTATCGGAATAACGTTTGTTGATATGACCGATGACATTAACACCACTCAACTTAGGCATGGACAAATCTAGTAGTAAAATTTGTGGAGACAAACTACGAATCAATTCAAGACATTCCAAACCATCTTCAGCTTCACCAACAACTTCAATATCTTCGGTAGCATTAATAATTGCCTTAAAACCAGCTCGAACGAGTGCATGGTCTTCAGCAAGAACGACTGTAATTTTTTCTGACATTTTAAACCAACCTTATGTTTTTGCCGACATTGGAATGCTTTATAAACCATTCAAGCACTGAATATACAGCTTACGTAAAAATATGTATTAATTATCTTTGATTGAATGAGACTTCTCAAGCGCTTTTAACAAAGTGCGCAAAGTTTGACATATTTGATGACAATTTTCTTGTTTAAGATCAGGATTTTCACCGGATTTCACCGTAAGCTCTAAGTTTTTTAGAGCAACCACTGCGTCATTTAGCTGAAATAGCATCATATTTCCTTTTAACTTATGAGCATGTCCTGCAGCATCTTCCCAATTTTTAGCGTCCACAGAAGACTCTATCAAAGCTAATAATTCAGTGGTTTGAGCAACAAAATCGTCAAACAAAGCAATGAGGTGTTTTGGAATTTCGTCATAAGAATCGTTGATATTCGACAAGTCATTTTCGCAAGCGTCTTTTTCAACATGACCAGCAATCTTTTCTGCGCTGTCACTCGGTTGAATCAACGGCTCATCATGGCTTTCATCTATAGATTCAGGTACCAGCAGTAAATGGCGCTCTAAAATCTTTTTTATCAGTGCTAGATCAATAGGTTTCAGTATCCAGTCATCAAAAACCCCTTCTAAAGAACGCTGTTCATTTTGAAAAACAAATTCATCCCCTCCAGCAGTAACTGCAACAATCGGTGGAAGCTTTTCAGATTGTTCCCCACTAGCTCGGATATTTTGGGCCACTTCAATACCACTCATAAATGGCATTTGTATATCCAAGATAACCAAATCAAACTTTTCTTTTTGAAATGCTTCCCAAGCCTCTGCACCATCTGCTGTTTCAGTTACCACACAATCAAACTCTTTCAGTAAATCGGCCAATACCCACAAATTTAAATCGGAGTCATCGGCAATCAAAACATTGATCGGCCGGTAAGAAGTCGTGTTATTAGATTTTGTGTGAATAATTTCATCTGGCAGAATTTCTGATGGTTTAGAAAATTGTGATGGTTCGTCTATAGACGAGTAGGTCTCCATTAATGCGTCAAGTTCATCTAATTCACTTGGATTAGAGTCACCATCCAGCAATTCATTAGAGAGCGTTTGACTCACTTCGTGACGAGTTTCTTTTGGAACTTGTGAAGTTGTCTCATCGAAAGGAACCATCTTATGGTCTTCGAAAAAATCCAAAATATCTTTTTCATTATCTGGGCGAGTCTTAGAATCGATTTGATTTGACTTTTGAAAAGCCAATTTCTCTTTGTTATTGACACTGACTGAAGGAGCATTTTGTCGTTTGGAACGATTTGCTCCCAACAATTGTTGAGACTGGAAAGCATGTTCAGACAGGTTTAAACGGAAACTAAATTCCGTTCCAACACCTGGCTGACTTGTCACCTCAATTGTCCCTCCCATTAATTCAATTAACTGTTTAACAACAAATAAACCTAAAACCGCTCCAAATTGATTATTCGCTCGACTTGATTCTAGCTGCATAAAAGGTTCAAAAATTCGATTCAATCGATCTTCAGCAATCCCTTCGCCGGAATCTTTGACTTTAAATAAAAATTCATGTCGTCTGATCTTCTCGGCTTCAAGAATCACCCCACCCGTTTCCGTAAACTTGATAGCATTCACGATTAGGTTCAAAAACACTTGTTTGAGACGAACCCTATCGCCAAACAGCGTCTGTTTTTCACCTTTGTAGACCACTGTGACATCAAGCTTCTTCTGTTTAGCAATGTCTTTGGTCAACATTTCTACATCCTTGAGTAACGACTCCAAATCGAACTCATGAGGGTAAAGCTGAACCGAATTAAACTCAGTTTGAGAGTAGGTTAGAATATCGTTGATCAAGTAACTTAAATACTCAACGGTACTCGACATGGATTCAAAGCTATTGTTTAGCTCCTCTTCTTGATGATATTTTTGTGCAAGACGCTTTGCCATAGCTTGCAAGCCAAGCAATGGTGAACGTAATTCATGGCTGAGCATGGCTAAAAAACGGGATTGTTTTTGAAAAGAGCTTTTAATGACTTTGTTCTGTTCTTCCATCAATACTTGTCGTTCATAGAAAAACTCTAACGAATTATTATCTTTATTCAAATCACTGGTGCTAGGTAAAAAACTATTTGCATCAACTAAATTTGCCCAAACTCTAATTTCATCTGGCTCAATTAAGCAATGAAGCTGCGTATAAAATTTGCGTTTCCCAAAATCAGTTTTGATTTCTTGCGTTAAGCCAATGACTTCTTGGGGCGTCATAAGAACTGATTCAACTTTGGCGCTCAATGCCACCAGCTGCTTACCGTCTATTCGATCAAAGAAACTCTTGGGTGGTTGATCAAACCATTGCTTCCAAGCACTTGATAATTCAACTTTCTGGGAGTTTTGAGGATTCGTTAGCCACTTAAGTAATTGATGGTTTGAGCTGCTGTCTTCGCTGCGAACGACTCTTGGCGCAACGCTAAGCATTTCCACCACTTCAATAGGGACTTTTAGCTGCCACCAAAGCAGCTGTTCCAATAATGCAGATTCGATAGGGCTATAATGTGCTGATGCGTTTTTCTCTGGACGAGTTGAACTCTCCTCAGCCTCTACGTCGCGAGAATTCATTGAATTTTTATGAGTATTATTTTGCTTTTTTCTCATAAAATTTAACGACATCCTTTATTGAGTTCAAACACGATTGAAACATTTCATGCAAAAATTGAAATTTAATCATTGACGCAATAACAATAATTCACCTGCCTTTTGGAATTTTAACAGTCACCCTTGAATAACTAACAGAGCTTCTTATTGGCTAATCAAGAAAGACTAAGTAAACATTCTTAGTCAATTTAACCAGTTATCATAATGAATCTTTGTGAATTTGTTTAAACTTTCTGACAACTTTGTAAAATAGTCGCAATTCAATTAACGGTGGTCAATAAACTACTGTTCAACAAAACTTTTAAATTTTAGGCAAAATCTTATGAAGTCAGAAAACACTCGTATCGTTAAAGACAGCATGGGAACTTTACAGGTTCCTGAAAATGCACTTTATGGCGCTCAGACCCAACGCGCAATTAATAATTTTCCTATCAGCGGCATTCCTATGCCTCACAGTTTTATTGACGCAATCTGCTATGTAAAGTTCGCCTGCTCGGAAGCAAACCTTGAGCTAGGATTGATGAGTAAAGAGAAAGCAAATGCAATTCAAACGGCCGCTAAAGCTGTGATTGATGGTGGCTATTATGAGCATTTTCCAATTGATGTCTTCCAAACAGGTTCTGGTACCAGTTCCAATATGAATGCCAATGAAGTACTGGCCACTTTAGGAAATCAATTAACCGGTGTCGATATTCATCCAAACGATGATTTAAACATGAGCCAAAGCTCGAATGATGTGATACCAACTGCGATTCACGTAGCAGCCTCAATTGCACTTGAAGAAAAACTACTTCCAGCTATGCAAAAATTGGCGCAAACCATTCAGAAACGTGAAGTGGAATTAGATAGCGTCGTTAAAACTGGACGCACTCACTTAATGGATGCCATGCCGGTTCGTATGAGTCAAGAGCTCAGCGCATGGCGTGCACAAATCGAAGATAATATTGAACGCTTAAAAGATACTCAAAAACGTATTCAAAAACTGGTTATTGGTGGTACAGCGGTTGGCACGGGCGTCAATGCCGATCCAGAATTTGGGCGCCTAACGACCGCCAATTTAGCAACCATTACCGCTATGCATTTTGAACCAATGGATAATCTATTTATGGGATTGAATGCCCAAGATTCTGCACTTGAACTGAGTGGTCAATTAAATGTTTTGGCGGCAAGTCTAATGAAGATTGCCAACGATTTACGCTGGATGAATTCAGGCCCACTGGCCGGACTGGGTGAGATTCAGTTGCCAGCCTTACAGCCTGGCAGCTCAATTATGCCTGGAAAAGTGAACCCAGTCATTCCTGAATCGGTTTGCATGGTTGCCGCTCAAATCATGGGAAATCACACAGCCATTACAGTCGGCGCTCAAGCAGGTAACTTCCAATTAAATGTGATGTTGCCAATGATTGCACTCAACCTACTACAAAGTTTGGAAATTTCTGCAACGGCTTGCACGCAATTAGCAGACTTAGCAATTGAAGGTTTTACTGTGAATGAAGCGAATCTTAAACGCGCGTTGGAAGCAAACCCAATCTTAGTTACCGCGTTGAATACAGTTGTTGGTTATGAAAAAGGTGCAGCCATTGCCAAAGAAGCCTATGCGTCGAATCGTCCAGTACTAGAGGTTGCCTTAGAAATGACTGACATGGATGAAGTCACTCTAAAAAAATACCTTGACCCACATCTTTTGACTCTTGGTGGTAACCCAAGCATTTAAATTATGTCTACATTTAAGTGTCAATAGTTCTTCTACCGGCCGGTAAACTTTACCGGCCGGAAGATTCCTAAGAACTTTGCTTTCAATCGCCTTTATATTGTGCTCATGACCTCTATACTCCACCACCAATTCTAATCACTTTGGCTGGAAGTTTTTTCCACGTTAAGTTTGGCCTTGTTACAATGGCGCACTTAAAATATTTTTTTGTCAAACCCCGAAGGATTTTTTATGTCGGTTATCAATCTAAAAACAGAGCAGTTCGAAGAAACCATTCAAAACAATGACATTGTCATTTTTGATTTTTGGGCTGAATGGTGTGGACCTTGTAAACAATTTGGACCTGTTTTTGAAGAAATTTCCGAAAAACATCCTGACATCGCCTTTTGCAAGGTCAATGTTGAAGAAGAAGAGCAATTAGCTGGAATGTTCCAAGTTCGTTCAATTCCGACATTAGTTTTCATGCGTGAAAAAATCGTAGTTTTCTCAAACCCGGGTGCCATTCCTGGTAACGCACTTGAAGAAGGGATTAAACAGCTAAAAGACTTAGACATGGAACAAGTTCGTAAAGACGTTGAAGCCGCTCAAGCGGAACAAAACGCATAAATCTACCGGCCGGTAAAACGGCCATAGACAGGTTTGAATGCTTGTGCTCACAACATTCAAACCAATTCTTCTCCCATTTCCCTAAGCTTTCCCTCTCAACAACGCTATTGTGTCTGAGGTATCAAAATGCATTCGCAAACATCGATTTTAATTACTGGCTGTTCAACCGGAATAGGCTATCACTGCGCGCACTTTCTGCATCAAAAAGGATTTACTGTCATCACAACATGCCGTAAACCCGAAGACGTTGAACGTCTCCAATCCGAAGGCTTGCAATCAATTGAGTTGGATTTAAGTTGCAGTAATTCTATTGAAACAGGACTGAAGAAGGCTCTTGAACTGAGCAATGGCAAGATTGATGTGCTGTTTAACAACGCTGCGTTTGGGCTACCTGGAGCGGTTGAGGACTTAAGTCGTGAAGCGATGCGTTTCCAATTTGAAACCAATGTTTTCGGCACACAAGAGCTAACCAATAAAATGGTTACCGTAATGCGCCAAAATGGTTGTGGAAAAATCATCTATAACAGCTCAATTTTAGGCTTTGCAGCCATGCAATACCGCGGCGCTTACAATGCAAGTAAGTTTGCAATTGAAGGTTTTGCCGATACTTTACGCCTAGAACTCAAAAAAGAAGGGATTCATGTCAGCTTGATTGAACCAGGGCCGATTTTGTCGAATTTCCGCAAAAACGCCTTCGAACAATTTAAATATTGGGTCGCTGATAAACCAAGTGCGCACCACGCACAGTATCAGGCAATGATTGCACGCCTTGAAACAGAAGGTCCTAGCGCACCTTTTACTTTGGGTCCAGAAGCGGTAACCGATGCGGTTTTTGATATTATTCAACGCAAAAAACCAAAAATTCGTTATCGAATCACCACACCAACCAAAGTGTTTGCCATCTTAAAACGTTTATTACCCACAAGCCTTTTAGATAAATTACTGATGAAAGCTGGTGGGGATGGAAAACGGTAATATTGCTTCTTTATCAAGTGAATAATTTGTTGTTATTTGAAATCATACTTCCGAAAACAACATGCCATAAGGGCGACGGATTTCATCCATTAAAACGGATAAACCAAAGCTTCTTACCTCTTCAATAAATTTCTGTCCGGTAAAATATACCTGTACAACCGGCAACGTAAAGATTTGATTTTGCGAACAGATGTCGGTTGTTTCATGACAATTGACATATACTTGCTGCATTTTAGGAAATTGTTCAGCAACCATCGCTTCCAGCTTTGGTTTTATAGAATGGCACACACCACAGTTCGTTCCACCATACATCACCAATAGTGCCTCAGAGGTTTGTTTAAATTGGTCGAGTTCTTCTAAACTTGAAATCGTTTGCATCTTATCTCTTCTTACTTACTTACTGCTTAATTAATAATGGATTTTCGCCCAGCGCTCTCAAGAAGTCGCTAACCAAGCAGCGCCTCGAACACCGCTTGAATCACCAAACTTTGGTCGAGTCAAAATAGTATTCACATTCTCATTATTAAAAATCCATTGATCCCAAATAGCTGGCACTTCTTGATAAATTTCGTCAACATTCGACAGGCCACCACCCAATACAATGGCATCTGGATCAAAGATATTAATAATCGAAGCCAAACCTTTAGCCAACCAGACATAATAGTCCTGCATCAATTGTTTTGCTTCATGATGATTTTGTCTGCTGAGTTCTACAATCTGCCTAGCACTGAGTGTTTGTCCGGTTCTTTCCAAAAAATGTCGTTCTATACCTGAACCAGAGAGAAACGTTTCCTGACAGCCAGATAAACCACAATAACAAGAAAGGTTTTTAAATGACCGGCCGGTTGATTCTGCATCATAATTTAGCCAAGGCAATGGATTATGCCCCCACTCTCCAGCAATCCCGTTTGAACCTTGAATAATGGATTTATTGACAACCAACGCGCCACCACAACCAGTACCGATAATCACACCAAATACAGATTTGTAATCCTGAGCTGCACCGTCCACTGCTTCTGACAAGGCGAAACAGTTCGCATCATTATCAATAAATACCGGCCGGTAAAGTTTTTCTTCTAAGTCTGCTTTTAAATCCTTACCAATCAAGACGACTGAGTTAGCATTTCGAACCAAACCAGTTTTCGCAGAAATAGACCCCGGAATCCCTATTCCAATACTGGATGTATGCAAAGAACCCTCAAGAACATGCTTTTTTAGGAAGTTTTCAGCTAATTCGACTAATGCAACAATGGCATCTAATGTGGCTTGATAATCCCCTTTTGGCGTTGCAATACGTTGATTAAAAACGGATTGACCTTGCTCATCTAACACTATGATTTCAATTTTGGTGCCACCCAAATCAATTCCAAGTCGATAGTTCATAACGGATATCTTTTTAATTTCCCACCGGCCGGTAAATAATTATTTACAAGGTTTTTAACCAAGCAATTTCCTCAGTACTAAACCCAGCTTGTTCGCGCGCTTCATAGTTAAACGGACCACGTAAATCGCCATGAAAATATTCTTCGATGATTTTCTGGAAGCTATTAAATGGATTCAAGTTTCTCTGATCACATAAGTGGCGGAACCAACGCGTGCCGACTTCAACATGACCGATTTCATCACGTAAGAGAATCTTTAAAATTTCCACCCCTCGTTTGTCGCCAATTGCCCGCAGTTTTTGAATCATCGGTGGTGTCACATCCAATCCTCGCGCTTCAAGTGTTCTTGGCACTAAGGCCATTCGTACCAATGGATCATGATCGGTTTGATGTGTGGTCATCCATAAACCATCATGTGCTGGAAAATCACCATACTCAAAACCTAAACTTTCTAAATGCTCGCGCACCATTTGGAAGTGATAAGACTCCTCTGTCGCAACCCCTAACCAATCGCCGTAATACTGAGGAGGCATCTCTTGGAAACGATAAATAGCATCCAAAGCCAAGTTCACGGCATTGAATTCGATATGCGCAATGGCATGCATGAGCCCCGCATGTCCTTCCTTGGAACCCAAACCACGTTTTGGTAGTTCTCGTGGTGGAACCAAATCGGGTTTTATAGGTCGCCCAGGATCGGGAACACGTTGAATAATTTCAGGCTTTACATCGAGGGAAAGTTTACTCTCTGTCCAATCAATAATAATCGACTGAAGTTGTTGCATTTTTTGATCGACATCTGATTGCATCAAACAATCATAAACCCGTTGAAAAAGGTTGGAGTGGTGTTGAATTTCAGACATAATTTTCTCGGAATTTAAACACAAAAAACCGGCAATAAAGCCGGTTTTCCGAAAACTTTGCTATCAGACCCCGCCTAACTTGAGACTGATAAAAAAGCGATACAAGGCTAATTAACGGTAGTAAGCAGCCATGTTGTAGCGAGTACCAGTAAATTTCTTAGCATCAATTGCTTCGAATAACTGTGCCCACTTTTTACGATCTTCTGGAGTCATTACTGAAGATGGGTTAACACCTTTAGTTTTGTCACCATATTTCGCTTCGATCGCGTTTAGCTCAGCAAAACACTGTTCAACAGTTGTTGCTTGCTCGATATCACGAGCTGCTGGACCACCTTCTGCCTTAGCAGTCGTGATCACTTTTTCTGCATCTGCCAAGCACTGTGAATAAACATCAGCGGCTTGTACATTCAAAGACATTGCTGCTACTGCAGAAACAAACAATGCTTTTAAAGTTAAGTGTTTCATTCATAAACTCCGAGGTTTAGGTTTCGCTTAAACGTTGGTCATTCTGAACGGTTTTTTCAAAAATTGCAACTGACAAACCTGAGAAAATAAGCAAATACTTATAAAGCTTTTTAATGCAAATTACATGAAATTTAATAGCTGTGACAAAGTGAAACGAATTACCCGAAAATTACAGGTATTCCACCTCAAGGATTTCATAGTCAATATTACCACTCGGTGCTTGCACTACAACCTCTTCCCCGGCTTCTTTACCGATTAGCGCACGCGCAATTGGAGAGTTTACAGAAACTTTATTATGTTTTAGATCCGCTTCTTCGTTACCCACAATCTTATAAGTAACTTCTTCGTCCGTATCTAAATTCAATAACTGAACAGTAACACCAAATACAACTTTACCTGTTTGAGGCAATTTGGTGACATCAATTACTTGAGCATTCGATAACAGACCTTCAATCTGTTTAATACGGGCTTCTGTCAAACCCTGTTGTTCTCGCGCAGCGTGATACTCTGCATTTTCTTTCAAATCTCCATGCTCACGAGCTTCTGCGATAGCATCAGTAATACGTGGACGCTCAACTTTTTTTAAATGATTTAATTCTTCTTGTAGCGCGTCTGCACCTTCTTTTGTCATTGGGTGTTTATTCATTTTGCTTTCCTTTTTTCTCTTTTGAAAACAAAAACGCTGACACCCTAAAGCGCCAGCGTTAGTAGAAAGGCCAACTATTTACTGGATGACCTTAAGTTTTTAAAGTTTAAACAATATTTTGTAAACGATTCACAGGCTGATCATCGAGGAATTCCATTGCCGCAACCGTTGCAAAAGCTCCTGCAATGGTCGTCGTATAACATGTTTTGTGCATTAACGCTTCACGACGAATACTCGATGAGTCTTGGATACTCGTTGAACCATCAGAAGTATTAACAATCAAATCTACTTCTTCATTCACAATTGAATCCACAATGTTTGGACGACCTTCCGTGACCTTATTCACCGTTTCGCAAGCAATCCCTGCTTCAGTTAAGGCTGAAGCAGTACCACGTGTTGCCAAGATTTTAAAATCACGAGAAATTAGCTGTTTCGCTAAATCTAACACACGCTCACGATCTGCTTTACGCACACTTAAAAATGCGGTTCCAGAACGAGGTAATACGGTACCAGCAGCCAATTGCGCTTTAGAATACGCCTGTGCAAAGCTTTCACCAATACCCATAACTTCACCGGTAGACTTCATTTCCGGCCCAAGAATCGGGTCAACCCCCAAGAACTTAATAAATGGGAAAACTGCTTCTTTTACCGAATAATGTGTCGGTTTGATCTCAGTTGTAAAGCCTTGATCGTTCAATTTCTGTCCGACCATACATCGAGCAGCAATTTTCGCTAAAGGTTGTCCAATTGCTTTTGAGACAAAAGGTACTGTACGAGATGCACGCGGGTTCACCTCAAGTACATAGATATCATTGCCTTTAACAGCAAACTGGGTATTCATTAAACCGACAACGCCCAGCGCTTTCGCCATCTTGGCAACCTGAACACGAATCTCGTCCTGAATTTCATCCGAAATACTATATGGAGGAATAGAACAAGCTGAGTCACCTGAGTGAATCCCTGCCTGCTCAATGTGCTCCATAATACCGCCAATTACAACATTTTCACCGTCACAAACTGCATCAACATCTAGCTCAACCGCATCATCCAAGAAGCGATCTAACAAAACAGGTGAGTCATTAGAAACCTTAACAGCTTCAGTCATATAACGACGAAGATTGGTTTCATCATAGACGATTTCCATCCCACGACCACCCAATACATAAGATGGACGAACAACCAATGGATAACCGATTTCATTCGCTAAGATAACGGCTTGCTCTGTCGAAGTTGCTGTGCGGTTAGGTGGTTGCAACAAACCTTCTTCGTTTAAGATTTGTTGGAAGCGCTCACGGTCTTCAGCTAAATCAATTGACTCTGGAGATGTACCGATAATTGGCACACCCGCTTCTTCCAAATCTTCAGCTAATTTCAATGGTGTTTGACCACCATATTGAACAATCACCCCTTTTGGCTGTTCAACTTCAACAATTTCAAGTACATCTTCAAGCGTCAATGGTTCAAAATATAGACGATCAGATGTGTCGTAATCTGTCGAAACCGTTTCAGGGTTACAGTTAACCATAATGGCTTCATAACCATCTTCACGCATTGCCATTGCTGCGTGAACACAACAGTAGTCAAACTCAATACCCTGACCGATACGGTTCGGTCCACCGCCTAACACAATGATCTTATCGCGATCTGTCGGCTTCGCTTCACACTCTTCATCATAAGACGAATACAAATAAGCTGTAGAAGTTTCAAATTCGGCCGCACAAGTGTCGACACGTTTAAACACAGGACGAATATTAAGCGTATGACGAAATTTACGAATAAATGCCGCATCTGTGTCTAATAAGCTTGCAATGCGTGCATCAGAGAAACCTTTACGTTTAAGTCCACGCAAATAGGTTTCATTCAACGCATCTAACCCGCGTTGCTTTAAATCATCTTCAAGATCCATCAACTCTTCAATTTGAGCTAGGAACCATGGATCAATTTTTGAAGCTTCAAATACTTCTTCAAGTGTCCAACCTGCACGGAAAGCATCTGCGACATACCAGATACGCTCAGGGCCTGGGTTACGCAATTCTTGGCGCAGAGTATCGCGAACTTCTCGCTCATCCATTGTCACCAAATCGAGGATTTCATCAAAGCCGGCTTTATCAGTTTCCAAACCACGAAGCGCTTTTTGCAAAGACTCCTGGAAGTTACGCCCCATTGCCATAACTTCACCCACCGACTTCATTTGAGTCGATAGACGTTGTTGTGCCTGAGGGAATTTCTCAAATGTGAAACGAGGAATCTTCGTGACAACGTAATCAATTGTTGGTTCAAAAGAAGCCGGAGTCGCCCCACCAGTAATATCGTTTTGCAACTCATCTAGGGTATAACCCACTGCAAGCTTTGCCGCAACCTTGGCGATAGGGAAGCCCGTTGCTTTGGAAGCTAACGCCGATGAACGAGAAACACGTGGATTCATCTCGATAATAATCATTCGGCCAGTATCAGGATTCACTGAAAACTGAACGTTTGAACCACCGGTTTCAACACCGATTTCACGTAAGACTGCCAAAGAGGCATTACGCATAATTTGATATTCTTTATCGGTCAAAGTTTGCGCGGGTGCTACGGTAATCGAATCCCCTGTATGCACACCCATCGGGTCTAAGTTTTCAATCGAACAGATGATAATGGCGTTATCTTTTTTATCGCGGATAACTTCCATTTCATATTCTTTCCAACCGACAATCGATTCTTCAATCAACAGTTCCTTGGTTGGAGAAAGGTCTAAACCGAACTTACAAATCTCTTCAAATTCAGCTTTATTATAGGCAATACCGCCACCAGAGCCTCCAAGAGTAAAAGATGGACGAATAATCGTTGGATAACCCACCTTTTCTTGAATCGCCCAAGCTTCTTCCATGTTATGTGCAACATCAGAAACCGGCATATCCAAACCGATTTTTACCATAGCTTGACGGAAACGATCACGGTTTTCTGCTTTATCAATGGCATCAGCATCTGCACCAATCAGTTCAACACCATGCTTTTGCAACACCCCCTTCTCATGCAACTCAAGCGCACAGTTAAGTGCGGTTTGCCCACCCATGGTTGGCAAAATTGCATCAGGCTTTTCTTCTTCAATAATGCGAGCAACGGTTTGCCATTCAATTGGCTCAATGTATGTTGCATCCGCAAGATCTGGATCGGTCATGATGGTTGCTGGGTTGGAGTTCACCAAAATAACACGATAACCCTCTTCCTTCAGCGCTTTACAGGCTTGAACACCCGAGTAATCAAATTCGCAGGCTTGACCGATAATAATAGGTCCAGCACCAATAATCATAATGCTTTGTAAATCACTTCTCTTTGGCATCGATTTCTTTCCTATTATTTCGTATTAAGCGTTTTTTGCTTGTTGCATGTTTTCAATAAACTGATCAAATAAAGGCGCAACATCATGCGGACCAGGGCTAGCTTCAGGGTGCCCCTGAAAACTAAACGCTGAACAATCTGTGCGAGAAATGCCTTGCAGCGTCCCATCAAACAATGATTTATGAGTTGCTTTAAGGTTGTCTGGAAGTGATGCCTCATCCACTGCAAAACCGTGATTCTGTGCGGTAATCATCACTTGAGAACTGTCCAAATCTTGAACTGGGTGGTTACCACCGTGATGACCAAATTTCATTTTTATGGTTTTCGCACCCGAAGCCAGCGCCAATAATTGATGCCCTAAACAAATACCGAATACAGGAATATCAGTTTTTAACACTTCAGAAATTGCATCAATTGCATAATCACAAGGTTCTGGGTCTCCTGGGCCATTGGACAGGAAAACACCATCAGGATTCATTGCTAAAACTTCACCGGCCGGTGTTTTTGCTGGCACGACAGTCAACTTACAACCACGATCAGCAAGCATACGTAAAATATTACGTTTAACACCATAATCATAAGCCACAACATGAAATTGAGCGTCATCCGCTTTATCCGAATGCCCAACACCCAACTGCCATGAACCTTCTGTCCAAGTGTACGTTTCAGCAGTTGTGACTTCTTTGGCGAGATCCAGACCTTTTAAACCTGAAAAGGCTTGAGCTTTTGCAACAGCTTGCTCTGAATCAATATTTTCACCCGCAATAATCACACCGGCCTGCGCACCCTTGTCGCGCAAAATTCGCGTCAGTTTACGAGTGTCGATATCAGCAATCGCAACAACATTCTGTTCTTTCAGGTAGTCGGGTAAAGTTTTCTGTGCACGGAAGTTACTCATGCGTGGTGGGCAATCTTTAACAATCAAGCCTTGCGCCATAATAGCTGATGACTCTTCATCTTCATCATTAACCCCAACATTTCCGATATGCGGATAGGTTAAAGTTACAATCTGTTTGTAATATGAAGGATCTGTCAAGATTTCTTGATAGCCTGTTAACGAAGTATTGAATACTACTTCCCCAACAGTTTCGCCTTCTGCTCCAAGTGATGTCCCCCAGAAGAGAGTTCCATCGGCTAATGCAAGCAACGCCTGTGTCATCTAATTTACCACCCCAATTAGAAGAATCCGTTCTGTCGTCAACAATGAAATTCAAACTTAGCATTCATAAAATCCGCATATAAAAAAACGGAGCCAGCCCCCATCAGAGCTCACTCCGTTTTTAAGAATTTTAATGATCAAATGCCATTAGCGCCTGATACTCCATTAGTGCAACTCTACCGAATTCTGTCGCAAAATTTTTGTTAGGCGGATTTTACTTGATTTGCGGTTTTATGTCTATGAGAGTTTTCTGTTGAATCAGGCGTTGACGCTGTTTATTTTTAAAACTAAATACTTCGTCAATTGCTCATTAGTTTAGCTAAGACAAAACACGAATCGATTTTAAATATCTTGGATTCCAATACGGGTTATTCAATTCAGAAACCGTCACACCGACACTACTTGAAGCATGCATGAATTTCCCCTGCCCCATGTAGATGCCATTATGCATTTGGTTTGCTCCTGTTTGAAAAAACACGACATCACCTGGTTTTAACTGGTTTCGAGAAATCGGATTGCCAACATGAATTTGTGTTCGCGTGGTTCTAGGTAAAGGGATGTTTGCAACACTTTGCATCGTTATCTTAACAAAGGCAGAGCAATCAATCCCGTTACGGCCAGTCCCACCATATGCATAAGGTGTACCACGCCAATGTTCAAAATGCTTCCATAAACGAGACTCTAAACTCCCATCCAGGCTACTAATCGGTGATTGACGTTTAGATACGTATTTTGAAGAATATGTTTGCTTAATATCCTTGCCGATTTGTGTTGTGTAATAAGGGCTTCTAGGGTCTTTGGGTGAAACCGAGCACCCTGTTAATTGAGCACCTAAAATTACTCCGATCGAAATCACTACTGCTTTTAACCGACAATTCATTGACACTTACCTGCACAAATAGACAAACTTGCTGAGTAAATAACAAACATCGTGCCAAGTGAGGACTGAAACTTAACAGAAGCTTACCGGCCGGTATCAATTCAATCTAGTTAAAACAAAAACACCTCCAAAAGGAGGCGTTTATTTCTTCATAAAGTGATTTAAGAAATCTATCGCAAATTCAGAACATCTTGCATATCAAATAAACCTTGTTGTTTGTCGGTAATCCAACTGCAACAACGCGCTGCACCTTTAGCAAACGTCATACGACTAGAAGCTTTATGAGTAATTTCGACGCGTTCACCCTCGGTTGCAAAGAGAACAGTGTGATCTCCGACAATATCACCCGCACGAACTGTCGCAAAGCCGATCGTGTTGGGGTCACGCTCTCCCGTGATTCCCTCACGACCATAAACCGCGCACTCTTTTAAATCACGACCTAGAGTGTCGGCAACTACCTGCCCCATTCTCAAGGCTGTACCAGACGGCGCATCCACCTTATGGCGATGATGTCCTTCAATCACTTCAATGTCATAGCCTTCGTCTAACACTTCCGCGGCTTGCGCAAGAAGTTTTAAACACAAGTTCACACCCACTGAAAAATTCGCTGCAAAAATCACCGCAATCTTTTCTGCTGCTTTATCAATTGCCGCCAAACCTGCATCATCAAACCCTGTGGTTCCAATAATGATTTTTTTACCATTGGCAACGCACACATCTAAATTATGAATTGTCGTAGAAGGCGTAGTAAAATCAATCAACACATCAAAATCATTCACCACTTCTTCAATCGCACCCACCACAGTGACACCGATTTTTCCGATACCTGCAACCTCACCGGCATCCGCACCAACCAGGGAACTATCTGGACGTTCAATGGCCGCTGCGACTTGTAACTCATCACGTTGATTAACGGCGTCAATTAAAGCTTTACCCATGCGCCCAGAGGCACCAATTATTGCAACTCGCATTTACTAACTCCGTTAATTCCAAGGACCATCTTTAGTATCTTTACTATCTTTATCATCATCGCCTGTGAAAAAAGATTTTACTGAGTCGAACCAACCATGTTCTTTTGGCGAGTGTTGCTTATGGTGTTTGCCTTGCAAACTTTCTTCAAACTCTTCCAACAGCTCTTTTTGACGCCCGGTTAATTTCACAGGGGTTTCAATATGAACTCGAACGACCATATCGCCTGTTTGTGACGAACGAACTGACTTCACACCTTTACCCGACAACTTAAATCTTTGCCCAGACTGAGTACCGGCCGGTATTTTCAAACTTGCTTTACCACCAAGCGTTGGCACATCAATTTCACCACCCAGTGCGGCTTTGGCAAAACTTAAAGGGACTTCACAATACAAGGTATTTCCATCGCGCTGGAAAACTTTATGCTCTTTAACATGTACGCGAACATACAAGTCACCTTTTGGTGCTCCGGGCTCACCCGCTTCACCTTCTCCCTGAAGACGGATACGATCGCCAGTATCGACACCGGCCGGTATCTTGACGGATAGGGTTTTGTTGTCATGCACATAACCTTCGCCATGACACTTCTTACAAGGATTTTTGATTTTCTTACCCGTTCCATGACAGGTTGGGCAGGTTGTATTGACAGCAAAGAAACCTTGTTGCATACGAACCTGACCAACACCGCCACAGGTATCACAAGTTTCAATATCACTTGAAGATTGCGCCCCAGTTCCATCACAGGCATCACACACCTCTTTGGTAGGAATGCGAATATCTACGGTTGTGCCAGCAACGGCTTCTTCTAAAGTAATGTTCAACTCATATTGGAGATCACTTCCGGGTTGTGGACCACGACGTCCACCGCCAAATCCACCACCGCCGCCGAATAGATCTTCAAAGATGTCTCCGAAGCCACCAAATCCGCCACCTGAGAATCCACCGCGACCACCGCCGCCTCCCTCAAGACCTGCGTGACCAAACTGGTCATAGGCTGCACGTTTCTGCGCATCTGATAGTACTTCATAGGCTTCAGACGCTTCTTTAAATTTATCTTCGGCTTCTGTGTTATCAGGATTTCGATCCGGGTGATATTTCATGGCCAACTTACGATAAGCTTTTTTAATTTCACCTTCTGAAGCGGATTTTGAAACACCGAGAACTTCGTAATAATCTCTTTTCGACATAGTTTTATGGTTTCGTTTTTTATAGAAATTAATAAACCTAAACCATTATATAAACTGTGCAACAGCTTAGGTTTATTAACTTAAAGGGTTAAATTGAATGCGCGGTATTTAAACACAAAAGCACGAAGTTCGCGAAAATTCCAAACTGAAGTTGAAAAATCACACCTTCGTGCCATGTGTATAAATTCAAAGTGACAAGCTAAATTGTGTCATTTGATGCTTTAAAGTGCCTTGATTATTGAGAGATTTCTAGGCGGTCAATGTGAGGCTACATTTAGTAGCTGACCATTGACCAACAATGAAATCACAAATCAGCAAGGTGCTAGAAAGTTATCAAATTACTTTTTGTCGTCAACTTCTTCAAACTCAGCATCTACAATGTCATCATCGTCATTGTTTTTTGAGCCTTGTTTTTGAGCTGCGTCATCGGCACCACCGGCTTGCTGTTGTGCTTGCGCTTTTTGAGCAATACCCTGGCTCGCTTCCGCTAGCTTCTGAACAGATGCTTCAATGGCAGCTTTGTCATCCCCTTTAATGGCATCTTCAACCGCTTTGATTGCTTCTTCGACCGGTGCTTTTTCTTCAGCCGTAATGGAGTCACCACCATCTTTAATCATTTTATTGGTTGCGTGAACCATCGCATCCGCTTGGTTACGAGCTTCAACCAACTCTTTCATTTTCTTATCTTCTTCAGCATGCGCTTCCGCATCTTTTACCATCGCTTCAATTTCATCATCTGACAAACCTGAAGACGCTTGGATAGTGATGTGTTGCTCTTTACCAGTGTTCTTATCTTTCGCAGAAACATTCAAGATACCGTTAGCATCGATATCAAAAGTTACTTCGATTTGTGGAACACCACGTGGTGCCGCAGGAATTTCATCTAGGTTGAATTGTCCTAGAGACTTGTTGCCAGTGGAAATTTCACGTTCACCCTGAAGCACGTGGATCGTTACCGCAGACTGATTGTCTTCCGCTGTAGAGAACACTTGCGACTTACGAGTCGGAATCGTGGTATTTTTCTCAATCAGCTTGGTCATCACTCCACCCATTGTCTCAATACCCAGAGATAGAGGCGTAACGTCTAGAAGAAGAACGTCATTGACATCACCAGAAAGAACACCACCTTGAATCGCTGCACCCATTGCTACCGCTTCATCAGGGTTTACGTCTTTACGAGGCTCTTTACCGAAGAACTCTTTTACTTTCGCTTGAACCATTGGTACACGTGTTGAACCACCCACTAGGATAACGTCATCAATTTCAGATGCAGAAAGACCTGCATCTTTCAGTGCAATACGGCAAGGCTCGATTGAACGTGCAACTAGATCGTCAATTAGCGATTCAAACTTGGCACGCGTAATTTTCATATTCAAGTGCTTAGGACCTGTCGCATCCGCAGTTACGTATGGCAAATTGATGTCCGTTTGCTCACGTGAAGACAATTCGATTTTCGCTTTTTCAGCCGCTTCACGCACACGTTGCAACGCTAGTTTGTCTAGTTTTAGATCAACGTTTTGGTCTTTTTTGAACTCATCAGCGATGTACTCAACAATCACATTATCGAAATCTTCACCACCAAGGAATGTATCACCGTTAGTCGACAGTACTTCTACTTGTTTTTCACCGTCTAAGTCAGCTACTTCAATAATAGAGATATCAAAAGTACCACCACCTAAATCGTAAACTGCAATTTTGCTATCATCTTTGACTTTATCCATACCATATGCAAGTGCAGCGGCAGTTGGCTCATTGATAATACGCTTAACTTCAAGACCAGCGATTTTACCGGCATCTTTGGTTGCTTGACGCTGTGCATCGTTAAAGTAAGCAGGAACCGTGATTACCGCCTCAGTCACTTCATGACCTAGATAATCTTCAGCGGTTTTTTTCATTTTCATTAGCGTACGCGCAGAAACTTCTTGTGGTGAAAGTTTTTTATCTTTCACAGAAACCCAAGCGTCACCGTTATCGGCCGCAATGATTTCGTAAGGAACCATATCCTTATCTTTTGCAACCACCTTGTCGTCAGCACGACGACCAATCAAACGTTTGATTGCAAACAACGTGTTCTCTGGATTTGTCACCGCCTGACGTTTTGCAGAATCACCTACCAAAATTTCGTCATCCGTGTAAGCAACAATCGATGGCGTAGTACGCGCACCTTCAGCGTTTGGAATAACTTTTACCTCTTTACCTTCCATGACTGAAACACAAGAGTTCGTTGTCCCCAAGTCAATACCGATAATTTTTCCCATGAAATTTCTCCCATTCTTTTCTGCCCTTAGGCAGTTAATTTCTTAAATTTAAATACGGTTAATAATTTGTTAATTCATATGTAGGGGTGAGGAATAAATTTTCAACCCTCAGGATGCTTTTTTTTCAAATTATTGCGCAACAATGACACGAGCAGGACGCACCAAACGTTCATTAAGCTTGTAGCCCTTTTGAATAACATCAACTACCGTTTGCGATTCGTGCTCTGGCGATGGAATCATCGTCATCGCCTCATGCTCTTGTGGATTGAACTTTTCACCTTTTGGATCTAAGCGCTCGACACTGAATTCACCTAAGACATCCAGCATTTGCTTAAATGTCATTTCAACACCTTCACGAATATTTTCTTTAGTAGCTTCTTCTTTCGAGGCTGCTTCCATTCCCATTTCCATTGAATCCATTGCCGGAATCAGTGCATCAACAAATTTCTTCAGTGCAAACTTGTGGGCCTCTTCTAAATCCAAACGTGTACGACGACGAAGGTTTTCCATATCAGCTTGAAGACGTAACGCCAAATCCTTATGTTTGGCTGCTTCCGATTGGGCATCCTTTAACATTGCTTCAATATCATCTGAAACCGCATCTTGCGCGTCTTGCAAAGTTTCTTCATTCTGAGACGCTTCATTTTGTTGTGTCGCTTCATTCAACTCTTCGTTCTGAATGGTTTCGTTGTTTTGTTTCTCCGCCACGATGCATTCCTTTAAATTTTTGAGATTTATGACATAAATTTTGAAGTTGGCTAATAACTATAGTCATGCAAAGTTTTTTCAAGTGTAAAACCTAATATTTTTTATTTTATTTGAATACATGGACAGCATGCCATTTCTTACCGGCCGGTATTTCTGTTCTCGGGTAAGGTTTTAAATATTTCTGTTATAAAACACTAGACCAAGAATAATTTGGGCGTACAATGAGGTAAATTATTTTTGTAACGGCTTTCAAGTTTCACCCATTTTTGGTTCAAGCTGTATTGGCTTTAATTTGGTGATTATCAGGAAAAAACTATGTTTGAACGCATCGGAATTTTTGGAAAATACAATGGTATTCAGTGTTGGGAAACCATCGACACCTTGCTGCAACATTTAATTCAACAAAAAAAGACAGTTTTTTTAGATTCGGCTTCCTGTGCTGAATTTCCCCATCAACGCTATGGGGTTGAAGTCATTGAACGAGATAGCTTGGCTGAATGCATTGACATTGCGATAGTCGTCGGTGGTGATGGTACATTTTTGGATGTTGCACGTTCGATTGTTGACCAAAACATTCCAATTTTAGGTGTAAACCTTGGCCGTCTCGGATTTTTGACCGATATTTCACCAAAAGAAATGCTCAATACCGTTGATGAGGTCATGGCGGATAACTTCCAATTTGAAGAACGAAACCTGATTAAAGTTACCATCGAAAAAGACGGCCAAATTGAATTTGAAGGCTTAGCTCTCAACGACGTGGTGATTCATAAAACCGACTCCCCTCGCATGATTGAATTTGAAACCTTTGTTGATGAGCGCTTTTTAAATTCACAACGTTCCGACGGCATGATTGTCTCAACCCCTACAGGCTCAACTGCTTATGCACTCTCCGCAGGTGGTCCCATTTTAGATCCTCGTTTGGATGTAATGAGTTTGGTTTCAATCAATCCACACACCATGAGCACGCGTCCTTATGTCATTCCAGGAAACAGTAAAGTCATGATTAAACCTCACGAAAACTGCAATGGATTGGCGCAAATTATTTGTGATGGTCAAATCACCCATCATATTGGCGTAAATCACCAAACTTGCATAACACGCCACAAGCATTTTATTAAATTGTTACACCCTAAAGGTCACGATCACTTTGAACTGTTACGAGCCAAACTACGCTGGGGTGACAAACTGTCTTAATTTTGAATAAAAGACATGATGCAAACCTTTCTTTCTCCAAACTGGACTATTTGAGGCATTACTATGCTTTTGGAACTTTCTATTCAAAACCTTGCTCTGATTGAACAACTTAGATTGAACTTTCATCAAGGGTTTAGCTGCTTGACCGGTGAAACAGGTGCGGGTAAATCCATTCTTCTGGATGCATTAGGGCTCAGCTTAGGCGAACGCTCAGATACGAGCCTAGTTCGCCATGGAAAAAGTCGCGCCGATGTCACTGCAACGTTCGATTTAAGCTCCCTGCCTCACATCGAAAACTGGTTGCAACAGAACGAATTAGAGACCGAAGAAAAACACTGTCTTTTGCGTCGAACCGTCAATGCTAAAGGTGGTTCAAAAGCATACATCAACAGCATTCCAGTCCCAGCCACACTGCTCAAAGAACTTGGCAATCAACTGATTGATATTCATGGCCAACATGAACATCAAAGCCTCGTTCATGCAAAAAAACAGCCTGAGCTCCTAGACGCATTTGCAAACCACCCCAAACTGGTTTCTAAAACACGTAAAACATTTCAAGAATGGCAACAGGCGTTAAAAGACCTACAAGCATTACAAAACCAACAAGCTGAACGTCAACATCGTTTGGAACTTCTGCAATTTCAATCTAAAGAGTTTGCCGACCTTTCTCCAGCAGCTGATGAGTATGAGACTCTGTCTGAACAACAGCAAACTTTGTCGCATGCCAATGAAATTCAAAATGCTTGCTATCAAGCCTCACAATTATTGGATGCTGAAGGTAGCACAAGTGATCAATTGCAAATGGCCATTCATGCGCTAGAAAATGTCGTGGCCGTTCGCCCTAAACTGCAACCTACGCTTGAACAACTTAACAGTTCATTGATTGATATTCAGGAAGCAGCATCTGAGCTTGAAAATCAAGCCAATCAAGTAGAACTTGACCCACAAGAACTTGAAAGAGTTGATGTTCGATTATCAGAATTTTTCTCATTGGCAAAAAAGTATCAAATCGAACCGAATTCACTCCATCTTAAATGGCAGGAAATTGAACAAAGTATTGATGAAATCACCAACCCTAAAACGTCAATGGCCAGCTTAGAACAACGTGTTGAAGAAAACGAAAAAAACTATCAAAAAGCGGCTGAAGCTCTCAGTAAAAGTCGTAAAGCTTCAGCCAAAAAACTTGCCAAAACCATCACTCAAGGCATGCAAGAACTTGGAATGCCAAACGGTGAGTTCCAAATTCACCTAACACCAAAAACTCAAGCGTCTGCTGAAGGCGTTGACAAAGTAGAGTTTCTAGTATCAGCTAATAAAGGTCTGCCACTTCAAGCATTGTCAAAAGTAGCATCTGGCGGTGAATTGTCACGAATTAGCCTAGCCATTCAGGTTGCAACGGCTGAAGTGACGCAACTGCCAACATTGATTTTTGACGAGGTGGATGTTGGTATTGGTGGCGCAGTAGCTGAAATGGTTGGTAAAAAGTTACAAACACTAGGCAAACATAAACAAATTTTGTCGATCACTCACTTGCCTCAAGTCGCAAGTCACGGGCATCAACATCTACAAATTCAAAAATACACCGAAAATGATTTGACCTTTACCCAAGTGAGTAACTTGCAAACACAGCAACGTGTTGAAGAAATTGCTCGTATGCTCGGTGGCATGAAAGTCACTCAAAATACCCTACAACATGCTTCCGAAATGCTTGAACAAGCACATCTTTAATTTCAGAACCTCAAAACAAAACCGGCCGGTCACATTATGTTTGTGGCCGGCCGGTTAAAACGTTACTGAACTCGTAAACTTACAATTACTCTTTGTAAGTTCCATAAATCACGAGGTTATGACTCGAAAGTT
Organism: Thiomicrorhabdus indica; assembly: GCF_004293625.1. Taxonomy (NCBI): domain Bacteria; kingdom Pseudomonadati; phylum Pseudomonadota; class Gammaproteobacteria; order Thiotrichales; family Piscirickettsiaceae; genus Thiomicrorhabdus; species Thiomicrorhabdus indica. Next base: position 1,279,916 of record NZ_CP033040.1, on the reverse strand, counting down.
CATAGCCTAATTCTTTCGAGATCTCAACAATACGCTCTTCAATCACTGGATCAACAAATTCTCGAACATGGCCACTCTTCATACAGACAATATGGTCATGATTGTCACCCGTGTCTAACTCAAAAATTGAAATATTGTTTTCAAAATTCAAACGACGAACAATGCCCGCTTGTTCGAATTGCGTTAAAACACGATAAACCGTTGCAAGTCCGACTTCTTCCCCCTGCTCCAACAGAATTTTGTAAACATCCTCTGCAGAGAGATGATGATCTTCGCCCGCTTGCTCAAGAATCTCAAGAATTTTAAGTCTTGGCAAAGTGACCTTTAAACCAACTTTTTTAAGTTCCGCTCCACTCATGGAAACCTCAATTTTTATTTTTATCAACTCTGAATACCGGCGTGTAATGCAGGCATAGCAAAGAAAGCTGAATATCGATCGAAAGTTTCAACATCCTTCCATAAAATTTAATGGCGGCTATTGAAAAAAAATTTACCGTGTATAATACCTGAAAATTTCATTCAAATTGAATGAAATTCATCATTACAACCTGCCAAACCAGACAAGAGAAGAACCGCATTATGTCATCGACTTCACGTTTGATTAAAACGCTCACGATTAGCCTTTCCCTTTCAACTTTAGCTGTTTTACAAACTGGGTGCTCTTACCTTGAACCTTATAAATCAGGGATTGCACAAGGCAACATTTTGACTCAAGAAAGCGTTGATTTATTGCAAGAAGGCCTAACTAAAGGACAAGTTCGACAACTCATAGGGCCACCGCTTGGTGAAAATCCTTTTAATCCAAATCATTGGGAATATGTGTTTTTTACTACAGGTGATAATGACAACCTATCGGAAGTTGACCAACACTTAGTTATTACATTTGGTGATGACGGAATGCTAACAAGCTGGCAGAAAAAATCAATTGAGATTCAATACAAAAAAGAAGATAAATTCTTAGGAATTTTCTAAATTAATCGAAAAAACCTAATCACAAATCGATTCACTCGCCTTGAATTCTTGACCGGCCGGTAGAGATTGCACAGAAAGCTACCGGCCGGTAAACAATCGTTTAAACATCTAATTAATAACTAGCGATTATAGCTATTAACTCTTTTTAGCTTTGACTCTGGCGCTCTTTTGCCACCTTTTCTCGACGACGATCTTTCGGGTCGGCTTTCAAAGGTCGGTAAATCTCAATTCGATCCCCTTCCCTTAAAACGTAATCATGCTTCACCATTTTTCCAAAAATACCAACTTTTTCCGTATTCAGATCAGGAAAGCGCTGTAACATTTTTGATTGCGCCAATGCCTGTTCAACCGTGCAGGGCTCATTGACATCTTCAACATCTAAAAACTGCTCTTCATAGAGCGCGTAAGCGATTTCAATTTGCATGATTCACCCTAGTTTTTTTAATTAATAGACATGCTTAGCACGTTCAACAAACGAATCCACAAAGGTACTGGAAATTTGTTCAAAAATGGGACCAATCGCCATATTCAACAAACCGCTTTTCATCTCGAATTCGACTTCAAATAAAATTTTGCAAGCATTTTCATCCAAGGCTTTAAAATGCCACTCGCCGTGCAGACTTTTAAAAGGTCCATCCAACAAAGTCATTTCAATACGCTGGTTGGGCGTTAAGTGATTTTCTGTCGTAAAAGTCTGAGAAATGCCAGCTTTAGCAATCGTCACTGACGCTCGCATAAAATTCTCTGTCGATTCACTAATGTTGGCTCCCCCGCACCAAGGCAAAAAATCTGGGTAACGCTCAACTGCATTCACTAGGTCATACATCTGCTTGGCGGAATAAGGCAATAATGCCGAACGAGTAATTTTTTTCATAAAATTAACAAAAATCCATTTCAAACGGTTCGCGGCACATTATACAGATTCTCTCAGAGAGCTTTACACCCAAAGGGGAAAAGCACGATTAACAGATAAGTTGAAAACTTAGTCAAAACTTTGCTGGTCACAACAAAAATTACAGGGAACAGCGAGATAATCGAAAGATTCTGGACAAAGTTCAGGAGAATTGTGACAATTTTGAGCCATTCATTGCCTTGCAAACTGAGCTTACTCAATATTCGAACTCGAAACGCGAGTATCAGCCGTTATAATAACCGGCAAGAACGACAAAATACTGTCCAATCCATTAGTTTTATGAGGCCAAAATGGCAAAAAAATCGAAAAAGAAAGTGCCCGCTAATAACATTGCACAAAACAAAAAAGCGCGATTCGATTATTTTATTGAAGAGGAAATTGAAGCTGGTTTAGCACTAGAGGGCTGGGAAGTTAAAAGTCTTCGCCAAGGGAAAGTTCAAATCAATGAAAGTTATATTCTGCTAAAGAATAACGAAGCTTGGCTGTTTGGGGCATTAATTACTCCTCTTATTCAGACATCAACCCACACGAAAACTGATTCACTGCGTCTGAGAAAGTTACTGATGCACCGAAAGGAAATTGATCGCTTAATGGGTCAAGTCGATCAAAAAGGCTACTCAGTTATTCCACTTAATCTTTATTGGTCAAAAGGTCGAGTAAAACTTAAAATTGGTTTGGCAAAAGGTAAAAAAATGCACGACAAACGTGCGACTGAAAAAGAACGTGATTGGAATCGTGATAAACAACGCATTATGAAAATGACTCGATGAACAACAAGCAATCCATAATTGACCAAGGTGAACTCAAACTTTTCAGAGCCGTGTGGGATCATTCGGAAGATAATTTGTTTGTCGTGCGAAAAACACAAGATGGTGATTTTATTACGGAACGCACGAATCCATCCTTGGTCAATCTCTTTAACTTTTCTGAAGAACAAGCTACAGGCTGCTCGTTAAAAAAGCTCATGCCGTCGGATGCTTATAACGCCATTGTTGCACGATACACTGACTGTCTGGATAAAAACATCCCGATAGACTACGAAGAGTCTCATATTATTGACTCAACAGGCATACCACAGTTCTGGCTAACCAAAATTATACCTGTAATTGATTCTGATACCGGAGAAGAGCGAATTTTTGGTATTTCCCGAGATGTAACCAAGCTTAAACGTATTGAACAGCAGCTTGTCACTTATAATGAAAAACTTGAGCAACAAATAGAACAAAGAGCCAGAGAGCTCACAACTGCCCTTCAAGAAATGGAGAAAATTTCTAAATACGACAAGCTCACCAAAGTTTTCAACCGTTACAAACTAGATGAAGAACTTGAAAACCAGCTTGAATTAGCGAGACGTTACGGCAATAGTTTTGGTTTGATCTTAATGGATATCGATAACTTTAAAGAAATCAACGATTCCAACGGACATCATATCGGCGATCGAGCTTTAATTGAATTCGCCAGTATTTTAAAGGCATCTATTCGAAAAACAGACATCGTCGGCCGCTGGGGAGGGGATGAATTTTTGTTGATTATCCCCAACAGCACACCTGAAGCAATGATGACACTGGCCCAAGCTTTAAAAAAAGAACTCGCATCCAAACAATCGAATGATTTTGCGAGATTAGCCTCAAGCATCGGCGTGACTCTATTCAAAAAACACGATACTGTGCACTCCATAATCGTACGCGCAGATAAAGCGATGTACTCGGCAAAAAAACAAGGGAAAAACTCCATTATTTCAATTTACTGAAGCCATTCTCTTTAATTATCAATAACGACTAGTCTCACTCACCTTTGTTCTTAAGCTTGTTTTAAAATTCTCAAAGATTTAGCACCCCCTTCCAAAACGTCAATAATGAAAAAAGTGAAAAGCTAACCGAAGTTTAAACATTGAATTCTTAAGAATTACCCTTATATATATACCAACCGGCCGGTAAATCCTTTATAATCCGACTCTCTTAATTTTGACAGTTGTGAAATAAAACAATTGGATCACCTATCTGGGGCTGTACTGGTTTCGACGGGGAGTACAAAGTTTAAGATGCATGTCGTGCCTGAATGATGCACGTAAATCTTTATTTCAATTTTGTTATAGTTGCAAACGACGATAACTACGCTCTAGCGGCTTAATCCCGCTGGTGCAGCCTAGGGTTCAGCTGTCTGTGGCCCCTAACGCTGTATCATTTACACAGAATCGTGGCGCGTGCGTGTTTGGGTACGTTGTCACTAAAGCTAACAAACTCGCCTGATGTGATCCCTGCTGGTCGGGCAGCATTTCGGTTAAACCAATAGACCAAATAAACATGTAGAGTTTTAGATGGCGGCTTTGCGGACGGGGGTTCGACTCCCCCCAGCTCCACCACTTTCATAATTAAACCGGTTTCATACCGGTTTTTTTATGCCAAAAAACAATATATTTAACAGGTTTTAAGATTTTTCACCTGTTTCATTCAGTTAAATATGCGAACTTTTCAACATGTTTTTGAGTATTTATTCTACGACTGTTGCCGTTATGCTTCATTTTTAATGAAATCACTACAGCAGCCTACCTCTCTTCAGCTTCCCACGAATTCGTAAATAAGCCACTAAATTGCTTCGTTTAATATAAATTTAAATCACACTTAATATTTGGTTCATAAGGGTTTCACGTTACTTCTTTAAGTTATTACGGCTCAAACGTTGGGATACGTTTGACGTTTTTATCTATAAAGAGAGACCCTCCTCATGTACCCGAATTTTAAGAAAACATTGTTGGCAACCTTATGTCTGTCTGCAATATCCACGACTGCTTCGGCAGTACCAGATTTACTTTTCAGTGAATATATTGAAGGTAGCAGCTTTAACAAGGCTATCGAAATTTATAACGACACAGGAATCGATATTGATTTGTCGACTTATAAAGTCGAGGCTTACCATAATGGAAGTCATTCACCGAGCTACAGCATTGACCTAAACGGTAGCTTGGCTAATGGTGCCGTTTTCGTCTTGGCAAATCCAGGTTCAAGCTCAGACATTCTTGCTCAAACAGATTTAGAAACCAGTTCAATTAACTTTAATGGTGATGATGCCATTGTTTTAACAAACAATGGCATTGTTATCGATTCCATTGGTCAAGTTGGTTTTGATCCTGGTTCTGAATGGGGTACAGGTGATACCAGTACCAAGGATAATACCTTACAACGTGCTCAACTGATTGCTGACACAAATCCATTTGATGCGTTTGATCCTCCTTTTCTGTGGACGGGTTATGCCCAGGATACTGTTGCAGATCTAGGGAATTTTGGATCAAGTAATGATGGCGATAATGAACCCCCTCCTTCTCCTACTCAACTCGTTAAAATTCACGAGATTCAAGGTGAAGGAAGCAACTCTCCGCTAAGTGGCCAGACTGTCAGTGTAGAAGCTATCGTTACAGCACGTTTGGATGACCTGAACGGTTTTAATATTCAGGAAGAAGCTTTTGATTACGACGATTCGGAGTTGTCTTCAGAAGGTATTTTTGTGTATGCACCGAACCTGTCTGAACTACCGGAGATAGGTGATAGAGTTCAACTGACTGCTCAAGTCGCTGAATACTATGATCTGACACAACTTAAAAATATAGAAAGTATCAGCATTGTTGACGGTGGAAACGAGGTAACACCTACAGAGGTTACCTTACCATTTGCTTCGACTGACTTCATGGAAAGATATGAAGGGATGCTGGTCAGCTTTGCACAGGATCTAACTGTTACTGAAAACTATGACCTTGCACGTTACGGTCAATTCTGGCTTTCCTCTGGTGGTCGTCTGCAAGTACCAACCAATGTTGTCAGCCCTGGAAATGATGCACTTGCTATGCAGCAAGCAAATGATTTAAATCGTATTTTGGTTGATGATAACAATAGTCGTCAAAACCCAGACCCTGTGATTTATCCATCTCCTGAATTATCTGCTTACAACACACTTCGTTCCGGCGATATGGTGACAAGCCTTCAAGGTGTTGTAAATTACAGCTATGGAAATTATCAAATCCAACCTACTGTGACACCTCAAACTGAAAGTCAGAATCTACGAACACTCCAGCCAGAATCAATTGGTGGCTCTTTAAAAATTGCCAGCTTCAATGTCTTAAATTACTTCAACGGTGATGGACAAGGCGGTGGCTTCCCTACGAGCCGAGGCGCAGACAATTTTGAAGAGTTTGAACGCCAACAAGAAAAAATCGTCAAAGCAATCCTTGCTATGGATGTGGATATCATCGGTCTAATGGAGATTGAAAATGATGGCTACGGAGAGTTCAGTGCCATTGCAAGCCTTGTAAAAGCTTTGAATGCCGAAATGATGGACGAAGTTTATGATTTCGTAAATCCTGGTGTCTCTAAAATTGGTACAGATGAAATTGCGGTAGGCTTTATCTATAGAACTGATAAAGTTGAATTGAGTGGGAAATCTGCAATTTTGGATAGCAGTGTTAACCCTGAATTTATTGATGATAAAAACCGTCCTGCACTTGCCCAAACATTTGTAGAAAAAGCAACTAATGGGATCGTAACAGTTTCAGTCAATCACCTAAAATCGAAAGGTTCAAGCTGTGATAACCTTGGTGATCCAGACATGAATGATGGACAAGGAAACTGTAACCAAACTCGTACTAAAGCTGCTCAAGCATTGGCTGATTGGTTATCGACAGATCCAACACAAAGTGGTGATTCTGATACTTTAATTATTGGTGATTTAAACGCTTATGCGAAAGAAGACCCTATCTCAGCAATTAAAGGCGCTGGTTATAAGGATTTGATTGACAGCATGTCAACATCAGACATGAACTACTCCTATGTCTTTTACGGACAAGCTGGATATTTAGATCATGCCTTATCTTCTGAAAGCTTAACGTCTCAAGTAAGCGGTGTCACAGAATGGCATATCAATGCTGACGAACCTCGCGCTCTAGATTACAACTTAGAGTATAAGTCAGACAATCAAGACATTACTTTTTATAACTCAGATCCATATCGTGCGTCCGACCATGATCCAGTAATCATCGGTTTAGATCTAGAACCTTCTGCCAAAAATATTATCGTTTCCAATATGGAAACGGATGTTGAATGGATAGGCCCTGGCTTTAGCAAACGCCTCATTACTGTCACATTCCAAATTGAAAATGATCTGGGTGAAGTCGTTGAAAATGCGAATGTTCAAGGTTCATGGTCAATGCGCCGTGATGCAGTTCAAGCGTCTTGTACAACCAATGATCAAGGTATCTGTGAAGTAACATTGGAAACGCGCAAGAAGACTGAACCTTATGCTTTTGACATTAATGGTATTGAACACTCTGTTTTAATCTTCGATGACCAAAGCAGCGTCACATCTATTGAAGTCAATGAAAAACCCGGTTCTGATTCTTGGTTCTCAAAATTTGTACCATGGGCAAATCGTCATTAAAATAAAACCGGTAAGCGGCTAAAACCCATAGTAGAACCTATGGTAAAAAATCAGTTTTGGCTCTCACTGTTTAAAAGCCGCAGCTACGACTGCGGCTTTTTACTGTGTGGCGAGAGGAAATAACTATTCGCACAACTAAAGCTTTAACAATTCAATAGACGGTAACCAAGAATACCGATTTTCAGTCACAGAACATCTAGTTTTATGCGTAGTGATGATTTTTGAGTTGTTGTTCATTCAATTGATATAAGTTCTGAATCATAGACTTATCTAAAGTTTCTTTCGGACATCCTTGACTAAGAATTGAGCCGTTTTTCATTGTCAAAGCACGACAAGCGGTATGAATTGCATGCTCAGGATGATGCGTAGTAAATAACACCGTTTTACCAGAGGCTTTGAGTGCATGTATTTTTTCAAGAAGCTTGATCTGATTTCCAAAGTCCAAGCCATTTGTGGGTTCATCCATGAAAATCATTGGGGTATTTTGTGCAAATGCACGAGCAATTAGTACCATTTGTCTTTGCCCACCGGAAAGTTCGGTATAAGGCCGATGAGCTAAATCGGCAATTCCCATCCATTTCAGCGCTTCCCAAGCCATATCAAAATGTTCAGCATTCGCTTTTAGCCACGGAGCCCTCTCTCCATAAGTTGCCATAAGCACCATATCTATCACCGGAAAACCAAATGCCATTTTATGCACCTGAGGAACGTAACTGACCCTCTTTGCTCGCTCTTTTGTTGAAACTTTAGAACTTGAGATATGATCGAAATAAACTTCGCCGGCTGCTTTTGGATGCAGTCCCAAAAGCGTGCGTAATAATGTCGTTTTACCACAACCATTCTGCCCCAAAAGAGCAATCACCTCTCCAGAAAAAATCTGTAAGTCAACCTCTCTAAAAATCATGGTGTTTTGATGCTTTGCAGCAAGGCCTTGCGTCATTAGCAAACCTGTCTTGTTCATATTTTTTCCCAAATTATGAATGCCAACCTTTTTTGGCATTTTTAAGTGCCCAAGCGAATACCGGCAAACCGATTAATGCGGTAAGAATACCAATTGGAATTTCAATACTGGTGACCATGCGAGCAAGGTTATCTACCCACAATAAATAAATTGCACCTAATAGCGCCGAAGCAGGTAGGAGCAAACGGTTATCAGCCCCAAACAACAGACGAACAATATGAGGAATCACCAACCCGACCCAACCAATCATTCCACCAAGCGTGACCGTCACCGCACTTAAAAATGTGGCAACCACAATCACCAGCATTCTTTTTTTCTCTACCGAAATACCCAGTGTTTTAGCCTCATCATCACCTAAACTCAATGCATTTAAGACATGCCCTTGCATAGTTAAGATGGCAATTCCGGTCAGCACAAACGGCGCTAACCAATACAACAGTTCACCATTCACATTGGCAAGCGATCCCATTAGCCAATAGGTAATCGCTGGCAGTTTGCTGTATGGATCAGCAACATATTTAATGATTGATAAAAAAGCACCAAACAAAGCGCCGGTTATCATTCCACCCAAGACTAAAATGATCATATTTTGTTTGAGTTCGCCCTTAGCCAACAACAACGCAATCGCAACAGCTAAAAGCCCAAAAACAAACGTCAACAGCTGCATAACCCAAATTTCATCGGATAACAAAATTCCTAAGGAAGCTCCAAACGCAGCACCTGATAACACCCCTAAAATTCCTGGAGAAACTAAAGGGTTCATAAAAAGTGCTTGGAAAGCGGCACCACTGATGGCTAAAGCGGCCCCAATTAGAATAGCAGCCAGAATTCTGGGCAGGCGCACATCCAATAAAATGCTGGTCATCATTGGATTAGTTTCACCTTCAAGCCATCCCCAGTGAATAAACAGCTCTTGCATACTACCTAAAGGGGCAAAATCAAAACGCCCGAGACTTAATGAAAAAAGAGCACTCGCGCCCAATAAGAAACTCAGCAACACCAATACAATGCTTGGAGAAAGCGATAAGCTATTTGTCATGAAACGAAACATTAAGCGGATTGTCTCTGTTTGGTATCTTTATTTAAAAACTGCCCCCAAACCTCCTCATAGAACCAATGCAATTGATCACAACGCACTGAATGGTTTTGAGTCAATGGGTTTAAGGCCAAATGCGTCACGCCGTTTTGTAAAAGGCTGTACACTTTTTCAGCCACTTCTTCAGGGGTTCCGCAAAGCATTCTGGACAACATTTCTTCTGGATCAAGATTTGCCATAGGTCCTGGCGTCTTGCCCCAATGTTTCGCTTTTTGTTCTCGAAAGCTACGGATATGCTCCAATGCACTTTGTTTAGCCACCGCTGAATTTTGGTGAACAAACAGACCGCGAGCCGCCATCATGTTCGGTTTTTTCGGCTGCTTAAAAACCGTTTGTGCCACTTTTTGATAATGCGAAATTTGTTGATGTATTTTGGCCATATCCCAGAATTGAGCCGCCATTAAACCGAGGTTATTTTTAACCGCCATTTCAATTGTCTGTTCATCGCCTGAGGCAATAAATAAACGTGAGTTTTGCAACCCACAATTAGGCTGTAAATTGACATTATTCCATTGATAATGCTCACCATGATGCGTTGACTCAGTCTGATCTTGCCACAGCTCCAACATTGCAGGTACAGCCTCAATCATACGTGCACGGCTTAAATCTTTATCGGCTTTAAAGGCACTGTTTTGTGATTCAAATGGACCGCCTTTCGCAAATCCACAAAACACCCTTTCAGGGTAAAGAGCGTCTAAAACAGCCAAACTTTCGGCCACTTCAATAGGATTATGAAATCCTACTAAAAGTGCCGCTGATCCAATACTAATCTGCTCGGTTTTCGCTAAAAAATGCCCCATAAGATGTAAAGGCGAAGGCGTCAGGCTCATGTCATTAAAATGATGTTCCGTGACCCAAGCATTATCAAAGCCCATTTGATCAAGCTCTTTAACCAGATGAGTAAAACTTTGATATGTTTGCGTTGGTGTTTGCCCTAGTTCTGGCGTGATATGCAACATGGCACCCAGTTTCGGATTGGTGGTCATAGCGTGCCTCCTTGTAAAATCTGTTCAGCTTGCTGTTTGCTCAAAATAACTTGAAAAAAGTCCTGAAAAAATTCTTGCGTCGTTTTAACCGTGTCTAAAGCAGCGATTTCAGGCACATTAGGATAAAGTTTTTGCATTAACCACTGTGCAGCTAAAATCCGCATAAAAGATGGGGGACGATCTAGCCAACGAAATGGCGTTTGCGGAGCAAAAAAAACTTGATTGTTCTTTACCGCTTTTAAAGCTTGCCAGCTTGGCAAGGACGCCAACTTCTCATAAAAAGCCTTTTCCTGAGTCACAATCGCATCGGGATTGTATTTAAGTAAGGTTTCAATATTGATTGCGACCTTGCCATAACGTGAATACTTTCCTTGATCGGCAGGACAAACATGAGGGTTAACAGCGCCAGCCCAAGGAATCGTTTCCGCATGAATTGAGCCACGACACTCTGTCGCTAAACCATTTGGGTCTTGGGCGTAATACACGGTTTTAAGTGAAACCTTGCGTTTAGCCAACACTTCTTTCAGTTGCATTTGTTGAGCAATAAGGGCCTCCATTTTTGTGGCGAGAAGCTCACCACGCTCAGCCTTTCCTAACCAATTACCTAAGTCACGAAAATCACTCGGGTAATCATTCAACGTATCAAGCTTAAGATCACACACCGGTACTCCCAGTTTTTGAAGCATTTCCTGCCGTTTTGGATTGACCATTGCACCAGACATCACAATCAAATCAGGATGATTGGCTAACAACACTTCCATATTTGGCGTTCGACCTTGTCCAAACCAACCACCAATCACCGGTTTCTCAAAAACACCGGCCGGGAAAATTTCTTTTGCTTGAGGTGAGACAGGAAAGTTCCAACCAATCATTTTTTCAGGAGCCATTGCCACCAACATATAAGTAACAATCGGATTGGCTCCATAAACTCTCTCTGGGTCATGATTCGTCATGCAAGACTGTGCATAGCTCAAGTTTGGAACCATCAATAAAACAGTTAACCCAACACTTTTCATCCAGTTTTTTGGCAAAATTCGCATACGGTAAGTCTTAAAATTGGACACGATAATCGACCCCATAGTTAATACCTTCACTTGGAAAACCGTAAATGGTCTCGTACTTTTTATCAGTCAGGTTTTTTATTGAAAATAACCAATGATGATTTAAGTCATCCGACTTGGTTTTGTAGCCAATCGCAGCATCATAGGTGACAAAATCACCCGCAATACCAGAACCAGCTTTATTGGCAGACAGATAATCACTCATAGAACGTGCACCGAGATCAAACTGCCAACTTGGTGTGTTGTAATACAGTCGAGCTTTGATTAAGCGTTCGGGGACATTCATCACACCACTTGGGGTGTCGCCAGGCTTGACTTTACTCAAAGCTAACTCATAGCCAAACTCAGCCATTCGCCCTTTGATTTCAAGCTCCACTCCGCGATTGCGCCAACTTGCATTGTCATAAACATTAATGAAACTATCGGCCTCTTCAGGATCGGGAATTTGACTGGCGACATAAGCCCCATTTTTAAGTTTTTCATGAAACGCCGTAATGGTGGTTTCTAACCGGCCGGTAGAGTTTTGAAACCATTGATGGTTCCAACCCAGTTCAGAACGAATGCGCTGTTCCTGCTGAAGCTGCTCGTTGTTGCTGGTGTAAACACTGACAGGCTGTTGCTCGGTGTAAAGCGTGCGTAAACTGAGCAAATCATTTTGTGAAAATTGATAAGATCCTCCAAACGCGGCTGTTATCAACGAGTCAAGCTCAACGTTTTCAATAATGCGACGTTGCTTACCAATTTGCTCATAGCCTTTATCAATCTGTCGTGTATCGCTACGCAAGCCAAAATCCATACTCCACACATCGCGTTGAAATTCATTTTGTAGATATAGAGAATGAATTTGCTCTTCTCGCGCAAAACCTGGGTAATAAAGCATTCCAGTAGGATTGTCATAATGCATCCAGTTATAGCCAAAACGTAGAAGATTTTCCCCCTCAAACCATTCACTTTGAATCGCATGACTTAAGTCAAAATTACTAAAGTTTTCTTCCGTAACTTCAAGCTTGTAAGCCATCGGGTTAGAGTGGCTGTATTGATTTAAATCAGCATCACTCTGAGAGTGTGCAAATCGCACTGCGGTAGTGTTGTTGCTGTCCCAGTAATAACCCGCTTGCCCATTAATCATTCGAACCACCATTGAATCATAATTCCATTTGGCGTCCGATACTCCGGAGGTCGCTAAACCACGTTGTAATGACTGCTCACCATCACTGTGAAAGAAATTAATTTGCCAATCAAATTGATCGTGAAAGCCTTCTAATTTCCAAAGTCCGACATTGCGTTGATAGTCGTTGTAGTAATCATCCGGTCCTTGCTTTTGTTGATGAGCTAAAACTAACCGGCCGGCAACTTTGTCATTGAATTGATAAGCGGTTGTGCCATCAACTTCCAATTGATCATAAGTTCCAACTTTTGCATGCAGTTCGCTTTTAGGCTGCTTAAAAGCACTCAACGTTTTAATGACAATAAACCCCTCTGTTCGTGAGCTGGTCATTGGGCCAATAATGGAAGTTAAAGGCCCCAAGTTCAGGGCACTCGCATCACGGACGATTTTCATCGACTCAATCGCACTGACAGGCAGTTGCATTAAAACTTTCGAAACTGCAGGCGGTGGCAAAAAAGCCCCATCAATAATAATTCCCAAATTGGACCCTGCACGAATGCTAGCAAAGTAAGGAGACTTGCGTCCTTGGGTTTGAATAAAAGCGCCGGTTGCATAATCCAGCATTTCATAGGCATTCGTAATTGGCAGCTTTTGGAAATCCTCACGTTTAAACGTCTGACTGTTATTTGTAAAGCTTTTAGGTTGAGAATAAACATTTTCTGCCTGAATACCTTGACCGGTCGTTACACTCACTTGATCCAACAGTTGATCTGCATAAACAGGCAATGTCACTGGTGCAATAAAAGCGAGAAATAAAGAAGTTTGCAGTGTTTTCATTTAGGATTCTTTTAAATTGAAGCTTAGAATTGATAATTTAGGTTGGCCCACAAAGTTCGACCTGGCATTGGATCACCTTCGGCAATTTCATAGTTTTTGTCGAACAGATTTTTAACCATAAAGTTAGTTTGCAAAGATTTAGTCACTTGATAGTGTGCTCTTAAATCCCAAAGACTAAACCCATCGGTTGGTCGAGAACCATCAAAACGCGTTTGACTATCCGATTGATAATGACCATCAACACCTAACTGCCATGCTTTGTTTGGATACCAGTCAAGATTAAGGTTCACAATCTGTTTAGGTGCATAGGTGGCAACAATCTCGTCATCAGCCAAATCACGAATCAGGTGTGCATAACTCATGCCTAAGTCTAGGGTGTTCGTTAGGGAAGTATGAGCCTCAATTTCAAGCCCTTTAGATGTGGCTGAACCAACATTTTGGTTCTGGTCACATGTCGTGCCACCACATTGATTACTAGAAACGGCAATGGTTTCTATCGCATCTTTAATGTCAGAGTAGAATAAATTCGCTTGGTAATGAACCTGCGAGATTTTGCCTTTTAAACCGACTTCATAGTGCAAAGCTTTTTCGGCTTGAAGCTCAAGGTTTGGAATAGCACGCCCTAATCGATAAGACACTTGATCTTTCATATTTGGGAAGCGAGATTTTAGCGAGACACCGGCTAGCAGTTGTTGTTCACCTATTTTGTGTTGAACTTTAGCCTGCCAGTTGTGCTCATTTTGAGACCCTTGTGGCGCTGTTGCCACATCATTATCATCTGTTTTGGTCAGTTCATAACGGTCATAGCGATAACCAAGCGTGAGGTTTGTGGTATCGGAGAGTGTAATTTTATCTTCTAGACCCAGAGCAAATGTCTCGCCTTCAAACGTACGCCACCGATTATCAACAGATTGAATGTCAGTATCATTGTCACGTTCTTTATGCTGATCTTTTTTCACAAAAGCGGCCGCCTTCACAAAATGGTTGGCAAACGGCATGCCTGCTTCGACTGAACCTCCAGTACTGAAATCATTGTATTGAGAACGAAAGGCATACCCTCGTGTCACGGATGAATATCTGTCATCGTCATAAGAGTTAAGCGCGTTATCAAAAGTATCGTAATACAAACGAGATTTTAGATAGCCTGCGGATTCACCACTGCCCAATTGAGTGAAACCAACATAATAAACACTCTGTTTATCCCACTGTGGCCAATCCCAGTAACGCACGGTATCCGCATCTCCAGCGTAAGGACTTGACTCTTTTGATCCGTTGATTCGGTAATAACTCAAACTGTACTCATCCGTGCTATTGGGTGTAAAACCCAATTTAAGATTCGCACTTTGGTTTTCGCTTCCAGAGCGCAGGCGATTTCCCTTTGTTTGGTAAACCTTGCCATTGTTTTCGGTAGCGGTAAAATCATCAGACATTGGAAAATCATCGGATTCAAATGCTGAAACTCCGGCTTGGAAATAAAAGTGTTCATTTAAAACAGAACCCACTTGCACATTTTGAGAATGTTTAAAAAGACCGCTATCCCCCCCCTCAAAACTTAAATCGACTTGACCTTCAAACGACTTCGATGGCTTGCGAGTGACTAAATTGATTGACCCACCCATATTATTTGGGCCTTCAAGAAGTGAACCAAGCGACTTGCTGACTTCAATTTGACTTAAATCCGCTAACTGAAAACGACTTAAATCAATATTGCCATCATAAGGTACATAAATTGGAATCCCATCAAGGTTGAGAGTAATTTGTCGAGAATCAAAACCGCGGATATTTGCACGAGTTTCAGCACGTCTTCCACCGATCTGCAGCGTCACTCCGGGTACTTTGGCAATGGCTTCCCCGACATTACTGCGGCCTTGAGTTTGAACTTCCATCACTTCAATTGCGCTGTAAGGTGCTTGCTTTTCTTCAATGACTTGAATCTGCCCAAGCGTAAACACATTCGTGTCTGCCGATGCCGTTTGTAGAACAGCCCATGACAAAAAAGCTGTCTGAATAGCGGCCGGTAAAGTTTTTTTACGGTGGTAAACATTTTTCATAAGCATCTCTTTATCTATTTATATACATATCGAAAATTATTAATAATTGATTCGTAAAGAAACAAATCAATCTAAAATTCACTGATATTTTTTATTAATTAGATAATAATAATTTCGATATATCTTTTAAGTAATAACGAATTTGGGTGAATTAAAATATAACCAATCTCTTATGTCAATAAATAATTGAACTTAACTGGCTATTTATAGCAACAAAAATGAAGGGAACAAATAAATTGGAGCATCGATGTAAAAACCCTAGCAGATCAAGATTAGATATGCGGAATGTTTGATAAAATACCGGCCGGTAACATTCATGATCCGTGCTTACATTTCAATAGTAATCAATGGGTTACAAGGAATACCTATAACTTCAAATACCACCTTAATTTGATATTTAAAACTTTTCTGGATTGCGTTAAAGGCCTTTTCAAATGTCATCAAAACCACTGAATCTTTTACACCTTTCTGACACGCATGGCAATTATCATCACCCTAAGTTCAATGAACCTGAAAAGTTGGCTAATTCTGACGTGATTATTCACAGTGGGGATTTCACCGCTAAGTCAGATAATTGGGAAGAAATACATGATTTTTTGAATTGGTTTTCAAACTTACCTGTCAAACACAAGATTCTCGTTCCAGGTAATCATGATCGAGCTTTTGAAGTGTTTGAAGAGAAAAATACCGGCCGACACCAAATTCCAGATAATGTTCATTTATTAGTCGATGAATCAATTACACTTGAAGGTTATCGATTTTATGGAAGTCCTTATACGCCGGAATTTTGTAACTGGGCTTTTCAGTTATATGGTGCTGAAGACTCTATAGAAAAGTGGCGCAAGGTGCCCGATAATATTGATGTTTTAATTACTCATGGTCCAGCTTACGGTATTTTAGATACTATTCAAAATGCTGCGGGGAAAGTTTCTGTCGGCTGCCCTTACCTATTAGCTCGCATTGAAAAATTACATCAACTTCAAGTACATTTATTTGGACACATTCATGAAGCCAATGGAATGACGACTTTGGAAAAAGTGCTTTATTCAAATGCAGCCACCACCAGTCATTTGATTAAAATAAGCAAATGAAACGACATGGAACCTAAAAAGTTTTAAAGCAAAAACTTAGTCGAGTGGTTGCTAGAAGAACTGCTTCACAAACACTCGTCGGTCTGAATGGATCTCACGCAATCGCGACCATGATTTTTAGCTTTGTACAAAGATTGATCAACATCACTGAATAACGTCTTCAAATCGGAATCCTTTAATAGTTGTACAACACCAAAACTCGCCGTACAGTGACCGACAGTTTTAAACACATTCGTTGAAATAGTCTTTCTTAACAACTCTGCAAGGCTAATTGCCGATTCCAGATTTGTGTTCGGGCACATAATCACAAACTCTTCCCCACCCCAACGAGCGCAAATATCCGATTGGCGAGTATGTTTTTTGAGAAGTTGACTAAACTCGACCAATACACTATCACCGACATCATGACCATAAGTGTCATTCACACGTTTAAAATGATCAATGTCAATCATTAATAATGATAATGGCGTATCGTATCGATTCGCTCGATAAATCTCTTGAGTAATTTCCTGCTCAAATTTCGCACGATTTACTAACCCAGTTAAGTAATCAGATATGGCTTGCTGTTGATAGCCAACCTCACTATCAATGTTGGTATAAAAAGCTACATATCCTACCAATTGATTATCTTCAATATCTGGCTTAATCAAAACTCGATACCAGTTCGTGCCACCTTTAAAATTTCGGTTTTCTATTTCATCACTAAAAACCTGGTTTTTCTTAAGTGTCTCCCATAATTTTGAATAAACTGAACTTGGGGTATGGCCTGATTTCAAAATTTGAATACTCTGATTGAGTAATGCCTTTTCATCACATCCCAAAGTTTCAACAAAAGCAGAACTGACCTTTGTGATAATTCCAGTTAAATCGGTCTTCAAATAAAAAACATAGTCATTAATGATTTCCAGCAGATGTTGCTGAGAAGTGTTCATTGCATGAAGCTTTTGCTTAAGAAGCTCAGTTTCAATTCGATTTTTAATACGAGCATTTAGTTCTTTGTCACGAAAGGGCTTGGTTACATAATCGACAACCCCTAAACCAAATGCTTTTTCAATCGTCTCTTCGCTATCATCGCCGGTTAAAAAAATCAGTGGAATACTGGCCGTCGCATTCTTTTCCTTTAAACGCGTTGCGACTTCAAAACCATCCATTTCAGGCATGTCGATATCCAGAAGAATTAAGTCAACTTGACCAAATTCCAAAAACTCCAAGGCTTCCAAACCACTTTTAGCCAAATGCAATTGATATTGTTTGTGTAAAGTTTGTGCCGCTCGTTGTAAATTGATAGGTTCATCATCCACTATCAAAATCGATGGCCGGCTATTTTGTTGATTCATGTCGTTCAAAAACTTTCCTATAAACGTTTTTTTATATCATCTAGGGTTTCAACTGCTTTCGAGAAGTCAAACAATTCAATCGCTTCGCGAAGCGAAGCAACTTCAACCTCTGATGCAATAGGCTCTATTCCTTGATAAAGCGGTTCTCTTATCTCATCTTCAATAAATTCATTAGCCACCAGTTTGACATATACGGCATCAATGACAGCCTTCAGCTCCGAACTGGACGTTCTTGCATTGTCCAGAACCTTCTCTTCAAACTCTAACCTACCCAGTGCAAGTTTGCACTGCTTAATCTCAATCATTAACCTATCCATCAAGGTTTTAATTTGCAAGTTGCCACCCTGAACTTGACTAACTTTAAGCTCTTTTAACGCCAAATCGATTTGCTTAGATAAAAGGTGTATTTCCGTTGCAGAAACATTACCACTCACCCCTTTTAATGAGTGAACCAACGATTTTAACAACGAAAAATCGTCATTCACCAAGCGAACCTTTTGCTCAAATTCCTCCAAGTTTTTCTCAAACATTTTAAGAATTCGTTTAACTGATTGATCATCCGGGTAAATTTTCTGGAGCCGGTCTAAATCAATACCATAAACCGAAAAATCTGAGTGCTGGTTTTGGACGACTTTTTGAGTTTCATAAGGCAAATAGTCTGCTAAAACGGTTTGTAGCTCTTGCAAATCAATCGGTTTGGCGATATGTGCATTCATACCTGCGCTCTGCGTTTGCAAACGATCTTGCTCCATGACCGCTGCACTCAGCGCAACAACCGGTATACTGCTATTAATTTGACGAATAATTTTAGTTGCCTTAAAGCCATCCATCACCGGCATTTGCAAATCCATTAAAACAAGGTCAAAGTTCTCAGACTGAACTCGTTGAGTGGCAAGCTCACCATTTTCGACCACCGTAACCTCTAAGCCCATTGAATTAAGTAAATCACGAATCACAATTTGGTTAATCTCATTGTCTTCAGCAACCAGAATATTACCCTTGAATTTAAGTTTGTCTTCGCCTAAAGCATCAGACACCAAATTAGGTTGAATGTCATTAAACAAAGCTTCCATAAGAGTCGAGGGGGAGACCGGTTTGTGTAAAATTTGATCCGGTTGAATATCACGTTCAATGGCTTTTTTAGTTAAATCTTCTTTCAACATCGCTGAGATCATAATGACCTTTGGGAAGCCTCCTTGATGTTCCAAATGCATTTGTTGAATTACATCTAAGCCATCAATTTCCGGCATCTGCCAATCAACTAATAAATAGTCAACAGGGTGCTTTCTCGCATACTCCAAGGCTTCAAAACCGTTTGAGCAGAGAATTGGGCGTATTTTCCATGACTTAAGAATATCACCGATCATTTGACGCTCAATCTCATTATCGTCAACAACTAAAAAACTTCCCCGATAATAATCGTCAAGATTCCTTGGCTTGAGCTCTGTTGAATCCGTTTTTTCAAGCATGACAGTGAACCAAAAATGGCTTCCCTTCCCTTTTTGACTGTCGACTTGAATAACTCCCCCCATCAGTTCGACCAACTGCTTAGTAATGACCAAACCTAGACCGGTACCACCATATTTTCGTGTATTAGAAGTATCTGTCTGAGAAAATGCTTGAAATAACTTACGACACTCTTCTTCATCCATTCCTATTCCGGTATCCTCAACCGAAAAACACAATTCAATTTGATCATCGTTTTCCGACATCAATTTTGCATAAATCGTCACATCACCTGATTCAGTAAACTTCACAGCATTACCGACCAAATTATTCAATATTTGTGTCAAACGAAGCCCGTCACCTATAACTTTTCTAGGGAGTTTTGAATCAATTGATAGATGCAACTCGAGATTTTTTTCAAGCACGGCGTATTCAAATAAATCCGTCACCGAACGCAACATATGTTCAATCGATAATTCGTGTGTTGACAACTCCATTTTTCCAGCTTCAATTTTAGAGTAATCCAACACATCATTAATAACGCCTAGTAGTGCCTTTGACGATTGAAGCGATTTTTGCAAATAATCTTTTTGGCGCTCAGTCAAATGCGTTTCAAGAATCAGATTATTTAAACCAATAATTCCATTTAATGGCGTACGAATTTCATGACTCATATTCGCCAAAAATTCACTTTTTGAACGCGCTGCATTTTCTGCATTCACTTTTGCTTGGATTAAAGCTTCTCGCAGCTCAATTTCTTCCGAAATATCTTTCATGCTCACCAATAAATGTGACTTGTCAGGCATCAAAGTCACCGATGCTCCGAGTTTAACGCCACAATCGCTACCATTGACTAGACTTGTAAACTCAACGTTTTTAACATGTTCCGTTTTATAAACTTCAACGAATATTGTCTCAACATGAGCCCGGTCACTCTCAGCAACATTTTCTAAAAACTGCTGTCCAATTAGCTCATCAACAGTGAGATTTAACATATTGAGGTACGCCACATTTGAATGAATCAAGCGCCCTTCTGAGTCCAAAATAATCAATCCGTCATTGGTCGTATTAAAGATTGTTTGCGCTTCTTGTTTTTGACGTTCATTTTCAGTGATGTCAATACCAATTGTGAAGATGTAATCTACAGAACCGTCTTGTTTTTTTACCACCGCATTCGACCAGTCAAATATATGCTCTTCACCCGTTTTGGAAATCCAAGCATTTTGCGCGGTCTTAAACAATCCGCCATTACTTGCATTTTCAATAACTTGTTTAACTTTAGAGAGGAGTTCAGTAGGCAAAAATCTTAGCCAAAAATAAGGTTCACAAGAAATTTCCTTCTCACTATAACCGGTAAACTGCTGACCAAAATAATTCAGTTTTGACATAGTGCCATTCGGCTGAATAACGGCAATTACCGCATTGGCATTATCCACAATTGTAGAAATGAAATTTCGCTCGCGAATAATTTCATTCTTCAATTGTTTCGCTTCAGTAATGTCTCTAGAGGATGCATAGACATATTCTTCACCGTCTAGCTCAACCCATTTCGCGTTAATTTCCACATCCAGTACAGAGCCATCTTTGCGTTCAAAAACCGTTTCAAAGGTTTTGGGTAAACCACTCATCGCATGTGCAATTACTTCTGAATCCTCTGAAATAACTCCAGAATCCCACTTCGCAAAACTCATCCCTTTCAGTTCATTTTTTTCATAACCAATCTGTTCTGCAAAAGATTGACTACAAGCGATTAATTTCCCCTCAGAATCCAGAATATGAATACCATCCGACGCACTTTCCAGTAGAGTTTCAAAATATTGTTTTGCGTTTTCAATCTCAATTTGGGCATTTTTGCTTTGCGTAATGTCAACAATATATCCATACCAAAGTGTCCCACCATCGGCTTGTTTTTCAGGTTTAGACAATTCTTTTACCCAAATCTCACCTTTTGTCGGATGATTGACTCGATATTCAACTTCCCACATCGTTAAGTTTTCAGCCGAATCTGCAATGGTTTTTGAGATAGTATTTAAATCTTCAGGATGAATGACTGCAAAAACTTTTGCCGCGTCCTCTTTAACATCCAATGGCCTAACGCCATAAATGTCATAGATATGATCAGAAGCATAAGGGAAACAGCTAGAACCATCCGGCCGGTAAAGAAAGGTGTAGATAACACCAGGAACATTGTCAGCTAGATTAGAGAGTTTTTTGTTGCTTTCTAACAATAAATGTTGGAGTGTTTTTTGTTCGCTAATATCACGAACTGATGCGTATAAATAATCATGGCCTTCAATCTTAATTCTTACTGCGATAATTGATGTGTCATAAATTGATCCATCTTTTCGTCGATGCTGCGATTCAAAACTTACTGGAGTTCGACCAATCTCTCTAATCATTGGGAGAATATCTTCTTTTTTAACCATCACCTCCCAATCGCAAACATTTAGTGCCAACATTTCATCCATGGAGTAACCCAGCATTTCAGCGGCGGATGGGTTACATTCATGTATATAACCATCAAAATCCATGACAAAGATTCCATCAGGAGAATATTCCATCAGAGCTTTGTAACGTAACCTTTCCTCTTCAACTTGTTTCGCAAGTTTAGTAATGCGCTTTTCATTTGCCTTTTCTTCAGTCATATCTCGAATAATAGCGAAAATCAATTTTCCCTGATCCATATCAATCGGTGAAGCAGAGACCTCTACATCACGGATTTCACCATTTTTTAAACGATGAGGAAATACAAATTTGTGCTGTGCCTGGAGCATCGCCTTTTGGCGATTTTCAGCAATTTCGTGTGACGACAGTTGATTGATTTTATGAATCGTTAGGCTTTGGAACTCTTCATGGGAGTAGCCATAAAATGTTTCGGCACTTTTATTCGCATCTATAATTTGACCTGTTTCAGGCTCTATCAACAGCATAATTGCGTGATGATCCTTAAACATCGATTTGTAACGACGTTCCATTTGCAAAATGGATTGTGACTGTTTTTTTTCTAAATCAATATCAGTGTGAGTACCAATCATTCTTAAGGGGTGATTGTCCTCACTCCATTCCATCACTACTCCGCGATCCAAAACCCATTTGTAGTCACCGTTTTTACAAAGCACACGGTGTTCATTTCGATAGACATCTACTTCTTGGTTTAAGCAAGCGTTAATATCCTCATAGGTTTTGCTCAAATCATCCGGGTGAACTCGTCTTTCCCACTCTTCCAAACTGGCTGTAATCTCTTCCGGTTCGAAGCCAAGCATACCTTTCCAACGGTCGGAGAAATAAACTTCATTTGTCTGCAAGTTCCAATCCCAAAGACCATCACCCGAACCATCCACTGCAAAACGCCATCGTTTTTCACTCTCTTTCAATTTTGTCTGAGCGATATGCGTTTCAGTAATATCTGTATGCGCGCCAGTCATGCGAATAACCTGTCCACTCTCATCTAAAGTAGCTTTACCGAGCGCACGAATCCATTTGTAGGACGCATCTTTACAACGCATACGAAAATCTACTTCATAAGGAATATTGTCAGGATCACTAAAATGACGCTTCAAACAGGCATCCACCACCGCTTGATCATCAGGATGAATAGCATCAAAAAAACCTTGAACCTTGTTTTCAAACTCATCCGGCCGGTAACCTATGATTTTTTTCCATTGCGGAGAGAAATACACTGAATCTGAAATTGGCTTCCAATCCCATAAACCATCATTGGTCGCTGACCAAGCCAAATCCAAACGTTCTTGAAGCTTTTTAGATTCTTGTTGCAGGTTAACTTCTTGAGTGATGTCAATCAGGTAACCCACATAATGGGTAATGTCACCCTCTTGGTTTCGAATGATCTGCGTAAAGTCTTTAACCCAGCAATAGTGTCCGTCTTGATGCTTATAACGATAAGGTTCATGAGTGAAAGACTCACACTCTAAGTTTTTGCTTGCAAGCGCAACTTCTTGGCCCGTTTTCTCAATATCATCCGGATGAATTTGATCTGCATATCGTCGCTCACCTGAAAGGTAGGCATCAGGGTGATAACCATAGATGACCTGAATATTTTGAGACACAAACTCAACAGGCCAATCAGGTTGATTTTGCCAAACAAAGACTACAACCGGCCCCTTATCAAAAAGTTTTTCACTAATAAAAGTGGGAGACATGACAACATCCTATAGTTGGAGAATACATACAATTCTTGACAAATTTACACTCTGGTTGCAAGAAGTAGAGTTTTATAGATACGTAAATTATCTAATATTTTAGTACAAAAAGTTGGCACTTTCCCTAAGAATTGAGTCAACATTCTGTCCCAAACACATTAAAATCAGCAACCAAACACTCATAACAGCTTTATCGCTTATTCCACCATTTGCTTTTTAACACGTCTGTAGACATTTGATTGTGATAGATTACAACTGATTAAACATTAGGCTCTGGCACGCAAAAATTTTAGATAGGCTTACAATTTATGGATATTTTTACTCGAATTTTTTTATTTGGAGGCGCTCTCCTCGGTGCAATCATGTTAATTGCCGCACTGTTTGCCTTGTCAACCGCTGAAAACGGGGTTTTGACGGTTGAAAATCTGGAACAACTGGAACCTCAGTTCACTTCGCTTTACAATCTGCTTCAATTTTTTATTTACCCTTGGTTAGCCGTAGGTGCTTTTTTACTGTTTCGTTTTCTCAAGCGAGTTTTTAGCCGTTAGAGTCAATATAATAGCCAACGCAAATTGTTTCTTAAAATGACAGTTTCTACCGGCCGGTCACATTTGGAGGTTTTATGATTGTTACCCATTCTGGACGTTTTCATGCCGATGAAGTATTTGCACTCGCCATGTTGAAATTTTTACCTGAATTTAAGGATCAGGAAGTTTTGCGAACTCGCGAGGCAGATGATATTGAACAAGCTGAAATTGTCTTGGATGTTGGAGGCGATTACAATCATGAGAAAAAACGCTACGACCACCATCAAAACAGTTTTACCGAACAACGTGCCAACGGAATTCCCTTCGCAACAGCCGGAATTATTTGGCGTCATTACGCCGAATCGATTTTCAAACAAATGGGGTTGGAAGCTGACAATGAAATTCAATTCGCGGTTGAATGGCTCGATGCTAAACTCATTGAAGATTTAGATGCCGTGGATAATGGCGTTTACAGTGATGATCCTCGTCCTTCCGTTTCTCTACTAGTGGCCATGATGAATGAATCTTCTGGCGAACCTGAAAAACAGCAAGCGGCCTTTGATAAAGCGGTCAATTTTGCCAGCGATGTTTTGAAAAATTTTATTCAAGCCGCAATCAATCAAGCACAAGTTGTCACTGAATTAGAAGCGAAACTCGATACACTTGAGAATGGCATCTGGGTATTAGATTCCAAAGCACCATTCAAAGATTTCATTCAAAACCGTCCAGAAATTCAACGTGTTGTTTATCCAAGAAATGAAGAACAATTTGGAGTTTACTGTAACGGCAAAGAAAATCATTTACCCGAACGTTTTCGTGGCTTACGCGAAGGAGAACTAAGTAAAGTCAGTGGTTCGGAAGATACTGTTTTTTGCCATAAATCTGGTTTTATGGCGGTCACACTAAGCAAAGAAAGTGCTTTGTTTTTGGCTAAAAGCGTTTAACTTCATCGACTGAGCTTAAAACGTTTTTGAATAGTAAAATAAAATGCGTCGAGGTTCATGGATGAACCGAGATCGAGCGATCATGGAAGATCTTGTAGCGTCTTTTTATTTCACTATTCGCAAAAAGTAGTTTTTACTTAACTCTTATTTCTCCAATGCAAAAAACGTCTTCGCATTTTCATGCGCTAACTTTTGAGCAACACCGGCTGGTAGATCTCCTAACCAATGATGAATGTCTTTTACCACTGAATCATAAGTTTTCCAGCGATTCACGCTAAAGGTGTCAATCGCCACTAAAAATCGTGTCTCATAATCCATGAAAAACTCACGCCACTGCGAATCTAACCGGCCGGTAGCAAGTAGTTGTTTATCTCGAACAGAGGTATCAATCCAGAGATTATCCGGATATTTATCCAGCATCGTTTTTAAAAGCGAAATCTTCGGCTGCGTCCCTAAATGCGCCCAAAGAATCCTAGCCTTCGGATCAATACTAAAAATCTCATCAATAATTTCCGCATCACCATGAATCAACATTGGCATTTGATGCTCTTTGGCCAACTCAACTAAGCCTTTTAACACCGGACTTTTTTTATCTTTTGCAAAAATATGCAGTTCACCGATACCCACATACCGGCCGGTAGCAATCGCTTTTTTCGCTTCATCAAGCACTTCAATTCGATGCATCCAGTCTCGTTTGTCCGCTTTGGTTCGATAGACGCTTAAAAACGGAATAATTCGGTTTGGCGCAAATTTAGCCAGTTTTAAAGTGCCCGAATTCGGTGTACTGGTAATAAGAATCTTCTGCACATTATTTCTATCCAAGATTTGGATCACTTCATCATGAGAAACTGCTTCAGTATCAGCTTTTGCATAATGCGAATGCGCATCCCAAATCATGGGATGCGATGCATTTGGATTTTGAGCCAAAGCATTTGCTTGATAAAAAACTCCAGCACTAAAAAATGCTGACGCAACCAAAATATTTGCTTGCTTGATTTGCATAGTTTTTGACAAGGTTGTTTTCCAACCGGCCGGTATTTTTTGCATAACGCCTCCGCATCCAATATCTATCCAATCAAAACCAGTATAATTGCCATAAAACTTTTCACAAGATAACAATCGATTCAAATGAGAGCAATTTATGAATATTCAATGGTTCCCAGGACACATGCACAAAGCCCAAAAAGAGGTCAAAGAAATTTTCAACCAAGTAGATGTGTTCATTGAAGTTCTCGATGCTCGAATTCCTTTTAGTAGCCAGAACCCCATGATTGAAGAAATTCGTCAGGATAAACCAACCATTAAAATCCTTAACAAAAGTGATTTGGCAGACCCATTAAAAACGGAGATCTGGCAAAGTTATTTTGAAACAGATGGTAGCATTCAAACGCTTGCTTTCAACTCTCAGACAGGCGATAAACGTGAACAAATGGTGTCTCTGATTAAAAAAATGGTGCCTGAGAAAGCCGATACCATCAAAACTATACAAGCTTTAATTATTGGCATTCCCAATGTTGGGAAATCGACATTGATTAACAATATCAGCGGTCGAACCATAGCCAAAACAGGAAATGAACCAGCAGTCACAAAACGTCAACAACGAATTAAACTTGACGACAATATTGTTCTGATCGACACTCCCGGAATGCTTTGGCCAAATATTGAAAACCCTAACAGTGGCTATCGTTTAGCAATTACCGGAGGCATTAAAGAAACCGCATTTGAGCTGCCAGACATCGCCTCTTACGCAGCAGAATATTTATTGCAAGCCTACCCAGAAAGTTTAAAAACACGCTTTGGTTTACATGAATTGCCACACAGTGATATTGAATTGCTCGACGAAATCGGTCGAAAACGCGGTTGTCTACGTTCAGGCGGAATGGTCGATTTGGAGAAAGTTTCGAGACTATTTATTATGGAATATCGCGATCAGAAGCTTGGTGATTTAACACTGGAAACCCCTGAAATGATGCAATCTGAATGGCAACTCGTCGAAGAAATTCGAGCGAAAAAGGCCGCGAAAAAACAGGAAAGAGAGGATCGTAAAAAACAACGTCGTGCGCGTCACAAGAAGAATAAACGCTAAGTGCAAAACTGGAGCCAAACGACGGGTATCAAGCAGGCCTTACCAAAATATTTATAGGGCAAAAAAAGAAAAGCGTGACGATCGATGTTTTTAAAGCTGCTCTTGAGAAGAGCTTGCAGATTACCAATTTGCACAATGATTTGATTTACATCTAGAACCTATTATGAAGATTCACTCAACTCATCAAGCTCTAATTGTGGACTTTCTTGTGCTAGAACATAATCTCGTGCCATTGCCAGTGATTTTCTGGCACTGATACCTTGGTGAATAAAATCAAATGCGACTTGCTGCTGATCAGTTAAATAGAGTGCTTCGAAGTCGGAAATCATCGTTTGCCAGTTCTGTCGGTCTGCTTTATCTGAAGGTGTAAACGCTAACAATTTTGCAAACAGACTCCAAGCTAGGTGCTGACGGAAGACCTTATCTTGCTCAAAATCCATTTTATTCAGTTCATTCAACAAGGCTTCAGGTTTTAATTCATTTTCTCCGTAGCTAGCAACGAATGCTTGAAGTTCGGAAACCCTTCGCTTACAAGCAATAGAATCTTTTTTTAGCTGTTCATATTGCAATAAAGACGCCATGACTAATTCTTGAAAATCACTTAGATTTTCGGAACTAGGGGCGCCCTCTTCATCAAAATCAAAATCTTCAAGCTCAGTAGTGCCATTCATCTGTTGTGCAGATCGCTCATCCGTCACCACCATTCGGTGATGTGCAAGCAACTGCGAACTCGTCACTTGAGTGATATGACATCCACAAAGAATTTTTTGATCGTGGGTTTGAATATGAATTAATTCAACACCATCCAAGCAATACTCTTCTTCATTGTCGAGATTTTTGACTCGCAGACTCAACAACTGGCTAGGCAAAAACCAATCGGCATTATCGACCCAAAAACTTAAACCTGTTAGGTTCACATCAAAGCCAACAAACGGTTCTTGAAATCCTTCATCTTCGTGGTCTGTGACCATAAACTGTCGACCAAAACGGACTGACTGGCGTTGTTCTTCTGTTTTAAAACTCATCAAATGCGGTATTCACTTTTGGTAATTGAAAGCCACTAAAGCCTTGTTACAGCTTTTTAAAACCAAGTGCGATGCAATCAGCTTCAGGAATCCACCCTAAACAACTGCGCACTTTTAATGATTGATAATTACGCCAGATTGGCATAACTGTCAGCACACCCCAAATAATTTGATACCAGTGCCAACCGATTGAAGAGGGTTGTTTTGACCACCAAAGATTATTTACACCAAAGTGTTTGGTTTTAAAAATAAGGTGAACGGCTAATTTCCAATACTTCAAACCAAATTTAATGCGATTGTTCAACACTGACATCGTTCTTTTCCTAATCAGAAACTTAATGTAGGTATTCTAGCACTCAATAGCCCGAATGCCAGAAGCATAGTCGCAAATCACACATTTGACATCAGTCAGTCTATTTTGAAACTTCCATTTCCAAAATCGGCTGATTCTCTTCAAATACGGTCGCACCTTTGGGAGCGTGAATTTTGACAACCTTACCATTTACCGGCGCTTTGATATAAACGTATTTTTGCCATGCTCTATGCGCATTCAAGGCTGCTTTTGCAGTTTCTAGTTCCGCTTCAACCACCTTAAATGCTAGTTTAGCCGCATCCAGCGTACGGCGAGACGTGACAGTTCGATCAAATAAATCCAGTTCCGTATCTAAATCAATCTGCGCATCAGCAAAGCGCGCTTCTTGCAATTTCACCTGTGATTGAAGCATTGCTAACTTGGCTTGATAGCGTTGAGCATCCAAATTAACAAGTTTTTGCCCGGCCTTAACTGATTGTCCTTCTTCCACATGCACTTCGCTTACCTGACCGGAAACCAGTGCACCAATCATAATGTTTTGCGCAAAAGCCGCTGAACCGATCAAACTCAGAGCCGTTATCTGTACCGCCTTTGTTAAAGAGCTTGCCACAGACGTTTTTTTAAATTGATTGAAGTTTGAATCTTTGATTGATTGAATCGTTAACACTATTTTTTCCTCTCAAATTTTTTAGCTTTTCTGTCTGAGAAAAGTCCATTTTAAAACGCTTTAACACTACTCATCTTTACTTAAGTTAACCGTTTTTCCCAATAGCACATCCAACTTCGACCATAATAGTGCTTGTTTAAAACGCCATTCAACCACTCGGTAATTTGCTTCAGATAGGCGCACCATTGAAGTACCTAAATCGGTTGCGCGTTCATTTTCATAAACTGCTCGACTAAAATCTAAATACAGATCCGCATAGTCACCAAATACCAGATTCGCCTCTTGTTCTGCTTTAAGTAGCTTTAACTGAAAATAAATATCTGCGATTTGTTGGCGGAGCAATTGTGCTTGTTGCTCATATTCTGCCGACAATTTAATAGCTTTTGCCTGGGCACTCATCAATTCAGATTTGTTCTGTTGACCATCGTACAACGGAACATGAATACTTAAGTCTGCACGCCAATTACCTTCTCTAAGCTCTGGATGACTCGATAATTTACCGGCCCATGCATCAGCTCGTATGGTCGGATAGTTTAAATGGCGTAACGCCTCTACCCGTTGTTGTTGCGCTTGCCAAAGACCTTTTAAACGCTTAAGTTGCGGATTGTTTTCTTCAAGCTGTTGGTAAAGGTCATCCAGATTTAGCGCTTTTGAATCACGCTTTGAAAAGGCTTTTAAACTTGGCATTTTCATTTCATCTGGACGCACTTTGGCAAAGCCGATGGAATTCGCTAAACTCACTCGCGAACTTAATTGCCGCTGTTCTGCTTGCGAGCGTTTTAGCAATGCTTGCTGGTAATTACTTTCCGCTTCAATCATCGCCACATCTGAAATTTGACCGACATCATGACGGTCTTTGGATTTATCATAGGCGATATACTCAATCGCCATCTGCTCATTATCAATGCGGTATTGAAAATCGGCCAAAATAACATTGAAAAACGCCTGCATCACATTTAGCTTATGCGTTTGCAAAACAAAATTTTGAAAACTGGCTTCAGATTGTATTTCTTGTTGCTGAGCTTCTGTTAATCCATCAGACACGCCGAAATCATAGAGCTGCTTTCCAATGTGTAATGCGCCTCTATGAAAATCCTGTGCTTCTTCAGAATATTCCCTTCGACTTAATCGTCCTTCTAAATCTAATTTCCATGATTGAATCGATTCTATGCCCAATCCTGTCGCTTGTTTTTGAGCCAATTTTGCATTTTGCAAAAATACCGCAGGAGACTGCACAGGAAGTTCATTTAAAAGATAGTCCAAACTGACAGGGTTAGGGAAGTCGCTGGTCGGACTTTTTGGATAAAGACGAATACTCTTGTCCGCTCCCTGCTCTATAACGGTTTGAGAGTCTAGATTGTTTTGCGAAACTGACTCAGGATTAACTGTAGCACTTTGTTGTTTGACATCTTCACTTTGAACAACGCCTACATCCGAGGCGAAACTCAAAGTAGGCGTCATCGGTAACATCACGAAAGGTAAAACCGACAATAAAGTTTTTTTCATCGTATTTTTTCGAAAAAACTGAGGTTCAGTTCTCACATTGTTTTTGCCACCCTTCCCCGTTTTTACGAAAGATTTTAAGACAGTATTTTCAAAATTATGACTCAACATAAGCTCCTTTTTCTCGAGCGAATTCATCGATTTTTCACAGTCTCACTACAGGTTTTCAACAAACCCTCATACGACTCTTATTTGTTTACTGTTCTCTTAGCGCGCGCTTTTTAGCTCGCTTGTAGGCAGTAAACGATTGTATTTGGTAACTGCCATCCATGACATACTCACCAATCCACATGAATTCTTGCTTGGTTCGAGTCGGCCCCGTGTAACGCACAACAGGCTTACCTTCGGTATCAAAAATAATCATCACGGGTGTTGCGCGTACACGAAATACCTTTTCCGCCATATCTTGCGCAGTCATGGATTTTCCATCAAAGGTTACGACTTCATTACTGCCCTCGATGTCATGCATGTACGTTAGAAAATTTTCACGATAAAACTGAATAACGTCCGGCTCTTGCATAATGGTTGTACGCATTCTGTGACAAAAAGGACATTCTTCCATATGAAAAAATACAAAAATGCCTTTTTTACCATCGTCTTTTGCCGTTTCTAGGTCTTCTTGATAATTTCCAAAACTCTCATCGAAGAAAGGATCTGCCGCTTTGGCCGAGTTGATCATAAGTAAAAAGCCCGTGATAATAACTAAAGCCAAGGCTTTTAAAGACCATTTGAAATTCTTACCGGCCGGTAAGAAATGTGATACTGATTGCACTACTTGCATAAACTTCAGACTCCTTTCTACTCTGAATACAAACGTCTCTGCTAATTTAGCGAAACTCATAAACGTTTTGGAAACTTGTTGATTGATATTTCTTATAGTTGAAAAAAATAATTAATTCCATGTAGCCCGAAACGCAAAAAGCCCAACCTAATTGGCTGGGCTTTTTGCGAAATAGAATGAGATGAACACATTAAGACATGTTGTTAATTCATACCAAAGTTCTATTCAACATAAGTCAAATATACACTTTTAACAGGCTTTAATTGATTGAATTATAATTGCGAATAAACTCTTCCAACATCTTGTCATCAATCAAACCTGTTCTAGCTGCGACCACTTTACCTTCGGGAGTCACCATATAAGTTGTAGGGAGACCTTTTAGTGGGCCGAAAGGCGTGGTGCGCCCGTCCGGTTTACCTTCGAAACGTACCACGGGATAGTTGATCATTTGTGACTCAGCGAATGTTTTTACCTTTTCAGGTTCAATATCTTCGTAGTTCACACCTAAAACAATCGCATCAACCTTGCTGTGCTTTTCGTGAAACATAATCAAATCTGGAATTTCCACCAAACAGGGTGGACACCAGGTTGCCCAAAGATTCACAATCACCCATTTGCCTTTATAATCCGCCAAAGTAGACTCATTACCGTCCATATCAACGAATTTGACATCAGCGAACTCATTCGCCTGCGCTACACTCAATGTGATAGCAAATGTCATCCAAAATGCAATCAATGTCATGAAAATGGATTTGGTTATATTCAAAGATTTCATAATTTTCCCGTGTTCTAGAGAGTTTCGCTTACTTCTGATTTAATTTACCGGCCGGTTCTACACCCAGAATGGCTTTTACAAACTGTAATGTTAACCGACGTTTCTGGACTAAACTCGCTTCTTCAAGCATTTTTAAAACCTTCATCAATTCAGATAAATCATTTGAGCAGTGTTTCAGTAATAACTCCCCAACTTTTTCCGGCAACTCAAACCCCATACATTTGGCGTGACGTTGCAATGCATTAATCAGCTCGTCTTTTTCACTGACCGGCTCGATAACGAGAGGTACTACCGAAATTAATGACTTTGCCAATTCTGAATAAGCCAACTTCCAATCTGATAATTTTAGCGTTCCGGCGATTAATAAAGTATTACCTTGCACGCTGCACTTGGTGATAAGGTTTGCCAGCGCAATTTCCCACTCTTTCTTGCCAATAATTCGATCAATATCATCCAAACAGACCAGTGATACCTGCTCAAGCCCCGACAAAACGTCTGGGATAAATGGCAGGCTTTTGTCTGCAAGCGGCAGATAAACACTATTTCGATTTTTTTCCGTCACCAAACGACATGCCGCTTGAAGAAGGTGTGTTTTTCCCACACCATTGTGCCCACACAAATAAAATGCCTCACCGACCGGTTTCTCAACCGAGGATTGAAGCGCATTGAGCGCTAAGGCAACCGATTCCTGTTCTGCCACAAAAGTGTCAAAACTTGCTTCATCCCGAAGCCCAATTTTTAGTGGCATCTGTACCAGCATAAATTGCTGTACTCCTATTCATTAATTTTTAGGTGTCTGAATCCAACTTAAAGCCTAACTATTGAACCACTTCACGCCGGTTATCTTGCATAATTGTTTCACCGACGGGGGCTATTTGTGAGTTTTGCGTTTGAGTATTTTCTGTCGTATCTTTGGCTTGCTCTGACATACCCGATTCCAGCAACGCTTCTAATTGCGATTCATCCACTTCAACCGGCATACTATAGACAACATCAATTTGGCGCAAGATTTCCGATTCATTCACAACGTTAAAACTCGGGTTTTGCATAATCCATCCAAGGAAATCTTGATAAGAACCTTTTAAATTCAGAGTAAATTGTGCCAATTCCCCTTCTAGCTCCGATAACTGTAACTTTTCAATGGTCGGGAGCTCTTGGTTTAAATATTCTCGCGCATGAATCAGTACTTCTGCATCAGTGACCTGTAACAGGTTTAAATACAGTTGTGCTTTTTTCTGTAATTTAGTTTCCGTAAAATCAACTAAACGCGCCGTCACCATTGGTAACATTTTTTCAATCAGCACAGCTTGGTTATCACTAAATGCGCGCCCTTTAATAATCTCTTTGCCACTACTCGTAAACACTCGCCAACTAAGCTCATACTGCTGATTTTCAGAAGGCATTCGATGCGCGTTCAAATTGGAGTTGATGTTTCGTGTAGAGATTTTATAACTCAACAAATAGTCTTTTTCACTGGCAAGTAACCATTCTTGGATTTTATTGAGACTCTGCTCTGGCTCAACAGGAAATACCCAATCATCAATTGATTCTGGAATCGCCAATTTCAACCCCATCTGTTTCGACTTTTCTAACAGTGGAGCCACAGCCTGAGATTCGACTTGTGATTGGTTGAGTTTTATCAGACTACCATTTTGAACGTAAGTGCCCATAACCAAAATCGAAGGGCGTAAAACCGATGGCCAGACTTTAATATTATTCATCTCAAAAGCAGCATTCACCGCAGATGGATCATAATTTAATCGAAGCTGCTCTCCGACGCTAACCCCTTCTTGCATCACTGGAACCCAGTCAAATGACTTCAACCATTTTTTATTCTGAGCGATAAATTGCCGGCCTTCTTCGGTAATTTCATACGATGGTCGACCAGTTAACCGCAAAAGTAGATTCTGATTAGATTGAGAAATCATCTGAGAGTTCAAAGGCGAATCTTTCGATAGAGATTGAGAAAGCTTTTGTGATAGCACCAAAGAATACAATGATTGGGTAAAATCATAATCACGTACTAATTTAGTGAGTACAGGATTCGCTTGCTTTAATTGCGGATTTTCATCAACCCCACTTTGCGAGGCTGGACTTGCATTCTCAACAACCTGACTTTGCTCAGCAGAAGCGAGTGTTGAAGTAAAGCCGAACGAAAAGAGACAAATTGCCGAAATCATAATCGGCTGCAATCTGTGAAGAGATGAATTCACGCTACTTTCCACTTTCTCAGCATTTCGATTGAATTGTCCCATATCTTGTTCAGGAGCATCACAATGCTCTACTTGGTTTACATTGCACAAACCAAATTCTTTACCGGCCGGTGTACTTTTATCATTCAAAAAATATTTCACAGAATCGACTAACCTTTGAAAACTTCTCATATCTCAACCTAAAATTTTCGTTACAATATCATAATATTTTTTTTGTCTTCTGGGCGTAAATTACGAATCCAACATAGGGGTTCTGTTATCGCGCTCAGATGGCCCTTCGATTGACAAGAGTAGATTTAACCGACTATGACTGACACAACACAATCCATTAGCTATAAAGACGCCGGCGTAGATATTGATGCTGGAAATGCCCTCGTTCAAGCAATTAAACCGATTGCCAAAGCAACCACCCGACCTGAAGTTCCTGCTTCACTCGGCGGTTTCGGGGCTTTGTTCGAATTGGACATGACCAAATATAAAAATCCACTATTGGTGTCTGGAACGGATGGTGTTGGAACCAAATTGCGTCTAGCAATTGATTCTGGCAAACACGATCAAGTCGGTATCGACTTAGTCGCAATGTGTGTGAACGACCTAATTGTTCAAGGCGCAGAGCCTCTATTCTTCCTTGACTACTATGCCACTGGAAAGCTTGATCTTGACGTTGCAACCGATGTCGTCAAAGGTATTGGTGAGGGTTGTTTGCAAGCCGGCTGCGCTCTAATTGGCGGTGAAACCGCTGAAATGCCGGGAATGTACCCTCAAGGTGATTACGATTTAGCCGGTTTCTGTGTAGGGATTGTCGAAAAATCTGACTTGATTGATGGCACGAAAGTAAAAGCCGGTGACGTTATGATTGGTCTAGCTTCGAGCGGACCTCATTCAAATGGTTACTCATTGATCCGTAAAATTATTGATGTGAAAGGCGCTGACCTGAATACAGATATTGATGGTCAACCATTGATTGATGCGCTGATGGCACCAACTCGTATTTATGTAAAGCAATTGCTTGAACTAATGAAAGTGGTCGACATCCACGCAATTTCTCACATTACTGGTGGCGGCCTTCTTGAAAACCTACCGCGTGTCATGCCCGACAACACCAAAGCAACCGTAAATACGAATAGCTGGAAACGCCCTGCTGTTTTCGATTGGTTGCAAAATGCAGGTAATGTTGAGTACGAAGAACTTCATCGTACATTAAACTGCGGTATTGGTATGGTTATCGTAGTGGATGAAAGTGAACAAGATAAGGCACTGGCAGCTCTTGAGGCAGCCGGTGAAAAAGCCTATATCATTGGTCAGATCGAAGCCAGTGATACGAAAGAACCAAGCGTGACATTAACACAAGGTTAATCATTCAACTTGCTTTGGTTTTAAAGACTTTCGCCTTGGTTAAACAGTTGATTAACCAAGGCGTTTTTCTTTTAGGAAAAACAGTAAGCCCATTCGGTATTTTTAAACACTCATCTTTTTTTACTATGTCTGACGCTGAAAAATCCCCCATGAAAATCGCTGTGCTCATTTCAGGAAATGGCTCTAACCTGCAAGCCATTATTGACCACCAACAACAATCTAAAAACCTTTACGAAATTGTTTTGGTGATTAGTAATCGCCCTGAAGCATTTGGCCTCAAAAGAGCTCAAAAAGCTGGCATTGCGACCAAGGTCATTGACCATACAAACTTTACCGGCCGGGAAGCTTTTGATGAACAAATGAAAATTGCATTAGATAAGGCAGAAGTAGAACTTGTTGTTTTAGCTGGGTTCATGCGAATTTTAAGCGCCGAATTTACCGAGCACTTTCTTGGAAGAATGCTGAACATCCATCCATCACTTTTGCCGAAATATCAAGGCCTAAACACACATCAACGAGCACTGGATTCAGGTGATAAGGAACATGGATTGAGTGTTCACTTTGTAACACCAGAACTTGATGGCGGCCCAGTCATTGTTCAATCTAAAACGAACATTCAAAATGACGATACGGCTGAATCATTGCAACAACGAATTCACACGCTTGAACACACCGCTTATCCAACGGTTGTCGAATGGTTTGCACAAGGCCGCCTGCTTTTCAAACAGTCAAAAGTCTATTTCGATGCCAAAGAACTGAATTCGCCAATTATTTTAACGAGTGATAATTCCAATGCTTAAGTCTTTATCTTGTAAGCTTTCTGGCTTTGAAAGACTCAGGCATTACTTTGTGGCATCGACTCTGTTTATCGGCGTTCAATTAGCCAGTCCAAATACCTATGCATTCACGCTAAACGATTTCACAGCACACTTTACGGTTCAAGTGGCCAGTTTTAATATTGGACAAGGCACACATACCTTTAAATGTGTTGAACAAAACTGTACTTTAAAAAGCTACGCAAAACCCAGTGGGTTTATTCGAAATTTTTTTAAGGATGAGCTTTACGAAACGACTGAACTGACACAAACGGATTCACAATTGCTTTGGCAAAGCTACCAAAGAAAAGATGTACGTTACAAAGGCAGCAAAGTATCTGAGCGAGTCAAAACCTTAGAAAAAACCGATCAAGCTATTATCTATACTGAAAAACAGCAAAGCTTCCCACTCAATCATTCAGCATTTGACCAAATGAGCATTGCTTATGTAATTCAATGGTTACGCCTAAACAACGCACCCAGAGACAAATTCAACAAACTTATTCTTCAAACAGAAAAAGGTCAATTCCCAATTAATTTTACTGAGTTTGGTCAAGCGACAACTCTTGGCTTAGCTTTTGCCAACTCAACTCTTAAAGCGGAGAAGTTCGTTCTACAAACCGACAAGATAAATGTTGAATTATGGTGCTTAGCCGAGTACGACTGGTTTCCTGCCAAAATCAAAATTTATAATAAAGATAAAGACCGAACCATTACCTTAGAACTTGCTAAGGCGCCTCGTTTAGAGTATTAAATACTCTATACACAAGATCTACCACGAGACAGAAACGACTATGAAACTAAGCGATCGCGACATTATTCAACATCTTAAGGCTGGACACATTAACATTGAACCTATGCCAAGCACAGACAAAATTAAAGGCATCAGTGTTGACTTGCGACTTGATAACCGTTTTCGAGTTTTCGCTGACCACACCGCACCCTATATTGATTTAAGCGGCCCCAAAGATGAAGTTCAAAAAATTATGGATCGGGTGATGGGTGAAGAAATCACAATAGAGGAAGACCAAGCATTTTTCTTGCATCCGGGTGAATTGGCACTTGCTGCAACTTACGAATCCGTTACGATTCCCGACAACTTAGTAGGTTGGCTAGATGGACGTTCTAGCCTAGCGCGTTTGGGTTTGATGGTGCACGTGACTGCACATCGAATCGACCCCGGCTGGCATGGTCAAATTGTGTTGGAAATTTTTAACAGCGGAAAGCTTCCACTTGCCCTTCGCCCAGGAATGGACATTTGTGCCATTAATTTTGAAACACTTTCGAGCGCTTCGGAAAAACCCTACAACAAACGTTTGGATGCGAAATACCGCAATCAGCAAGGCCCAACAGCCAGCCGTATCAATCAAGATAGCAAACAAGAAGCTGAAAATCAGGAACAGCTAGATTTATTACCTGACTAAACCGCTCCACGCTTAAATTCACTCGTCACTACACAAAGCTGTTTTTCATCATGAATTACAGCTTTTTTTGTTTACACTCCTTTAAAAATTACTGATAATTGCGAACAAATTATCGTTTTAATCTCGCAACAAATTTAAGATGCTGGAAAGCGATGATTCCCCTCACTTAGCAACACTGTGTAAAGGTTTGTGATATGCATATTGGTTTTATGATTGCGCCATGGGAGTCTCTAACTCCTACCAAAAATTCTACGATTCTTGTTATCCGTGAATGCCTAAAACGCGGCCATAAGGTCTCAATTCTCTATCCAGAAAATCTGACAGTACGCAACAATGTTGCTTATGGAGGTTTAATGCGAATTGAAGAGATGGAAAAAATTCCTGAAAACATTGTTCAGTTCCATAAAAAAGTCACTTTTAAACCCGTGCTAACACCTCTGCACTCACTCGACAGCTTAATGATTCGAAAAGATCCGCCGATTGATCCAGTGATTTTTAACTTCTTGGATTCCATTAAAAACGAATGCGTGATTATGAATGATGTTGATGGCATACGAAAAGCGAACAACAAACTATTCACTTCGACTTTCAACGATCCAAGCAATAGTTACTTACCGATTACCCACGTTTCAAAAGACAAAGAGTTTATTCGAAAAGCCATTAAAGAGATGCCTGGCGATAAAGTTATTCTCAAACCTTTGGTTGGCTCAGGTGGCCATGGAGTCATCGTTCTCGAAAAAAATGCACAGTCGAATATTAGCTCTATTTTGGATTTCTACATTAGCGGAACTGGCAACGAGAACTATGTCATCATTCAAGAATACATCGAAGGTGCTGAGCAAGGAGATGTTCGTGTACTCATGCTGAATGGGAAGTTTCTGGGCGCTTACAACCGTAAACCACCTGAAGGTGATATTCGCGCCAACATCCAAATTGGCGGCACCGCACACAAATATAAAATGACCGATTCACAAATGGCAGTCTGTCGAAAAATTGGTCCCCGTTTGGCCGCTGATGGTTTGTATTTTGTGGGCGTCGATATGATTGGTGACAAAATCTTGGAAGTGAATGTCTTAAACCCGGGCGGAATTAGCAATATCAACAAACTCGACAAGGTCAAACTTCATTTAAATGTGGTTGATTTTATAGAAGAAAAAGTCAATGAAAAACACGAAAAGCGCGCTGAGCTAGAATTTTTGCTGAAACGCCTAAACGATCTAAGAAGTGATGACTATTAAAAATAGTCAAACTAGCGAATAATCTGGGAATTAAAACAACAATCTTTAAATGTAAGGCGGAACAAATAAAATTCCTTACCGGCCGGTGAAAATTCAAAAGATACCGGCCGGTAATAAATTTAACGTGACTGCAAAAACAACTGATACCCTAGATTATCACTCTCATTGAAATACGGATAACCCAAAGTTTGCAAATAATGCTCAAAATCATTTTGCTGATTATCGGGAACCTGAACCCCCACCAAAACTCTGCCATAGGCGGCACCATGATTTCGGTAATGGAATAAACTAATATTCCATTCCTCACTCATATGAGACAAAAACTTCAGTAATGCACCCGGTCGTTCAGGAAATTCAAAACGATACAACTGCTCGGTAAATGTTTCTGGCTCACAATCAGAAACATTCGCATGACCTCCGACCATATGGCGTAAATGCAACTTTGCCATTTCATTATCAGTCATATCTACAACATCATAACCTTGCTGTTGCAAGCTCGTTAGAATTGCTTGACGCTCCGCAGTCCCACTTTCAGTTCGCACACCAACAAACACAACTGCATTTTTTGGATTCGCAAATCGATAATTGAACTCTGTAATCGCCCGATGCCCACCTAAAATCTCACAGAATTGTTTGAAACTTCCCGGCCGCTCAGGAATCGTCACGGCAAAAATCGCTTCCCGCTTTTCACCAAGCTCTGTTCTTTCTGAAATGTGACGAAGTCGATCAAAATTAATATTCGCCCCACTAACAATACACGCCATATTTAAGCCAGAAACTTGGTATTTTTCGACAAATTTCTTCATTCCAGCTACGGCTAAAGCACCGGCCGGTTCAGAAATAGCTCGCGTATCTTCAAAAACATCTTTAATCGCGGCACAGATTTCATCGGTTGACACCGTCAACATTTCATCCACACACGTTTGTGCAATTCGAAAAGGAATTTCACCTACTTGAGCAACCGCAACACCATCTGCAAACAACCCTACTTGCTCTAAAACCACGCGTTCTCCAGCTTCTAAAGCCTTCGTCAAGCAAGCCGCTTCTTCAGGTTCAATGCCGATAATACGTGTTTTAGGCGAGACCTGTTTAAACACCGCAGCAATTCCAGAGATTAATCCACCGCCTCCGACACAAACAAAAACCACATCTAGCGGTTTAGAATGCTGACGAAGCATCTCCAAAGCTATTGTGCCCTGTCCGGCAATCACATCCAAATCGTCATAGGGGTGAATAAACGTAAGATTTTTTTCTTTACGCAAGATTTCTGCATGCAATTTCGCTTCATCAAATGCATCGCCATGCAAAACGACTTTACCCCCCATTCGCTCCACAGCACGATATTTGATAGGTGGTGTCGTCTTAGGCATAACAATCGTGGCAGCAATCCCCATCTGCTGTGCAGCAAGCGCAACCCCCTGTGCATGATTACCGGCCGATGCAGCGATTACTCCTGCCTGTTTTTCGTCATCCGTAAGTTGCGCCATACGATTATAAGCGCCGCGTAATTTGAACGAGAACACCGGTTGCAAATCTTCACGTTTTAGCCAAATATGGTTTTGAAATCTCGTTGAAAGCTGGGGGGCACGTTCTAATGGTGTTTCAACTGCAACATCATAAACAGGGGCTCGTAAAACGCGTTTTAAGATTTCAGCAGGCATAGTGTTTTCTCACTTAAAATTAAGCCGCTTAGTATAACACTCAGAGCCTAAGAGAATATCCCAAGGAGAAAATCTTAATTTATTTAACACTTTTTTTAATAGCTCCACACTATTGACACTATTATGCAAACCTATCGAAAAACTTCCCTTGTTTTTGTAGGAAACCTTAGAGATTACTCAAATTTCTTGCACATTCTATTACGTACAATATGCGCAGTTACAAAACACAATAAGTTTATTAAATACAAGGAATCATAACCAATGTTCACTCGTAAAAGACTTAGTCTTGCCATTCTTTCCGCTTTAGTCACAGCACCGACTATGGCACAAGCTGTTGAACTGCCGACTGTTGATGTTGAAGCACCTGCGCCAGCTTCTCAAGTTTCAACCACGGAAACGTCAGAACTCGTTGCCAACGGTAATTCAGAAACGGGGTCAGCTCTTCGCAATATTAGTGGTGTGGAAGGTTCACGACTGGGTGGACATGGTGTTGACTTGTTTATTCGTGGACAAGGCCAATCTCAGCTAAATATCCTCCTTGATGGTGCCAAAATAGAAGGTGGCTGCCCGAACCGGATGGACCCACCAACCGCCTATGCTGAATTAAACAGTTATGATGAGATTATTGTGACCAAAGGCGTTGCGACCGTCACAAAAGGCTCTGGCGGAACGGGCGGAACAGTTGAATTTGTTCGCGAAACCCCAACCTACGATCCAAACAAAATGGTTTCAGGTTCTGTTTCTGCAGCCTCCTCAACCAATAGTGTTAAGCACGACATCACCGCTGAAGTTGAAGCGGTTGGTGAAAAAGGTTATCTCGTGGTTCAAGGCAATACCAAGTCGGCAGACAATTATGAAGATGGCAATGGCAACGAAGTCCGCTCAAGCTATGAAAGTCGCCAAGGTCATATAGATTTAGGTTGGACACCAAACAAACACCATGAAGTGAAACTTTCTTATGAAAATACTGTGGTTGACGATGCCCTGTTTCAAGGCGCAGGAATGGACGCGCCTGAATCGGACGGTACGACTTTAAGACTTCAATACAAGGGTAATGACCTACGTGGTGCTACCGGTTTTATTGACTACGTTGAAATTGATGTTTATCAATCTGAAGTTGATCACATTATGGACAACTACACATTACGTCCGGCCGGTGACATGAAAATGGTTAACCAAACGAATGTAACAACAGATGGCGCTAAACTGAAGTTAACATCAATGATTGGTCACACTCAACTAGATTACGGTGTTCAAACTGAAAAACTGGAAAAAATTTCAACTTTGAAAAATGCGATGGGTAAAAGTGCTTGGTTTATGTGGCCAGAAACGCAATCAACAACCAATAGCGTATTTGCAGAATCCACATCTTTCTTTAAAGACAATCAAAAAGTGATTCTAGGTCTTCGTTATGACATGTTTGATGCACAAGCTGACGGCGTAAATAAAGCAACTGACATGGGCAACATTGCCTCTAACGTCTATCAAAGTGTTTATGGTGTTACCGATACCGATAATGATTCAAATGACTTGAATGTTTTAGCGCGATACGAAAAGCAACTGAATGCAAACACTGAAATGTTTGCGGGTGTGTCTCGCACCTTCCGCTACCCAAATGCAACCGAACTGTATATTGTTAAGGGAACTGACTGGGTTGGAAATCCAAATCTAAACCCAGAAGAACACAACCAGATTGATTTAGGTCTCTCTCAAAGCTTTAACAGCCTTAATTGGTCTGCCAATGCGTTTTATGACAAAGTTGACAACTATATCTTGAGTTACAAACAAGGTGGGCTGCGCTATGGAAATATTGATGCGAAAATCTATGGTCTAGAGTTGGCCGCATCCGCTCAGGTTTCACCATCAGTCATCGTCGGTTTTGATAGCACCATCACCAAAGGAAGTAACGAAGATACCAATACTGACCTTGCTAATATGTCACCATTTTCAGGTAAAGTATTTGCGCAATATCAAACGACTGACTTAACCGCTGGCGCTCGAATGAACTTTGCTCAAAAACAAGATGATGTTAATACTAACATTGGTGAAAAACCAACTGCTGGTTGGAGCACAGTCGATCTGTATGGTAGCTACCAAATCAATAAAACCATTGCGATACTTGCAGGTGTTGATAACGTGTTTGATAAAGCTTACCAAAACAGCTTCAACCGTATAGATAGTCAAAACGGTAACCTTTATAACCTCTACGAACCAGGTCGTATTATCTGGGCACGTGTGAATGCAAATTTCTAATCTTTCTTAAAACTCTCGGTTTAACCAGCGTCTATAATCCAATTCGCTGGTTTTTTTATATGCCCCACATTTATCTACCTCATAGAGAGGGAATACTATGAATTTCAAACAGACTCTTCTTGCAACCGTTTTAACTGGTATCGCTGTCGGAGGCTATTATCTGTTGAATTCCTCAACTCAACCTCAATCTGAAGCAACTTTAATTAGTAATGAAAAGCCAACCGGAGGTAACTTTACACTCAATAGTGTGGATGGGCCGGTGAATTTAAGTGACTACAAGGGAAAGTTGACTTTGGTGTATTTCGGTTACACTTATTGTCCAGACATTTGTCCGACCAATCTTGGTAACCTCTCAGTTGCTTACCGAGGTCTATCGCAATCACAAAAGGATAATTTACAGATTTTATTTGTATCTGTGGACCCTGAACGCGACACGCCTGAACGATTGAAACAATACGCTGATTATTTTGAAGCAGGAATTATTGGACTAACAGGAAATCCGCAAACCATTTCAGAGATTTCACAACGCTATGGAGTAGTCTATGCCAGAGTAGATGATCCAAATAATGGCACCAATTATGCAGTGGATCATAGTGCTTTTACCTATGTAGTAGATCAAAACGGCGTACTGCAAGAGCAACTACCCCATGCCACATCGCCTGAAAACTTTATTGAGGTCATTAAGCGCTATCAAAATAAAGGTTAGACTTTTATATTAGCTTTAGATTACGACCTGTCAATCAACTTAAAAATTACTGAAATTAAACAGGAATACTCATGAAAAAAACACTTATCGCACTTTCTCTCGCAGCAACCAGCACTCTAGCAAGTATGAACCTTATGGCTGCTCAAGCTGACCACATTAATATCGAAAACCCTTTTGCGCGTGAAGTACCGCCAGGTGCGCCAGCCTCAGCAAGTTTTATGACCTTGAAAAATAATTCGGATGAACAAATTGACATTGTTGCGGCGCATTCTGATGTTGCAAAAGTGATAGAACTTCACACACACACCAACGACAATGGTGTCATGCGTATGCGTAAAATTCCACAAATCGAAATCCCTGCAAATGGCACCACCGAATTAAAACCGGGTGGCTTGCACATTATGTTGATTGGGCCACACAACCCTATCAAGGTTGGACAAACTGTGACAGTTGAACTTGAATTCAAAGATGGCAGTCGCAAAACAGTAGATATGCCCGTAAAATCTTTCAAAAAAATGATGATGAATCATCAAGGCATGCAACACGGCCATGGTATGCACTGACAATCGTTCCTAAACATTTCAGCATTTACTGATATTTCAGTATAATGCTGTGACTGAATTCACAAGAGCGGGCTAACACAATGAAAATAAAAACACTTTTTGCTACAGTTTTGATTTCTGGGCTTTTATCGACAAACGCTTCTGCAAATGCGGACGAAGTTCTAAAAAGTAATTTGACGTTAAACGACATTTTGCAAATGTGCGTTGATTACGCCAAAAAAACCGAGGCGGATGAAAAGCAAGAAATCATCAAGCAATTGCAACTTCGTAACTTATTGGCAGATCTTGACCTTGAGCATGTCGATAACAAACACGTTGTCAATGGCATGACGAAATGCGGAATGTACATGGCGAAAGGCTCTCCTAAAGCAGCACAAACTCGTCAAATTCGTCCAATGACATTTAAAACCGTCCATGTTTATGAAGAT
Organism: Thiomicrorhabdus indica; assembly: GCF_004293625.1. Classification (NCBI taxonomy): domain Bacteria; kingdom Pseudomonadati; phylum Pseudomonadota; class Gammaproteobacteria; order Thiotrichales; family Piscirickettsiaceae; genus Thiomicrorhabdus; species Thiomicrorhabdus indica. The sequence continues at coordinate 1,235,195 of NZ_CP033040.1, read as the reverse complement.
AATTACATTGTGACCCAGTCTGGAATGGTTATGGCTGTCCATGAGCGTAAGGAAGGCGAAATGCCCCCTTCTCTTGCAGCCGAAAAACCAGATATTATGCCTCCGCCAGTGCTGCATCATTAATGTGATAAAAACGTCTAAAATACCAGCTACACGCTGGTATTTTTATATTGAAAAACAATACTCTACAGTGAGGAACCGGCTGATCAAAATACCGGCCAGTAGCAATTGTACGACTATACAAAATACGAGTTTTTCAGTAGAATCCCCACAAAATTTTTTATCGCATAAAATAAACAGCGTTTTTTCTTTATGTTGAACATTCGCTAATAATAACAATAAAGGAGTCACCCATGACGCAAGATGAATTAAAGCTAGAAGTTGCCAAAGCAGCCATTGAATATGTTGAGGCCGGTACAATTATCGGCGTGGGTACGGGTTCTACAGCGAATTTTTTCATTGATGAATTGGCAAAAATCAAAGGTAAGATTAAAGGTACGGTCGCCTCTTCTGAAGCCACTGCAGAGCGCTTGAAGGGTCACGGAATTCCAGTTTTTGACCTAAACAGTGTTGATGAAATGTCAGTTTATATTGATGGTGCTGATGAAGCAGATCCGGGGCTAAACCTTGTTAAAGGCGGCGGCGGTGCACTAACACGTGAAAAAATCGTTCTAGCCGTTGCAAAGAAATTTATTTGTATCGCCGACGATTCCAAGAAAGTTGATGTCCTTGGTAAGTTCCCTCTTCCTGTTGAAGTTATTCCAATGGCTCGCAGCTATGTAGCACGCGAAATCGTTAAACGACTAGGTGGAGAACCTGTTCTTCGTGAAGGCTTCACAACGGATAACGGTAACGTAATTTTGGACATTCACGGCCTACAAATTACCGATCCTGTCGCTATGGAAAGCGAACTGAACTCAATCGTAGGTGTTGTCACAAACGGTTTATTCGCTGCTCGAAATGCAGACGTCTTTCTATGTGGGACAGCAAACGGCGTTGAAACCATTACCTGTGACTAATTTTTGCTGAGGTTAAGATGAAAAATCTGTCAAGCAAACTATTTGGCGGCCTAGTTGTCGTTCTCTTAGGCTCTTTATTGTACTTTACCGTCTTTTCAGACGGATTAGGTAAAGCACCCGCCGTCACCATTACCGCTCCTGATGGTTCTACCATTAATTTGGAAAAACCTCTCAAGCCAATTTTGGTGAATTTCTGGGCAACTTCTTGTCCTGGGTGTATTTCTGAAATGCCCGATATGGCCAAAATGAAGCAGACTTTAGGTGACCGTTTTGAAATCGTAGCGGTTTCAATGAACTACGATCCAAAAGAACAAGTCGAGAAATTTATTGCTGCCAACCCTTATCCATTTATTTTTACCATGGATACAGACGGTGCAATTGCCAAAGCATTTGGTGATATCTTGCTCACACCTACAAGTTTTTTAATTGCACCAAACGGCAATATTGTTTACCAAAAAGTTGGCATTATTGATTTTGAACCGGTTACGGAGCGCATCAAACAATTGAGTCCGCAACTTTAATCGTCATTCTTGACCTCTCCAAAAACCACCTCGTCATGTTAATGACAGGTGGTTTTTTTATCTCTGAAATTTGAAATTACAATGAATAAATCACCAATTTATGGACTTTACGTCATTACCGATCCAATACTGTCACCGGCCGGTAAAGTGTTACAAGATGCCGAATTAGCCTTAAAAGGCGGCGCAAACATTTTACAGTTTCGAGATAAAACCACAGATTGGAACACGCAACTCTCACTTGCAAAACAACTCCGTCAACTTTGCCACGATTACAACGCTATCTTTATTATTAACGATGATATTGAACTGGCGAAACAATGTCATGCCGATGGTATTCATTTAGGTAAAGAAGATGATGCATTAGAAAAAGCACGAAGTGAACTGGGGGGAAATGCCATTATTGGAATCTCATGTTACAACTCATTAGAACGCGCCTTTGAAATGCAAAGCCGTGGTGCAAATTACGTCGCCTTTGGCCGATTCTTTGCCTCAAAAACCAAACCTAAGGCGCCCCAAGCCGAAACTGAAACGGTGATCGCAGCAAAACAAGCCTTGCACATACCCGTGATTGTGATTGGGGGAATTACACAGGACAATGCTCCCGAACTCATTTCAGCAGGAGCTAACTCGATTGCAGTCATCCAAGGTGTTTTTGCTCAAAATGATATTCAAGCAGCCGCAAACGCTTTGAGTAATTTGTTTCCCTCGCACAAATCCTAATCAAATCGTTATAATGCTTAGCGTAAAAATTGACCCAAATAAATTCAAAAGGAAACCCAATGAGCAAGTCACAAATGCTATTTGAAGCCGCCCAAAAACACATTCCTGGTGGCGTAAACTCACCGGTTCGCGCTTTCAAAAGTGTGGGTGGAACACCGGTGTTTTTCAAAGAAGCCAAAGGCGCCTACCTCATTGATGAAGACGACAAACAGTATATTGATTATGTCGGTTCTTGGGGGCCTGCAATCTTAGGTCACGCGCATCCTGAAGTGATTAAAACCGTTCAAGAAAAAGCGGTTCATGGTTTAAGCTTTGGTGCGCCAACGCAAATCGAAACAACCATGGCTGACAAAGTTTGTAATCTGATTCCATCGATTGATATGGTGCGAATGGTCAGCTCTGGAACCGAAGCGACCATGACTGCTATTCGTTTAGCTCGCGGTTATACCGGTCGAGATAAAATCGTCAAATTTGAAGGATGTTACCATGGGCACTCTGATTCATTATTGGTTAAAGCAGGTTCTGGTGCTCTAACGTTAGGTGTACCTTCGTCACCCGGTGTTCCAGAAGCCCTAGCTGAATCGACGATTACTCTGACTCATAATGATTCTGACGAAGTACGTAAAGTATTCGCCGAAATTGGAAAAGAAATCGCCTGTATTATCGTTGAACCTGTAGCGGGGAATATGAACTGCATTCCACCGGAAGAAGGATTCTTGCAAACCCTTCGCGAAGTCTGTGATGAAAACGGCACCGTTTTGATTTTTGATGAAGTCATGTGTGGTTTCCGTGTTCATCTAGAAGGTGCGCAAGGTTATTATGGTGTTCAACCGGACTTAACGACCTACGGTAAAGTTATTGGCGGCGGTATGCCTGTTGGCGCTTTTGGCGGCAAAAAAGAAATCATGTCATACATTGCACCACTTGGCCCTGTCTACCAAGCTGGAACACTTTCTGGAAACCCTCTGGCCATGGCGGCTGGTCTGAAAACTCTAGAGTTAATTTCTGAAAAAGGTTTCTTTGAAAAGCTGACTGAACAAACAGCTAAATTGTGTAGTGGCCTACAAAAAGCAGCAGATGATGCTGGTATTCCATTTACCACGAACCAAGTTGGCGGCATGTTTGGCTACTTCTTCACTGAACAAAAAGAGATTTCTCGTTTTGCACAAGTTTGCCAAGGTGATATGGAGCGTTTTAAAGCGTTCTATCACGGCATGCTGGACGAAGGTATTTACTTGGCACCTTCCGCATTTGAAGCAGGTTTTGTTTCTTGTATGCACTCCGATAAGGATATCCAAGCGACTATTGATGCCGCAGCACGAGTGATGAAAACTTTGTAGCATTCAACTAAAGCTGTCTAAAAGACTTTTTGCTCAACCTCAGCCAAATTTGAATCCATTTTTAATACCGGACTTGCTCCGGTATTTTTTTAGGCGTAAGCTTGGAATATCCACAACATTCTGGAGAACGATGATGAGTATCGAACAACTCACCACACTTTTTGGCTGGTTAAGTATTATCAACATAGTGCTTCTCAGTTTTTCAGCAATTATGATTTTGGCCTTTAAAGACTTTATTACCCAAATCCAGTCGAAACTGTTCAAACTAAGTGCCACTGAACTCATGCCAATCTATTTTCGCTTTCTAGCGCAATATAAACTTCTCATTATCGTATTTAACGTGACACCTTATCTTGCCCTGAAACTTATGATTTAACTCTATTCCAGTTCAACTCTAGCGATACAAGTCATGCAAACCATCCCACCTGAATTTGAAAAGATACTATTAGAGCTTTTAAAAGAAGGAAACAAATTCAAAGAACATGAATTAATGCAGGAGCTGGTCAAATCGGGGTTTGAACAATTCTCTCCCAGCCTTGATACACTGAAATTATTCCAAACCCATTTTTTACTTTTTCATTTTTTGTACCGTCTCCAGCAAAAATGGCTAAATGAAAAAAGCGGTTTTTTAGAAATACATACGCTAGAAATTAAACTAAATTCTTTTCAAAAAACCTCAGAGCAAACTTTACCGGCCGGTAAGGATTCACTACGTGAATACTATTTAAACCTTGATAATCTCACAGAAACAACACAAGACGACGTGAACCAATTACTGGATAACTTTTGGAATACCTTTGAACAATGGCTTTCACCAGAAAACATCGTCGAGGATTTAAATACAATGGAACTCAGCATTGATGATTTCAACCATCATAATTTACAACAACAACGAAGAACACTGTTGCAAAAATACCACCCTGATAAAGGTGGCTGTAGTGAACGATTTAACAACATCCAGCAAGCAAGTAAGCGCTTAGAAAATCATCTGTCACATCAAAAATAATAAAAACATCAGAGATGTCACCTGTCTTTAAAATCATCACCAAGCTCCCACCTCATTGCCGTTCATTACACTCGCTATTGAAGATTAAAATTCCCTTCTTTATAAAGGTGCCATTGATTTTTACCCTGACGTTTGGCTTCGTACATCGCAAGATCGGCGCAACGAATCACATAATCAGCATCTTGCTTATTTGAAGGAAAATAGCAAATTCCCATACTACTTGATACCTGAACAACAACCTCATTCAAAACAAATGGCGTCGATAAGGCTTCAATAATTTTATTTGCCACGGTCAATGCGTGATTTTCACTCTTATTGTCACCAATCTCAGCAAGGTGGGGAAGCAATAAAATAAACTCATCACCACCAATACGATAAACCGAATCTTCCGCCCTTAGGTGTGATTTCAAAGTGTTCGCCACTTCAATCAGCAAAGTATCTCCCACTTGATGCCCATAAGTATCATTGACCGGTTTGAAATTATCTAAATCAACAAACAATACAGCACCTTGAAAGCCATGACGTTTTGCCGTAGCAATCGCTTTTTGCAAATCTCCAATCAATGCACGTCGATTGCCTAGACTTGTAAGCGGATCTTGGAATGCAATACTTTGCATCATCTGTTCATATTTTTTTTGTTCGGTAATATCTTCAAAGGTACCTTCCACCCCAATAACCTGTCCATGTTCATACACATACTGGCTGTTAACTGAGATCCAATGAGGATTTCTTAAAGCATCATATACTTGAATTTCGTAGTTAGTGATTTTGCCATTAGCTTCATCTAATGCCGATAAAAATCCCTCTCGACTGAATGGATAAACATAATAATCAGATATTTTTTTGCCTATAATCTCCTGCATAGGTTTATGAAAAAACTCTTCAACCGAGGGCGATGCCTCAACAATTAGACCTTCTAAATCCGCCCGATAATAGACTACCTGCAAATTATCAATAATGCTTTTGAAATGCTCATGCGACTGCTTGAGCGTTTTTTCAGTCGCTTCACGCAAAGCAATTTCATTTTTAAGCGACTGAGCGTTTCGCCAAAACCAAAGTGCTAACAACATAAATGCAATAAGGCCAGTCATAGCCAAAAGTAATGTTTGCCAAAACAATTTAGAGTCAATTTTTGGGTTGGGTTCATAAACAAACCCATTTAAATCTAACGGCCCCTCAACGAAATTGGCACGCTCTAAGGCCTCTGCCATTTTTTGAAACCGTCCTGAATTAATGTTTCCAATCGGAATTAATTTTGGCAAAATTAATTCTGTAAGTTTTTCCGCTTCAAAACGCAAATGCGCTCGACTTTTAGTAACTCCGTAATCATTAATCAACCAATCAATCACTTCTTCTGGATGCTCTAAAGCATATTCCCAACCTTGAATCGTCGCGGTATAAAACGCTTTAACCCTTTCAGGATTTTCTCGCAACTCCTGTTGGGTGGTGAACAATATATCACTGTAAAAATCTATGCCGTAATTCAAAGGTTCAATTAAAAAAGGTTCAATACCCTGTTGCATCAAAGCAAAAGGTTCATTGGTACTATAAGCATTAAAAGCATCAATATTTCCCAAAATTAAATCATTGACATCATGGCTGCTCGAAACAATCTCCAGAGTTTGAAGATCAATTCCTTCATGAGCAAACATCGATAAAAACTCCAAATCTTCCGTGCTACCCATCATCATAATTCGCTTGCCAGATAAATCTTGTGGGGTGCGAATACCAGAGTCTTTTCGAGTGAGCAAGACGGATGGAGAGTGTTGTAAAATTGCCGCCATTGCAACCAAGGGTTCACCATTTAAAAAATGGTTCAAAAGTTCAGTGTTGGCTTCACCATAATTTGCTCTGCCTGCTAAAACTTCATTAACCGGCTTACGAGTAGGTGAACCTTCTAAAATCTTAACGTCCAACCCTTGATCGTGATAAAAACCCTTTTTCTGGGCAGCATAATACCCAGCAAACTGAAATTGATGTTGCCAACGAAGTTGCATCGTTACATTTTCAAGCGATTCACTGGCCTGCGTACTTGACTGAAACAGCAGCAACCCTGCAATGATTAACCATGCTAAATGCATGAGGTCACCAGGACTAAATAATAAATCTGTATCAAATTGTTCTACCCAAATTTTGCAGAGGAAAGCTTTTCATCAATACAATCGACGCCTGCGTCTGCATTCGCTTTTTCCAATTTTAATCAAGCATAAGAGTTTATATTTACGTAATTTTACTAAAATTATAAACCTTATAAACCGATTTTTCGCTGAATACTGAAAATTCGAGTTACCTTTTTACAAAACAGCTCCTTCTCTAAGGAACCTCTGATTGAATCAAATTGAAATTCTGCGAGACTTCTAGTCCGATTATTTTAGGCGTGGCACGCAGGCCTTAGTCACACTAAGGTCAAGGGTCACAACAACAAAGAATCGGACTAGAAGCCTCACCTGTAGGGGCTTAGCCAAATTTATCATCTCTGCGTTGCGAAGTTTTGCAAGGTCTGGACATTCCTGCAACTTCACGCCTTGACCTGAAAAATTTGGCGTTGCCAGAAATTAATCTGATTCAATCAGAGGTTCCCTATAGCGCTTATGACCTCTTTATGAATATTTAATGGATTTGCCAGCTTTCTCTTCCAGTGGCTTTTCCGGCCATCGATGTTTCGGATAACGTCCACGCATTTCTTTTGCCACGTCAAAATAAGAGGTTTGCCAAAAGTTGGCTAAATCGGAAGTCGTTTGAATAGGTCTTTGTGCCGGTGATAATAACTCAAAGGTTAAATTCACCTGACCACCTGCCAATTTTGGCGAACTTAGTTCACCAAATACCTGTTGAAGTTGAAGCGATACCTTGGCATTTTGCCCAGAATAATCAATCGAAAAAAGCCTACCGGACGGTGACAAATACTGTTTTGGCGCTTCTTTTTCTAGAATGGATAAATTTTGATAGCCCAAGACACCCTCAAAAACCTGCACGAGATTCACTGTTTTTAACTCTGAGATACTGGACATGTTTAATGTATATGGCTCCAACCAATCCATATTGGCAGCTAGAGTCTCATCATTCAAAAGACCAAATGTTTCAAAACCACGAAATTGTGACAACCAACGCGCCCGTTCAATGAAGTGTTGTACTTTCTTTGTCCAAGGAAGCAAACTGAAATCTTTTTGTACCACTTGCAATAAGCACTGCTGAGCCATTTGCAAGTCTTCAATTTCCACCGGCCGGCTTGAAATCATCAATTCTTGTAAGAAGATTTGCTGTTGCGCTTCAACCTTTTGCTTTTGCACATTAAAACCGGCCGACCGTTTTTCTTGCAAATTCAGCTGCGCCTGAACCTTTTCAAAGTCCAGTTCAGCAGCCAAATAAACTCGAGCATTTTGTTGAGAGTGAGTCACCTGAGCATTCAGTTCAATCGCAACCATATATTCAGACTGAAAAGTGTTGTCAGGCACTTGTACCCCACGACCATTTGCCAATTTATAATGACCTACCTGACCTCTTTGCTTGCCAATTCGATCCGCATAGGCTGGCGCTAATAATTCTCCTAACGAAATCTCTTTTAGCTGCTGTTGCGCAGCATGATTCATTGGTAAGGAGAATTTTTTATACAACGCCATTCGAGACTGTTTAAAACTTTGCAAACGACTGCGGTGTAAACGTTTTACTACTGCTTTATCTTGGTTGTCGAGCGCCTGCCAAACCCAATGCAAACGCAGTTCAACATCAATTGAATTGACCTCATTGCGATCAGCAATCACTTCCCCTTCTTGCAGCAAAGCCACCAAATCGCATGCCAAAGCTAACACCTGATTTTGTTGAGCTATTTGTAAAATTTTTGCAAACCTAGGCTCAGGATGAAGCTTCATTGCTTTTTCACCGGCCGGTAAGAAACGACCATTTTCATCCATGAACTTCAATGCTTGCAAAACTGTTTGCGCACGTTGCAAATGTGTTTTTGGGGGAAGCGTTAACCACTTTAATTCTTCCGGTTTTACCCCCCATAGTGCGAGCTCCATCTGCAAACCCGTCAAATCGACCCGCTCAATTTCTGGCGGTTGATGAGACAACAAGTTAAATTGTTGAGTTTCACTCCACAATCGATAACAGCGACCTGCTTGTAAACGCCCTGCTCGACCCATTCTTTGCGTTGCAGAAGCTTTAGCAATACGTTGCAACTGTAATTTGGACATCCCCACATTTGGATCAAATACCAATAATTTTTCCAAACCAGAATCGATCACCGCGGTGATACCTTCCAATGTAATTGATGTTTCAGCAATATTGGTACTAAAAATAACTTTACGCTGATGACCTTTCTCAAAAACCTTATTTTGATCGTTTACGTTCAAAGCACCATATAAAGGCAAAGCAACCACATCTTGTGACGCGCACACCGACTTACAGTTCTGAATTGCCTGCATCACCTCACCCTGCCCTGCAAAAAATAACAAAACATCTCCTGAAGTCTCACTAATAGCTTGCAACAGAATTTTTGGGAGCTGAGGGAATTTCCAAATGGGTGTTTGCGAAGGTGCAGGATGATAAGACACCTCTACTGGGTAACCTCTCCCTTCACAAAACAAAAACTTACCGGCCGGTAAAAAATCTTTTAACGACATTTCATCTAATGTTGCCGACATTACCAAACATTTCAAATCCTCTCGCAAATTTTCTTGAATTTCTAACAACAAGGTCAGACTCAAGTCGGCCTGCAAGTTTCTCTCATGAAATTCATCAAAAATCACCAAACCAACCCCATCTAATTCAGGATCAGATTGAATCATCCGCGTTAAGACTCCTTCAGTGATAATCTCTAACCGAGTATTTTTTGTCACTTGGGTTTCATTGCGTACACGGTACCCAACCGTTTGCCCAACCTTTTCACCTAGCTGCCCTGCCAGAAACTCAGCTAAACGTTTAGCTGCCAAACGTCTAGACTCTAACATCAAAACTTTTTGCTGAGAAAACTCCGACATTGGCAAAACCGCCAAGGGAACTTGCGTAGACTTACCAGCCCCGGGTTCAGCCTGTAAAATAATTTGGTTTCGCTCTTTGAGAGCTTGGACAATTTCAGGAAGAACTGAAAAGATGGGTAATTTCGCATGAAGAGTCATAGACAATAAATTTGTATCGTTTTTTAAAAATCCAGCAGAATATAGCATGACTTGCACAAAAACGATGTCCGTTTTATGATTGCTTGCTTCGATTAAAATTCAATTTTTCCCATGCTTGAGAATATACAAAACACCCAGTCTCATGAAATCTCAGACATCATCGAACTGTTTAACCGAACGTTTTCGCAAACACACAATACACGTTTAGTTTGCTGTGAACCTGAGCCTATTTACCGGCCGGTAGATAATGAGTGTTCTTTTAACCGTATTGTTTTTGCCCATGGCTTCTTTTCAAGTGCATTGCATGAAATTGCCCACTGGTGTGTTGCTGGAAAGGAACGTAGAAAACTAGAGGATTTCGGTTATTGGTATGAACCGGATGGCCGCTCTGAAGACCGTCAGGCTGAATTTGAAAGAGTCGAAGTAAAACCTCAAGCACTTGAATGGATTTTCTCTGTTGCTAGTAACCATCAATTTCACTTTAGCGCCGACAATTTGGAAGGCGATGCGAAACCCTCCAAAGAGTTTATGGAAAAAGTGCTAATTCAAGTGCACACCTATCTGAATAACGGCCTGCCAAAAGATGCAGAAATATGGAAACAAGCACTTACTCAAAAATATCGACCAAATATTCCAGTCAAGCCAACTGACTTTATGATCACTTAGTACGTCATAGATATTTCCAACAACGCAATCTCATGCTCATTTAATGCAGTTAGTGACTCTGTAAAATAAACAGCAAGCAGAGATTTAATGTCCATTCACTATCTAAGCACTAGACATCCTCGTTCACGATTATTTTAGGAAGATTAATCTCGAAACAGTTCTGTTCTTTTTCACGAATATATCGAAATTGCCCGCCGTGTTTTTCGGTAATCACGCGAACAATCGACAGCCCAAGACCGGAATCTATTTGAAATGAAGGTGAGGTTAATTGCTTCTCTATGGAAGTTTCAAGCGGTTCACCTTTGCTACAAACGCTTAAGACAATGCCTTCATCTACAGGTTTCAGAGTAAAGTGTACTTCGCCTTGTCCGTATTTCAAGGCGTTATCGAACAGATTAATCAGAGCGCTTTCCATATAAACAGGATCAAATTCATAAAGATAATTATCTGAGACGTCAATTCTCCAGTCAGGACTGGGGTTACGCGCTAAGTAATCGGAAAAAAGATCAAAGCAGAACTCGCTTAGGGATAACTCTTCTTTTTTGAGCATAAAACTCTGGAGGTCAACTTTTGCAAAATCAAATAATTGATCAAGATAATGCTTAAGTTTCAAACCATTTTGATAGGCCGTGCTTAGATAAGGATCACTCCCCTTCTTTTCTGCCTGCTCCATATAACCCAGTAAGTTGGTTAAGGGAGTCCGAAGATCATGCGACAGCCTAGAAAGAAGAAAGCGTCGCTGTTCGTCTGACTGCTCCAGCTGAAGCACTTGAGTTTGTATCTGCCGGCTCAAGGCGCTCATATCGTTTTGCAATTGATCCAACTCACTCTGATTTTCTTTCGCTGGGGGGACGCTTTGAGTTCGATCTTGTCGAAAACACTGAATTTTGTCAGATAAAAAAGCGATTCTGCGAATCAAACGAGAAAATAGTAATACTCCTAAAAGCAATCCAATTAACAGGCTAAAGCCCAAAGCATAAACACCAAGCTTGAGCATAAGGCTCTCTTGGAGCTGACGATTAACATCCGATTCGATACTATCCTGAATAATCACATAGAGATAATAGTTTTCTTCACCATTTGTGCTGGGTAAATGCGCGACGGAAAATGGTTTTTTTTCATGCAGGCTGCGCGGATCATCCCCTAAAGGCCATTGGCCGACAACCGGCTGATTCAGCATCGCCTCAATCGGTTGCAAACTGACTTGCGTGAGTAAAACTTTCTTCTTATCTGCCGCATAACGCAGAATATTGCCCTGTTGATCTAATAAATAAATCTGCAAATTGGGATTGAGTAACATATAGCGTTCAAAAGTGTTGGAGACGGCATTTTCATCAAGTTTGCCATGCTCAACGAGTTGATGATCTTTAATCAGAGTGTCAGCCATATTTATATGGACGCGGGTTTGTACTTGTTGCAAATAATAGTGCGCCATGCCGTAACTGACAAACAAATAAATCACACTGGAAATAAAAAAAACGCTTGCCAGCATCAAGCTATATTGGCGAAATAATTTTGATTGCAAAGCCGTTGTCATATTCTGCTGTCTCGTTTGCGTGTTGATTACAAAGAATCTGGGTTTAATTTGTAGCCAACGCCCCAAACGGTTTCAATAATTTGCGGCTGATTAGGATTGTCTTCGATTTTCTTGCGTAAACGATTAAGATGACTATTGACGGTATGTTCGTAGCCTTCATGCTGAATCCCCCAAACTTGATTCAACAAATCCGAACGACTGAAAACTTGCATTGGGTGCTGAGCAAAGATCACTAAAATAGCAAACTCTTTTGCCGTCAGGATCAGAGCTTCCCCCTTTAGCCAAGCCTGATGGGAATTCGGTTCAATTTTTAAAGAGCCAATCTCAACGACATCCTTTTCAACAGGTTTTTGTGACCGTTTAACACGTCTTAAAAGTGCTTTCATTCTGGCTTTAAGTTCTGCCAACCCAAAGGGCTTACTTAAATAGTCGTCTGCTCCAATCTCCAAGCCTACCACCCGATCTAATTCATTACCGCGAGCGGTCAACATTAAAACCGGCGTGTTTTCATCTTCTTTGCGTAACTCTCTACAAAAATCAATGCCGTCGCCGTCTGGAAGCGACAAGTCCAAGACAATCAGGTCAAAATCATGCTGTTGCCTGATCAGACTCGCCTTTTTCAAGGTGTTGGCGTTATAGGAATGTCCTTGAAGCTCTTCTACTTGAATAGCAACTAAGCGAGCAATATCAATATCATCTTCAACGATTAAAACGTTCATTTCTAAGCCTAAAAGCCCTCAAAAAAGAGGGCTGATAAAACGAATAGCACGCCCTTAACGGATACGTTTAGGTAAAATGGCTGGTTTAGTAAAGACCCAATCCTGGTTTTTCACTGGAGTGTGGCAGGCTACGCAGGAAGAACTCGCAGAAACTGCATCTTTTCCGAATGGCTTTTGTTCAGTTCCTAACCAGCGAGCCCACCCCCAACCGGCAGTGTCCTTCCATTTCTCGGCATCTTTAAACATGAATTCAGCATGAATAAATTCACCCGGTACAATTGCAGGTTTCCAGTGTTCATCATTCCGTTGTTTCCAAACCAGTTTGCCTAAAGCCGTACCATCAGGCCAAGGGTTTGTCTGACCTTTTTCAACGGCTTCCACAGCAACCTTATTCCCAATAATCGCTCGAACACTCTTATGATCTTCTCGATGAGAAACAGAAACAATATCCCAATCTTGATAGTTTACTGGAAAAGCAATGCCATTTGCTGTTGGCTCAGGCACTTTGTTTTCTTCGGCTAAAACCGAAGAACTCAATACGGATACTAACCCTAAAGAAATTAAGGCAGATTTACTGATTATCTTATACATTTGTCGATACCTCTTTGTGTTGGTTTCACTAAGATTATCGACACTTAAGGAGTACCAGTCCTCACAAAACCTTCACAAAAGTTATTCTTTACTTAACAAATTTACATCTGCCAATTTAAAACTACTTGCAGGAACGAGTTTAAATAATTTGTGTGATTTTGGGCTAACTGTAACTTTTAAGGTGGACTTGCTTATTTTCGATCACTTGCAGAAGGGAGTCAAAATACTTGGCCAAGGTAGAAAAGAGTTTAATAAACAGGATTCTAAAACAATCTGGTTTCTTCTCCAACATTTGAATAGTTTCGGATTTTTGAGTGTTGTTGCAAAAAGAAAATAGTATAAAAGGTTCTGTTAGAAAACCTAAAAAACTGTCAAATCATTAAAGGTCATTCTGGAGTGATTTTGAAAATTTCAAGCTAACGTAACCCATTCAGATTATTTCTTCGTTTTAGGCGGCATCACCATCCAGACAATCCAACCAACAAGTAATCCCAATAACACAATCTCCAGTAATGCCCACACGTTCTGACTTCCTAAACTTAAAAAATTTTTTCCAAGATTAACGTTTTCACACTCAACTCTCAACTGTGGGCGACCCATTAGGTAAATGAAACTCCAGAGAGTTCACATTCACCTGTCTACTCTACAAAACTATGAACTTTTAGTTTTCTTATGCTCAAGGCTCACGACATTTCCGGAAGCACTTGCACTTGAAATTTCAAAAAATTCCATCTGTTTTTCCAAACTAATTGCCTGATGATTCAAATTCTCAGCAGAAGCCGAGGTTTCTTCAACCAAAGCAGCGTTTTGCTGAGTCACTGTATCCAAATTTGAAACCGCCTGATTGATTTGAGAAATCCCCTGAGCTTGTTCTTTGGAGGCAACAGTAATTTCCGAAACCATTTCAGCAACTTTCTGAATACCTAGATTAATACTTTCGAATGCCTCACCTGTTTGTGAGACATATTTCGAACCATTTTCAACATTTTCCACCGATGCCTCAATCAGTGTTTTAATCTCCTTAGAAGCCTCTGCCGATTTTTGAGCCAGAGAACGGACTTCTCCGGCCACCACCGCAAAACCACGCCCGTGTTCACCGGCTCTTGCGGCTTCCACCGCGGCATTTAACGCCAACAGATTGGTTTGAAAAGCAATACTGTCAATCAAAGTCATAATCTCAGCAATTCGTTCTGAGGACTCTGTAATAATTTGCATTGACTCAACAGCTTTTTTCACTACTTCACCGCTAGCCTTCGCATCATCGGCAGCTTTTGCAGCATACTGGCTAGCCTGACCAGATGTTTCCATATTTTTATTAATGGTCGCTGTGATTTCTTCCATAGAAGCAGCCGTCTCCTCCAAAGAAGCCGCCATCTGCTGGGTTCGATCATTTAAGCGTTGCGAGCCTTCAGAAACTTCATTTGAGGTTTCAGATACCTTCAAAGACACATCTAGAATATCTGTGACGGTATAATTCAGACTCTGCACACTTTTGTTAACCGCATCTTTTAGTGTTTGCAGCTCTCCAGAATACTGATTGGTAATGGATTGGGTTAAATCCCCTTTGGATTGAGCGACAATGACGCAAGTCAAATCTGTAACGGCATTATCCAAATTTTCCATAGACCGGTTAATGGCATCTTTGAGTTTCACCAAATCGCCTTTGACCTCTACGCCAACTCTGTTTTCAAAATGACCGGCCTGCATTTCATTCATTACCTCAATAATTCCATTAATCGAAGCGTTCAAAACATGTGTGGTCATCTGAATTTGATCGAGAATTTTTTGATAACCACCTTTAGCATTCGATTCAATCTCAACAGAAAAATCACCTTCGGACAAGGCACTCATGACTCTTTCGACTTCCTGCATAATTTTGTCAATCTGCTCAGCAGATTGATTGACGCCATCTTTTAGAGTCTGAAAATCACCGACCATCGGCAACTCAATACGTTCGTGAAACTCCCCTTTGGCAATGAAACCAACTACATGGGAAACATCTGAAAAGGTATCTTTTAAGAAAAGCACATGCTCGTTAAACTGTCTGACAATATCTCCGATTTCATCATCCTGCTTCAACTCAATTTGTGCAGATAGATCACCTTCATCACGAACTTTGCGTAACGCTTGAGACATTTGCAATACCGGTGAAACGACCGAACGGTTCAATGCATAGAAAAGCATGGTAATAACCAAGACCACAACAACAATTATGCCAAGCATTTTCATAAACTCTTGAAACAATATGGCTTTGATATCATCAATATAGATGCCAGTTCCAAGAATCCAGCCCCAATCTTTTACTCCTTGAACGTAACTTAATTTGGGAACCGGTTTTTCACTTCCCGGCTTACTCCAATGGTACGTTACATACCCTGAACCCGACTGTTGAACAGTTTTCACCATTTCGTTAAACAGATAAACACCTAACCGGTCTTTCGATGTTTTTAGGCTTTTACCATCCATTTCAGATTTAATAGGATGCATGATCATTTTGGGCTCGTGATCGTTGATCCAGACATAATTGCCATTATCATAACGATAAGCACTGACTAGTGATTTAGCCATCATCTGAGCCATTTCTTTGGAAATTTCGCCTTGACTGACTTTCTGCTCTAAAGCACCAATCTGCTTAGTTAAACCACTGATTACAGATTCAACCAATAAAGCTCTGTCAACATACATCTGCTGATATTGCGAATAGAGATTTAACCCGCCTATTAAGACATAAGACGAAAGTACTGTTGCCATCACAGCAAGCAGTTTTGTTTTTAATTTTAAATTTAGGAAATAATTCATGACGCAAGCTCTCCCCCATATTTTTATTTTACTGAGAGCCGGTCAAAACATGCATGCAAACTCTTGCCGGCCGCAGATGAGATTCGTACAAGAACAATTTCATTTTCGCACAAACATAGTCGGCCAAATTTATAGACAGCACTGTTTTTTTTTATGAGTTGGGATTGGAATCTATATAAGATGAATCTAATAAATTCATTTTTCTAAAGGTTAGGGTTGCTTTCTAATATTTTCTACCAAAATAAGGGGATTCTCTTGGCAACAAATGTGGGATTCAGGCTAGATTTCTTATCATTCTGCAAGTGCCACTAACAGTTTCTGATGAATTCCTCCAAATCCTCCGTTACTCATTATTACAACGCGGTCATTTGGTTGCAAAAAACCTGTCAGTAAAATCAATAACGATTCATAAGTACTGGCAACTTGAACCGGTGCCGAAAATTCATCTTCGGGGAGGAGCCAATGCCAAGCAGGATCAATAAAGGCAAATACCGCATCAGCCTGTTCAAAAGCGGCCGGTAAAGTTTTAGCATGAATTCCCATTCGCATGGTATTTGAACGAGGTTCAAACACTGCAATTAACCGGCCTTGCTGTGCCTCGTCGGTCTGCCTAAGAGCAGCTTTTGCTCCAGCTAATGTGGTGGCAATCGCTGTAGGATGGTGTGCAAAATCATCAAAGACCTTCACACCTTTCTGTTCACCAACCAGTGTCATGCGCCGACGAATACCTTTAAACCCTGACAAAGCTTCAACAGCGGTAAACGCTGGTACTCCGCAATGCACTGAAGCTGCAATCGCACTGAGGGCATTATGGATATTGTGTAACCCTGTCATAGGCCATTGAACAACACCGAGCGAGCTGCCTTTATAAATTACTTCAAACTGTGATCCATCCGCATCAATTAGTTCATAACTCCAATCATTACAGTCAGACTCGCCTTGGCATTCAGTTGGCGTCCAGCAGCCCATTTCTAAAACCGACTGCAAATTATCATCATCTTTAGGAAAGATAATCAGGCCATTTCCAGGAACCGTTCGAACTAAATGATGAAACTGTTTTTTTATATCTTCAATGGAATCAAAAATATCCGCATGATCAAATTCAAGATTATTTAATACGCAAGTTCTTGGGTGGTAATGAACAAATTTGGAGCGTTTATCAAAAAAAGCCGTGTCATATTCATCTGCTTCAACGACAAAAAATGGGGAGTCACCCAGACGTGCAGATACACCAAAATTCTCAGGAACGCCTCCAATCAAAAAGCCTGGATTCAAGTCAGCATAGTCTAAAATCCAGGCAATCATTGAACTTGTTGAAGTTTTTCCATGTGTTCCTGCTACTGCAATGACCCAGCGCTCTTGCAGAATATTTTCAGCCAACCATTGCGGTCCCGACTGATAGGCTTGATGAGCATTTAGGGTTGCTTCCACTTGGAGGTGCCCACGACTCTTAGCATTACCAATGACGACACAGTCCGGTTCTGAGTTTACAAACTCACAGTTTTCTTCATCACTGACATCAATGCCAGCCTGCTCAAGTTGAGTGCTCATTGGCGGATAAATTGCTTTATCAGATCCTGTGACTTGAAAACCTTTCGCTTTGGCCAGTTGAGCAATTCCCCCCATAAAGGTGCCGGCAATTCCCAATATATGAAGAGTGTTGGATTGAGAAGAGGAATGTGTTTGAGTTTGCGCATTAGTCGTATTGGACTGAATGCCTAAGGTCGATGAATTCGCCTGTGTCATGAATCTGTTCTAAATCCTAGATGCCAAAAAGTTCATTATGCTGTTAAGGTCATCAAGCACGCAACCCCAAAAAACGAATATTCATAATATTTTATCCAATACAGAAATAGCCACTGCGATAGTTCATGGCTTTTAAGTCATCTATTGACACCTCTGAACAACATCTTTAAATCTTTTCTTATGCCACACTTCAAGCTAAACTTGCACTATGACACAGAAAACACTCGACCACAAAGATACTGCTCAACTACCTAATTTTATAGAATTGGCAGACATATCAAAATCCCAAACCTATCAAAATGCACTCTATATAGAAGACCCCCAAACACTTGATGCCTATTGTTCAGCATTGCAAGAAAATAATGAATGGATCGCAATTGATACAGAGTTTGTTCGAGTCGATACCTATTATCCAGAGCTTAGTTTGGTGCAAATCGCCGATTCGAATCTAAACTTAGCGATAATAGACCCACTAGCTATTAAACAAGATGTTTTACAAAAAAAACAGTTGCCCTCATTCTCTGAAAAGAACTTTGACTTGGAGCAGAATAAAAATCATCATGGGTTAAATCCATTACTAGAGATATTAGTCAATCCAACGATCTGCAAAGTTTTCCATAGCGCACGCCAAGATTTGGAAGTGCTGTATCTTATTGCAGGCATCTTGCCTCAGAATATTTTTGATACGCAACTGGCTGCAATTTTCTTTGGTCAGGGTGACCTAGTAGGCTTTGCTCGCGTCATCCAATCAGAGCTCGGCCTTACTTTACCCAAAAGTCAAACCCGTACTAATTGGCATACTCGTCCATTGACCGAAAATCAAATTTCCTATGCGCTGGATGATGTTTATTATTTAGCCCAACTCTTTAAAAGCTATCAAACAAAATTAAGTTCACAACAAAAACAAGCCATAAATGAAGACTGTGAATTACTACTCGATTCAAAACTTTACCAAACTAAGCCTAATGAAGCCTGGCTAAAAATCAAGGGTGGGAAAAACCTGAAGCCCAAACAGTTAGCAATTGTAAGAACTTTGGCCGAATGGCGCGAACACTTTGCGATCGAACACAATCAACCCAAAAAATGGACCATAAGCGACGAAGTAATTTTGCACATCGCTAAACGGCCTCCTAAAACAGCTCAAGCTTTATATAAAGTGCCAAACATCAAAGCTTCCAGCGTCAAAGAATTTGGAGAAAAGTGGGTAAGCTTAATTGACGAGGTTTTTACAGCATCGCCAGAAAACTACCCTAACCCAACTCCCAAAGATAAATCCCCTACAGCGCAAGAAGAAATTCTGCTACAAGTTTTGTTGGCAATGGCACAACAAATTTCAATTGATGCCAATATCACACCAACCAATTTGGTACAGAAAACGCATCTACTAAGTTTTATAAGAGAAAAAAGTCCAGCATTGACTGAACAAAAAGATTCAAAGCTTGCATTGATTAATCGTGGCTGGCGCAAGTATTTATTCTTTGATTTAGCAGAACAATTTCTAAACAATGAGATTTCATTAAGCTGTGACAAACACTCTCTAAAACTGACTCGAATTTAAAAATTTGTCACATTAAATGCGTTTTCAGCAGAATTAGGTTTTGTACAATATTCAAAGTTAAATTGTCTGTATTTCAAGCTTCCGGAAAAAGGCCCTTTTCATGTCCATTACAACTCAATCAAATAAAAATCGAAATGTTCTTTATGCTCAAGCCGGTGGCGTTACTGCTGTCATCAATGCAAGTGCAGCTGCGGTAATTGAAGCGGTTCGCCAACACCCAGATATTTTTGGAAAAAGTTACGCAGCTATAAACGGTATTAAAGGTGTTTTGGAAGAGGAATTAGTCGACCTTTCTCAACTTCAATGGGTTGACTTGGAAAAAATGAAACACCAGCCAGGCGCGGTCTTTAAAGCGTGTCGATTCGATCTTGATCCTCTTGATCATAATCCTGCTCAATATGAGAGAGTATTGGAAGTTTTTCGAACCTATGAAATTGGCTATTTTTTCTACAATGGCGGAAATGGCTCTATGGTCACAGCCCAGAAAGTCTCAGATTACTGTCGTTCAAAGGGCCACGAAGTTCAATGTATAGGAGTTGCTAAAACAATAGATAATGACTTGGACTTATCACACTGTAGCCCTGGATTTGGCAGTGCAGCTAAGTACTTAGCCACAAGTTTTGCCGAAGCCTGTTTGGATATTTACTCTATGCATGAAACTTCTACAAAGTTTTTTGTTATGGAAGCGATGGGGCGCGATGTTGGATGGCTAAGCCTATCAGCCGCTTTAGTAACAGATATTATTCCTGACTTACCTTTAATTGTGTTGCCCGCCGAACGTCGTTTTGATAAAAAACGTTTTTTAGAAAAAATTGACCAACTCATCGCTCAAAAAGGGTATTGTGTTTGCATGGTGTCAGAAGGCCTAAAAAACGAAACAGGCGAATACCTAAGTATTGCCGGAATTGAGCATACTCACGAACGGGATTACACACAACTAGGTGGTGTAGGCAAAACCATTGCTCAGTTGGTTGCTAGCCACCTTGGATGTAAAACCCACTGTGCAATTCCTGACTATTTACAGCGCTCGGCCAGCCACTGTGTGTCTGAAGTTGATTGGCAAATGGCCTATGGCGCAGGGAAAGCAGCTGTTGAAGCTGCTTTAAGAGGTGAACACGGAACTTTACCCGTCATTCAATGCTCAGAAAAAACCGGTCATTCTATCCAGTGGTGCTACCAGAGCGTTGAGCTAGAAAAAGTGGCAAACTTAGAACTTAAAGTGCCCGATGAGTTTTTAACAAAGGATGGTATGAGCGTTACATCTGACGGGCTAGATTACTTACGCCCACTGATTCAAGGTGAACGCTCTCCAAAATTTATTAATGGCTTGCCAAATATTTCCCCCTTAAATCTTGAAACAGTCGAACCAAAGCTTACACCTTTTCAAGCGATTAAATAATCACAGTATAGGAATGAGGAAGGTCTGGTCAGACCTCTCCTCACACAACTGATCGTTTCAAAAACGAATTGAAATTTGCTGACTTACCCATTTCCCACAACACAAAATATTCATATCCAATCAAATCCTTATTTGCACAAAACTGAAACAACCGACACAAAATTTTATAAACGGATGAAAGCGTTAAATCATTCATTTAAAAAAGAAAAACTATTTTAAACCATTGCACTTTGCATAATTTTTGTGCAACATAGAAACAATATTGACTATTGTTTACGTAACTTTCAATTGGTATTTAAAGTAACTTTAATAACGGAACAAATCAGCTAAGGAGCCTAAAGCGGAATCCATATGGATTCTAAATAACAATAATTTTTTCAGATTAAGTTGTTAAGTTGTTAAGTTGCAGTATCTAGACTTCGCAAACGTTGGCAACGTAAAAACGAAGATAACTCTGCTATAAAGCGGATAGTAAGCCTCGCAGAACTTTAAATTGATTCGATGAGAGCCCACTTAGGCAATTGTCTATAACAAATAAAAATTGATTATTAAAACACTGGAGCAAGACAATGAGCGATACGTTCAACGAGAGAGTGAAACGTTTTATTGAAAATGAAGGAATTATTAAACACCGAGTCGCAGAAGTGGCGGGTATTACACCGAGTGCTTTTTTTCGATTTTTAAATGGCACTAGCTCAATGAAATCAAGCAATATTGAAAAATTAAATAAAGTCTGGCCTGAAATGATTGCCTATGCATTAAATATTGACCCGTTCATTGCCAAAACAGCAAAAGAACTTGACAAGCGTTTAAGTGAAAAATGAAACTTTACCGGCCCGTAATGCTCTACCGGCCGGCAAACTTCCAACTTAGTCCAATCTCCAAATCTTTATAAGAATGATTTTATTTAAGGGGCTGTCCTAGATAACCAAAATTATCTAAGATGGCACTATGAGAAAAAGTAGAATCAGTTGGTACAAACAAAGTAAGTTGATAGAACTGTTTGTCGCAGGGACAACTGCTCGAACTGCTGCATCGCTTGTCGGTGTAAATAAAACGACTGCAAGTTATTATTTTCAACGTCTACGTCAGTTGATTTATGACAATAGTGAACACCATGAGTTACTTGAAGGTGAAGTTGAAGCGGATGAAAGTTACTTTGGTGGAAGGCGTAAAGGTAAACGTGGTCGGGGTGCGGCAGGAAAAGTCCCTGTATTTGGCCTTTTAAAGCGAAATGACAAGGTTTATACGGTTGTTATACCTGATGCCAAAACAGACACATTAATTCCAATAATTCGCGAAAAAGTCAAACCCGACAGCATTGTTTATACAGATACTTGGCGAAGTTATAACGCGCTAGATGTATCGGAATTTAAGCATTACAGAATTAACCACAGTGAATTGTTTGCTAATAAAGCAAACCACATCAATGGTATTGAGAATTTTTGGAACCAAGCAAAACGGCATATGCGTAAATTTAATGGCATTCCAAAAGAGTCATTTCATTTGTTTTTGAAAGAGTGTGAATGGCGATTTAACAACAGTGACCCAAAAAAACAATTAAAGCAATTGAATCAATGGGTTAAAAAGGAACTGAACTAGTTATCTAGGACAGCCCCTTATTTAATTATCTAACTCTATCTAGTCTATCTTCTATCTAGAATTCTGAGATTTGGTCTCTTCCATTATCTTTTGCTCGATAAAGCGCACTTTCAACACGACCAAAGAACTGCTCTAAAGAATCCTCTTTAATGAACTCTGTGATTCCAATACAAGCGGTAGTATTTCCCATTTCTCTAAGGTGTTTAAAGTCTTTTTCACTGTGATCTTCTGACAAACAATCAACCAATTGAATCTCATGAATTTGCTCTAAAATTCGTTTCGCCTGACTCAACGCAGTCTCTTTGGTAGCGGAAGGTAAAAGTAAAGCAAACTGTGCTTCATTTACACGAGCCAAAATATCATCTTGTCGACTCTGTGTTTTCAAAAGATCAGCAACTTTTCGTAGCCATTTATCAGCAAACTCTTGTCTATATTGTGCCTTCAAAATCTCATAATGATCCATTTCTAACAGGATTAATGACAACGGATAACCGTGCCGAACAACATGCGCAATGTTGTGTGTTACCCACAACTCAAACTCAGAGCGATTCATTAAATCAGTGAGTAAATCTTTTTGCATGCTGTCTCGCATATTTTTTAGCTGTGCGTCTACATAATTCAAATTCTCACTCTGAACTTTTGCATGCGTTAAACACCGGTGAAGTCGTTCAAAAAACTGCTCTAATACGATTTCCAGTTCTGAAGATTTTACTAAACAGCCTTTTGAATAATCCTTCTTCAATCTTGATGATTGAGGGAATGATTGAGTTTTTGCCCACTTCAAAAACTCGCTATCATCCAACGCCATAACCGTTGAAATTTGTTGGCGAATCGCGAGAAGGTTCGAACGGTATTTCAATAACAGCCAAGCACCCATTAAAAGAACAAGAATGAAACTCGCCAATAACATAGCAACTTGAGGTTGTAACAAAAGGCTGCCAAATGTTTGGGACGGTACCAAATCTACAACTAAAAACCACCCTTCCGAATCATTGCCTTTATATTGGTCAATTCCTGATTTTTTGCCGCCAAAGACCAAGTTCTCATCGTCACGCCAAGAAATTTCAACGGGCGCCGCTACAGCTAAATGCGTTACACCGTTATTTTTATAATAACTACTATAGAAATTTTTAGAGCTCAGCGCCTGACGTTCTTTTTCTGATAAATGCTCATTAGGCTGACTGAATTCCAGCCCTTGTTTTTGGACAGGCATCACTTCACCTGAAGCGCGAACCAAACGTATACGCTGCTGCTTGTAATCAGGGAGCTT
Organism: Thiomicrorhabdus indica; assembly: GCF_004293625.1. Lineage (NCBI taxonomy): Bacteria > Pseudomonadati > Pseudomonadota > Gammaproteobacteria > Thiotrichales > Piscirickettsiaceae > Thiomicrorhabdus > Thiomicrorhabdus indica. The sequence continues at coordinate 1,211,585 of NZ_CP033040.1, read as the reverse complement.
GATTAAGTTGGAAGAGTGAACCGTATTCATACGAAAATTAGCTTTTAAAATCCCCAGAAACTTATCGTCATTCCATATGGGAACCACCACACCTATGACAAAGTCTCTAACACTAAAATCAAAGCCTCTATCATCAATAAAAACTCTCGGTGAGCCTTGATTAAATGCGCCTTGCCACCAATATTTCGATCTATGGGCAAGCGTTGTCAACTTCCCTGTTGTCCCAATCATTTCACCATGCAGGTTCGTTGCAAAAATCTCTCCATAACCCTCTGAAAAAACTGTCTGCATCTGTTTCAAAAAAGTTGATGTGTGATTTTGCAGATAAGATTTTACAAATTCTGTGGCCTCGTTCGATTCACGCCACCGAATGTCGAGTTTTTGAATACTTTGGTTGATTTTTTCAGAAGAGAGACCAATGTATTTTTGATTGCTTGCTTGTACTTTTTCAATTAAAAATGGGGATTTTGCTAGCGTTTCAGCAAGAATCACCAGCCCTTCAATACGTTGATTCAGAAGCTCAGCTTCGTGAGTAACAATTTTTTTAGCTGATTTAATTTCAATTTCTGCTAAATTTTGATTTTTATCAAAAGCCCAAAAACCAATATTTATAAACATAATCGACAAAACCAGTAAAACGCCTATGACAATTGCTGTTTGCAATTCACGCATCTGCTGGGCTTTCAAGCAGGAAAAAATAGTTTGAGATGAAATGCTCATAATCGGTCCAACTTGTCAGGCATAAATTTTTTCTTCTTGAAAAATGGAGAAACAACAAAGCCATACGCTCTAATTTCAATTTAGCAATGACTACGTATAAATAACCAGTAATAATCTTAACACTTAACCATTCAGTTAACCTAAATCGATTTTAAAGCACAGACATTATTCACCGGCCGGTATCTTTTATTTCAGACATACTTAGTCGACTCTGAATAACTGGTTTAGATTTATGTGGGATGTTTAAGTAGATAGCATTTCTGCATTCTGCCTTGTTGAGTAAAAAACTGGCTTTGCCATAAATTAAACGAGTTATTCAGAATCGACTACTTATAAGTTAGCTAAAGCTTTAAAGTGCGCGACCACACTATCGGTTAAAGCCCGAAGATCGTACCCTCCTTCTAAAACAGAGATAACTCGCCCTTGGCAAACCTCATCCGCAATTTCCCGTAACTCATGCGTCCATTGTTCAAACGCTTGTGTACTAACATCTAAATTTGCCATCAAGTCCCAACGATGAGCATCAAAACCGGCAGAAAGAAAAATTAATTCTGGCTGATAATCTCGCAACTTTGGCCAAACGTGTTCGCGCCAAGAAGATAAGAATTCTTCATCATGCGCTCCTCTGGCTAGAGGCATTTTAATAATGTTTTCAAAAGGGCTTCCAAGCTCTGAAAAAGGATAAATATCATTTTCAAAACTAGAACAAAACAGTACTTTCGGCTCTATTTCAGCATAAGTTTCTGTACCATTACCATGATGCACATCAAAATCCAGTATCGCTACACGTTGTAAATCGTATTTTTCAATTGCATAAGCAGCACCAATAGCCACATGATTAATCAAGCAAAACCCCATGGAACGGTCAACTTCTGCATGATGACCTGGGGGACGAATATTACAAAATGCAGTCGTAGCTTTTTGGTTCATTAAAGCATCAACAGAGTCCAGAACTGCGCCACTGGCCGTTAATGCAGCCTCAATTGAATCAGGCGCAATAGCCGTTTCTGAGTCAAGCATGACGATTTCATCAGGATTTTGCGCCGCTTTGAGTGATTCCCATAACTGCGAGCTGTGAACACGCAATACATCTTCATCGTTTGCTTTTCTGGGTTCAGGCATTAAAACAAAATCTAACAAACGATTAAAAATCAGTGCATCTTCAATTCGAGCAACTCTTTGAGCACTCTCGGGATGGTTGCCACCATTGTTATGTTTTTGACATATTGGATGGCTAAAATAGATCATAATCATAAAATACCATTTTAGGTTTAATTAATACGAGTATTTACTTAAGATAGACGCATAATAGCCAGATGTAAATGCGCCACCTCAATTCAAGCGCATTTCGCCAGTAATTCGGCAGTCAATCTGAAAAGTTTTCGCCCCTAAATGTTTTGGAGATCAGTATGGGACCCCATTATCTAAGCCAGTTCTTTAACCCGAAATCGATTGCGGTCGTTGGAGCCAGTAACCGAGAAGACTCAGTAGGAGCCACAGCTTTTGCGAATTTACTCACAGCGGGTTATCAAGGTGATCTATTTGCTATCAATCCAAAACACTCTGAAGTGCAGAGCAAGCCATGCTTTCCAAGCTTATCGGAACTCTACGAGCAACAAAACACAAAAGTCGAGTTAGTAGTCATTGCAACCCCAGCAACAACCGCACTCAAATTAATCGAAGAATGCGGGCAGTTAAAAATTCCAAATGTCATTATTCTTTCTGCCGGATTTGAAAGTGATGATCAGGCAAACTTACGTCAACGCCTATTAAACACTGCTCACAAACATAAAATTCGGATTTTAGGACCTAATTGCTTGGGTATTATCCGCCCTTCAATCAATATGAATGCTACCTTCAGTAAAAACCAAGCACGAGCTGGCCATCTCGCCTTGGTTTCTCAAAGTGGTGCGCTTTGCACTGGAATATTAGATTGGGCAGAAACTCATGACATTGGTTTTTCGCTGGTTGCATCAAGTGGTGATGCACTAGACCTAGACTTCGGTGAAATTCTAGACTATTTAGCAACCGATTCAAAAACCCACAGTATTTTGCTTTATATTGAAGGTATCAAAGATGCCCGTCGCTTCTTAAGTGGGTTACGAAAAGCCGCTCGAATGAAGCCGGTCATACTTCTTAAATCAGGAAGAATGCCTGAAGGAACACAAGCAGCTATTTCCCATACCGGTGCCTTGGTCGGTAAAGATGATATTTTCAATGCGGCGATTGAACGCGCCGGTGTCGTTCGCGCGCTGACCATCAACCAGCTTTTCTCGGCAGCAAAAACCCTTTCTTATGATTTAAATATTCGCCAGAAACGTTTAGCTATTGTCACCAATGGCGGAGGACCCGGCGTAATGGCTACCGATTTGGCTGCAGAACTTGGCATCTCAATGCCTGATGTCAGTGATAAAACCAAACTCGCTTTAGACGAAACACTTCCAAAACATTGGTCGCATCATAACCCCATTGATATTTTGGGTGACGCTAACCCTGAGCGGTATCAAAAAGCCATTAAAGTCTGTTTGGAAGACCCTGAATATGATGCCGTTCTGGTACTACTCACGCCGCAAGCAATGACTAACCCAACTGAAATTGCAAAAAGTATTGTAGAACTGAACGATAAAAATAACCCAAAACATAAACCGATTCTAACCACTTGGCTTGGGCACAGTTTAGTCAGTGAAGCGCGTGAAATTTTCAAAAGCGCCCACATACCCACATTCTCAACACCCGAAGCAGCGGTTGAGGCTTTTTATTTCATTGGGCAGTACCACAGTAATCAAAAACTTTTAAAACAGCTTCCTGAACCATCCGAGCTGAATTCAATCGACCCACACGGGGCTCGTTTGATTATTCACAACGCGCTTAAAGAAAAACGTGAATTACTGAACACTTTGGAAACCCGTGCAGTATTAAGAGCCTTTGAGATTCCGGTCACCCAAGCTATCCAAGCGAATAATGTGAATGAAGCGATTGTCGCAGCAGAAAGCGTTGGCTTCCCTGTGGCAATGAAAGTGCTATCCGACAAAATCACTCACAAAAGCGACAGTGGTGGCGTAATTTTAAATATCGCTGACTCCAACCGATTAATGGAAGCCTATGAACAATTAGTCGAGTCCGTCAATCAAGCTGTGCCAGATGCAAACGTCCATAGTGTCACCATTGAAAAAATGATGTCATTAGAGGAATCAAGAGAATTGATTATTGGTGTCAGTCGCGACCCAGTATTTGGCCCTGCTATTTCATTTGGGAGCGGAGGAACTAGCGTAGAAGTTTTGAAGGATAGCAGTACCGCACTGCCACCTCTTAACCAGTTTATTGCTGAACGAATGATTTCAAAAACCAAAATCAATAAATTACTTGGGGCTTTCCGAGGGCGCACAGCGGTTGATCGAAATAAGCTCGTCAATATTTTGCTTCGTATCTCTGAAATGGTGTGCGAAATCCCAGAAATCATTGAATTAGATTTAAACCCAGTGCTCGCAAACGATAAAGTTTCAATTGCAGTTGATGCCAGAATTCGAATTCAAAAAACCGCACCGGGTGCGCCAGCTTATTCTCATATGGCAATTCACCCCTTCCCTTCCTATTTAGAAAAAACCATCACGACAAATAGTGGGTTGAATGTAAACATCCGTCCGATTAAAGCCGAAGATGCTCAAATGGAAACCGAATTCGTTAACAGCTTATCTGAACAAACCAAATACCTGCGTTTTATGCAGAACGTCCAGAAACTGAGCGAGGAAATGCTGGTGAAGTTTACTCAGATTGATTACGACCAAGAAATGGCGTTTATCGCCTATAGTTGTGATCATCACCGGCCGGTAGAAATTGGGGTAACCCGTTACAGCACAAACCCGGATGGCGTTTCCTGTGAATTTGCGTTAGTTGTTCGAGATGACTTTCAGCATCAAGGGATTGGCAGCCATCTTTTAGAAAGCCTGATTGATCATGCTCGACAAAAAGGACTCAAAACTATGAATGGTGAAGTACTCAAACAAAATAAAGGGATGTTGAGTTTGGCGAAGCTACACGGCTTTGTTATCCAAACATGCGAAGAAGACCCTCAAATTATGTTGGTCTCAAAATCACTCTAAACAGCTAACCAAACAACTTTTCTTAAAACTTAGCGTTGAGGCCACCTTATAAAAATTGCCTCAGCGCGCTTCTTTTCATTTACCCTTCACAAAGATCTCTAACTGAATAATTTTTTTCCAATCTACACAATAGTTGTCGCGATACTACTCACTCCCTATCAAAAGACAGTCATTTTAAACGGGTAAAACTGCATTTAATACGCAACATCTTCACACTAGCGCATAAAATAAAACACTTATTTCAATACGTAATATTGCCAAACTTATTTTTATACGTAATAATTCGTAATTAGATATATTTTTGGAGAAACTCTTGTGTGTCATTTTTACTTTGATTCAAAAGTGCCCAAGGGGATTCTCGCAACCGTATTTATCAGTTTTTTTATTGCTGCTTTCAGCATTTTCACCTCATCGCAAATAATTGGCCAGGTTTTTAACATCCAGACCCATATCTATAGCAGTTCAATTAACCTGTTGATTGTGTCTTTTATTGGTTTAAGCCTGTTATTTTTAGGGTTGGCTTGGATTATTTCAGCCATTGGCTTAATTAGCATTAAACCTTGGGGCTGGGCATTAGCGACTTGGAGTTATAGTCTAGCAATCCCAATATTTATCATCGTTACAATCTTTGTGGGCTTAAACTCTCATGAAAACCTAGTAGACCATCGGCTTCAAGGTATGGTTCTTCTATCAACAATTCTGGTTCTTTTTTATTTAAAAAGTCGTTCCGTTAAACATATCTATTGAGAGCTTTGCACGAGTAAGAGATAAAGCATAAATTGAGAAAAAAACTCTGTCTAGCTAGGCAAAAAGTGCAGTGAATAGCCAGCTATTCGCAAGGGTTTTAACAAAGCTAGGCAGAATTTTAGCCAATTTTGATTATTTATTATCTCGTGCAAAGCTCTCCTATTTTAGATAAACGATGTAAATGACATCCATAAAAAAAAACCACTTCACAAGTGAAGTGGTTTTTTATATTTATTCAAGAAAGTGAAGTTGAAAATTATTTTCTATAAGCCGCTTTCATCGTATTCTCTAGAAGTGTTGCAATAGTCATAGGACCAACGCCTCCTGGAACAGGTGTAATCCAACTTGCACGTTCTTTTGCTACGTCATATTCCACGTCACCGACCAATCGACCGTCATCCATACGGTTAATTCCCACATCAATCACAATCGCACCCGGCTTAATCCAATCACCCTTCACCATTTCAGGAATTCCAACTCCGACAACCACTAAGTCTGCTTGCCCGACTTTTTCTGCAAGATTTTTTGTCGCGCTGTGACAAACAGTTACGGTCGCACGTTCATTTAACAGTTCCAACAATTGTGGTACTCCGACAATATTAGAAGCCCCTACAACTACTGCATCAAGACCACGAATGGGAATACCTGTTTTTGCCAACATCGTCATAACTCCATGCGGAGTACAAGGCGCCATAGTAGGCATCCGTGTAGCTAAACGCCCGACATTATAAGGATGAAAACCATCCACATCCTTTTTAGGGTCAATGCGTTCAATAATCTTTTCTGGATCAATATGATCAGGTGCAGGCAGCTGGACAATAATGCCATGCACTGTCTCATCAGCATTCAGCTTATCAATCAACGCTAAGACATCTTCTTCTGAAGTGTCTGCCGGTAAAACTTCAGAAACATCATTAAAGCCCGCTTTTTCACAAGCAATTTTTTTGTTGCGTACATAAACCTGAGAAGCAGGATCCTCTCCAACCAAAATCACTGCTAAACCTGGACGAGCATTTCCTTGGCTGACTTGATTATCCACTTCTTGGCGGATCGAATCTCGCAGTTCTGCTGCAATCGCTTTACCATCTAAAATTTGAGCACTCATTACCTATTCTCCCGATAACAATTAAAAAAAGTTCTTCACAGTAAATTAAGTTTACTAACATGGACATATAATACCCTAAAAAACCATTTAAAAGAAAAAGCTCGTTCGCAGATTTTAGACAATTGCAGGATAAAAGTTAGCAAACTCTTGTCACCTTTCTCTTGTTACCGTCAGATAACTTTAATATCAACGACTTCAACACTTCCATACCGATATTCAAGAAGGTCAATCGCCTTCTGCTGAGTTAAAGCAGAAATCGTATCTTCAAAAACTTCCGGCGAATCCATACGAAACAAAATATGAAAGCAGAGTAAATCAACAAATTCAGGATTGGGAGCATTACGAATAGCTTCCAGTCGATCATGTAGACCAGTAATTTTTTGCCTTAAAAAATTATTGAGTTTGATGTAGTGATCTTTGGCAATCAAAAGGAAAGACTCTTCAAACTCATGAGAATTACGAAGCATATCTTGATAATCATCCTCGGACTTATCAAGCAATATTTGAAAGTGCTCAATTTGTGATTCAACTTGACGCAAATCTGGCATGTACTTAAAACTCCATCATAAAACCTGACTCGCAAAAACTTAAGTCACAATTAGTCAGTAAATCCTAACACACAACTACTAAAACGAACCAGTTGATTAGTAATTCACCTTATTTCTTTCACAAATAATTGCCAACAATACATTTCTGGTAACCATTGACGGTCAATTTTTCAAGATATTTTAAGTGCTAAATAATTCTTTCTTATTTATGATTAAGAAACTTTCAATTGATTCAATAAACCCTTTTATAACAAATAGTTATCAAATATCTTTGTTTTAGAGTACTAAATCTAGCAATCAGCCGAATAAAAAAGTTTTTGTTATTAAGTATTTTAATAAACAATAACATTTACTTATGCACAAAAACACCTCTATTAATACCGGCAATAACTAAACTACATTGGGTGAATCCATGACATCAAAGCAAACTGTTAACCAGCAAGAGTATAAAGTTCCTCAAGGTGTAAATTTAATTTCAAAAACCGATACTTTTGGAACCATTATTGATTGCAATGATGCATTTGAACTCGCGAGTGGTTTTACTCGGGAACAACTTATCGGTTCAGCACATAATATTGTTCGTCACGCCGACGTTCCGAAAGCCATCTTCAAAGATATGTGGCAAACCCTACAATCAGGCCAACCTTGGAGCCAAGTCGTTAAAAACCGGCGAGCAGATGGCGGTTATTATTGGGTGAGAGCAAATGCCACACCTCTATTTAAAAACGGGGAAATCTCAGGATTTATGTCAGTTCGAACCGCTGTGACTGATGAGGAAATAACCACAACTGAGCAAGCTTACCGATCGATTGAGTCGCAACAAGTACAAATTTCTCATGGAGAAATTCATAGTGGAATACATTGGCAGAATATCAATCCAATGAACCGGCTGGAACCCAAATATAAAATTACCCTATTAGTCGCACTCTTCTACCTTTTCCCATATTTAATCATTGCCTATTACCATCAACATTCTCTTTCAGAGATGCTCTCAGCTTCGGTGTTCGCGCTAGGTACTGCTTGGCTGTTTGGGCATTATCAAACCAAACGAATCCTTCAGCGCTGCCAGAATCTAAAAAAGATTGCATCCAATGAACCTATTAAATTTGATTGGGCGCATCCTAAATCACTTGAAGGTCAAGTCCAAGGAGCAATGAAATCGGCGCAATTGATTCTAGATGCCCGTCAAGAAGAATCAGAATACCGCCTAGACCAAGCGAATCAAGCTCAAAGTGCTTTAGATCAAGTCAGTTCAAACATTATGATCGCCAATGAAAAACTGGAAATAACCTATCTGAACCAGCAAATGCAGAACTTTTTACATGAACGTATCGAGCATATTAAGCATGAACTTCCTGAGTTTAAATTTGATTCTTTGATCGGAACCAATATCGATATTTTCCACCAGCACCCCAAACAAACACGTGCTCGAATTGAAAAAATGACCGAACCCACGCACGCTGAGATTCAATTAGGTTCACTTTCCCTAAGCATCAATATCATTCCAATCAAAAATCGTAACAATCAAGTTCAAAATCTTGTTGTCGAATGGCAAGACTTAACTGCAGAAAGACAACTTCTAGAAAACGTCAACCACACAGTAACACTGGCACGAGAAGGCTTATTAGAAAACCGTATTGATTTGAGTAAAACGTCTGGAATTGCCATGCAACTCGGTCATACAATTAATGACCTACTCGACAACATTGAACGCCCAATCAACGAAACCATTGATATTGCCGTCAGCCTATCGGCCGGTAAGCTTGATGACAAAATCCAATCAAACTTTATGGGGCGCTTTCTCTTGCTGAAAGATAGCTTGAATGTCGCCGTTGAAAATCTCAGCTCCATGCTTTCACAAACCAAGCTCTCTTCGGATGAAATAGCAAAAGGAGCTCAAACCATTTACGAGACCAATCAAGACCTTGTTAAAACCAGTCAGCAACAGTCTAACGCACTTAATTCTGCGTCTGAAAACATGCGTTCCATGACACAAGAGATTGAACAAAATGCAAACAAGGCCTCTCAAGCCGCAGACTTAACAACCAATACAGCCAACATTGCTAAATCCGGCATGAATATTATGCAAAATGCCATTTCGTCAATGGAACAAATCCATGATTCAAGCCAGAAAATACACGACATTATTGGTCTAATTGACTCTATCGCTTTCCAAACAAATCTCTTGGCTCTAAATGCATCCGTCGAAGCCGCTCGTGCGGGTGAGCAAGGAAAAGGGTTTGCAGTCGTCGCGAGTGAAGTTCGATCATTAGCTCAGAAATCTGCTGAAGCCTCGCAACAAATTCGCGTTTTAATAGAAGATACGGTGCAAAAAATCGGCGAAGGCACTCAAAATGTCAAAGGTTCAGGCGATGCTCTGAATGAAATTGCCGAATCCGTCGAACAAGTGAAAGTGACCATTGAAGAATTGTCGCATTTTAGTTTTGAACAAAGCCAACAAATCCATTCCATGACGCAGGTGATCCAAGGCATTGATCGTGAAGTGCACAATACCACTCTTCGTCTGGATAACTCTACCAAGCTTGCCAGTTCGCTCAACAACATGTCCGTACAAATGAGTAATACCGTCAACCAATTTAAAATCGCACCTGAAATATTAAAAGCCACTCACCTGCCTGTTTCAAATCAGGTCGATTTTGCTGCTGCAAGACGCGCGCATCGCCAATGGCGTGTCAATGTTCGTGCTTACATCAATGATATCCCTGTCAATTTTGACAAAAACTCTGCTGACAATGGTCAAGTATGTGCATTGGGTAAATGGATTTATGGCATTGGCCGCGAATTTGAACATTTACCGGCTTACCAAAAGCTAGAAGTAGAGCACGCCAAAATGCATCAATTTATTGGCCAAGTCATTAAACTTAAAGATCAAGGTAAAATCGCTGAAGCGAATCGTGAAATGCTCAATTTAGAAAAAATGAGTGCTCAAGTAGTGGGATTAATCGATAACTTGGAACACGCGTTGATCTCACATCAAGAGACTGAACTGCGCCCCATTAAACACGATTTTGAAGAAAAACCTGAACAAACAAAAGCGACGATTAACCAAGTGATTGCGATTGATTCAAAGCAATCAAATACCTCTCATGATGAAGCACATTTATTACTTGGATGTGATTGCGATCATCATAAATAAAAAACAAAAAAATACCGGCCGGTATTCTTTTACCGGCCGGTAGCTTTATTCAAACATTTAAATCGAATTTCAATGCTGCTTATTGAACAGGCTTTTTCGCAGGCAACCACTGTCCTTGATAACAGCGCTCAATCGTACCTTTACGACCCCAACGGTACAGATACAACCAATCGTTATCTATGAGCTCACGAACTGCATCATGCTGTTCAATAACCGATTCAATAGCATCACGCGGTGCATCAATATACACATTTAATCGCAGAGGCTCATGAATCCAGTCTTCGCCATTGTGAAGTGATTGCATGGCTAAACCAATTCGCAAATCTCCACCATTTCCTTCAAAAACACCAATGCCACCTTCGACCACATTGTGCAGCACCTTATTACCGCTTCCGTAAATATGGTTATCACATGAAGACGCATAATATTGCAGGTTAATCCAATTTGCCACGACCATTGGAGCAGTCATAATCAAAGTTAACAAGCTTCTATCTTCATCTTCAAAATGGTCGTAATCATGCAAGAAAACTCGACCGTCAAAATCAACCCCTCGCGTTCTCCAGCGCGGAGCCACAATAAAAGCCGCATTTGCCGACAAACCCCATTCAGGACGAACTTGTGACCAATCTCGTGCGCGATATTTAATCGCTGAATGCAAGGCCTGACCGTCTAAGTGCGTTAAACCTAAACGTGTTGAACGCTCTTGACGACATAAATCAGAGGCCTGTTCAAACCAAACGCTCATTTGCTCATCCACCGCATCAGAGTAAAAACTGACATCATCAGTGGTTGTATTATGCATCGCAGCTATAAAACGCGTCTCTTTTGGAATCACAACACCTTGTTTCGCTAAACCATCTCGAACATCAAGCTCATTCAGTAATAACGCCAAAACGCGAACATTCACTTCACCAGTTTGGCCTCCACAGGCACCGCAATCCAGACCAGCTGCATGTGGATTGTTGCAAGAACTCGAACCATGCCCAACAAGCAAAACTTTCGGCGCAAGATTTTTATCCAACCCCATCGCATGCAAGATTTTTCCAGCCAGTTCGACTTTTTTCTCTAAACCTAACGGTTTGCCATTTTCAGTAATTTCAAAGTCATTCGTCAAAGGTAAATCATTAACTGGATGCTTATGACTTGCTGGAAACATACTGTTTTTCAACAACTTAAAGGCATACAATACACCCGTTGCTTCCACCATGCTAAAGGTTGCAGGAGGCGCATAACCCCACTCAGACCAACGCGCTTTTTTATTCAACTTATCTTTGGTTTTGGTCAGTTTCTCCTTCCCCGTTAATGGAGTCACCTTAATGGCTGAACGCAATAGCCCTGGCAACTGAGGACGAGAAACATCCGACCCCATTGGCTGAAACTCAATGGGTAACCCAAAAAATCCGGCAAAACCAAGCGTTTGAATACGAGGATGCTGAGCTTCTAAAGCACGACGATAAACCTCCGAGCGCACATCAATACAGAAGGCCGCTTGAATTAACGGGGTTTCTGTCAGTGGATTTTTCACATGTTTTTCCAACGGGAATTTTTGCGTTGGAATCTCTCCGTCGACTTCATCACTGCCCGGGTGTAAATTAATGCTCGCAAAACGAAGACGTTCATGCAAATGCGATTGATAGGCCATCTCCGCTGCACGTTGCCAAATCCAAGCTTTTTGTTGAGTCTCTTTGTGTGCTTCAATCAATTTCGGCAACATTGCCAATTGGGAGCGCCACATAACTTTCAACTCATTAAACACCGACCGGCCGGTTTCTTTTTGATGACGCCACAACACTAATTCCCAAGCAAAACGCATCGCTAAGAAATCCATCATTAAATGGTTTTCACAGTCATTTAATCGATCCTGCCAGCGTAAATACGCAACCCAAGAGGCCCAACCATTCACATCTAACAAAAGTGCATGTGCATAATCTGCCAGTTGGTTTTCCTGAATCCCCAATTCTGTAATTGCCTGTGCAATTAAATCTTCAGAGGACTCCGGCAAACCTTCAAATTGCTCGGTTAGGCCATCTTCCGCCATAAGGATTTCAATCCCCATATCGTGACGGGTAGTATCTAACCAAGCAGAATATAAACCTTCATAATGTTTGTCGTAACAGACATTCTGAGGTCGATCACGAAAATAATCGGCACAAAATTGTGAGATTTGATGAGTGATTTCATCACGCCAAGCCATTTTGTATTTTCGGTCACGCCCTGAGTCAACAAAATCACTGACATTATGCCAGTGCGTGTAATCATCATCTTCAATCAGATAACGCTCTAACTGAGCAACCGTAAGCTCATCATGGCCCAATTCTGCTTTTGCCTGTTCCAAGTGGTGAGGTTGAATGGTCTCTAGCCAAACATTTTGAAAATAGGTTTTTGGCATCAGGCAATGCGCCTGACTCAACGCCTCCAATTTTGCTGAGACGTCAGCAAAAGACTGTTGACGCATTTCCCACCAAGGGTTTACCGCAATCAATTCATCTAATGGCCAAGTCGGAGCAATACGTTCACTGGCTTCAGTTAATTTTTCGAGATGCGCCTCATTTAACACCGGAGCCAATGGCTGTGCCAATTGAGACAAATCATTTTTCGAATTCTCTTTTGCACTGATCACTTGAATAGCTCCTCTTTTGGAATTTTCAGATGTTTCGGTTTAAATCGAACGGGTAGTCTTGTTGGGTACAAACGTAAATTCAATCGCGTGACATATTCATCCAAATAGAAACCAGCATAGAAGGCACGCCAAGTTGCCGCCATAGCAGGATGATCTCTGTGATAACGCAATAAAATATAACCAATAAAGAACATCACAAATAAAAATGCCATCCACACATCCCCTGCCAAACCAACTGACGTTGCTTGAGGCTCAACAATAAAGTGAACGCCCATCTTTTGTAAGCTATAAGCCACCAACAATACCGCTGCAAGCGCAACCATTGATAACACCGAAGCGGAAGTTAAACGACCACGACGTTCAGCAATTAATAAAGTCAAAGCAATCGCTAATAAAATCCAAGGGCTATAAGGTGCCGGCAATGCAAAGGCCATAATCAAAGCTATCACCAAACCGGACGCTAAAATTGCCGCCATCCACCAGTCAAAACGACTTGGAGGAGTCGACTTCGCTAGGCGTTTTTTCATAGTTGCTTCTACTTCCGAACCGGAATTCAAAAACGCATAGGCTTTGTAACACGAGTGAGCAATCAAATGCAGTAACGCGAGTTCAAAAAGTCCCAAAGCACACTCAACCAACATCAACCCCATTTGCGACATGGTCGACCAGGCTAAACGCACTTTCACCGTAGCACGGGTCATCATGACTAAAGCCGCTAACACAGTGGTGAGTCCACCAATGATTAACAACAACCATTGAGCAGCGCTGGAAAGAATCAACAATGGTGCAAACACTATCATCAAGAATCCACCTAGGTTAATAATCCCTGCGTGTAACAAAGCTGAAACCGGTGTAGGCGCTTCCACCACTTGGATTAACCAACCATGAAGCGGTAATTGGGCACACTTAACCAGCGCCGCAACCGCTAAAAACAATGCTGCAAACTGGTCAGCATAAGACAGCCCTTGTGCTTGACTTAAATTGTCATAGATGTCAGAAATTAGCCAAGAATCATGTTGGAAATACAAAATCACTACGCCAGCCAATAAAAAGCCCTCTGCAATTCGCGCGAAAATATATTTCTTATGTGCGGCTAAAACCGCTCGTTGACGTTCTGGGTAAAAAATCAATAACTGATGCAACGCGACAGAAATACCTATCCAAGCGACTACCATCATCAACATGTGATTTGAAACGACCACCAACGTCACAAATCCAAGTGTAATGGATAGCCAACGAATGTAGCGTCGTTCCTCTTCTCCGTTGCCAGCCATATAAGATCGCGAGTAGCGAACGTTAATATAGGAAATAAAGCTGATTAAACTCAACATCACCAAACTGACAGGCTCATGTGTCACCCAATCAAAACCGTGGCCAAACTCCACCCATCCAGCAATGGCTAAAACACCCGATGAAATGCTAATAACCAATGCGGTAACTGCAACCCCCATTGTCAGTTGCCAATTCGCACGTCTCTCATGCGCCCAAGCACTGATAAAAAACATAGCCGGAATTGCTAACAGCAACAACGACCCAATCCATGCACTAGTCATAACGCCTTCTTCTCCTTTTCATTGTGTTCAACGGATTTCGGTTTAAGCATTGATAAAACCTTATCTTTGAAACTTTGAATTGTTATGGCAGGCGAACGCCATTAATTTAATTTGACTGAACTCTCCAAGGCAGAGCTCTTTGTCTTTGAACTTAATCCATCACTCAAAAATCAAGTGTTTTTCATTATAACCATGCAGGATGTTTCAAGCTTATTGAAGCTTTCTACAGAACCTATAGATAAATATCAATACAGACATTTATCATACAAAATAGGTTCTATTGAAAAATTCTATACGAGGCATAAACGAACTTTTTTACACTTTAAAAATCATACATTTAAAACATTAAGTCGCATTTCCGATAAATTCATTTGAAATGAGACGTTCAAGAATTTTACCGGCCGGTCAGAAATCCCACGGCCTCATGTGCTTAAAATTTAAGCACCATCGGTTCGATACACAATAAATTTTTTAATATCATTCACTTAGGTTTTTTTACCACAGGATTATCCTTAAGTTATCCACAGCATTTGTGAATGAATTCATTCAATCAATCTCTTCATAAAATTAAAAAAATAATATATTTATTCAACGAGTTAAGTAACAAATGTAAAATATTAATCAATTAAATACCACAAGCTCTGTGAAACTTTTATGACATGTCAAAATCAAGAAAATTCAACCGCAGTTTTCTGGGTCTTGATTAAGAATTTTTCAGTGAATTGATGACAATCGTTACAATAAGCGTCTTCTGCTTGAATGACATTAAATGTTAAATAACATAAAGGGAACCCATGCAATCTTCATCCAATCATCTTTGGCAAAAACTACAAGAGCTTTTTCATAGTGACTCTCTGTGGGTTGAGATCAGCATTATTATTGGGATTATGTTTATTGCGCTTCTAACCGCGCGTCTTATCATCAGCTATTTAAGTAGCCACCGATTTTCTCAAGATAAATCCCCTAGTGGCCACTTTATTGTGGAACAAATTCGCTTACCGATTTCGGTCTCTATTGTTCTATTTACGCTCGCGCACATTTTTACCCTAACAAACTTCAGTGACAGTCAACTTTTACTGACACATGATGTGTTTCGAAGCATCGATATTTTGGTATGGGGACAGTTTTTCTACCGAAGTTCACGCTTCTACCTAAAACGTTTAAGTGAGATTAATGCCCAAGGCTCGATCATCAAACCGCAAACCCTGCCTTTGCTAGAAAATATCTCCGCCGTCATCATTATTCTATTCATTGTCTACTTACTGTTTATCACTTGGGAAATCGATATGACAGCTTGGTTGGCATCAGCAGGAATTATTGGTATTGCCGTCGGTTTTGCCGCCAAAGATACAGTCGCCAACCTACTTTCCGGCGTCTTTATTCTTGCAGACTCGCCTTATAAGATTGGTGATTACATTGTGATTGATTCCGGTGAACGCGGAAAAGTCACTCATATTGGTTTACGCTCAACTCGAATCCTGACGCGTGATGACTTGGAAGTAAACATCCCTAACGCGATTATTGCCAACGGTAAAATTGTGAATGAAAGCGGTGGGCGGGATGTTAAATCACGAATCCGTGTACCGGTTGGAGTCGCTTATGGTTCAGACATTGATTTGGTATCAAAAGTTCTGGTTGAAGTTGCACAACAAGAACCAGAAGTCTGTAAAGATCCTGAGCCTCGTACTCGATTCCGCCAATTTGGCGCATCCAGCTTAGATTTTGAACTATTGATTTGGATTAATGATCCAGAGATTCGTGGCCGAGTAAAGCATAGTTTAAACTTCGCAATATACAAACGCTTTGCACAAGAAAATATTGAAATCCCATTCAGCCAACACGATGTTTATATCAAGTCTTTACCTGAAAACGTAGAACTAACACCTGAAGAAATCGCAAAGATTGCAGGTCTCGGAATTAACACTCCGCAGCCTCCAGTAGCAAAATAATGAATTGTTGGAATCTGGAAAACCTTCATGGCTACAGACCATTCCCCCAAAAAGATGATTAAAGGCCTTCTAATGACAAAAATGGAACATGAACATGAACCTGATACCGCAAACATGAGTGCTGAACAAAAGCGTGAACACTATCATAAGGTTCGAATGACACGCAAAAAAGCGCAAATTGATGCGGCGATTGAACGGGCTGATACCGAGAAAGGACTATTGTTGGTCATTACCGGAAATGGAAAAGGAAAATCGACCTCTGCATTTGGTATGGTCGGACGTGCACTCGGTCATGGGAAAAAAGTCGGTGTCTGCCAATTCATCAAAAGCCGAACCGATACGGGTGAAGAAGCGTTTTTTGGTCAGCAAGAAAATTGCGAATGGCATGTGCTCGGCGATGGATTTACTTGGGATACGCAAGATCGCAGCGGTGACATAGCCACTTCAGAGCGTGGTTGGGAAGTAGCGACAAAAATGCTCACCGACCCAAGTTATGATCTAGTGATTTTAGATGAGCTCACTTATCTACTCAGCTACGATTATTTAGATAAAGATACCGTTCTAAATACCTTATCTGAAAAACCAGAAATGCAACATGTCGTAGTGACGGGCCGCTCAGCTATTGCTGAATTGAGAGAATTAGCGGATACCGTGTCCGAAATTAAAGATGAAAAGCATGCTTATAAAAGTGGCATCAAGGCACAAAAAGGCATTGATTACTAATTGAATGTTTAGACGAAAAAAGCCAAGTCGAGATCAAGTGAAAGCTTGAGTGATTAGGAGAGTTTCGACTTGGCTTGGTTGTTTAGAATGTATCTTATTTGAGCACTTTTGCTTTATACACAAAGGTTCCGAAAGGAATCAATGAAGCAACAAAGCCGACAAATCCGCGGACCGCACTCAAATTACCCTTAATGACATGGAACAGCAAAATCAGATTAAAAAGGATAAATAAAGCACCGTGAATTGGGCCAATAATCGATACCGCTTCCGGCATATCCATCATTCGTTTCATTGGAACTGCGACAAACAACAGCAACAGCAGTGATGTCCCTTCCAGCATTGCCATAAAACGTAAAAAACCAAATTTCATTTGTAATACTCAACTATTCATTAAAAACGAGAAGTATTATCAATTACCGGCCGGTAAAAGACTAGATTTAATTCTTAACAAAAAGTGAAGATAATAAATTTATCTTAAATAATCATTAATAATTTTGATCAACAATGCTTAGACAGGATTTTCACTCTTTATAACACTGCGACCGGCCGGTATATTTTGAGAAAAGCGCAATCGCTACTACCACAAGTATTCAAACAACAAATCAGCTTAGGGTCTGTTGACAATTCAGACTTGACTCTGTTGCTGCATAAAAATGCAGCAATCACGACGCTCAGAGCGCAGTTTGGTTATTCCAAATAAGCGATGAGCAACAAAGAGTGCGACATTTTTAAGCGCAACCCGTAGGACTCAAGCCATTTTTGCCCCAGCAGTGTTAGAAATTCGCTCAAATAGAATAACTATTCCACGCTCTTTCTGCCTTGCTGGAACGAAAAATGGTTTGAGCAGAGCCTAATTATGAATTTTCAACAGACCCTAGTTATACAGAAATTATGCTGCTTCAAAAATCAGGTAATACACCAAATAGCCGCCATACATCACCACCATGACAATGCTCATAATCGTAATTGGCCGCAGCCCTTTTTGCTCGACCTTAATACCTTGCGCTTCAAGTTTTCTTTCTCGAAATTTATTCTTAATAAGCCAAAAAAAGAAATAAATTAAAATCAGCAGAGTGATGTATTTAAGCAATGTATCGCCTTTTTAAATCTAATAAATGCTTCTAGTGCGTCTTTGCAGCAAACAGCTCACGAACTTTTTCCAAATCTGCATGTGTGTCCACACCGACACCGGCTTCCATCAACGCCTGTTTAACGAGGATTTTTTCGTCGTGCCACAAAACTCGAAGTTGTTCGAGCTTTTCAACTTGCTCTAACTGACATTCTGGCCACTCGATGTATCGTTGTACAAACCCTGCACGATAAGCATACAGTCCAATGTGGCGATAATAGGAAAAGGATTCAGGTAAAGTATCAGGCAATGCACTTTGATAATCCATAAACGTATCTCGCGCCCAAGGCATCGGCGCACGGCTAAATGTGATCGCGCAATCATTCACATCTCGGCTAACTTTTACCACATTTGGATTAAACAAATCTTTCACAGAATCAATCGGCTCACACAATGTTGCCATTGGAATGTTTGGATTTTCTTCCAAGCCTTGCGCCACTTGATGAATCAATTCTGCTGGCATCATGGGTTCGTCGCCTTGCAAATTTACAATGATTTCTTCAGGTGAAAATACGCTTTTCTCAATTACCTCAGCAATGCGTTCCGTACCAGATTGATGATGATCTCCGGTTAAGCAGACTTCTGCACCAAACTCATGACAGATATCCGCAACTTTTTGCGATTCTGTGGCAATTAGCACTCGATGCGCCCCCGATTTACGGGCTTGCTGCCAAGTCCAATAAACCATAGGTTTGCCATGAATAATTGCCAAAGGCTTGCCAGGCAATCGACTTGATTCAAGACGTGCAGGAATAATGACGGCAAAGGACATTTATGCTCCCTGCCCTTTTTTCGCTCGATAACCTTCTGCTTCTTCCGAACTGAGTTCACGCGCTTCATCTTCCAATAAAATCGGAATGCCATCTCGCACTGGATAAGCAAGGTTTGCCGCTGTAGAAATAAGCTCCTGCGTATTTTTATCAAAATACAATTTAGTTTTACTCACTGGACAAACCAAAATTTCTAGTAAATCTGCATCCATTTATATTTCTCTCCGTTGCCACCGAGGTGCTTGTGCCATTTTTTTAAAGCTATCTAGGTGCTTGTGCCATTTTGTTGAAAATATGCGTCAAGATTGCCGAATCAACCTCTGACTCGACCTGCAAATACCACCAGTGCTTGACTGACAATTGTTGCGCAATTGAGCGGCATTTTACCGCATCTTTCTCGGTCATTATTAACGCATTATTGATTGAATCTAAATTTGTAACCTTCTCTTTGTCTTGTCTTAAACCTGCAAAGGGTTTTAAATCCGAAAACGAATACGCATGATGATCTGCAAAGGGATGTGGTGAAACCTGCGCACCGAGTTGAACCAAGGTTTCAAAAAAGCGTTCAGGGTTGCCAATTCCTGCCATTGCATTTACAGAGTGATTTGCCAATTCATCAATGGGTAAAGTTTGTGTTTCATCCACCACATTCACCAAACGGATAGGAGTCAGTTGCATCGTCCCTATCAACTTTGGCAACAAAGCTTGTCCATCAGAACTCGTTTCTAAATTCGTTAAAATCTTCTGTTGATCCTCACCATTTACCACCAACGCATCAACCTGCTTAAGTTTTTCTACCGGTTCACGTAATGGACCGGCCGGTAAACAATGACCATTGCCAAAACCTCTCGCGCCATCGACCAAAACAATCTCACAAACACGAGACATTTGATAATGCTGCAACCCATCATCACTGATGATCCAATCGCAATCTGTTTGTTGACTTAAAAGCTCAACCGCTTGTTGGCGCTTTGGAGCAACCGCAATGGGTATATGAAATTGCTGCAACGCTCTGGCAAGCATCACCGGTTCATCGCCAACAAGGTTTGGATCACTATCAGCGTAAACTCGCTGCGGCCACTGTTTTGATTTCCCTCCGTAGCCGCGACTGACAATACCGAGTTTCAACCCTTGCATCTGTGCCGCCTTAACCAACGCGAGAATGAATGGTGTTTTTCCACTGCCCCCGACCACAATATTGCCAATCACACAAACCGGAAGACAGTCCTCTGCAACCTTAAGCCCTGAAGCTTCCTGAAATGCTAACCTCCGCCTGCTTGCAATTCGACAGACCAACTTTGAGAGTGGTTGCAGACAAAGCGTTTTCCAATTGGTTTGTGTCCAAAAATCCGGCCAACTCATTTATTCAATCTTTGTGTGAGAAAAACTGGAGTGATAATACCATTTTGTTTGTTCGATTCGATTTCGATTCAACAACTCAATGCCTTCAGGTTTTATACCAAACTGTATTGCACCACTATGTGCGGTATTCAAAACTCGCGTTGAATGCGATTCAAATCTATGTAGAACGTCTTCATGAGGAAAGTCATAACGATTTTTATATCCGGCTGAAATGATTGCAAAGGTTGGCTTTACAGCACTTAGCCAATCCTCGCCACTTGAATAACGACTGCCATGATGCCCTGCAACCAGCAATGCTTGTCTTCTCATCTCTGAATGCATTTCGGTTGTTTGGAAAGCCGTATCTTCTTCACTCAATGCTTTCAAAAGCTGGTTTTCATAACGAGTGCTTAAATCTCCCATCAACCAAACTTGCGACCGGCCGGTCGAGATTTTTAATACGCATGAAAAATCGTTATCGCTTAAATTGGGCCGTTTAAGCCATTCAGGTAAAGGGGCTACTATTTCAAATTGAATACTTTCCCAAACCCAATTTTGTCCTGCAACGCATTGAGATAAAACAGTATTTGGAAGGTTCACACCCAACTTTTCAGGCTGACCACTTAAAGCATTACCGATAGCAATTTGGGTTAATAAGGTTTGCAAACCTCCTGCATGATCATTATCAGAATGACTAATGACAAGCTGATCAATTGAATCAATGTTTCTAGAGTTTAAATAGGGAAGCACAGCAAGCTTAGCACCGTCCATTTTTTCGCCCCAATAAGCCCCTAAATCATACACAAGTACTTTGTTGTTAGTTTCAACCACCACACTTAACCCTTGGCCAACATCCAATACCGTCAGCAAAGCTTCTTGCTTCTTTGGCTTTTCATTGGGCATGAAATAATGAATGATTACAACAACACATCCAACAAATACGACTAGCCATAAAACAGCGTTCTGTACAAAACAACGTTTTTTAATGTGCTCAATATCCTCAATATGTTTCAATCGTGTTAGATAATGTCGCCAACTATTGCGTTGTTTGGTCGATAAGTGACTAAACCGTTGCGCAATTGTTTGTTTACTTTGAACCCAATTCTGCACAATATAAAACGCCACTCCATAAATAAGTAACACCCACAAGCCATCAATCGAAGGAACTTCGAACAGACTATTTGGCCACTCAGAGACCCACTCCAACCATTGCCAAAGCCACTTCAACACCCAATCCAACAAAGTCACCACAGGCCTAAAAGATTCATGCAAATGTTCTGGAAACACAAGCAAGCCAATTAAAACAATAAATAATAAAGGCATCACGATAAAAGAAATAACCGGAAGTGCTATCAGATTAGCAACAAATCCAAAACTTGGAATTGCACCAAAAAAATGGGCTAATGCAGGTACTAGAGCCAAACTTAATACAAGCTGAATCCAAAGAAATTGTTGCCATTTCGATTTATTGACTAACACGGGTAAAAAGATAAATATCCATGCAACCGCTAAAAAAGACAACCAGAAACCTTGCATTAACACCGCAGATGGCTGAAAAAAGATCACGAACCATAAGGCAACAAAAAATGCGTTCCAAACCGAAAATGGCCGCTGCCAAACCAGAAATAACAGCCCAATAATGACCATTATCCAAGCACGCTCTGTCGAAATTGAAAAACCTGATAAAAACGCGTACAGAGTGGCGCTGAGAAGCGCACCAATCTTTGCAAACAACCAAAGATCAACAACCCGAAAACGGTAGAAAATTAACTTCCAAAAAACCCAGAAAAACAACCAGCCAAATAATGCTGCTAGACCAATGTGCAATCCTGAAATTGCCATCAAATGAATAGTGCCTGTTTTGCGAAATAACTCCCAATCCTCTTGTGAAACCGTTGCACGTTCACCCAAAGTCAACGCTTCGATTACTGGAAAAAACATTGAACCTGCAAACAGATTTTGCAAATGTGTTTGTAACTGTGTTCTAGAGTTGTAAAATCCCGTGAAAAGGTTGGAATCGGCAATCGCCAAAACAGAGTTCTTACTCGAATTCATGTTCACAGGATTGAAAGCTATGAGCTCGCCTCTGTCAGCCACATCTCTTTGAAAGCGATGCCAATGATTCAAAGTTAAGCCTTTTACATAACCTTTTGCTTGAATGCCTTTGGCAAAAAGATAACGATCATAATCAAAAGCACCAGGATTCGATTGTCCTCTCGGCGCTTTCAGCTTCACGCTTAACCACACTGTCTCGCCTAATCTAGGCCAATGCTGCAAACCAAAATCTTCAGCTTGCATGTGTTGACTCAAATACCAGTTAACTTGAATCTCTGGAACTCTCAGTCCTTGATCCACATGAATCCACTTGGTTTCATCTGTAGAATTTTCAAATAACACCATCTGTTTTAGCTTCATTTGTAAACGAAGCTTTTGGCGAGATGTGCGAGTATTTTTCTGCTTCAATGAAGACATTTCTTGCCAAATAGGCAGTTCAGAAATTTGCGCTTGAATAATTACCGGCCGGTCAAATACGTCATTGGGTAATTTGATTGAAAAAAAAGCGTGCCAATAGAGATAACAGATGCCTATAATGAACCCAAGGGAAAAACTAATCATAATGCCTGTCAAAGAACCGGATAAGTAAATCGACCCTCTACCGGTTTGAGATTTTCTGGAAGTTTTCCAAGCAATAACGATTAAAAAAATCATGATGGCACTTATTGCAATCATGAGACGACTGTCTGGCAATTCTGAAAGTTCATAAAACCCACAGGTTGCCAATAGCCAAGCAATAACAAAAACTCTAAATAACATAAGCTATGCCTAAAAAACTCATAAAGCGTTATTTACCCAATGCCGAAAAAATAAAACAGACAAAAGGCATCCAATGGATGGGAGCTTGGTTGCATGACCCAAATATTTGGCATTTGCATCGCCACTCCGTTGCCAAAGCCTTCTTAATTGGCCTGTTTTGGATGTCCATCCCAATGCCATCTCAAATGGTTGCCGCAGCGTTTACAGCGATTGCCATACGCGCCAACCTAGCATTGAGTGTAGCGCTTGTATGGATTAGCAACCCCATCACCATGGGCCCTATCTTCTATTTCAACTACAAAGTAGGGACACTCATTCTTGGCCATCCAGCAGAAGAAATCCCTCATTTTGAAATAAGCTGGCAATGGATTAGCACAACCCTTGGTGATTTATGGATGCCGCTTTATCTTGGCAGTATCGTTGTCGGAACAATTCTTGGTGCGGTAAGTTATGTGTTGATCCATCTTGTTTGGCGACTCCACGTCATTGACCGCTGGAACAAGCGAAAAATACTTCGCAAAAAACCCAAATAGACATTGTGAGTATCCCACTCAAAAGCCAAGTTCTTCATTCAAAAAAACCATTTCAATAGCACAAAATACCTTAATCCAATCACTCTATGTTATCAGCCTAAACCTAATCAATCGAAAATTACTTTCAAACAAGTATCCACCAAGCATAAAAAAACCACCGGCCGGTTTCCCAGTCGGTGGTTTTTGATAACCTAACTTCAATTTGTTAGTTTTTATTATTGCAATAAAAGATTACCTGAGTTTAGGTATTTTCCTCTTTTGGATTCATACGTTCAATTTCACGCATAATCTTTTTATTGGCTTTTTTAATGGTCACACCAGTCATTAAACTTAGAGCTTCATCAATATGGTTAATCGTGTAAATATGGAACTTTTCATCCGCAATCGCTTGGCGCACTTCTGTATTCAACATTAAGTGACTCGCATTCGCTTGAGGAATAATCACACCTTGTTGCCCAGTTAAACCTCGTGTTTGACAAATTTTGTAAAACCCTTCAATTTTCTCGTTTACACCACCAATCGGTTGTATTTCACCAAACTGGTTAATCGAGCCAGTAATCGCCAAATCTTGTCGGATAGGTAAATTCCCCAACGATGATAAAAGCGCTAATAATTCAGCCGACGAAGCCGAATCACCCTCCACACCATTGTAGTTTTGCTCCATCACAATGGAACCACTAAAGCCCATCGCTTTGTCTTTCATGTAACGGCCACGCATATAACCCGACAAAATCAGCATACCTTTGGAATGGATTGGCCCAGCCATATCCACTTCGCGTTCAATATCCACAACTCCTTCGTCACCTGGGCTTGCGATGGCAGTAATACGAACCGGCTGACCAAATGACAAACGACCAACGGTTAAAACCGTCAAACCATTCACCATTCCCACATGCTCGCCTTCGGTTGAAATCAGAACTTGCTGTTCGGTAATTGCACGATGGTAATACTCTTCCATTAAGCCTGTATGGAAATCACGCTGAATAATCGCCTCTTCAATAATTTCGCGATTCACTTCATGGACATCTTTCGCTCTTGCATAAGCATTTGCCTCGGCCAAAACATCTCGCAAAATAGCTTTATTGGTGTAAATTCGATTCTCATCCTCTGCCATACGCGACGCATATTCAATCAAACGTTCATAAGCACTGACTGCAACCGGTAAATCTTCCCAATCCGCGACTTCCGCAGCCAACTGTTTTGCTAAGGTTAATTCATGTTCCGCTGTTCTCGCCAATTCCACCTCAAACTCAACCTGAACTTTAAAAATACGACTGAATTGCGCATCAATTTCTTGCAAGGCATAAAAATGCGTCGCCTGTCCAACCAACACCAATGTCAAATTAAGCGGGAAATCAGGTAAGTGATAAGGCACAACTGAACTGGATGACGGAATCTCAAAACTAATTCGCTTGCTCATCAAAGCCGCTTTTAAATGAGACCAAAGCTCCGGCTCTTTGAGTACAGATTGAATATTTAAAATCAAAAAACCGCCGTTGGCTTTTTGCAACAAACCTGCTTGATGATTCATCGCTAACGCAGTTTGATCGGTTGCAGAAACCGTAGCTGAATTAATCGTATAACCGAACAATTTAGGCATGGTCGCATTTTGCTCGTAGATCACCGGTGCATGTTGTAAACCACGATGATCAACCAACAAATTAACTTCAAAAATCGACAATCCTTGCTGCTCATTAAGAAGCTCTTCTAAGCTCGGTTGAGAACCGGATGAAGTCACTTGTTCAGCCGTCTGATCCCAGAAAAGGTGTAACTTATTAACCACTGCTTCTTGCAACTCATTCAAATAGTCACAAACCGCATCCGTTTTGCCAAACTCCATTTTGAGCGTTTTAACCAATGGCTCCAAATACTCATTGGCCACTTCAGTATTCATTTTTTTACCCGCATCTAAAAATTCATGCTGTAAAAATGGAAAATGACTCAAGGCTTTATTCAGTGCTTCTTCGACTTCATCAAATGCCTTGGTAAAATGATCTTGAACCTCTTTATCAAAGCTTTTCAACTCAGCCGTACGATAAGTTTTTCCCTCAATCAAAGCAGAAAGAACAAAACTGTTTTCTGCTTGAGCAATGTCAATGCTATTCGCCTCGGCCAGATCAAAAGCAGGCTTTAGAATTTCTTGCTGCTTCTCTGCCAATGCATTTTCCAACGCCTGAGTTTGCTGCTGATACACATGCCCATCAAACAACACCGGCAACTGGGTTTTCAACTGAGCAACAAATTCCTCAATCGCTTTTTTAAACTCATAACCATCACCGGCCGGGAAATAAAGGTATTGCGTTTTATTACTCTCTTTAAAATCCGATACCAACACCACATCTTGAACCATTGGTTTTTGCTTTGCTGCTTGTCGCAACATCGCTTTGGTCATGCCAATACGACCGACACCGGGTTCTCCCATAATAAAAATATGGTTTTGATTACGCTTCAAATGTAAACCAAAATTCAGAGACTGGTAAGCGCGCGGATGAAAATGCCGCATAAACCCTAAAACCGCCTCATCTTTTTCACTGACTTCGGGATTTTGCAATTGCGCATCAAAAGATGCATCGGAAAAACGGGTATAACGATAAAGTTGATCAGCGGATAGCTTTTGCATAGGAGGTATATGACCTTTATATGACCTTTAATAAACTCAAAGAGAAGGATTAGGGACTGTTGAAATTCATAATCAGGCGTTTGTGCCTAAACAGCGCCAAGAATACTGTAATTGCTCAGTTTTAGTTGGCAATAGTGTCAAATTAAGAGAGCTTAACAAACCTAAAAAAGTTTCTCATAAAAAAACAGCTTTTCACCTTTCAACCGGAATAACCCGCTTGCAAGATAAAAAGCCGTCTAATTAAACACTATTTATCACAAAATTTCAGGCCAAAGCCATAAAACCCGCAATACTTTTTTGATTTAACGATTGAACTCTTCTCGAGGTGGATTGGCATGAGTCTTATGAAATACCAAATCCGCCCCTTCAAACTGCTCTTCATCATCCATGCGAATCTTGGCAAAGATATTTACCAGTTTATACACCAAGAAACCACCAACGAAAGCGACAATTACTCCGAGTAATGTGCCAATAATTTGTGGCATCATAGATACGCCACCCAATCCACCTAATGCTGTCGAACCAAAAATACCGACAGCCAATGCTCCCCATAAACCACACAGTCCGTGAAGCGGCCAAACACCCAAAACATCATCCAGTTTCAGTTTGACTTGCGTCCAAGTGAAAGCTTTAACAAACAAAGCTCCAGCGACCAATCCAATCACCAATGCGCCCAATGGACTCACCACATCCGAACCGGCACAAATTGCAACCAACCCAGCTAAAGGTCCATTGTGAACAAAACCGGGATCTTTATCCGAAATAAACGTTGCTGCTAAAATGCCCCCGACCATTGCCATTAGGGAGTTCATAGCAACAAGACCTTGAATGCCTTCAACCGCTTGCGCAGACATCACATTAAACCCAAACCAGCCGACAGATAGAATCCAAGCACCTAACGCTAAAAATGGAATACTTGAAGGAGGATAAATAGAACGAATTCGACCATCAGCTCCGTAACGATTATGGCGTGCGCCTAAAACAAGAATCGCTGCCAAGGCAATCCAACCACCGACCCCATGCACAACGACTGAGCCGGCAAAATCATGAAAACCGGCACCAAAACGCTCTTCCAACCAACCTTGAATACCAAAGTTACCATTCCAAGCAATCCCTTCAAACAAAGGGTATACAAACGCGACAGTCAAAAATGTTGCCGCCAGAATGGGGTAAAAACGAGCACGTTCAGCAATCCCACCAGAAACAATCGCTGGGATCGCTGCCGCAAAAGTCATTAAGAAAAAGAATTTCACCAGCTCATAACCAGATTTTTCGGTCATCGCCTGCGTTAGTTGGCCATCCAGATTAAAACCAAGAAAAACACCATAAGCCACACCATATCCCACAAAGAAATAAGCAACGGTTGAAACCCCTAAATCGCTCATAATTTTGACAAGTGCATTGACTTGGTTTTTATGTTGCACCGTTCCCACTTCCAAAAAAGCAAACCCAGCGTGCATAAATAGCACTAGAATAGCTCCCAACAGAATAAAGAGCACATCTAAGCTAGTGGTTAGTTGTTCCATTTGAACACTCCCTTATCATTGTAATTTTCGTGGGTATTTTAGCAAAATACGCCATTCTGGCCGCTAGAAACCGAGCTGAAGACCCAAAATTGCTTTATGCAATGTCAAAATTTTTATTTATGAAAAAACAACCAACTCCACTTGATCCGTCTGACAACTTGCTTACGCCAAAAATAACACCCTGCGTTCAATTGACCCACCCTCTCTTCGACAAGTACAAGGTACAAGTTTGGGTCAAACTCGATTATCTGAATCATCCAGAAATTCAAGGCAACAAACTCCACAAATTGAAATACAACCTTTTAGATGCAGTTGAGCGAGGTGCTGAACAATTAATCACCTTTGGTGGTGCTTACTCAAATCATATTGCTGCCACCGCTGCCGCAGCCAATGAAATTGGTTTACCAGTAACGGGAGTCATTCGAGGACAAGAATTAGAACAGCATCCTGAAAAATGGAGTCACACACTAAAACATGCCCAACAAAATGGTATGCAGTTTTTGTTTATTAACAGAAAAAACTACCGCTTAAAAAAGCAAGCACCGCAAGTCATCCAGTGGTTAAAACAACACCCCAAAAGTTTTGTCATTCCTGAAGGAGGATCAAATGATTTAGCGATCAAAGGGTTTGACGAAATGTGCGCGCAAATCACTCAACAAATGCCAGACTGGACACACCTTTATTGCCCCGTTGGAACTGGCGGAACCCTAGCCGGTTTAATCGCAAACTGCCGACACCCGAAAAACATACAAATTTCACCGGCCGGTCAAAAACGATTACCAACAGTGCTCAAAAATATCATCGGAATTGCGGTTTTAAACGAAGCAGACTACCTTAGAAAAGACATTCAATCATGGATAGAAACATTTGAAAACAAAAGAGAAAATAAAATTGAAAATAACAAAAAAATAAAAATTGATTGGCAACTTATTACCGATGCCGCAGGCGGCGGTTACGGCAAAACCCCGAACTATTTAAAAAGCTTTCAAAAACGTTTTGAACAAACTTTTAACCTTCCACTTGACCCAATCTACACCGCCAAACTGTTTCATGGGATCTACAAACAAATCGTTCAAAAAAAGTTACCGGCCGGTAGCAAAGTGCTTGTTTTACACACAGGTGGACTGCAAGGAAATGAAAAATAAAAATAAAAATCAAATTATTCAAATAGTTAAAACACAAATCTTAAATAAAAATTAACAATAAAAGTAGCAATATTAATCCAACAGTTTCTGACACTTCAATTTGCGCACCAACCATATCGCCATTAATACCACCAATTAAATTTTCACTCTGTTTTCTTAACCAAAGCATTTGCATACCAAAAATCAACAATGCTCCGACTGTCAGAAAAATCGTCACCAATAAAATTATTGAACTGGAACAGTTCATTTGTGAAATTTGCGGACAAAATAATTCTGCTACCAAGCCATACAAAGCAATCAACATTACAAAGGTAAGTAAAGCCGCACTCAATCGATACATGCGATTACTGGTTTTACTTAGATTACCGCTCGACCAATAATGAAATAATTTTCGGTGGTACGCTGTTTGCCCGGCATATCGACTCAACGCCATCAAGCGCCATGCAGTAAAACGCGCAAATGCTGGAATAAGAAGAATTAAAATAAAAACACCCGCAAAAACTGTCGGTGTTAGTCCAGTGTCAATTCTGGAAAACTCAGTCAAAAGATGGGTAATTAATTGCCATTTAATCAGAATCATCAAAACCAATGTGGTCACACCACCCGTGCCCAGACGGCTATCCTTCATGATGTTTAACGCTCGTTCTGTTGAACCCAAGCTGCCCATCCATGCGTCTCCAACATCAGCGAGACCATCCAAATGAAGCCCTTTGGAAAAAGCGATCCAAATCACTAAAATAAAGACCGCTAGAACACCGGCCGGTACACCTTGCATTGCGAGCCATAAAGCAATGGAAAAACTGACAGCAAGACCACCGCCTAAAATTAATCCAATCACTGGAGACCAAACCATAGACGCTGCCATTTCACGAACTGTAACCGATTGAAAATTGGGCGTAGGAAGTTGGCTAAAAAATTGCAAGCTTAGCCAAAATGTTTTTTTGGAGGATGTCTTAAAAATCATACAATCCGCTTACAACTCACCTGACAAATTGGTATCGTCATTTTCTATCTGTCCAGGAGTTAAAGAAACCAGCCTAACAAACGGTTCTATCACACCAATAGGTTCACCATAATCATCTAGTTTCTGATCTGCCATAACCTCCAGAGTCATAATCGAGTTGTACCCTAATTGAAGATGAAAAGTTTGTTCAATTGGCGCTCCGGTCACTTTTGAAAATATCCAACGTATCGGACCACCATGAGTCACCACAACCACTTCAATAAACCGATTGGAATGCTCAATTCCCTCCTTTAACACTTGTTGTAGCAACAAGTTCCAAGCTTTAAACATTCGCTCTTTAAATTGAGCAAAGCTCTCTGCTTGTAAAGGTGTATATTCAAATGGGGATTCCAAATAAGCTTCCAAATCTGAAGGAAACTCAGCTTGTGCAAGCGGATAACTCAAACCATCGAGCACACCGAAATCTCTTTCCTGCCAATAAGATGCAATTTTTTTTGCATCGGGTAATGATTTCAAATGTGGGTAAAGGGATTGCAACGCATTTTTAAGCTGCTGACAACGGTTAGCAGGAGAACTTAAAATGTAGCTTGCCTCCTGAAAATTATCGCCATTCGACATAACCTTCAAAGCGTTATGTAACCCTCCTTGCAAGCCTCTTTCGCTCAAATCAGAATTGCAGCGCCCTCTGAGAAATGCGTTATCTTCACACTGACCATGCCGAAAAAAATGAAGTCGAACCATCATAATTAAGTCCCTATAAATAAAAACTTGTCAGCAAAGTCGTTGTCTTCTCAAAAACAAATTTGCATCAAAGACGAGTTACGAAATTTGAGAAACGCCAGCTTGTTCAAATGTTGCCATTTGATTATGCAAAGCACAGGCTTGTTGCAATAGAGGAATCGTCAACGCAGCACCCGATGCCTCGCCCAAACGCATCTCAAAGTTAAGCATCGGCTCAACCCCTAAGGCTTCTAGTATAACTTCATGCGCCGGTTCAACTGATTTATGCGAGAAAAAACACCAATCGACCAAACGAGGGCAAGACCCACAGGTACAGAACAATGTCTCCGGCATAGAATATTTTCCTAAATCCCAAAGCTTTTCAACAGACATACAATTGAACAACTGATCATTACGACTCACAAAGTCCCCAATCCAAGCCGCAACTGAGGAGATAACACCGTCAATCACCATAGGCAATCCAAGTTGCGCACAACGAATATAAGCGCCCGTCATCGAAGCGATTTCAAGCCCTCCAAGATATTGCAAAGCTTTCAGAGGTGACGTTAAATTTGGTTCATGCAAAGCAATTGCCTGTTCAATAATTTCCGTTTTTTGCTTCTTCTGACGAAAACTGATGCCCGTACCTTCACCAACCACTTCATGAACAGGCTTACCACTCAAAACTGCTGTTAAAGCAGCAGCAGAAGTCGTGTTACCAATCCCCATTTCACCGGCTATAAACAAATCTGCTTTGGCATCAAAAGCCCTTTGGGCGGTTTGCATTCCAACCTGAATCGCCTCCAAACATTGCTCAGATGTCATAGCAGGATGGTGTAAAAAGTTTTGCGTACCTGAAGCAACTCGAGCAGACACCATATGCTCAAGTGGCGCTAAATCTTCGAGCACCCCTACATCAATCACTTCGAATTTTGCATGAGAAAAATTCGCTAACACACTCACCGCCGCACCACCTCGACTGAAATTTTTCACCATTTCCTGAGTCACAACTTGTGGATACGCTGACACGCCTTCAACAGCAATGCCATGATCAGCGGCAAACACCGAGACCCAAGGTTTTTTTATGTCTGGGTGCGCAGTTTTTTGGCAACTCGCCAGTCGCAATGCCATCTCTTCCAGCCGACCTAATGCCCTTTCTGGTTTCGTCAGTTGCTGTTGATGCAAATAGGCCGCGCTTAACGCCTCTTCATCTAACGCCTGATTCGCGCAAAATAATGCTTCTATCTTCAATGAACTATTCACTCAAATTCCTTTTTTTACTTCAAAGGGGATTTTAAAGACATCGGTAAACCCGCTGTCACGAAAGTTACAGCCTCCACTTGCGCTGCAATCGCTTGATGAAGCCGTCCAATCTCATCGACAAATTCACGACTGAGTTTTCCCATTGGCACAACGCCCAATCCCACTTCATTACTCACCAAAACCACAGGGCATCTCAAGTGTTTTAATGTTTGCAACAACTGCTCTGTTTGCTGTTTTCGACAATCGGCTTCAATGATATTGAGCATCCATAAGGTTAAACAATCGACAATGACCGCAACAGGAGCATCCAAAATAGATTCGTTATGTATCATTTGTTCTTGCGAGAGGTCTACGCAGACACTTTTTAACGCTTCCGCCAAATAAATAGGCTCTTCAATCGTTTCCCAATCCACCGGCCGGTAAGATTTATGATGCTCGACACGCTTTAACATCTCAGCATCATTTCTATGATTGGAGGTCGCAATATAAACAACACGACCACCTGAAATTTTTTGCCAATCTAACAACATTGACTCTGCAAATGCACTTTTTCCAGAACGAGCACCGCCTAGAACTAAGTGTTTCATCTCAGCCTGCAATTGAATATCTCTTATTTGTGTAACCACTTTGACCAACGCGCCCTCTTAATCATAACTTTTTGGCAAAATTACTCTTCATCGCCTAACTAGTCGATTCTGAATAACTAGAAAAGCAGAATCTGCATTATTCTAGACGGCTTCATAGGCAATTTGCAGCAATGCCACTAAAAAACCAATAAACAATTGAAAGCTCAATAAAAAGGCCTAGGAAGTTAATTACAGTTAAGACATGCATCCGAAAAATTGCTGACAATGTCACGCATGAATTTTGAGAGTCCAAAGCTTCAAGGTCATTCAAAACCTAAAAAACCTCTGTAAGAAACCTCTGATTCAATAATAGGTTCCCTAAACTAAAGACAATTTTATCTGCCGCAATAAAAAACTTCATTGCAAGTTTGTGGGTGCTAAGCTGGCTTTTAAATAGATAACACTTATACTTGCATCACTAACTTTTATAAAAGGATTCATCATGAAAGTCACTGTTCTAGGCGCTGGGTTTGCAGCGTTGACCGCCATAAAAAACCTTCGTAAAGAATCGCATAGTGTTGAAATCACTGTGATTGCGCCCAAAGATGAGCTTGTCTATCTACCGAGTTTGATTTGGCTCCCTTCGGGTCTCCGTAAAGCAGATGATTTACGCGTCGACCTGAAGAATTTCTTTAAAAAAATGAAAGTCAATTTCATTGCTGGACAAGTTGAAGGCGTCAGCGATGGAGGTCGTAAAGTTCAAACCTCCTCCGGTATGGTTGAAAATGATGCCTTAATCATTGCCAGTGGAGGCCGTTTTATTAAAAAATTACCAGGTATTGAGCACATCATCACGCCTTGTGAAGGGATTGCCGCCGGTGAAAAAATTCGAGAAAAATTGCAATCCATGGACGGTGGAACCATTGCCATCGGCTTTGGCGGTAATCCAAAAGAGCCTTCTGCCATGCGTGGTGGCCCTATGTTTGAATTTCTGTTTGGTATCGATAACTTGCTACGTAAACAAGGCCGTCGTAATAAATTCGATTTAGTATTCTTCAACCCTGCACCAGAACCGGGAAAACGTTTGGGAGCAAAAGTTCCTGAAAAACTAACTGAAATGATGACTAAAAAGGGAATCCAAACCAAACTCGGCCATAAAATGAAAGGATTTACTGAAAACTCAGTAATAACCGAAGGCGAAGAATTTCAATCCGACCTAACGCTATTTATGCCGGGAATGACAGGGCCAGCATGGTTGCCAAATACAGAGTTCCCGATTTCTGAAGGCGGCATGATTAAAGCCGATTTACAAGGTAGAGTCGAAGGATTTGAACACGTCTATGTTGCAGGCGATGCAGGCTCATTTCCTGGCCCTGACTGGCAAGCAAAACAAGCACATGCCGCAGATATTCAAGCCAAAGTCGCTGCCATTAATGCGGTTCGATTGTTAAAAAATCCAAGTGCGCAGGACTCTGAATTAGAAGAAATTTTCCATGAATTAATTTGTATTGTGGACACGCTTAAGCATGGAATTCTAATTAAACGAACAGAAAAAAGTACCACCCTCTTGCCTCCTTGTCGTTTATTGCATTATGCAAAACGTTTTTTTGAAGGCTGGTATCTTCGTCAATATCGCTAGCACCCTCCCAAAACAGTCAAAGCCAGCCATTGCACAATGCGATTCACTTAGTGGCAATCTTTATTCTTAAGTCATCGGCATTGTGCAACACACCAACATTTTCATCTTATTAAAATCATCCCAAACATACCTTCACCACAGGGTATAAATTTTATTTATCCATTCTCATAATAAAATTACCCTCTACATTCATAACTTTTTCTTATAGAGTATTATTCGTCACTTAAATAAACACTTTAATACAATATTATTTGTAAGGAATTAAAATGAAAGCAATTTTGAAAAAAGCAGTTTTGGGTTCTATGTTGGTTGGTGCATTGGGAATGAATCAAGCTTATGCAGACAATATGGCTGAAGGATTAAACGTTGTGGTGACTTCTGACAGCCACCAAACACAGCTAATGGCAATGGTACTTTCAACACAAACACTGAAAAAGCATGGTAAGAAAGTTCACATGACTCTATGTGGACCGGCCGGTGATTTAGCGCTAAAAACAACTGAAACACCAAAATTGAAGCCAAAAAATGTCTCTCCAAGCATGATGTTGAAAAAAATCATGGGAATGGGCGCAAAAGTGGAAGTTTGTCCACTTTATCTGCCAAACGCGGGGAAAACACCTGAAGATCTAATTGATGGTATTCAGGTTGCTAAACCTGCAAATGTCGCCGCAGGACTTCTGAATAAAAACTTCCAAAACCTAAGCTACTAATTTATAGCAGGAAGTTTCAAATCAAAAAGGGTTTGCAACCTTAAAGCAAACCCTTTTTCACCTCTCAACCTAATCTAGAAATCTGATCTAGATTAATGTTCGAATGAAACTTTCTGACAATTACCTTAAATCACCAAGTCAATTTGTTGAACAGAACCCACTCCGCCATCCTCTTTCAAAAATACCGAAGACGCTCGTATCTGAGCCTGCGCGTTATTTTGATCATCTTTATAAGTAAACTCACTCTCAACATTCTGTAACGCTATTGCCCCAACATTTAATTCCAACAACCCGTCTAAATGTTGCAAGCCATTACTATCTTGGTGCCATAACTTTAATTGCGCAAAGACCGAATCATTTTCATCAATCCAACCGTTACCGTCTTCATCATAAGCGGCTAAGTCCTGAAAACCATTGCCTGATTCTGGGCCAAACAATTCAGACCCATTATCAATTATTCCATTGCCATTTTTGTCTAGCGCAAGAAAACCCGAACCTTCTTTAACAAAGTTAATCGAATCTTTCTCACCATCAGAGTCCAAATCAAAATCGATTTTATCTAAAGTCAGTTGTGCATTCTGACCACCAAAATTCACCACAAGCGGATCTGTCACAACCAACCCTTTTGACATTTCAAAGCTTGCTTGAGTCTGAAACTCTCGGCTCACGCTGGAAGAAAAATCAAATGAAATCTGCCGTCCATCTTCTGTGGAAACTTGGCCGCTGGCAGCAAAATTCATCTTTTCTTGTTCTAAATACTGGCTATTCCGATAAATGCGTTCGCCGTCGACACCTTCAAAATTCGCTTGCCCAACCTTTCCTGTTTGAACAAACAAACTCCTACCATCAAAAGTCCGAAAAGAAGACTCTCCTCTTGATTGTTCCGGTTCTCCACGCTCATATCCATAAATTTGCAAACGATAAGACTGTCCTGTCAAACGTTCCATCATATTCTCAATCACTTCGACCATTTTCAGTAAATGTTCTGGCATTGGCGTGGTTTGCTGATCAACATTTTGGGTTTGTAAATTTGGCGCAACAAACCGATTCCAAGCCCCCTCTAATGAATTTGAAAACCAAACAACTCGGTTTGAATTTTGAGTGGGTGAATAGGATTCGGCAAACTTATCGGCAAGTTTGGATTGATGACTGGATTGAAAGTCTCTTGAACCATTGGCACCAACAGAATGGGTTTGCACGTTTGACGTTTGCGTTAAAGCGTGTTCGCCTTGTCGGGATACAAGCTGACCTCCCAAATATTTTTCAGAACCTTGGGAAAGCTCACTGCGTTGATGAAATTGAGTTTGAGAGCTCAATTGTAAATTCTGGTCTAAAATTTTCATAATTCACTCCTTAGAAAAACGGGAGTGATGGGTATTATATTTTACAGGCTAATGCTTATTGCTTGCCTTCTCCACCACATGTTCAAGCATTGATCACTTAAACGTTTCCCTTGTGGAGTCGGTTGACGGTCAATTTGTATCAGTGCTTTACACACCTATTAACTCTATTCAACAATACATTTATCGGCTAGACTTCTGAAACTTAAGGAGAATTTATGTCATATTTTCAAAACATAAAAAGTTTGCAGCACAAAAGCTATCTAGTCTTAGTTTTAGTGCTGGGTTTATTACTGAGCGCCTGTAGCAACCCTGAACTCCAACCTTTGGAAGCTGACGACAAAATTCTTGCCTTTGGTGACAGTCTAACCGCTGGTTACGGTGTTAAGAAAACACACAGCTATCCTGCAGTTTTAAGTCAAATACTTAACCGGCCGGTCATCAATGCAGGCATTTCAGGAGAAACAACCGCTGAAGGCTTACAACGATTTGCAGAAGTATTAAATGAACACTCGCCCAAATTAGTCATCCTCATGGAAGGTGGTAACGACTTTTTACGAAATATACCGGCCGGTAAAACTCTTGAAAACCTCAGATTAATGATATTAGAAGCCAAAAGCAGAAATATTGACGTGCTCTTGGTTGGTGTGCCACCCAAAAAACTCTTTGCCGGTTCACATGAAATTTTCGACACACTTGCCGACGAATTCAAAATTCCACTGGAAGATGAAATTATTCCAAGCCTCCTTCTACGCCCATCCATGAAATCCGACTATGTGCACTTTAACGAAAACGGCTACAGACTGCTCGCACAAACACTTGCAGAAAAAATGAAAGACTTTGGAGCGATTGATTAAAGTGATTAAATTGAATTAGAGTCACACTGACAAACAACAGTCGCGAACAGCAACTCACTTTTATTAATTCAAGTAATTTGCACGACTACGACTGATGCAAGTTCGCACACAAAACCAGAACCAAAAACCTAAAAAATCAATACAGAATTCTATATTTTGTCTATTCGCTATCCATCCAATATCCATCCAATATCCATTCAATCTCCACCTGCTAACCACCGGCTTAAGATCGTCAAAACCGCCTCTCAAACGCTTTATTATGCTAATATTTCGCGCTTAATTATCTATGCTAGAGAAAGTTTTCAAGAATGTCAGAAGAAATGAAGAAGCTGTTAGAACAGCAGCTATGGGGAATTGCCAACGATCTACGCGGCAAAATGAATGCCGATGAGTTCCGTGATTACATTCTTGGGTTTATCTTCTACAAATACCTTTCTGAGAAGCTCTGCCTCTACGCGAATAG
Organism: Thiomicrorhabdus indica; assembly: GCF_004293625.1. Classification (NCBI taxonomy): domain Bacteria; kingdom Pseudomonadati; phylum Pseudomonadota; class Gammaproteobacteria; order Thiotrichales; family Piscirickettsiaceae; genus Thiomicrorhabdus; species Thiomicrorhabdus indica. The sequence continues at coordinate 1,173,963 of NZ_CP033040.1, read as the reverse complement.
TCTGGATGAAGATTTGGATTATGCATCGGTGGATGAAACCACTGAAGAAGGCCAAGAAGTGGTTGAAGCGGTGGCTGAAGAAGCGATTGAAAAACTCGGTTATATGCTTAAACCGTCAGAACTCTTTTCGACCATTGCCAGAAAAGGTTCATCCAAAGAAGGCGAAACCGCCGATAACTTTATCTTGGGTGATCTGCAAACCATTCTGCGTAATATTGAACACTCCACCATGGGCACGGAATCCGAAGACGATTTTGATCACCTGTTTGAAGACCTTGATCTCAACTCGACCAAGCTGGGTAAAACCGAAAAGCAAAAGAATGAACTGGTTGCCAAAATCCTATCGCGTTTGAATAAAATTGATTTCATGTTAGAGGACCGTGATGCCGATGTATTGGGCGATTCTTACGAATATCTGATTGCACAATTTGCATCAGGGGCCGGTAAAAAAGCCGGCGAATTTTATACCCCCGCTCAAGCCGCGACCATCTTGAGCCGTATTGTTACCGAAGGCAAAACGCACCTAAAATCCGTTTACGATCCAACCTGTGGTTCGGGTTCCTTGCTGTTGCGCGTGGCGAAAGAAGTCAAAGAAGTCGGGCATTTCTATGGTCAAGAGCTGAACCGTACCACCTACAACTTGGCTCGTATGAATATGATTCTGCATAATGTGAACTACAAACAGTTCGACATTAAGCAAGACGATACCTTGGAGCATCCACAACACTCCGATAAACGTTTTGAAGCCATCGTCGCCAATCCACCATTTTCTGCTCACTGGTCAGCCAATCCACTGTTTTTAAGCGATGACCGTTTTTCGCAATACGGCAAACTGGCACCAAAAACCAAAGCGGATTTTGCGTTTGTACAGCACATGGTTCACCACTTGGACGATAACGGCGTCATGGCTGTTGTACTGCCGCACGGCGTCTTATTCCGTGGTGCCGCAGAAGGCCATATTCGCCAATACCTGATTGAAGACCGCAACTATCTCGATGCAGTCATTGGTTTGCCTGCCAATATCTTTTATGGCACCTCTATTCCAACCTGCGTATTGGTGTTTAAAAAATGCCGTACGAATCCTGATGACATACTGTTTATTGATGCCTCGAATGACTTTGAAAAAGGCAAAAACCAAAACCGCCTTTTGCCAGAGCATATCGACAAGATTATCAACACCTACTCCAAGCGCGAGGAAATCGAAAAATACAGTCATGTCGCACCACTAAGCGAAGTCAAAGAAAACGACTGGAACCTGAATATTCCGCGCTATGTCGATACCTTTGAGGAAGAAGAACCGATTGACCTGCAAGCCGTCACCGAGCAAATCAAAACCATTGATTTAGAAATGAAACAAACCGATGCCGTTATTGCTGACTTCTGCCAACAATTAGGCATTCAGGAGCCGTTTTAATGAGTGATTTGAAATGTGTGCCTGAATCGAAGACTGCGCGTAGCGTAGCGGAGCCAGAACTGAGATTTCCTGAGTTTAATGACTCTTTGCAAAGAGTTAAGCTAGGTTTGTTAACGACTAAGATCAGCGATGGTATTCACAGTACCCCCATTTATGATGAACAGGGTGATTATTTTTTTGTGAATGGAAATAATCTAATTAATGGCAGAATTGCAATTGATGAAAAAACTAAAAGGGTAAACGAGGCCGAGTTCCAAAAGCATCAAAGAGAGTTACATAACAATACGATATTGCTGTCAATAAACGGCACTATTGGAAATATGGCGTTTTTTAGAGGTGAAAAAATTGTCCTCGGCAAAAGTGCTTGTTATATAAATGTTGACCCTGAAAAATCAGAAAAAAGATTTGTTTCAAACTACATTCAAACTACTCATGTAAGAAAGTTTTTTAATGGACAACTAACTGGTTCAACTATTAAAAACTTATCGCTGTATACAGTAAAGTCCTTGCCCGTCTTTATACCAAAAATTGAAGAACAACAAAAAATCGCGGACTTCCTTTCTTCGGTCGATCAAAAAATCGAACAGCTCACCGAAAAACACCGTCTGCTCACCGACTACAAAAAAGGCGTCATGCAACAACTCTTCACCCAGCAAACCCGCTTCAAAGACGACCAAGGCAACGACTACCCTGAGTGGGGTTTTGTAAAGCTAAATTCAGTGACGTCTTTAATTACCAAAGGAACAACACCGACAAGTATTGGGCATATCTTTCAAGTTGAGGGAATTAATTTTATTAAAGCTGAAAGTTTGGCTAATCACAGAGTTGATAATAGTAAAACAGCAAAGATTTCAGCCAAATGTGATGACGCTATGAAGCGTTCAAGGTTGATGGAAAATGATATTGTGTTTTCGATTGCAGGGACTTTAGGTCGAACTGCGATTATTACTTCTAATGACTTACCAGCTAACACTAATCAAGCTATCGCGATAATTCGACTTGCCGATAAACGCCATGTTCCTTTCATTCATCTATCATTAAATTTATCTGAAATATCAAAATATATTCGCCAAGTTTTATCTGTTGGAGCACAGCCCAACTTAAACCTTCAACAAGTTGGTGAGATTAAAATAAAACTACCTTGTATAGAAGAACAACAAAAAATCGCCGATTTCCTAACCGCAATTGACCAAAAAATCCAACAAACCCAAACCACTCTAAACCAAACCCAAGCCTTTAAAAAAGGCTTATTGCAGAAGATGTTTGTTTAGATAAATGAGTTAACAATTTATTTAACTCGTTCCCACGTTCTACCTGGGAATGCAAACTTGCAGTGTGACAAGTTCCGCTCTTAAACAAGATGTAGGAGCGAGAAAATGTCATGAAAAAACGCTTAAATACAGCTTAATTCGCTTTATTCCTCATGTTCGCCGTGAAGAGTTGTCAATATCGGTGGTAGGCCAGTGCGTGCAAACCGGTGAATTGGCTTTATGTTAATTGGGTCCTTTGCAAAATAGTGGTACACTATTCGGTACACAATAAAGAATGGAATTAGAATTATGGCTACGATGACAGCAACAGAAGCAAGAAAGTCATTTTTTGAAATCATTAAGCAAACCAATCAACAACATGAAATTTTTCAGGTACAGCATAAATCTGGCAATGCCGTCATTATGTCTGAGGCTGATTATGAAAGTCTGCAAGAGACGTTACATCTTTTATCGCAACCTGATTTTAAACAAAAATTTAATCAGTCTGTTATTGAAGCGGATTCTGGGGATGTGGCGAGTTTTGAAGAGGTGTTTGGAGAGCCTTTGTGAACTGCGATTACTACCGGATTGAGTTCACAAAACAAGCACAGAAAGATGTCGCCAAGCTGACACCTAAGTTAAAAAACAAACTCAAAGACATTTTACGAAATAAAATTTCGGTTTCACCGGAAACAGGTAAACCCTTAATTGGAGATTTAAAAGGCTATTATTCTGTTCGCCTCAGCTTCCAAGACCGCATTGTCTATCGAATAGAAAATGATAGATGTGTTGTGTTAGTCGTTCGAGCGAAAACACATTACGGTGAATAATATTAGGTTTCGAATAAAAGTGAATAAAAGTGTCAGAGTAAAATTAATCTTTCACCATTCAATTGAAATAACAGAGGTCACTATTGATTTTTATTGAAGAAATCGTTTCTCAAATGCACCAAGGAGCCACTAAGCCGCTGCGTTGTCTGGATGGTAATGGTGTTGAGTATGTGGTGAAGTTTGATGGTGGCATGACGTTTGACGAGTTGGTTAAAGAGTTGCTGGGCGCTTGCTTGGCAAAAGAATTTGGTTTAAATGTGCCTGCTTTTGATGTTGCTTTTTTGGATCAAGCGTTAAGTTCACCTTATCCATTTGCATAGTCTAAGCCAAAAGAAGAGTTTGCCTTTGCATCGCGTTTGGTGGCTGATTGCTCGGAATATTCTTTGACGAATGAAAGTCTTGTGGATGAAGAGGTTAAACGTGATCTGTTTGTTTTTGATTTGTGGGTGCAGAATCATGACCGCAATTTGACTGAGCAAGGTGGCAATGTGAACTTGCTTTGGTCCTTGTCACAAGGTTTATATGTGATTGACCATAACCTTATTTGTCAGCCAGAGTTCGGTTTTGCTGATCATCATGTTTTTCGACCGGCCGGTGAAGTTGTTTATCAGGATGGCTTGCTGAGAGATGGCTATCAATCTCGGCTTTTAAATGTGATGCAAAAGTGGGATGATATTGTGTCTTCTATCCCAAATGAGTGGTTAGAAGCAGAAACGTTTTCGTTAAACTTGGATCAAATTCGTCGCGGCTTGTTAGACAGAGCGAATGGTGCTTTGTGGAGTCAAATGTCATGAAAAAAACGCTTAAATACAGTTTAATTCGCTTTATTCCTTATGCTCGCCGTGAAGAGTTTGTCAATATCGGGGTGGTAGGTCAGTGCGTGCAAACCGGTGAGTTGGCGTTTGTGTTAAATGATGTGCGAAAAACAAAAAGAGTTCATGCTTTTTTCCCAACTCTGAAAGGCAAAGAACTGTTTAAAGATGTGCTGAGATTGGCTGAAGATGAATTGTTGCGTGTTCAAGAATTTATGCCGCAATCAAACAATAAACAAGCCTTGTTTAATGAGGTGGTAAAGCCTAAAGATGGTTTGTTGCAGTATTCAACAGTACGAGTGAAATTTTTAGCTGACGGGCAAACCATACAACAGGCATTAGAAACGCTTAATCAAGACTTGGTGAACTTCGAAAGTGAAAAGTACAAAAGCCAAAATCATGATGCAGAACTAGCGAGAAATTTTAAGACAACGGTACTTGCTGCTCGTCACCTAGATAAAATTTACAAAGAAAAACGTTTAGAGCAGAAAGAATTCGGCGTAAAAGCGACCTTGCCGTTTTATGAAAATGAACATTTAACCAGTATCAAACCATTGAGTTTTGCCGGTTATGATCAGGCTAATAAAGTGACAGAGCACGCGTTGAATTGGATAGCACATTTAAATGGTTTGATGAGTGCTCAATTGCTTGAACCACAAAAACACCTAATTGTTTATGAAGAGAGTGCAAAGCCAGAACTAAAAACAGCACTGAATTTTGCACTGGATCAATTTGAAAGATTGAATGTCACCGTTGCAAACAGCCAAGACACCCAAACGATTGGCAGGTTTTTAGAACAAGTCGAATCATAATCAAAGCACCGATTCAGGTGCTTTTTCTTTGCCAAAATTTCAAAATTCAATTTACAAAAAATAAACCTTTATGAGCCAAGTTGAAGATCAAAGCGGTGTCTATGCTGTCCCTAAATTACAGTCCGAAGCGCAATTAGAAAACAATCTAATCCAACAGCTTATTGATCAAGGCTTTGCGCCTGTCCGGATTAATGACGAAACCGCGTTGTTGGCGAACCTAAAAATTCAGTTGGAAAAGCACAATAAGACGACTTTTTCAGAGAATGAGTTTGCCAAGATTGTGAACCACCTGAATAAAGGCAGTGTGTTTGAGCGTGCGGAGACTTTGCGCGATAAGTTCAATCTGCAACGGGATGATGAAACCACCTTTTACATTGAGTTCATTGACCAAATCGAGTGGTGTCAAAACCAATACCAAGTGACCCATCAAGTTACGATGGAAGGAAGCTACAAAAACCGCTATGACGTGACAATTTTGATTAATGGTTTGCCGTTGGTTCAAATTGAGTTAAAACGCCGTGGTTTGGAGCTTAAAGAAGCCTTTAATCAAACCAATCGCTATCAGCGCCATTCTTACGGTGCAGGTTCGGGGCTATTCCAATACATTCAGTTGTTTGTCATCAGTAACGGTGTGAACACTAAGTATTACGCCAATAACCGCAAACAGTCGTTTAAACAGACGTTCTTCTGGTCGGACAGAGAGAATAATCAAATTACTCAGCTTGAGCAGTTCACCAAGACCTTTTTAGAGAAGTGTCACCTCTCGAAGATGATTACCAAATATATTGTCTTAAATCAGACCGATAAGATTCTAATGGTGCTTAGACCCTATCAATATTACGCGGTAGAGTCGATTATCGACAAGGTCATGAATTCAGTACATAACGGTTATATTTGGCACACCACGGGTTCGGGGAAAACACTGACCTCTTTCAAAGCCGCGCAAATTCTCACCAACTTACCCAAAGTCGATAAGGTCGTGTTCTGTGTGGATCGTAAAGACCTCGATTATCAGACTTCTAAAGAGTTTAATGCGTTTAGTGAAAGCAGTGTCGATAGTACCGACAACACCCAAAAACTGGTGAAACAGTTAGGCGATGACACCAAGTTGATTGTCACCACACTGCAAAAGCTGAATACCGCGATTATGAAAGAGCGTTATCAGTCGGCGATGGAACCACTGAAAGACAAGCACATCATCTTTATTTTTGATGAATGTCACCGCAGCCAGTTTGGAGACACCCACAAGCGCATTACCGAGTATTTCAACCGCTATCAAATGTTTGGCTTTACGGGTACACCGATCTTTGCCGAAAACGTCTCTGGTAATCAACACGGTAAACGCACCACCAAAGACCTGTTTGGCGAGTGTCTGCACAAATATGTGATTACCGATGCGATTCGTGACGAGAATGTTTTGAAGTTTGCGGTTGAGTATATCCAGACTTTTAAACAGCAAGAGCAAATTAAAGACCTTGAAGTGGAAGCGATTAACACCAAAGAAGTGTTAGAAGCTCCACAGCGCCTTGAAGCGATTGTTGATTACATCATTGCTAACCATGACCGGAAAACTCACGCCAAAGAGTTTACCGCTATGTTTTGCGTGAGTTCGGTGGAAGTGCTGACGGCTTACTACGATTTGTTTAAGCAGAAAAAAGACAATGGCGATCATAATCTTAAAGTCGCCACCATTTTTAGCTATGCCGCGAATAAAGAAGATAAAGATGCGAATGATCTGATTGCTGAAGAAACCACCGATATGACGGGCAAAAAGGTCAATCAGCATAGCCGTGATAAGTTGGAATCTTACATTGGTGATTACAATGCAATGTTTGGCACCAAATACACCACCAAAGACAGCCAATCTTTCTACAACTACTACAATGAACTGGCCAGACGAGTGCGCGAGCGCGAAGTCGATATTCTGCTGGTGGTGAATATGTTCCTGACAGGGTTTGATTCCAAGCCGTTGAACACGTTCTATGTTGATAAGAACCTCAAATATCACGGACTGATTCAAGCCTTCTCTCGTACTAACCGAACCATGGGCGAGAAAAAGTCACAAGGTAATATTGTCAGTTTCCGTAATTTGAAACAAGCCACCGATGATGCGATCAGTCTGTTCTCGAATAAAAACGCCAAAGACACTATTCTCCTTGAGCCCTACGAGGTGTATGTTCAGCGCTTTAATGAAGCCCTAGAAAAACTTAAAGCGATTGCGCCAACCGTTGATAGCGTGAACCAGCTTCAGGGCGAAGAGGAAGAGTTTGCCTTCATTAAGGCTTATCGTGAATTGATGCGAACTTTTAATGTGCTCAACACCTTTACCGATTTTGAGTTTGCCGATCTGAATATCGAAGAACAAGAATATGTGGATTACAGCAGTAAATACCAAGACTTACATGACAAAGTACGCAGTAATCAAGCCACAGAAAAAGTCTCGATTTTGAACGACGTGGATTTTGAACTGGAACTGATTCACCGTGATGAAATCAATGTCGCCTACATTCTTAAACTGCTTGGACAACTCAAAGACACGGAAACCGAAGAAGACCACAAGGCTAAAAAAGAAAGCATCTTTAATACGATTTCAAACGACCCGAAACTGCGCTCCAAGAAACAGCTTATCGAGAAATTTATTGAAGAACATCTGCCTAAAGTGCAATCAGGGAATGACGTAGAAGCCGAGTTTAAAAAGTTCTGGGATGCACAAGGCAAAGCCGAGATTGAAAAGATTTGCAGTGAAGAAAATTTGGATGCCGATAAAGTCACCAAAATGATCTCCAGCTATCTGTTTACCGAACGCCTGCCATTCCGTGATGATGTGGTGAATGCAATGAATGAAAAACCGAAATTGCTCAAACGTAAAGCCGTTTCACAACGAGTTTTAGACAAGGTGCTTGGCTATATCAAGACCTTTATTGATGGTGCGCCGGAGTAATATCCTGCCCACCATTTCTAGCTGGATCAGCTAATTCAGCTAATTCAGCTAATTACTTTCAAAACTCTTATATTGAATGCTATTAATAAACCAAACGCCCTTTCCTTCTGGGGTTTGTACGGTAATTTCATCATCCACTTCATGGCCAATCAAGGCTCTCGCCATTGGGGAACGCACAGAAATATAACCTTTGGAAGGGTCAAATTCATCGCCACCCACAATGCGAAGTTGCTTGGTTTCACCGGTTTCATTTTCTATTTCCACCCAAGCACCAAAAAAGACCTTACCTTCTTGTTGTGGCGAATAATGCACCACTTGCAACTGCTCCAACCGCTTGCGCAAAAATCGTAAACGACGGTCGATTTCTCGTAAGCGCCGTTTCCCTTCTTTGTATTCCGCATTTTCACTGCGATCGCCGTGTGCGGCGGCTTCTGTTACCGCTTGAGTGGTTTGTCTTCGCTCCACTCGCCATAAATAATCAAGCTCTTTTTCCATTGCTTGACGACCTTCAGGTGTAATCAAATTATTCGGATTTGCCAAGACTAATCACTCCAAGTCCGCAGGAATTAAACGATCAACAACCGGAAACCAACTCGACTCTTCAACTTTCCGCAGCAGCGTATTAAATTCTTTTTTTAAATCTCTATCCCAATCTTCTTTCAAAGCCTGTTTACAGCCCTTTTTCTGAGCAAGTAAACGAATCATTTCCCGTGATTTATCAGCTTTATAATCTCGAATTTCTCTAGCGAAAAAGCCCTCAATGTAATTATTGGCACTCAAGCTATATTTATTAATAAACAAACGATTCACTTGTTTAAAATTTCGCTGAATACTCAAACCTCGACATTTTTGATTCAACCAATCCAATTCCAATGCAACATTCACCAATCGACTATGCAAGGCTTCATCTTCAAGTTTTTGATAGTCATCGGCAGATTGAACCGTAAAAGGCAAACACAAAACAACCAGAAAAACCCACGCAAACACAATGCGATGATTCAATGATTTTTCTTGCTGAGAAAACATCAACCGGCCGGTAAATGTTTTAGAAAGGTTTATTCGTTTCATACTCTATCCTTTTGCACGATAAAGGTTATTTATTTTGTCGTGTCTTCATCCTGAAGTGACTGTTGAGATTTGTTTCGCCAAAAACTGGCAAACAAGGCCCCGGCAAGGTTATGCCAAATACTAAATAGTGCTGCGGGTAACGCTGAAAGCGCCGAAAAGTAACTCATTGCCATAGCAACACTTAGTCCAGAATTTTGCATCGACACTTCTATCGCAACCGTTCGTGCGGTCACAGAATCATAGCCCAGCCAACGAGTTAATTGATAGCCTGCAAAAAGTCCCGTCAGATTATGCAGAACCACCGCTGCCAAAAGCGCAACTGAGACCAAATGTAATTGCTCATTATTTAATGCGACGACAATTGCAATGATTAGCACAATCGAAAATGAGGCAAATTGCGTTAAAAAATTCTGTAGTTGTTCAATGGATTTACTTAAAAAATGATTCAAAACCAAGCCAATCAAAATAGGCAGTAATACAATTTTGACCAATGATGCCAGCATTTCGGTGGTCGGCACATGAATACTCTGCCCTAAATAAAGTTCAGTTAACAAGGGCATTAAAACAATGGCAAATAGGGTTGAAACCAATGTCATCGAGACGGAAAGCGCTAAATTGCCCTTGGCTAAATACGTCATCACATTCGAGGCTGTTCCGCCAGCCGTCACTCCAACCAACATCATGCCAACGGTCAGCTCCAGAGACAGTTGCAACAGTCTTGAAATGACAAATGCCGCCAACGGCATGAGAATGAATTGCAAACTCACCCCAATAATCACCACTTTTCGAATTCCCCAAACTTGCTGAAAGTCTCTCACATTTAAAGTCATTCCCATGGCAAGCATAACGATCATTAACAAAGGAACAATAATGCCCTGCATGTTTACAAAAGGAGCTGGATAATACCAAGCCAACAAACTTGCCAGTAACGCCCAAAGAGGAAAAAGTAGTGTCATTTTTTGCATAAGTTTTAAAGTTCCTGTCAACAGAATACCACCCTTCAAATCGTTAGAATGGCGTGCCATTGTCAATTTTTACTAGGGTCTGTTGACATTTCAGACTTGACTCTATTGCTGCTTAAAAATGCAGCAATCGCGACGCTCAGAGCGCAGTTTGGTTATTCCAAATAAGCGATGGGCAACAAAGAGTACTACATTTTTAAGCGCAACCCGTAGGGCTCAAGCCATTTTTACCCCAGCAGTGTTAGAAATTCGCTCAAATAGAATAACTATTCCACGCTCTTTCTGCCTTGCTGGAACGAAAAATGGTTTGAGCAGAGCCTAATTATGAATTGTCAACAAACCCTGCGTCTCAACTGCATGAAATCAATAGCACGGAGTCGTTAAGCCGTTAAAGCATACCAAATCCGCAACAAACTCGACTCTTAATTTCGTTAGAATACGCAGTAAAAACGTCATTCTCTCTGAATGAGAAATAGATTTTTTATCTTAAAATTCAAATAGTTGGTGGTTAATGTCAAATCTACTGTTATTCAATAAACCTTTTAATGTCCTTTGCCAATTTACCGACGATCCTGAATTTAAAGACCAGAGGCAGACGCTTGCAGATTTTATTGATTTACCAGAGTTTTATGCTGCCGGCCGATTGGATCGCGATTCTGAAGGTTTATTGTTGCTGACCAATGACGGTAAATTACAACAAAAAATCAGTGATCCCAACTTTAAACTACCAAAGACCTATTTAGTTCAAGTTGAAGGCGAAATTGATTCAAAAGCTTTGCAAAAGCTCACTCAAGGAGTTCAACTCAAAGACGGTCTGACACGTCCTGCCAAAGCAAAAACCGTCAATGAACCCAAATGGCTATGGCCGAGGAATCCTCCCGTTCGCGAGCGCAAAAATATTCCAACGTCTTGGTTAGAGCTAACAATTTCCGAAGGAAAGAACCGACAAGTTCGTAGAATGACAGCCGCAGTCGGCTTCCCGACTTTACGATTAATTCGTATTCAAATCGGTGATTGGAAGCTTGGAAAACTCTCTCAAGGTGAAAGTCTTTTACTTGAGGTTAATCTAGAAAATTTACCGGCCGGTCAAATTTTCAAAACTCCAAAAAAAGGCGCTAAAACACGTAATCCACCTACAAAGAAACGCCCAAAAAATAACCGGCCGGTCAAATCTGGAAAATCACGGCAAATGCCAAAAAAACAATAAAACTGATAAAATACGCAACATTCAATTTTTTGCGAACAAACGGAATTTCATGTCAAACGTCACTGAATTATTACAAACGCTTTTCCCTAGCGTCACAGCCGAAACTCGTGCTCAAAACTCGACAACGAAAGTTATCGTTGGACTCTCAGGCGGAGTTGACTCTTCAGTCTCTGCCTTGGTCTTAAAACACCAAGGTTACGAAGTTGAAGGACTGTTTATGAAAAACTGGGAAGGCGATGACACTGAAGACTACTGCCCCGCTGCCGAAGACCTTAAAGATGTCATGGCGGTTGCAGAAGTTCTCGACATTCCGGTTCATATCGAAAATTTTTCCGGTGATTACTGGGATCGGGTCTTTGAGCACTTTCTGGCTGAATACGGCGCTGGACGCACGCCAAACCCAGATATTTTATGCAATAAAGAAGTTAAATTTAAAGCATTTCTACAGCATGCTCTTGAATTAGGGGCTGACTTCATTGCCACCGGCCATTATGCTCGCATTGCACGTAATGAGAATAACGAATGCTTTCTGCTCAAAGGTTTAGATAACAACAAAGATCAGACTTATTTCCTATACACTCTCCAACAACATCAATTGCAAAAATCGATGTTCCCGGTGGGAGAACTGGAAAAACCTGTTGTGCGACAACTCGCAGAAATGGCTGAGCTGATTACGCACGATAAAAAAGACAGCACGGGTATTTGCTTTATTGGTGAGCGTAAATTCAAAGATTTCTTGCAAAGATTCCTACCGGCAAAACCCGGTGAGATTGTGGATGATCAAGGAAATGTCATTGGAAAACATGATGGCCTCATGTATCACACACTGGGTCAGCGTAAAGGTCTTGGCATCGGTGGAGGTCACGGCACAGGCAATGAACCTTGGTATGCTGCAGACAAAGACCTTGAAAACAACCAATTAATCGCGGTACAAGGCAAGCAACACCCTTTATTACAGCATCAGTTTTTAATTGCTGATACTCTTGACTGGGTTTCCGGCGAAATGCCAACATTAAACACATCACTTAAAGCGAAAATTCGTTATCGTCAAGCAGAAGAGTTGTGCCAAATCGTGCAACAAAAAGACGGAAAAATTATTGTGAAATTTAATGATAATCAAACCGCAATTGCCCCTGGACAATCGGTCGTATTTTATGACGGTGAAAAATGTCTTGGCGGTGGTGTCATCACCCAACGCCTTCACCAAATGCCTGAAAACTTCTAAAAGAGACGTTTTGAACTATGACTGACTATACACAAAACGATAAAACCCTAGCTTTAGCTGGTATTTATCAAGCCGCTCAAATGGTTTATGAACTTGCAACAACCGGCAAAACAGATGAACAAGCCTTTAAAGCTTCACTGCACAGCCTGTTTGTAGAAAATCCAAGCAGCACACTCGAAGTTTATGGTGATTCAGTCAATGACATTCAGCTTGGAATTCACACACTGACGGCGCAAATGAAATCGGACCAAGCAAAGCAAACTCGCAATATTGAAATCACTCGATATGTTTTAAGCTTAATGATTTTGCAGAAAAAACTAAAACAGACCGACGGATTACAAAAAATCTCTAATGTGCTTGAAACAGCCAAAGCGCAACAAGAACACTTTGGGGATTTACATGAAAATGTCATCGCAACCGTTGCTCGTGCCTACAGTGAGAATGTCAGCACACTTCACCCAAGAATTATGGTTAACGGTCATCATGGACATTTAAATAACCAACGCATTGCCAATAAGATTCGTGCCCTTCTTCTAGCGGGATTACGTTCCGCTGTTTTGTGGTATCAAGTTGGCGGTTCACGCTGGGGTTTAATTTGGTCTCGCAAAAAATATTTACAAACTGCTCAGGCTTTTTATCGTCCGAATTACAACTATTTACAAAACCGGTTGCAAGAGGACCAAACCAAGCAAGAGAGTCAATCGAATGTGGGTGGGTGGTATAAAGGTGAAGGTGAAAGTGAAACCTCTCAGCCAGAAAATACTAAAGAAATAGAGAACAAACCGGATTCTGAATCCGAAAACTCAAGCTATCAATCGATTTTTAAAGATGCCGACAAGACGGCTGAAGTCGACAAAAAACCAGAAACTTCAAAATCACCTACAAATGATTCGAATGTTATTCCATTAGAAAGCGGTTCTACCAAAGATAAAAATAAGGATGAAAAAAATGACCATTGAAATCATTCATGCTGATAATCCAAAACAACCGGAGCAACTCAAACAACTTGGTGTTTTAGATTGGTCCATTTGGGAAAAAGAAGCCTCAGAATTTCCGTGGCATTACGATCAAAAAGAAGTCTGTTATTTATTAGAAGGCCAAGTAACCTTCACCCCTGAAAATGGTGATCCAGTGACATTTGGCAAAGGTGATTTAGTAACTTTTCCGGCCGGTATGAACTGCCATTGGCATATTCATAAAGACGTAAAAAAACACTATCAATTTTTTTGAACATTCACTCTTTCAATAAAGCTTGAATTGGGACTTCTTAACAATTCAAGTTATCAAAAGTCACCTGACTTAGTCTACAAGTATTTGACGTTACATTCAGTTACGCACAACACCACCAAACCTGTATATTCTATTTTGGCACAAGCCATGCTTTTCACCTCAAAATAGAATAATTTTTGAGGGGTGTAGTGGTGTTATTAGATTACAAAAAACCAAGTATTTTACGAAATATGCTCTTAACATTTGTTGGAGCAGGACTTGCAATGGGAGTGGTTTTCCCAGTTTTCGCAAGTATTTTTGTGACTTACAAACCCGGCATGCTTTTATGGTTTGTCATTGCATGTATTCTTGCGGGTATTTCTATTGGCTTCTTTAACTATTGGCTACTCAAAAAAATGTTACTAACCCGTCTCATGAGAATTGGTGAAGTTGCCAATGCCATCAGTAAAAACGATATCTCGCATACCTGCACAATGGAAAGTCATGACTTTATTGGGGAAATGGCACAAAGCTTTAACCGAATGGGGGAGAACCTTCGGTTTATGGTCAATCGTATTGCCCACATGACTGAAGAGCTTAAAACCGCCTCCTCAGGGATGCTCGATGTTTCACAGAATACCCACCAAAGTGTTACCACCCAAAAATCACGCACTGAAAAAATTACTGAATCAATTAACACCATGAATGCCAATGCTATTGCTATGTCAGAAAGTACCCTATCGGCAAGCAATGCCGCAAAAGAGGCAGAAAATGCCACGGCTAATGGAACCGAAATTGTTCAGTCGACAATTCATACCATTCATTCGCTTGCTGAAGAAGTTGAAAAAACCGCTGGTGTCATCCAAAACCTCAAACAAGATACTCAAAACATTTCAACAGTACTTTCAGTCATTAAAGATATTTCCGAACAGACAAATTTATTGGCATTGAATGCAGCAATTGAAGCGGCACGGGCCGGAGAACATGGACGAGGGTTTGCTGTCGTTGCAGATGAAGTTCGCGGACTTGCCGCCAAAACGCAGGAGTCCGCGATTCAAATCGAATCGATGGTGAGTCAATTTCAATCGGTTGCAGGTAAAGCCGTAAAAGTGATGAAAAATGGGCAAGATAAAGCCTACGAAGGTGTTGATCATGCAAACCAAGCAGGCGAAGCATTGTTGTCTATTGCTCAAGCCGTGAAAACCATCACCGAGATGAATCTTCAAATTGAGCAAGCTGCACAATCTCAAAAATCCCATAATGAAGTTGTCCTACATAATATGCAAGATATTCATGAGGTTGGAGGAAATGTGACCCAAGGGGCTGATCACACGGCTCATGCCTGTCAAAATGTCAGTGCTCATGCAGAAGAGCTGCACAAATTAATCAGCCAATTTAAAACACACTAAAAGTCACCGACTTATAGCTCATTCACGTTCTTAACTCTTAAAATAAAAAAGGCCTTAAAGTTTAAAACTTTAAGGCCTTTTTGCAGATTAGTGACCCGTCCTAAATAAGATTGACACTTTTTCTGAACCGAAAAGGAAAAAGTAATGTCTTCAAACACTAAGCGCACACAGCGCGATTATTCCCTCGCTTTTAAATTGTCCGTTGTAGACCAAGTCGAAAAAGGCGAAATGACTTATAAACAAGCGCAAGCACATTATGGTATCCAAGGACGATCTACCGTTTTAGTTTGGCTTAGAAAGCATGGTAAGTTAAATTGGTCTGACGCCAACGCCATTAACCGACATCTTCGAGGAATCATTATGCCGACGACTAAAGCTGAAAAGACGCCAGAGCAGCGCATTAAAGAGCTTGAACAAGAACTCGCCGAAGAAAAACTCAAAGCCCAATTCTTTGAAGGCGTCGTCAAAGTCATGAAAGAGGACTTTGGAGTTAGCTTGACAAAAAAGCGGTTAGCCGAGTTATCGATCAAAAACAGATCCAAGGGCTCAACATAAGCAATGCTTGTCGATTCTTACAGATAAGCCGTCAGGCTTACTACCAAGGATTACAAAGGCAGCGGCTCAAAGAAAAGCAATACCGGATGATTCTGGATTTTGTACAAGCGATACGTATCAGCCAGCCGCGGATTGGTACCCGAAAGCTACACAACTTGCTATTAGCTAAAGCCCAAGAAGGATTGAAGATTGGACGAGACAAGTTGTTTGACTTGTTACGTTGGCAGCGTTTATTAGTGCCTAATAAGCGAGCCTATCATAAAACCACGCACAGTCATCATCGGTTTTATAAGCACCCCAATCTCATCAAAGAGCAGGGGCAAAGGCGTTTAGCCAAAGCGCCAGAGAAACTCTGGGTTGCAGACATTACCTATTTACCAGTACAACACGGCCAGGCCTATCTCAGCTTAGTCACCGATGCCTGTTCTCGTAAGATCGTTGGCTACCATGTGCACGACACTTTGCATGCTCAACCAGTCCTTCAGGCATTAAAGAACGCAGTGAAAAATAGATTAGGAAAAGGGGCACTCATTCATCACTCGGATAGAGGGATTCAGTACTGTTCAAAACCTTATCAAGTGTTCCATGAAAAACATGGCATTATCTGTTCGATGACGGATGGTTATGATTGCTATCAAAACGCTTTGGCGGAGAGAGTGAACGGGATTCTGAAGAATGAGTTTTTATTAACCAAGCCAAAGGATGTTGATCAGGCTCGACAAATGGTGAAAGAGTCGATTGAAATCTACAATACTCAACGTCCACACTTGGCGTTAAAATACAAAACGCCCGATGAAGTTCATCGAGCGTTTTTTACCTGAAAAAAGTGTCAACTTATTTCAGGACGGGACATAGATTTCAGATTATTTAATCGTTAAATAATTATCCAGTTTACGAATTTCAGCATTCGCTTTCATCATCTGCAAACGCGCATTTAATTCTGAGTTAGCATTAAGCTCATTGAACGCTTCCATTAATGGCGCTTTTGCCTCTTCAGCCATTTCATTACTCTTCACACCAGTGACTTGTAACAAGGTTGTATCGCCTGTTGAAAGCTGAAATAACTTCCACTCTGCCTGACCTTCAACCGGTTTCTTCACGCTGAAGAAGGCTTGAACCATTTGAGGTAATAACTGCTGAGAATTGCGATCAATCCATCCTACTTGGTGCCACTCAATACCATCTTGCGCAACGGACTCTGGCAACTCACCTTCTTGGAGTTTAACCAAAATCGATTCCGCCAAAGCTTTAGCTTCATTCACTGCTTTTTCACGTGTCAGTTCAGCTTTAATATCTTCTGAAACTTCCGACAATGCTTGCTGACGTTCTGGTTGATACTCATTTAAACGAATTGCAACAGAATCTTTTGGACTCATTTCAATCGCTTCACTATTCAGACCATCTTTGAGAACTAAATCTGAGAATGCCGCTTTAATAACTTTGCCATTCGACGTGACTTTATCTGATGAACCTAAACCACCTTCTCTTCCAAAGAATTCAGTCGTTGAAACTTTTAGACCTAAGGCCTCAGCCACTGGAGCCAACGAGTCACCTTGTTCATATACTAAAGTATTCATCTGTTCTAACAGTTCAAAATACTCTTTTTCAGCTTCTTGATTTTGGAACTGGGTTATGACATCAGCCTTAACCTCAGCTAAAGGCTTAACACTAAGTGGGATAATTTTTTCAAGCTTGATTAGGTGAAGACCAAAGTCTGTCTTTACCGGCTCACTGGTTTGACCTTCTTTCATAGAGAAAACAGCATCGTCAAATTCTGTGACCATCATCCCTTGTTCAAAACTTCCTAAATCACCACCAGTAGCTGCTGAGCCTGGGTCTTGCGAATAAGCTTTTGCTAACTCTGCAAACTCTTCACCCGCTGCTAACTTATCTTGAATTTCTTTAATCGTTTTCTCAGCCTGCTCTAGTGTTTCACCGGCTGCAGCATCCACACGAATCAAAATGTGACGTGCTTGACGCTTTTCAGGAGTTGAAAACAAACCTTTATTCTTATCGTAAAAAGATTGTAAATCATCATCCGTATAGGCAATTTTCTTCGCTAACTCTGCTTGAGACAGTTCAACATAATCAATTTTGACTTTTTCTGGAATAATATAAGCAGTCGAATTCTCTTCATAGAAAGCTTTAATTTCATCATCCGATACAACTGCCGTTTTCAAAAATGGGCGTTGATCAATTCGTAAATAATTTACTTGGCGTTCTTGACCTTGTAACTTTGCTAATTGTTCGACTTCCCAATCAGTTGTGAAAGCTGACGCTTGTGTGAGATTTGAAAATTGAGATTCAATCAAAAATTGACGCTGTTCATATTCAAAACGCGCAACATTTAATCCATTTCTTGACAAAACTTCGTTGTAAGTCGCTTCATCAAACTTTCCATCTTTTTGAAAAATTTGTGCTGACTGTATAGAGGCTGCTAACTGAGGATCAGAAATTAACATTTTGTTTTCTTCAGA
Source organism: Thiomicrorhabdus indica (assembly GCF_004293625.1). Classification (NCBI taxonomy): domain Bacteria; kingdom Pseudomonadati; phylum Pseudomonadota; class Gammaproteobacteria; order Thiotrichales; family Piscirickettsiaceae; genus Thiomicrorhabdus; species Thiomicrorhabdus indica. The sequence goes on along the minus strand of NZ_CP033040.1, from coordinate 1,155,792 downwards.
CCACTGACGAATGAGTTCACTTTCAATCAACGCATCCAAAACTTGTTCACGAAGCTGCTCATCTTTGACAACAGAATCATACATATCGCCAAACTGTTGCTGAAGTCGAAGTTTCTGACGGTTATAAAGGCTCATAAACTCATTCGCCCCGACTTCCTCACCGTTTACTTCTGCGACCGCAACGTTTTTATCACCTTGCGCATATTGCTCAATTCCAAATAGAGCAAATGTCAAAATAATTAACCCGACGATCACCCAAGCGATCCATCCTTGAGCATGATCACGTATTGATTGCAACATGGTTTTCCCTTTAATCCCGTGAATAACAAAATGGGACTTATGATACCAAGCCTCGACACGGGTTTCACCAACTTTACCGCTTTTTATCGCAATTTCATCAAACGTTTAAAAACAAATTACTTCAACGATTTTATTTATAATAAAGTCAAAATTTATAAACGATTTCAGTAAATAAGCAACGCTGAACGATTGAAAACTGGATAGATACTATGAAAAAAATCCTTTATGTGGATGATGCTGCGTCAATGCGCAAATTAGTGGGGTTGGTATTGGGAAAAACTTACGATTTAACCATTGTTGAGAATGGAGCAGAAGCTTTACAAGAAGCAACTCAACAAAAGTTTGATGCCGTTATTTCTGACATCAATATGCCTGTAATGAATGGCTTAGAGTTTCTAGAAAAATTTCGTGCTATGCCTGAAAATCAGTTCACGCCGATTCTAATGATGACAACCGAAGCCAGTCCAGAAATGAAACAACAAGGCCGAGATCTTGGAGCAACAGGTTGGATTGTTAAACCATTTGATCCTGAAAAACTTAGTGGTTTAATTGAACGAGCCTGTTCTTAGCGTTTAGCTATTTGTTACCGGCCGGTAGAACAAACATCTACCATTAAAACAAAAAAGGCTGAGAATTAAATTCTCAGCCTTTTTTGTTTATCAAACCAAGTAGCGTCTAAATTTTACGCAAATGGGTCATCAAGCACGAGAGTCTCTGAACGGTCTGGACCCGTTGAAAGAATCGAAACTTTGACACCAACCTGTTCTTCAACAAATTGAATGTAATCTTTTGCAGCTTGAGGTAAAGCTTCCCAAGACTCAATACCAACCGTTGAAGTTTTCCAACCTGGCATAGTCACATAAACTGGCTGACAAACTTCATATTCCTCAGCGCTTGTAGGCGGTAAGTTGACTTTCTGCCCCTCTTTTTCATAAGAGACACATATTTTAACTTCTTCCAAAGTGTCCATAACGTCTAGCTTGGTTAAACAGATGCCTGTAAGACCATTAATTTGAGCTGAACGTCGTAGAGCAACTGCATCAAACCAGCCGCAACGGCGTTGACGACCAGTGGTTGCCCCAAACTCATGCCCACGTGTTCCAAGAATTTTACCAATGGCATCGCCTTCATCGGTATCGCAGTTGTACTGTAATTCCGTTGGGAATGGCCCACCACCAACACGTGTTGCATAAGCTTTTGTAATTCCTAACACGTAGTCTAATTCAGTTGGCCCAATCCCTGCTCCGGACGCTGCACCACCAGCTGTCGTATTCGATGATGTCACATAAGGGTATGTTCCTTGGTCAATATCCAGCAAGGTTCCTTGAGCGCCCTCAAACATTAGGTTTTTGCCTTGCTTGTTGTACTGAGCAATCAAGTCTGGAATATCCGCAAGCATTGGAACAATCAACTTAGCATAACGCTGACACTTTTCCCAAACGACATCAAAATCAACTTTTTCTGCCTTGTAGTAGTTTTCCAACGCAAAATTATGGAACTCTAGCGTTTCTGCAAGTTTTACTTTCATTGATTCCATATTACGAAAATCACCAGCACGCAAACCACGACGAGCGACTTTATCTTCGTAGGCTGGACCAATTCCTCGCCCTGTTGTACCAATCGCTTTTTTACCACGAGCTGATTCTCGAGCTTGATCAAGTGCAACGTGATAATCCAAAATTAACGGACATGCATCACTGATTTTCAAACGACTTTTAACGTTTAAGCCACCTTCTTCAAGTTGAGCGACTTCTTTTTCCAAAGCATCCGGGGCTAATACCACACCGTTTCCAATGAAGCATTCCACGTCTTCTCGAAGAATCCCTGAAGGAATCAAATGCAGTACGGTTTTATGGCCATCAATTACCAATGTGTGTCCAGCATTATGACCACCTTGGAATCGAACTACCGCAGCAACGCGATCCGTAAGAAGATCAACGATCTTACCTTTTCCTTCATCACCCCATTGGGTACCGACGACAACAATATTGCGTTTTGTCATATTTTGTACTTCTTAAACTTTTACTTATAAATTCTGTATCTGTTTAACGGTTTTCACCGAATTAAACAAGCTTCCAATGACCTGAGTCTTCAATCAGTCTTTGGCTACCGGCCGGTATCTCTTGGTCACTGTAGACTTTAATCACTTGAATGCGCTTTGACTTCAATTGCTCCACTTTATCCTGTAACGCTTTTGAGGTTTTCGCTGGTGCATAAACCGTTTGAGCATTACTATTGGTGACATTCGGTAACAAATCCAATGTTGCACGCAAATCCAAACTAAACCCAGTTGCAGGAATCGCCAGCCCAAAGTCCGAACCGATGTTGTCATAACGCCCACCTTTGGCAATAGGAAGCAGGTAACCACATGTGCTATAAACAGCAAAGATCAAACCTGTGTGATACTGATAACCACGAATGTCAGACAAGTCCAAATGGATGTGTACAGGATAAAGCTCAGAGAGATGCTTAATCATGTCTTCCAACTGATTAACATCAGAAGAACAAGTTTCAGATAAAGGACTGATTAACGTTTTTGCTTTCTCAATGACTGATTTAGCATCACCACAAAGATGGGGTAGAACCGTAAAAACATCTTGAAGTGCACTATCAAGGTTCAATCCACTGACAAAGACTTCATATTCAGGAATTGCTTTTCGTTCGAGAATATCGATAAGCAGAGAACTTTGTTGGCTTGTTAAACCAGCTTTAGACATCAATTCATCAACAATTCCAACATGCCCAAGACTAAGTTTGACGTCAAGATTTAAGTTCTTCATGCTATCAAGCATTAACTCAACAATCTCAATATCACTTTGCACACCCTTGTGACCAAATATCTCAGCACCGACTTGAATAGGGCTGCGAGACCCTTTCGCTTTGTTGTTTCGTGTTTTTAACACTTCACCGACATAACAAAGTCGTGAAATTCTATCTGAAGCCTTTAGACGATTACTGACGATACGCGCAACTTGAGGGGTCATATCTGCACGAACTCCCATCATTTTTCCGCTCTCTTGGTCAGTAAAACGGCAAGTATCTACCGCCATATGGCGAGCCGTACCCGTTAGGAGTGAATCGGTAAATTCCGCAATGGGCGGGAGAACTAGGCTATAACCTGAAAGATGAAAACCATCGACTAACTTACGACGATAAAATTCTAACTTTTGCGCTTCTTCTGGCAAAAGATCTTCTAAACCTTCCGGAGTGAACCAAGTGGATTGCTGCATCTTTAAACTTCTTTGTAATCGTTAAATTTTTCAGGTGAGGTATTGTAATCGAAATCAGTTAGATTCACTAAAAAATAGTAGCAAAACCAAACCAATCACTATTGAGGCAAACCCCATTATTCGTAAACTATTTTCGGGCATTTCTGAAGCTTCCCGCATGACTTTTTGCCATAGACTAGGTGCCACAAAAGGCAATAAGCCTTCAAAAATAAATAACAACGCAATGGCTGCGATCAGAACTTCTGTCATAAATACCTATTAGAAGAGAGCTTTGCACCCAAAGCTCTCTTAAACGCATAAAAAAGGTGGGTTACCCCACCTTTTTTATTCAACTATTGTTGTTGACTTCTTTGATTGAAGTATTTAAAGAAATCAGAATTCGGGTCAACCACCATCACATCTGACTTATCTTTAAATGAACTCTGGTAAGCATTCAAACTGTGATAGAAAGAATAAAACTCTGAATCTTTCTGATAAGCATTTGCGTAAATCTCAGTCGCTTTCGCATCACCTCGACCGCGAATCATTTCTGCTTGTGAATACGCATCAGCTAAGATAACCACTCGCTGGCGATCAGCATCCGCGCGAATTTTTTCCGCAGCTTCCGCCCCTTTTGAACGAAGGTCTTTGGCAACACGAGTACGCTCTGCTTCCATACGGCGATAAACCGAATCGGAAATATCTTGAGCAAGGTCTATACGTTTAATGCGAACATCTTCAATTTTAATACCGAATGAAGATGCAGCCAACGCTGTCGCTTCCGTAATTTTTTGCGCAATTTCGACACGTTCAGCAGAGATAACCTCTTTTACAGTACGATTACCGAACTCTGCACGAAGACCATCTTTTACAATTTGACCAAGACGCATCCCTGCCAAACGATTGTCACCGTTCATCGTTGTGTAGAATTTATCCACATCTTGAATACGCCACTTAACAAACGTATCCACCATAAGATTTTTCTTTTCGCTCGTCAGGAAACGCTCAGGCGCTGAATCAAGCGTTTGCAAACGTGAATCAAACTTACGTACGTTGTTTACAAATGGCGTTTTGAAATGCAAACCAGGTTGAACATCCGATTCGACGATTTCCCCTAGACGAAGCACAACACCGGTTTCCCACTCGTTCACTGTATAAACGGAGTTACTACCGATAAACAGAATGGCACCAATAAGAATCGATAAAACTGTTTTCATTTAACGTAACTCCCTATTCTTCAAGTAATCACGAATATTTTGGGTATTTTTTACCGCTTGATTATTTTTAGGTGCATCGCTCGGAACGGCAACATTAGTTGCTGTTGGATCATTCAACTTAAAAGGCACCTGTGTTTGACTTCCAACCATTTTATCCAATGGAAGGTAGAGTAAATTATTTGAGCTCTCAGAGCCGACAAACACTTTACTCGTTTTGCCTAACACATTAGCAACCGCATCAATGTATAGACGATTACGAGTCACTTCCGGCGCTTTTTGATATTCGGTAACGATACTATCAAAACGCGCCGCCTCACCTTCTGCACGGGCGATAACTTGATCATGGTATGCGCTGGCCTCTTCTAATTCACGCGCCGCCTTACCTCGTGCAATAGGAAGAATTTCATTTGCGTAAGCTTCGGCTTCATTGATTAGACGTTCACGGTCCTCACGTGCCTTCACCACATCCGCAAATGCTGCTTGAACTTGTTCCGGTGGCTGAGCATCCTGTAAGTTCACAGAAGTAATCATTAGACCGGTGACGTAACCACTCAAACGTTCTTGGGCAAGCTCTTTAACACGTTCAACCACTTCGTTACGGCCTTCTGTTAACACAAAGTCCATTCGGCTTTGACCGACCACTTCACGAAGCGCTGATTCAGTAACTGCACGCAGCGTTTGATCAGGATCTGATGTAGAGAATAGATATTCGTTCGCACTTTGGATTTGGTATTGAACGGCAATTTTGATGTCGACAATGTTTTCATCTCGCGTCAGCATGAGCGATTCCATTGGTACATTTCCTGCACGGTTACGAGCATCAGAACGATAACCAATTTCTGCAGTACGGATTTGGTCAACGTTAACAATGCGGACATTCTCAATCGGATAAGGCATATGCCAATGAGGACCGGCTTTGGTTTCATCAACAAAAGCACCAAAACGCGTGACAACACCACGTTCCGCAGGATCAACGATGTAAATACCAGAAAGCAACCAAACAATTACAATGACACTGAAAATCAGAATACCGCCAATTCCTCCACCTGAGGAAGAGCCGCCACCATTTCCAAACACACCTTGAACTTTTTTTAGAAGCTCATCAAGGTCGCCATTGCCATTTTTATTTGGTGGTCGTTTATCTCCACCGTTGTTTCCTGAATTTCCAGAATTCCCCCAAGGGTCTTGCCCTGGTTTACCCGGTTCATTCCAAGCCATTCAAACCATCTCCATGTGTTTGTCTATTTAGTGTCTCAACGTTTACAAAACGTTTTTTGAGACAAGAGTTCCGTATTGTAGAGACTTCATCGAAAAATGTCATCCCATTAAGATTTTTTATATTGCAGTGTTCGAACTTTATTCAAGGTTTCGGCTCGTCAAATCCAAATATCGTAAATTTAAAACCTTACCGGCCGGTAACGATTTTATTTCCCTTCAATCACGGTTTTAGATAATAACTCCGACCATTGTTCAATATGTTGCCACTCCTGCTCAGTCAGCAACATCGTAAACAGGCTGTTGCCCTGCTCATCAAATCCTTCTTCTAAAATCGTACCTAGCTGGTAGAGTTGAGCCCGTTTCTTACCGGCAGACACATGCAGCGTAAGCTGAACTTTGTAATACTGCCCTTTAAAAAACGAGCCCACAGCATCCATTAACAAATCGATACCCAAGTTCTTCTTAGCAGAAATCCAAACTCGTTCGGGAACACCTTCTTCATTTAAATCGATTTTAGGTTCAATCTTTTTATCACCGGCCGGTTGAATAGCATCAATTTTATTCATTACCAACAACTGTGGCACTTCGTCCGCACCCACCTCAGAAATAACGTCAAGCACATCTTGAATTTTTTCCTCGCGTAAAGCATCCGACGCATCCACTAGATGAATCAACAGGCTCGCTTCAGAAGTTTCCTCAAGCGTTGAACGAAACGCTGTCACTAAATCGTGTGGAATATGTCGAATAAAACCGACTGTATCAGCAAAAATTACCGGCCCTGCCCCTGGCAAGTGTACACGACGAAGCGTTGAATCCAGTGTCGCAAACAAGCGGTCTTCGGCATAGACTCCCGCTGAAGTCATGGTATTAAATAAGGTCGATTTCCCAGCATTGGTGTACCCTACAATTGTGATTGTGGGAAGCTCAGAACGCTTACGTGAACGTCGCCCTAAATCACGCTGTTTGCGAACCTTTTCGATTTTGGTTTCAAGTTGCTTAATACGTCCCTGTACAAGACGCCGGTCCGTCTCTAGCTGAGTCTCACCCGGACCACGGGCTCCAATTCCACCCTGACGGTCCAAGTGTGACCAACCTTTTACCAAACGCGTTGACATTCGCTTGAGTTGAGCAAGCTCAACCTGTAACTTCCCTTCATGCGATCGTGCACGTTGGGCAAAGATATCCAAAATCAAACCAACACGGTCTAAGACCTGGCAATCCAATAATTCGGAAAGGTTACGTTCTTGAGCAGGAGAAAGTGCATGATTCACAATCACTACGTTGGCTTCGTGCATTTCAACGGCCAACTGCACCTCTTCTGCTTTCCCTTTACCGATAAAGTATTTGGGGTCTGCCTTTTGGCGCTTCGTTGTGAGAAGCTCACAAATTTGAGCACCGGCAGAGTCAACAAGTTCGTAGAATTCATCTAACTCTTCACGGTCAGATTCATTGTGAAAATCAACATGAACCAGAACTGCACGTTCTAACTCTTGTCGTTCGAGACGATCAAATAATTCCATAGCAACCGCTGTTAAAAAGATAGTTTAGATTGGGAAGGCATTAAACAGAAAACGGTTGCTGTATCTTGCATAGGCAGTCAAAAAGACGAACGACTTCTATTCGCTATCAGAAGCAGTATTGTCTTGACCAAATTCGTACGGTTTAGGATCTCGCATTGGGACAATCGTCGAAATTGCATGCTTATAAACCATCTGCGTTACATTGGACCGCAACAACACTACAAACTGGTCAAAAGAATCAACCTTACCTTGCAATTTGACACCGTTTACCAAATAAATCGACACGCTAATACGCTCTTTACGTAGCGCATTTAGATAAGGGTCTTGGATTGGTAATGCTTTTGCCACTTTATTATTCTCCATACTGAATCCTAATGATTTTTATTTTTGTGTATTTTTTTATCGGATAAGCAATTAAATGCTTTTTATTATCGAGTGTTTTTATTTGAACTTTATGCCACTCATATTTTCAAACTTTCAAAAGTCTGACCCTCAGAATTTCAAGCAAATCGCTACAAAACAAAATTCCGCTGACAAAACTCAATGTGTAAGATTGCAAAAGCATACCACAGTCACTCGTAATGTCTATAGGCCAGATTGTCAGTGAGAAAATATCGAATGAAATAAGACTTTTTTCGTCCTCACCCCATTAAATTATATGGGGAGTTTTCCTTCAGAGCGAAGTATCAACCGAGGTTTCCAAAGCTGAAATCGTCTGCCTAAGACGCTGCTGCAAACTCGTGTTAAAAGGGTCAATTTTAATTAAATCAGGCTCTTTTCTAAGCCAAGTAAACTGGCGCTTCGCTAATTGTCGAGTGGCCGTCTTACCTTTCTCAACAAACGTTTCATAATCCCACACACCATCCAAATATTCCCACGCTTGCCTGTAACCGACTGAGCGCATTGCATTCATTTCACCGTGTAAATTCGGTTGAGCATACAAAGCTTTCACTTCCTCCAAAAAACCTTCCGCTAACATTTGATCAAACCGCTTACCAATTTGTTCATGCAATGCTTTACGATCCTCTGTCAGTAAACCAATTTTGACTAAGCTAAATTCACTTAAGGTATTTTTTTGTTCTGCACGATGCTCAGTTAAGGTTTTTCCTGAAATTTCATACACCTCCAAAGCACGCATTACGCGCTGTGGATCATTCGGATGAATTCTTGCAGCCGATTCTGGATCCACTTCAGAAAGCCGTTCATGTAGAGCTTGAGGGTTATCTTTCCACTGAAGTTGCAATCTTTCGCGAACCCTTTCGTCAGCAGCCGGTAAGTCATTCAACCCCTGCTGTAACGCATTGAAATACATCATCGTGCCACCAACTAATACCGGTAAATTTCCTCGCGCAAAAATTTCTTTAACCAGGCGATGCACGTCTTCGACAAATTCACTGGCAGAATAACTCTCATCGGGGTTATGTGTATTAATTAAATGGTGTGGCACTTTTACAATTTCATCTTCGGTTGGCTTGGCTGAACCAATATCCAATTGACGATAAATTAAAGCTGAATCGACACTAACAATTTCCATTGGCAAAACTTCCGCCAATGCCATCGACAAAGCACTTTTCCCAGAAGCGGTCGGGCCCATAATCGCTAAAACTTTTTTCTGGACAATTAATTTTTGTACTAATTCTATATATTTCATTTTTTATCTCAGGCTATAGGCATATCTTGCCCCAACACTTCTAACTTTGTTGCTCAACTCTAAAACTCTTTAGGCAATTGCGAGAGTTTTTTCTCGAGAAATGTAACAAAACCTATTGGCCACGCATAAAGAGTTTATCAAGCTGCTCCATACTCAACTGCACCCAGGTTGGACGTCCATGATTGCACTGATCTATCCGATCTGTCCGCTCCATATCACGCAAAAGCGCATTCATCTCATCGATCGTCAACTGGCGATTGGCACGCACCGAACCATGACATGCCATCGTCGAGAGAATATGATTAATCTTATCTTCAAGACGAGTGGTTTCCCCCATTTCCGAAAAATCTGACAACATTTCTCGAATTAAAGCCACCACATTTTTCTTAGCCACCAAACTTGGAACTTCGGTAACTTTTAACTGCTCAGGGCCAATCTGCGACATTTGAAAACCAAGGTTCTCGAATTGTTCTTGATAGGCTTCCCAGACTAACATTTCTGAAACATCTAGGGTCATCGCAATTGGCACCAATAAAGGCTGAGCGATTAACTTTTGAGTTTTCCATTGTTGCTTAAAGCGCTCATAAGTCACTCGCTCATGAGCCGCATGCATATCCACCAAAACCAAACCATGTTGGTTTTCTGCCAAAATAAATACACCATGAATTTGTGCTTTAGCAAAACCAAGCTTAGGAAACTCTGCGGATAGGTGCTCATCTTTTGAGTCCTTTTGACTTAGATAATCACTGGGCGATTCCTGAACTTCGCCACGTCTACGTGATTCAACCCACTTCCCTAATTCAGAGTTTGAATTCAACGAATCGCCTGACTTTGAAGAAATAGGCTGCTGAAACTCAAGAGCTTTTTGAAAATCCACTTGCGACTGATTGGATTGCAACCCGAATGGGTACTCAGTCCCTCTCGTAATTGAAGCCTCAGATAGTTTACCGGCCGGTGAATTCCGAACAGAATTTTCCCCAACATGACCAGACCCAACAAGATCAGAAATATTCTCTAAAATCTCACCCGTCTCGGAGTCAACCTGTGATTTTGCAAGTGGCGTTGCCACAGAATCCCTGACAGAACGACGAAGAAAATCATAGACCCATCGACCATTTGCAAAGCGGACTTCATGTTTGGCAGGATGCACATTCACATCCACCAAGTTCGGTGTCACTTCGATAAACAGCAAGTAAGCAGGATGTCGTCCACCATAAAGTACATCAGCATAACCTTGCTTAACGGCATAACTGAGTAGACGATCCTTAACCATACGACCATTCACGAACAGATACTGCATATCGGTATGCGCACGATTGAAGGTAGGCAAACCACACCAACCAAACACCTTGACATCCTGCCCTTCAAATTCAATTTTCAGAGAATGTTCCACAAACTCAGCACCCAACAAATGCGTTAAACGTTGTAATTGAGTTTTGGTATCAATAACTGGTAAGACATTTCGCACCACCTTGCCATTGTGAATAAGCTTAATCGCTAGTTCTGAGCGGCTGAGCATCAAACGTTTGACTAACTGCTCAATCTGCATAAACTCGGTACGCTGAGTTTTCAAAAACTTTTTTCGCGCGGGTGTGTTGAAAAACAGTTCACGCACTTCAACCATCGTGCCGGCAGGAGCGGCTGATGGTTCAGGTTCATTCCAACGTCCATCACCATTAGAAAACAATTTCCATCCGGCACGCTCATTTTGCTGACGCGAAACAATGGAAAAACGCGACACCGAACTAATACTCGCTAAAGCCTCTCCACGAAACCCCAAAGTCGCTACAGCCGTTAAGTCTTCTCGCGATTTGATTTTACTGGTAGCATGCCGGCTGACCGCTAAAACCAACTCTTCTTTGGGGATTCCAGAACCATTATCAGTCACTTTGATTAATTCAATCCCCCCTTGTTCGACTTCGACCAATATTTCTGTCGCCCCCGAATCGATGGCATTCTCCAATAACTCTTTAACCACAGAGGCTGGGCGTTCCACTACTTCCCCTGCGGCAATTTGGTCCGCCAAATGTGCGGGTAACACTTCAATTTTGGTTCGTTGCAACGCTTTAGAATTTCCAAGAGACATTTGGGTTTGTTCGCTCACGAGTTTCTCTACCGGCCGGTTAAAATAAGTAACGGATTATAACACCCAATTCTCATAGCTTCGAAGGACTCTTGAGGCTTGCATTAATCATTTTGGCGAGTGCTATCAACAGGAGTTTTCTGCTAAACTACGCGGCATATTTCAATTCTTAAGGACGCCTGCAATGGGATTTTTGAACAAGTTATTTGGCAATGGAATTTCTGCACCATTACAAACCCAAATTGAAAACCAATTAAAAACGGTGATTGAGAGTCAAACCCAAAATGACTTGATGTCTTTGAATGCTTTGCAAGCTGCGGAACTCAAAAAAAGCACACTTAAGTTGTCTATACAACTGCCTTACCCTTGCAAAAGTCTATGGCCGGCACTTGAACAACAAATCACCCACGTCATGCAAGACCTTGAAGAAATCAATAAAGTCGAATGTGACTTCTCAACTACGGTTGTTGCCCATGATGTGCAAAAAGGGGTAAAACCTCTAGAAAATGTGAAAAACATTATTGCAGTGGCTTCAGGTAAAGGTGGCGTTGGAAAATCGACCACCACTGTCAATTTAGCCTTAGCTCTTCAACAAGAAGGTGCTCGCGTTGGAATTTTGGATGCCGACATTTATGGCCCAAGTATTCCGACCATGTTAAATATTACCGACAAGCCACAAACTGTGGACGGAAAATCCATGCAACCCTTGCATGCCTATGGCCTGCAAGCCATGTCGATTGGAGCACTCATCGACCCAGACTCTCCAATGATTTGGCGAGGTCCAATTGTGACTCAGACTTTGCAACAGTTATTGAATGAAACCAACTGGGATGAATTGGATTATTTACTCATTGACCTTCCCCCAGGAACAGGTGATGTTCAACTAACCCTTGCGCAAAACATTCCTGTCACCGGTGCCGTCATTGTCACCACTCCACAGGAAGTATCATTAATTGATGCACGTAAAGGATTGAAAATGTTTGAAAAAGTCGAAATCCCGATTTTAGGAATTATTGAAAACATGAGCACCCATATCTGCTCCAACTGCGGACATGAAGAGGCAATATTCGGTGCAAATGGCGGACAAACTATGGCCGAACAATATGGCGTTAAATTCCTTGGAGCCATGCCGCTTGAAAAACGTATTCGTGAAGAGGCTGACAAAGGCATGCCAACGGTCACCGCCGAACCAACCAGTGAGTTAGCCAATAAGTATCGTGCAATTGCTCTGCAGATCAGCGCTGACATCGCTAACAAAAAGCGCAGCTATGCAAACCTCTTCCCCAAAATCGAAATCGTCAACAACTAAATCTATCAAGACGGTGACTCAAGGAACCTCTGACTGAATCAGAGGTTCCTTAACTTAAGTCATCTAACGCCTGTCGGTTTGGTGCTACTATGCCCAATACAGATTGGATGAAGCATTAACCTGGACAGGAGTATCTCATGGAGTTTCTTGGATTTACCGGCTCGATTATTCTTTTAATAATCATTTTTCTCTCACTCTCGGTCAAGATTGTTCCACAAGCGGAACAGTGGGTCATTGAACGTCTGGGGCGATATCACAAAACTTTAAAAGGCGGAATTAATTTCATTATTCCTTTTGTTGACCAAAAGCGCTCACAATTCAATACCCAAGAACAAATCATCGACATTCCAGAACAACAAGTCATTACCAAAGACAATGTGTCCATTGGTATAGATGCAGTGGTTTTCATGCGCATCTATGATGCGCAAAAAGCTACTTACGAAATCCTTGATTTGAAGGATTCCGTCAGCCAGCTAGCACAAACCACACTGCGCTCTGAAATCGGTCGTCTTGAGTTGGACGAAACTCTGAGCTCACGAACCGATTTAAATGCCGCACTCTTGAAGGCTTTGGATGAGGCTTCCGGCACTTGGGGAGCCAAAGTCAGCCGCGTCGAGGTCGCCGACATTATTGTTCCGCAAAAGGTGCAAGATTCAATGGAGCTTATGCTTGAAGCTGAGCGTAAACGTCGTGCCGTCGAAACCGAAGCACAGGGTCAGAAAAATGCCACCATTCGAGTGGCAGAAGGTGAACGACAAAAAGCCTTTTTGGAGGCTGAAGCCTTGGAGCGTACCGCAGAAGCCAAACGTTTTGAAAAAGAACAACTAGCAACGGGGGATCAAAAGGCGATTGATTTGATTAATGAAGCGATGAATAAGAACCCGAATGCAGCCGAATTCCTCCTCTCCAAGGATCGAATTGCAGCCTTTTCAGGAATTGCCGCCAGTGATTCTGCAAATAAAGTGGTCGTCCCTATCGAAACCGGTGAACTGATCGGTTCACTCTCAGCAATTGCCTCAGTATTAAACTCCTCCTCATCCCCCATCAACAAAAAGGATTAGACCATGGAGCAAATGATTCCCGTTATTCCTTTTTGGATTATGATGACCATTGGCATTTTACTCATGGCCGCTGAAATGCTCACCATGAGCTTTGTTTTAGCACTGTTTGGTGCAGCATTCATACTGACAGGCATTACAGGTTTTTTTGTTGATTTTTCATCGGGTGAAACCCAATTAATCACCGCATTTACAGCAGGCATCCTCCTGACATTACTGCTTCGAAAAACTCTTCAACAACGCATTTACCATTCCAAAGAACTCGAAATGGAAACATTGACAACAGGAGAAAATGGGGAAGTAATTCTGACGCCAGACGGAGACTTTCGAGTAGCCTACAAAGGCACAACATGGGCAATCGCCAATCCGCAAGACTACTCTTTTGAAGAAGGAATGCACGTGACCGTTGTAGAATTAAAAAACAACAAAGCGCATATCCAAATTCACTAGCTTTTTTGGAAAGGCTAGTTGACCTTTCCGACTGACTTTAACAGCTTGATTTCCACTGTATTTTTCCTGCCTCTCAGACAATACGACTTTGGGTTAAAACTTCGGACAAAAAGGTCTATAATAGCGGGCTCTTTTTATGCCGATGCCTGAAGAACGAAGGATTACATTCAATGTCAAATTCGCCACGCAAAATTTTGATAACTAGCGCCCTACCTTATGCCAATGGCCCAATCCATTTGGGACATCTGGTGGAATATATCCAAACCGATATCTGGTCGCGTTTTCAAAAAATGCGAGGCAATGAATGTACTTACGTTTGCGCAGACGACGCACACGGCACGCCAATCATGTTGCGTGCCGAAGCCGAAGGTATTACGCCAGAACAGCTTATTGCCAAATCATCTGCAGAACATCAGGCGGATTTTGCCGGTTTTAATATTGCCTTTGACCATTATCACAGCACGCATTCTGATGAAAATAGATATTTTGCTGAACTCATCTATAACCGACTGAAAGACAAAGGTTATATTTCACGCAAGTCGATTTCACAATACTACGACCCTGAAAAAGAGATGTTCTTACCTGACCGTTTTGTCAAGGGGACTTGTCCTAAGTGCGGTGCTGAAGACCAATACGGTGATAACTGCGAATCATGCGGTGCTACCTACTCACCAACTGAGTTGATTAATCCAAAATCAGCGGTTTCAGGTGCAACGCCAATTGAGAAAGACTCCGATCATCTATTCTTTGAGCTAAGTCAATTTGCCGACATGCTTAAAGAGTGGACCCGAGGCGGTCACCTGCAAACTCAAATTGCTAACAAAATTGATGAATGGTTAGAATCCGGTTTACGAGGATGGGATATTTCTCGTGATGCTCCTTATTTTGGTTTCGAAATTCCAGGTGAAAAAGACAAATTCTTTTATGTCTGGTTGGACGCACCGATTGGCTATATGTCGAGTTTCAAAGCCTATTGCGAAAAATCAGGCTTGGATTTCGATGCGTATTGGCAAAAAGATTCAAAAGCTGAGCTTTATCACTTTATCGGTAAAGACATTATCAACTTCCACGCCTTGTTTTGGCCGGCAATGCTATCAGGCGCAGATTTCCGAACACCTGATGCCGTTTATGCCCATGGCTTCTTGACAGTCGATGGACAGAAAATGTCTAAGTCTCGCGGTACTTTTATTATGGCCAAAACCTACCTTGAGCACTTAAACCCTGAGTACCTGCGTTATTACTTTGCGGCAAAACTGACGAGCCGAATTGATGACATCGACTTGAATTTAGAAGACTTCGCACAACGTGTTAATTCTGATTTGGTGGGGAAAGTGGTCAATATCGCCAGTCGAACCGCCGGCTTTATCAAAAAGAAATTCGATGGCAAGCTGGCTACAGACTTATCCGCGGACGCTCAAGCACTCTACTCCGAGTTTAGCGAGAAATCCGAAGACATTGCGAAACTTTATGAACAACGTGAATACGGCCATGCCATGCGAGAAATCATGGCATTGGCTGATAAAGCGAATGAATACATCGCAGAAACCGCCCCTTGGGTTCTTGCCAAAGAAGAAGGCAAGGAAGCCGAACTCCATGAAGTGGCAACCATGGGAATTAATTTATTCCGTGTACTAATGAGCTATTTAGCGCCCGTCATCCCAAAAACGGCAGAAGATTCGTGGGCATTTTTGAACTTAGAAAACTGTGGTTGGAATGATATCAAAACGCCACTTCTTGGACACGAAATCAATAAATTCAAGGCTTTAATGACCCGCCTTGAAATGCCACAGATTGAAAAAATGGTGGAAGCATCTGCCAAGTCCTTGGGCAATAAATCTGCACCAGACGGCAAAAAAGAAGATAGCAAGCCGAAAAAAGTGAAGAAAGAGAAAAAAATGAGTGATAACAATCAAATTGCTGACACCATTGGCATCGAAGACTTTATGAAAATCGATTTGCGAATCGCAAAAATCATTAATGCTGAACATGTAGCTGAAGCAGATAAGTTAATCAAACTCACACTCGATATCGGAACTGAACAGCGTCAAGTGTTTGCAGGAATCAAAGCCGCATACAACCCTGAAGACTTAGTTGGTAAACTTACCGTCATGGTTGCCAATCTTGCCCCACGTAAAATGCGATTTGGGATGTCAGAGGGAATGGTATTGGCTGCAGGTCCAGGTGGTTCGGATTTGTATATCCTCAACCCAGACGATGGCGCACAACCAGGAATGCGCGTTAAATAATATAGATAAAAATTTCTCTTGAGGAATTCTAAAGCTACATATTTTTAGCCTTCGAAAACCTCAAGATCAAGACGCTTTGAGCAAAGTTTATAATTTAGTTATAAATGGGCGAAGAAGCAACGCATAGATTGAGGTTCACAGCGGCTAAAATGGAAAATTACGTACTAATCTTAATTAGCACTGTCTTAGTCAATAACTTCGTTTTGGTGAAGTTCCTTGGCTTGTGTCCATTTATGGGGGTTTCCAAAAAAACCGATGCTGCA
The DNA here is from genome assembly GCF_004293625.1 of Thiomicrorhabdus indica. Classification (NCBI taxonomy): domain Bacteria; kingdom Pseudomonadati; phylum Pseudomonadota; class Gammaproteobacteria; order Thiotrichales; family Piscirickettsiaceae; genus Thiomicrorhabdus; species Thiomicrorhabdus indica. Next base: position 1,139,268 of record NZ_CP033040.1, on the reverse strand, counting down.
CTAGGCATGGGCTTGGCAACCGCGTTTGTACTTACCTTGTCTTCGGTACTTAGCTATCTGATTTACACCTATCTTCTAGCCCCTTTTGGGCTGGAATTCCTGCAAACCATTGCCTTTATCCTCGCCATAGCAGCTGTCGTCGGCTTTACCGAGATGGCAATTCATAAAACATCTCCCGTGTTGTATCAAGTGCTTGGAATTTACCTACCTTTAATTACAACTAACTGTGCTGTTTTAGGTGTGGCACTACTGAATATCACTGAACAAAACACTTTTATAGAGTCGGCATTTTATGGACTTGGAGCAGCAATCGGCTTTACTCTGGTTATGGTGATGTTTGCCTCGATTCGCGAACGCTTGGAAGTGGCGGATGTTCCTAGTCCATTCAAAGGCGCACCAATTGCTCTAATTACTGCAGGCTTAATGTCAATGGCCTTTATGGGCTTTGGAGGTTTGGCTTAATGACAAACGGATGGGATTGGTTGCAATCATTTGAAGCCGTTATCATTTTTATCGGCTTAGCTTTAGCCTTTGGATTAGCCTTAGGTTACGCTGCTGTTCGCTTTAAGGTTGAAGGTAACCCTATGGCCGAGCAAATCGACCGTGAACTTCCACAAACACAATGTGGTCAGTGTGGCTTTGCGGGATGCAAACCTTATGCTGAAGCCTTAGCAAATGGCGAATCCGAGGTAAATTTGTGCGTCCCCGGCGGAACAGAAGTCATGATAAAAATTTCCGAAATTACCGGCCGGGAACAAAAACCGATGGAAGAAACAGGAAATGAAGAAACCCAAAAAATTACTGCTTTCATCGATGAAGACCTCTGCATTGGTTGTGTACTGTGCATTAAAGAATGCCCTGTGGATGCGATTCTAGGTGCGACCAAAATGATGCACACAGTCATTCAAAAAGAGTGTACAGGCTGCGAAAAGTGCGTCCCTGTTTGCCCTGTTGATTGCATTGAAATGAAACCCGAACAAACCACACTCAAAAATTGGCAGTGGCCAGAACCACAACTCGATAGTTTTCAACCGGCCGGTCAAAATTCAACTCAAAAGCCACTCGCTGAACTCGCGGAGCGTGCCTAATGCGTTTGCTACAAGCTTTTGCTTCCACACTCGCGCCTATTTATCCATTGGCCAAACGATTGTTATATAAATTTCACGGTGGCGTATTTCCGCAATACAACAAGTCATTGAGTGCGCGAAACCCAATTAGAGCACTCTATTATCCAACCGAACTCATTTTGCCATTGCCGCAAACCGTTGGTGAAATGGCTAAATCACTGGTCAAAGTAGGCGATCATGTTCTGAAAAACCAATTAATCGCACAATCTCAAGCGGATGCAAATCAAAAACTTGTGGTTCCAATCCATGCGCCGACTTCTGGTGAGATTATCGCTATTGAAGCGCGCGCCCTTCCTCATGCTTCAGGATTACAAGAACTGTGCATCATCTTAAAGCCGGATGGAAAAAACAAAGCCATTGAAAATGTTTTGCAGACAACCGGCACTTGGCCAGAAGATGCTCAACCATTAAAAGACCTCATTGCACAATCTGGCATTATCGGCATGGGGGGTGCAGGTTTTCCAACCTATGCCAAATTGCCAAGTAAACAAGGCAAAGTCAAACATCTCATCATTAACGGCGCAGAGTGTGAACCTTTTATCAGTTGTGACGACCTTCTAATGCAGACAGATGCCGAGCAAATCTGGCTGGGGGCACAAATCGTAGCGCATGCACTCAATTGCCAAGAAATTCTTTGTGGCATTGAAACCAATAAACCCCAAGCCATTGAAAAAATGCAAAGCGCAGCGAAAAATCTACAAATGCCATCAAATGCATCAGTTATCCACCTTGCTGCAATGAAAATTCAGGAAGTTGCAACAGTTTACCCAATGGGTGGACAAAAGCAGTTGGTTTATGAAATGACAGGCGTAGAACTTCAATCCGGTCATCATGCCATCGATCAAGGCATTTTGATGATGAATGTCGCCACGCTGAAAGCGATTTATCGCGCAGTCACATTAGGAGAACCACTGACTTCTCGACTGGTGACAGTCAGTGGTGAAGGTGTGACTGAAGGCTTTAACATTGAAGCCTTTATTGGTACTCCCTTCAATGAACTAGCGGAGCTTGCCAAGCCTAAAGGTGACATTGATTATCCATTGATTATGGGTGGCCCAATGATGGGTGTACAAATGCCCCAAAATCATGTGCCGATTTTGAAAACCACGAATTGTGTTTTAGCGAATCCTCCAGAGCCAAGACAGATGCAAATGCCCTGTATTCGTTGTGGTGAATGCATGGATGCCTGCCCGGTAAACCTCTTACCGCAACAAATGTATTGGCATGCACAAGGGCATGAATATGAAAAAGTGGAAAAGCTCAATATCAAAGATTGTATTGAATGTGGTTGCTGCAGTTATGTCTGTCCAAGCCACATTCCTTTAGTGCAATATTACCGCCATGCAAAATCCGAAATCAAAGTGCTGAACGCTGAAAAACAAGCTACTGAATTGGCCAAGCAGCGTCATGAATTCAAATTAGCACGAATTGAGCGTGAAAAAGCTGAGCGCGAAGCCAGACTGAAAGCCAAAAAAGAAGCCGTTAAAAAACAAGCGGCTCAGAACACCAATACACCTCAAGAGTCAGAAAAATCAGCCACGTCTGGCGCCTCTAAATCAGTCGCGAGTGCAGCAGCGGCTCGAGCGGCGGCAGCCAAAGCCGCTGCGCGTAAAAAAGCCAACAGTGACACTTCAAGTGAACAAACACAAACCGACAAACCGCTAAGCGCCAGAGAAAAAGCAATTTTGGCCGCTCAAAAAGCCGCTGCCAATAAACAGGGCCAATCAGATAAGGACTTTAAAACCAAAGGTCAAAGTCTCGGGTCAAAAAGTGATCGCCAAGCAGCGACAGAAGCGGCAAAAAAACGTGCAGCTATGGCTGCCGCCAAAGCCAAAGCAACTTCAGCTGCCAAGCAAAAAGCCCAACCTGAAAACTCTGCACGTGAAAAGGCGATTGCCGCAGCGCGTAAAAAAGCAGCACAAAGCTCAAAAACGGAAGATCCGGCCGTGAAAAGTTCATCCGATCTTGAGGAAAATAATAATAAAAAGGGGAATGATGAGAATAAAAGTCCAACGCTAAACGCTTCACAACAAACCGCGGAACTAACGACTGATTTATCCGCGAATGGTTCTGAGACCTCGCCTGCTTTAGAAAAAGAATTGGCGCGTAAAGCTGCAATGCAAAAAGCGCGTGAAGCGGCCTTAGCCAGAAAAAAAACACACCAAAAACAGAACAACACACCGGTTAAAACCGATCAAGATTCTCCCCCTACAAAAACATCGGAATCTTCTGAAACCGCAGAAGCAATACCACTAGATTCGCCGCTTGATAAAAAGGCCGCCGCAAAAAAAGCCGCTATGCAAGCCGCAAAACGAGCTGCCGCGAAGCGTGCTGCGGCTAAAAAAGAGAATAACGAATGAGCTCATCACCAATGAACCCTCTGGCAAACTCTTCACCTCATGCGCACAACGACCAGACTGTGCGCAAAGTCATGTTGCAGGTACAAATTGCGGCTATGCCAGCACTGGCAATGCACATCTACCTATTCGGTTTTGGAATTGTTGTCCAATGGCTGCTGGCAATTGCCACCCTACTGATTGTCGAGTACACCATGCTTAAGCTTCGTGGCCGTCCAATCATGCCTTTTATTACCGATTTAAGCGGTATGATCACCGTCACAGGCTTGGTTTTTTGTATTCCACCTACCGCGCCTTGGTGGGTCATAGTTTCCGGTTCGGCCTTTGCACTAATCTTCGGCAAGCACCTATACGGCGGCTTAGGTTACAACCCATTCAACCCAGCAATGCTTGGTTATGCATTTTTATTAATCTCTTTTCCAATCCCAATGACCCAATGGATTATGTCAGCGGATATTAGCGGTCATTACCTTGGTTTCATGGAAGCGATACAGCTTATTATCACGGGAACTTATGCAGCCGCCAGCTACGATATGCTCACTGGTGCTACACCTCTTGACGGAGTCCGACTCGCAATCTCTCAAGGAATCACCACAACCGATGTATTGCAAACCTTACCAACGCAAACTCACACCTTATGGCTCGGATTAAACGCTTGGGCTTGGATTAATCTTTCCTTTTTAATTGGCGGAATCTATTTACTCTGGAAACGAACCATTCGCTGGCAATTTCCAATCGGTTTTCTAGGCAGCCTTGCATTGATGGCTTGGATTTTTCACAGCATTAATCCAGATATTTACCCACCGGTGGAGTTTGTATTGCTCAGTGGAGGGGTTATGCTAGCCGCTTTTTTTATTATTACAGATCCAGTATCAGCAAGCACCACCCCGAATGGCAGGTTAATCTATGCTATCGGCATTGGTATTTTGGTCTACGTAATTCGCGCTTGGGGTGCTTTCCCAGATGGAATTGCCTTTGCCATTTTATTACTAAACATGGCGGTCCCATTAATTGACCAGTACACACAACCACGAGTATTTGGGCATAAGTAACCAATTAAAAACCTGTCCTAAAAAACGACTTAAAGAGACTCAATATGAGCCAACCTGTTTTTAACAACACCTTATTTAAGGCCATGAGCCGATCTGCTGCAAAATTAACGGCATTTGTCGTAATTTGCATTGTAGTACTGCTAACAGTTAAGTTCTTGACAGAGGGTAAAATCGCGCAAGCACAAAAAGAGACGTTGATTGCGACATTTAATGAAGTTTTACCAGCTGATCGTTATAACAATCAACCTCTAGAAGATACAATTCAAATTAGTGACAAAAAGCAATTGCAAAAACTTGGTAGTAAAACGCCTGTCACTGTTTACCGCGCCCGCCAAGACAATTTACCGGCCGGTATTATTTTGCAAGTCGTAGCCCCAAACGGCTATAGCGGAAATATTTATCTACTTGTTGCGGTCTTGCCAAATGGCAAAATTTCAGGAGTTCGCACCCTTAACCATCTTGAAACCCCAGGTTTGGGAGACAAAATTGAAATTGCCAAACATGATTGGATACTAAATTTTAATGGTCGAGATTTAACCTCGCAAAATCTACAATCATGGGCAGTCAAAAAAGATGGTGGTGATTTTGACCAATTCACAGGCGCAACTATTACACCTAGAGCCGTCGTGAGTGCCGTAAAAAACACTCTTGAAGTGGTCAATGAATTAGGAGACACCTTATATGAGTGAAGCCAGTCAAAATACCATTTCATCTGATGCCTTAGAGACATCAGAAAAAAATGTTTGGCAGCAGAAACTAGCTGACTATAAATCAATATTCAAAAATGGTCTATGGACTAATAACCAAGCATTGGTAGCGCTTCTGGGGTTATGTCCCCTTTTGGCAGTTTCCAATAATACGATCAACGGTCTAGGGCTTGGGTTAGCCACTTTGGCAGTATTAATGATTTCCAACGTGCTGGTATCGCTGATTCGCAACCACGTCTCACGCGAAATCCGTATTCCCGTCTACATTGCCATTATTGCGACTGCAGTGACCGCTATTGATTTATTGATGAATGCATACTTTCACACTTTACACGGAATTTTGGGGATTTTTATTCCATTGATTGTCACCAACTGTGCAATCCTAGGCCGTGCAGAAGCCTATGCCTCCAAAAATACCGTGGACAAAGCCTTAATGGATGGTTTTTTTATGGGGCTGGGGTTTTTATTTGTTCTGGTTCTTTTGGGTGCTTTGCGAGAAATCATTGGTGCCGGCACTTTGTTTGACCAAGCTCACCTAATGTTTGGCGACATGGCTCGCGACTGGAAAATCGTCTTTAGTGGCGACTATCAAGGTGTCTTATTGGCGATTCTGCCTCCTGGTGCATTTATTGGTTTGGGGCTACTCATTGCCTTGAAAAACGCCATTGACCAGAAAAAAGCATCGAAGCAACAAAATCAATTGGGCATAAAAGTCGCAGTGAAATAGGTATTTCCTTCCATGAATAAGCAAAAACGTTTAGAAATCTTTCAACGCTTAAGTGAAGCGATTCCTAATCCAGAAACAGAGTTAGAATATTCCAGCACATTTGAATTACTCATTGCGGTCATTCTCTCAGCACAAGCGACAGACAAAGGCGTAAATATAGCGACTCGCAAGCTGTTTCCTGTGGCTAATACACCACAAGCAATTTATGATTTAGGTGTAGACGGACTGAAAGAATATATCAAAACCATTGGGCTGTTTAACACCAAAGCAGAAAACATTATCAAAGCCTGCAAAATGCTTGTCGACTTACACAACTCAGAAGTGCCAGAAAATCGTAAAGCACTCGAGGCTCTTCCGGGTGTTGGAAGAAAAACCGCAAATGTCGTGCTCAATACTGCGTTTGGTCATCCGACCATGGCCGTAGATACTCATATTTTTCGCGTTTCTAACCGTACCAAGCTGGCTCCGGGAAAAAATGTTTTAGAAGTTGAAAAAGCACTCCTCAAACATGTACCTAAAGAGTATCAAATTCCTGCACATCATTTACTCATTTTGCATGGTCGTTATACTTGTACCGCACGCAAACCTCGATGTGGTGCCTGTTGTATTTATGATCTTTGCGAATATAAAGACAAATCCGAGTAAAAACCCTACTAGGACAGGCTGCAAGTTTTGCATAAATCTAAAAATGTCTTGCCCCTGAAAATATAAAAAACTGAGAATTAAACACTATGCTTTATACTTCTGAAAGAGATAAATTACGTCAGTTTTATGTCGATTGTTGGCAAAAAGCCCGAATGAATATGCCAATGGATCCGATGGAACAAATGGTGGCTCGCGTCATTGAAATGCATCCCGAATACCACAAAATGCTTGAGAACGAAAAGCTTGGAAATGAATACAAACCAGAAGACGGCGAGACTAATCCGTTTTTACATATGGGAATGCATTTAGGGCTTCAAGAACAAGTGGTGATGGATCGACCGGCCGGTATCAAATTAATTTATCAACAACTGGGTGAAAAAATCGGCGATGTCATGGCAACCGAACACGCCATGATGGACTGCCTAGGTGAAATGATGTGGCAAGCACAAAAAAATCAGGCTGAACCCGATGAACAAGCCTATTTAGCCTGTTTAAAAACACTGCTTTTAAAATACGGATAATATATGAATTTCAAACTATTAATCCGTGACGATGAACCTCAAATCACGCGACTTTTTACTGAAACTTTTACCCATTCAGAAGGACAAGAAGAAGGTGAATTGATTGGCCACCTTGCAAAGGAGTTGGCACACTTAATCGACCAAAAAGAAGTTTACTGTTTTGCTGCGGTTACTGCACAAAGTATTCAAGGAATTATCTTCTTCAGCCAACTCGACTATCAAACAGAAGAAAGCGTTTTTATGCTTGCTCCAGTCGCTGTGCATCCAGATTTTCAAGCACAAGGCATTGGGCAAGCTCTGATCAAATATGGACTGAGTGCCCTAAAAAATCTCAAGGTTGAGATCGCGGTAACCTATGGAGATCCAAACTTTTACAGCAAAGTTGGATTCTCACCGATTACAGAAGCAACACTTCAAGCCCCTATGCCACTTTCCATGCCTCCAGGTTGGCTTGCACAGTCTCTTAAGGATTCCACTGCACCCATAAAATCTCTTCATACAAAACCTAAATGCGTCGTCCCATTTCAAAACCCTGACTATTGGTAATGAGTAATTGTGAATGTCAAACAGCACTTAGCCTACTCTTTTCACCAGCCTGTATTCGACCTACAGTCAAATTTTGAAATCTATACAGATGGCGCCTATTTTAAACAGCATCATTTAGGTGGCTGGGGTGTGGCGGTTTACGAAAAAGAAAAACTGGTTAAAACCTTAAATGGAGTGCAAATGTCGCAATCCAGCCTTGAAATGGAACTTATTGCGGCTATTAACGCTTTAAGATGGTTTCAAAAAAATCATCCTAAACAAGCGGTCAAGCTGTTTACCGATGCACAAATCCTGCTTGAAGGGCTATTTGATAAATATACTTTGTGGGAAGGAAATAACTGGCAAAGTAAAAACGGAAACGATGTCGCCTATGCTGAACTTTGGCAAAAGCTTCACGAATTAAGCTTTCACCGGCCGGTAAACTTTTATTGGGTGAAAGCTCACTTCAAAAACTCTGGCAATCAACTCGCTGATCAACTTGCCAGGGAAAGTATTTTAAAAACCCATGATTAATGAGTTTAAGCTCATTTCATCCTCAAAAGAAATCCCGATTCTTTGCATTAAATTTCATCATTAGAGTGATTCAACCAAGAATGAATTTTTTCTTCTAAAACCTTAGGGTTAATCGGCTTGGAAATATAGTCATCCATCCCAGCAGCCATACAACGTTCTTTATCGCCCATCATCGCATTTGCTGTCATTGCAAGAACTGGAACTTTCGCTATTTCACCAGGCAATTGACGAATTTTACCCGTGGCCTCATAGCCATCCATGACAGGCATTTGGCAGTCCATTAACACTAAAGGATAGGTATTGGATTGAAGTGCTTCCAGCGCTTCTTCGCCATTTTGAGCTAAATCAACTTCAATCCCAAGCTTTGCCAATAACGCTATCGCCAAGCGTTGATTAACGAAATTATCTTCTACCAATAAAACTTTAACTTTATTTTCTACGTCGCCCTCTCTTCCAAGTTGGAATGTTTCAGTTTTTTCTTGTGCTTCTGTCTCCGGCGTCGATATATTTTCGGGCGGCTTTACAGAATTCAGTTCCTTCGAAATTCCATCAAAATTTAACTGTTTGTCGAGTTGATATTCGAAAGCAGCAAAGTAGTCATAAAGTCGCGAATGTGCCATCGGTTTAGTAACCGTCAGCATTCCGATTAATTTTGCTTTTTGCACCACTTCTACAGAGTGTTGTTGAGGAGGCGTCAACAATAAAATGACATTAGGGAAGTGACCATGAAATTCTTTTTCAAAAATTTCATTCACATCATCCAAATCAAACCCAAAACCAAGCAAGGAATTGAGATCCAAAATCATAACGGCTTGAGGGTTTTTCTTTTGTGTTTCAATCCAATCTGCAATCGTCTCACTAGCTAACAACTGAATATTCAATTTCATGTATTGATGGGTAATAAGCGGCATGACTTCACTATTTCTGTTCAATACATTTAAAAAGTGAGTCTCTTCAAAAACTTGCAAACACCCTTCTTGAGTCTGTTTATTAACCGGTACTTTAATAGGTAGGGTAAACCAGAAACGACTTCCTTTACCCAGAGTACTATCGAAATTGATATCCCCACCCATCAGAATAACAAGCTGTTTAGAGATGCTTAACCCAAGTCCAGTCCCACCATATTTACGAGTCGTGGAGCCATCTGCTTGTGAAAACGAATCAAACAGTTTGGCTTGAGCATCGGCTGCAATGCCAATCCCCGTGTCTTTCACCTCAACTTTAATCATAGTTTTGGAATCATCAGTCCAATTCACCACCACTCGAATCAAACCGTTTGACGTAAATTTAATCGCATTACTTAAAAGATTTAATACGACCTGTCGAATTCGTGTTTCGTCCGCCCAGATATATTTGGGAATACTCGGTTCAACGAAATAAACTAGTTTCAGCTGTTTTTTGTAGACATTATCCGAAACCAACTCCAAACAGTTTTCTAACATATGAATAAAATTCATCGTATCTGGGGTGATTTCGAGCTTTCCCGCCTCAATTTTTGAGAAGTCTAAAATATCATTAATAATTCCAAGCAGAGAATTCGCACTACCGGAAACCATAGATAAAACTTCTTGCTGTTCAGTATTCAATTGCGTGTCTTTCAACAAATCCGTCATACCAATAATGCCATTCATCGGTGTACGAATTTCGTGACTCATATTCGCAAGAAACTCGGATTTTAATTTGGCACTGTCTTCCGCTTTATTTTTTTCAATTGATAACGCCTGATTCATTTCAGACATCTGATCGATCAAACGATTCGATTCGCTAAGAGTCTTCTTAAGACGTCCAAAAATTAAACTCAAAAAAATCACAGACGCTAACACCAACGAAATAATCCAAAAAAATGAACTCAACGCATTTTTTTCGATATCAATAACACTTTGACTAATCGGTCGTGACACGGAGAATACACCCCGAACATCTCCCACTTTCCAATTAGTTTTTGGCGTTCCAGGATAAGAGTTATGGCAGGCAACACAGGCAGGTTTCAGTCGATCCGCAATGGCATAACGCAACAACATTTCGCCATTTTCTTTCTCTATTCTCCAAAACTTTTGTTCCGGGTTTTTACGCAAAGCTTCCATTGCATCTAGCTCAAACGAATCAAGAGTTTGCTTCCGCCATGGAAAAGGTAAGTCACTGTATAGCTTAACTTTATAGTGCTCTTGTTGGGTGCTTAGGTAATCTCCAAGCTCTTTAGCAAAAGTGGCAGGCAATGGCATCGCACCAGGAATCTCATTGAATTCATGGGTGATTTGAACACCAGATTCATTCAGTTTTGGTAAAAGCTCCGAGGTGTAGAAATCACGAAACTTGATCGCAACTTCTGCAAACTGACCTGCATCGTCTATTGCAACTTGTTCGGCAATGGCTTTATTGGCATTGTAGTTCTGCCAAAATATATAAGTAATTCCAAGCAGTAACAACAGCGAGACAATAAAGAGAAAGAAATCAGAAAGTTTCTTGATAAAGAATGACCACATAAACTCAGTCTTACCTATAAAAATTAATCTGAAACCTCAAAGGTCTGTCGAATACTCAAGTCCAGAGAGAGCTGAAAGGTGTTTATACGAGTAATTTCTTATTATACGCACAGTAAGAGAATTGTCTTATGCTTAGTCAAGCTTCATTCAGTATTAATGATTGGGATTAAATTTTAGAACGTTAGATGGGGTAATTAAAAGAAAACCGGCCGGTGAAAACTTTCAACCGGCCGGTATCACTTAAGATTTGAGAAGATAAAAACTGTCTAATCTTCTTGTTCTTCAAGCTCCACACGCTCGTCACGCTTTTGTTTACGGTTGGCAATCTCTTTTTGGCGTGCGGCTTCAGCTAACCCTTTTGGATCGGACAACTGAGCATAAGCCACTTCAAATGCTTGTTGCTGAAACTTTTTCATGCCTGTTTCCGCAAACGGGATACTCATTGGAAAACGCTTTAAAATCGCAGACTGGGTTGCTGGAATCATAACCGTCACTTTAACACCGGGTAAAACCTGAAGCGCACCTTCTAATTTAAAGCCGTTCGCTCCGCCGGCAAATCTTCCTTTTTTCATGCGACCACGAATGACAATTTCATCGACTTTGTAATCTTGAACTAATTGCGCAAAGCTTTTTTGAAAATACTGTAATTGCTCCTGATCATCCGGATTACGACAATTGACTTTTCTTGCCCGAAAATCTGGGATGTAAAACATACCGTTGTCTTGTTCCAAAAGCGCAACAACTGCATCATTTCCTGTTAATTCAATTCCTAAAATTCTCATTTCTTGTCCCTACTTCTTTGCCCAAACATCGCGTAAGCCTACCGTTTTGTTAAAGACTAACTTATCAGTAATTTTATTATCTCGGCAGAAATAGCCTTCTCGCTCAAATTGATATGCTAGTTCTGGTTTAGCATTAACCATTGATGGCTCAACCAAACCTTGCTTAATAACCAAAGATTCAGGGTTAATCACCGATTCAAAATCGTCTTCTTTAGCTGGGTTCGCCACTGTAAAAAGTCGGTCATAAATACGAATTTCAGCAGGAACGGCTTTACTGGCCTCAACAAAGTGAATCACGCCTTTTACCTTACGACCATCCGCAGGATTTTTTCCCAGCGTTTCAGGATCGTAAGTTGCATAAACAGTTGTGACATTACCGTCCGCATCCGTTTCAAAACGTTCACCTTTAATAATATAGCTATTTCTCAATCGAACTTCTTTATCTAACGCTAGACGCATAAATTTACGGTTTGGCGCTTCGGGTTGAAAGTCTGCGCGGTCAATATAGATTTCTTTTCCAAAGAAGATCTCACGTTTACCCATTGTTTCATTTTGCGGATGAACCGGAGCCTGAATTGATTCAACTTGTCCTTCTGGATAGTTTTCAATGATGACCTTAATAGGGTCAATAACAGCCATGGTACGCGGTGCTACCACATTCAAATCATCACGAATTGCAGCCTCTAGAATCCCCATTTCCGTCATAGAATCGACTTTCGAAATCCCGATACGTTCAGCAAAATCGCGTAAAGATGCAGGTGTGTAACCTCGACGACGCATACCTGAAATGGTTGGCATACGCGGATCATCCCAACCTTCAACCAACTTGTCTGCAACCAGTTGATGCAACTTTCGCTTTGACATGACCGTGTATTCTAAATTTAAACGTGAAAATTCATATTGACGTGGTCGGTCTGGTTTATTGAATTCATCTAAATTATCCAGTACCCAATCATACAAACGACGGTTGTCTTGGAATTCAAGTGTACACAGCGAATGTGTCACGCCTTCAACCGCATCAGAAATACAGTGCGCGAAATCGTACATTGGATATATACACCATTCATCACCGGTTTGGTGGTGATGTTCAAAACGCACTCTGAACAACGTCGGATCACGCATACACATAAAACTAGAAGCCATATCGATTTTGGCACGAAGAACGCACTCGCCTTCTTTGAAACCACCTGCTCGCATTTTTTCAAATAAGGCTAGATTCTCTTCCGGTGAAGTATTGCGGTATGGACTATCTTTGCCCGGTTCCTTCAAACTCCCGCGATACTCACGAGTTTCTTCACTACTCAAGAAACAGACATAAGCTAAACCTTTTTGAATCAATTCAACGGCTGCTTGATAAAATCGTTCGAAGTAATTAGATGAATAACAGACATCCCCTGCCCAATGAAAACCTAACCATTCGACATCCTGTTTAATCGACTCGACAAATTCCATATCCTCTTTGGCCGGATTTGTGTCATCAAAACGCAGGTTACATTCGCCTTGATAATCGACAGCGAGACCGAAGTTTAAACAAATCGACTTGGCATGACCAATATGCAAATACCCATTTGGCTCAGGAGGGAAACGGGTGCGAATAATCTGATGTTTTTGAGCTTCTAAATCTTCGTTAATGATATTTCGAATAAAGTTTACTGGACGCTCAACCGCATCCTTTTTGATAGAATCACTCATCAAACCTAACCTGTGAAATTTAAATAATTATTTGAGCCTATGCTCACTGAATTTTGGAAGTTACCACCCGTGTTTTACGGGAATCTTTTTTATGTTCTGTAGTGTTGTTTGGACGCTTCGTAATCTGCAATCAATTTTTCAACAGCATCCTCATCATAAGGCTTTAACCCACTGAGCGTCATTGTCTTAAAACCTTGACCAATTTTACGTTCATTAAGTTGAATAGAAAATGGAATCTTAACCTTGCCACGCTTGCCTTCTACCGTTAGCAGTGCATCCTCTAAAACCAACTCTGGAATTTGCGTCAAATTAATAATTGGTCGCTCGAATTCAAATGCCATTTTTTCGTAAATTACCATCGGACGAGCCGGATTAATCATGACCCCATGCTGCTTCATCAACGGCACCAAAATATGTGGAAAACTCATACCAGAAAAAGCGACATAAGCCTCACAAAATCCTGCAATAACCTTCTCATTTTGAAGGCTCTGTCCTGATTTTTGTCCGCACAGAAACGCTTTTCCTGCATCATCGATAACACTAAATTTATTCGCTTGCTCACTAAATGTTAAGACAGCACCATCTGGAACCATTCCTTGGTAATCAAACTCCATGGATTGGCTAATTCCAAATCGCATTAATACGAGCGAAAATAACAAGTCACCCGGTACACAAAAACGTTTTGAATCGGAGTTATGCAACGGATTAAAATCTTGAGCAATTTCTTTAGCAAACCGGCTGCCTTGGTTAGCAGTAATTGAAATTTTGTTTGGAATACCGTGAAGTGCATCAAGTTGGTTTGGAGCAGCATCTTTATTCACAGCGCTGTTGTAAAAGTTTTGTAAGTTCATAGCGTTTCGTAGATTAAAATTTTGTCAGAGAATCATACGCGAAAAGCCTGAAAAAGTCTTGTTTGACGAAGATTTCGCTAAGACTATTTTATCCGTTTAAATTGACGACCGGCCGGTGATGTTGCAGCTGAATAATATTTAAGCTTTTGCTTTCCCCTTTCATGAATATAGTCACATTCGGGATAGGTGGAACACCCATAAAACTTTCCATGCTCAGATTCCTTTGCCACCAAAGTACCCACATCACACTCTGGACAAAAGCATTTCTCGGTATGATCACACGCCGGATAAAGATTACATCCCCAGAAAATACCATATTGACCATATCGCTCTAACATTTTCCCTTCACCACATTTGGGGCATTGATCCAGTTTGCGCAAAGAATCACTGGATTTTACCCCCTCCATTTCTATAATATCAGCCACAAAACTCGACGTATCCACCGAACTGGAAAGCAAAAATACGCCGCGTTTTGCACGGGTCAAGGCGACATAAAACAGGCGACGCTCCTCAGCATGCTCAAAATGCTCAATTTTCGGAATGACCAAATTCAAAATCGCGTCATCGGATAAGGTGCTCGGGAAGCCATAAGTGCCTGACTCCAAGTTCAACATAATGACATAATCCGCTTCCAAGCCTTTTGATGCATGAATGGTTTTGAAGTCAATCTTTAACCCCAAACACCGCTGTTGCAAGTACGACAAATTATTTGGCTTCAGACGATGATATCGCGCTAATAAATAGACACTCAAAACCTGCTGATGCTTATAAGCAAGTGCATTGAGTTTGTCTAAAAGTGCTAATAATTTTTCATTGTGTTCAGACTGACTGCTATAAGCTTCAATATGAACTTGATCGGCTTGAATGTTCGCATGTGCCTGAACTGTTTTTGTCAATTGTTCAGGGTTTCGTTGAACAAAGTTAGCTGCGACATCAGCAATTCCCTGATAACAACGAAATGTTCGGGTTAAATAATTCGTTTTTGTCACACCAAAATGACGTTCAAAATGCGTCATAATGTCAATATCTGCACCCGAAAAGCGATAAATCGATTGCCAATCGTCACCGACTGCAAAAAGTCTACACTCAGGTTTTTGATCCAATAATGCTTTTAATAAACGTTTCCGATCTTGAGAGATATCTTGAAATTCATCGACTAAAAGGTATTTAAACTGATGACGCCATTCTCTCGACTCCAAAACTAAACAGGCTTGATTGATCTGGTCGTTAAAATCAATTGCGTTCTGTTGATTTAGATTTTCTTGATAAGCGGCATACAAGGGCTTGAACATTTTTAAAAAAGCATTGGTACGCAACAAATCAAAATCTGCGACAGGGTTAAACTCCGTTTGTTCTAACGGCTCTTTATCCATTTCGGCAGCAGAAGATTCTGCAGGAAACAACCCTGAATGAATGGAGCTGGCCACCCACTCTATCTTGGCATCTAAATCGGCTAAACTGGCACCATTGGCTTTGAAATGCTGCAAAAAACTGCAAAAAATCGTCAAATCGTCAAACGGCGAATAATTTGCATAAAGTTTAGGCTCGATTGCCTCTAATGGCATCCATTTGGGTTCAAGACCTTTATCAATAAAAAAATTGTCTAACTTATTAAAGATTTCACCACTTTCAAAGTCAGCACTCGTGGTGACAAAATGGGCAATATCATAAGTTTTAACGATATTTTGTTTTCGTGTTAAAAAGTCATCATAGTTTTCAAGAAATACTGGCCGGTACCCTTCCGTATTTATCGCAAAATGATCATGATAGACACCAATCGTAGGATAATAGAAGTCTGCCGGGAGCGCCTTTTGATCTCCAGGCAATTCAACCGGTTTAAGGTATTGGAACTCGATTTGGTGAAGAATTAACCAATTGGCAATCATCTGAGCTTCAAGAGACGTAACCAATAGACCATTCAAACATTCGAATACAGGTCGCCGGACAGTCTTTCGACCCACTTTGCTCTGGTGATAAGTCGCACCTATTTGCAGTAAATAATCATAATATTTATGCATGGAATCAATGCTAAACAATGGTGGACGAGGCTTTTTGTATAGAGCCAAATACTCGAACCAGTCTTGTTTGAACACATCATCTTCGGCAAGTTTCTGCCGAATGGTCGCATCAAAAAACTCGATTAAGGCACGGTTTCCGCCTTGTGCAAAATCAACAATCCGAGGTTTGAATCCCTGCTTCTCAAAAATGACATTCAAACCAAACGCATGAAACGTAGAAATTTGAATTTGTTGTGCGATTGCGTCACCTAGAACATTCATTAATCGGTTACGAATACTTTGGCTGGCTTCATCGTTATAAGCCAATAAAGCAATTTCGTTCGGCTGTGCTAATTCATTTTTAAGCAGATAAACCACTTTCGCAACTAACGTGGAAGACTTACCGGAACCAGCCGATGCAATTAATAAGTTGCGGTCTTCTTCCGTTACCACTGCAGTCAGCTGCTCATCCGTTAGCGGATATGCTTCAAGATGCGCCAACCAAGGTTTAACTCGCTCAATTTCAGCTTGCACAAACGCATCATTATGTTGTTTTACCTTTTCGGAATTCGGATCATACAAGCTTAAAAACACATCTAAGCTTTTTGAATCAATTCCTGTTTTACTCGTAAATTCGGAATTCTCAATCAAAGTGTCATCAAAAAAGATATGGGATAAAACTTGCCCCAATTCAGAATATTTTTGCAAAAAATCTCGAATGGCGGACTGTGACAGATAAATGTTCTGACTAAAAAGCTTTTCAATTACATCTTCTAGGGTTTCTCCACCCATAGAAACCTTAACCGCTTTACCAATAAGCCATTGATGACATGCCCCACGAATAGCCTCAAAAAACTCTAACGCTTGCGTATGACGAATGCCTTGAATACGAGTTTGAAAAGTTTGGGTATTGATAACAAAATCATCAAACAGTAAACCTTGCTGCAAATTGACATCTTGCAGTTCACAGAACAAAACCGTTGTTTGCTCAGCTGTACTGGATTGTGACTGGCTTTGAATCGAAAAACCTTCGTCAAAGAAGTCTAGAAATAGAGATGGAGATTGAAAAAAACGCATAAATTTTTAAAATAAAAAACCTTGGGTATAAATGTCATTCATAACCCAAGGTTAAGGAACCTCTGATCGAATCAGATTAATTTCTCGGCTCTTCGCAGAGTTCTTCGTTTCTGGCAACGCCAAATTTATCAGGTCAAGGCGTGAAGTTGCAGGAATGTCTAGACCTTGCAAGACTTCGCAACGCAGAGATGAAAAATTTGGCTAAGCCCCTATGGGCGAGGCTTCTACCCCGATTCTTTGTTGTTGTGTCCCTTGGCCTTAGAGTGACTATGGGCGAGGCTTCTACCCCGATTCTTTGTTGTTGTGTCCCTTGGCCTTAGAGTGACTATGGCCGGCGTGCCACGCCTAAAACAATCGGGGTAGAAGTCTCGCAGAATTTCAATTTGATTTAATCAGAGGTTCCTTAATAACCTGTACCGGCCGGTAAAGTATGTAATAGGCTAAGCTTAAGTCAAATTAAGCTTTATGAAGATAGTTTCTAAGGTTGTAACGATAAATAAAACCAGGAAAAGCGAAAATCATAAACATGAAGAACACAATGGTGTAAAACTCCCAGCCTTGCGGTGCAACATGCCCCATCACCTTTTTTTCAAGAAGATAGGCAAAAATTCCCGTTATTCCAAAGTACGTCAGAAATTCAATCATATTGACGATAAAGGATTTACTTTCAACTTTAATCATCAAAAACAGACGATTTACCATAATAAAAGGTAAATTTGCTAAAACGAGTGCGGTTACTAACAATAACCATACAGCGCTGTTTTGATCCATAATCAACCCTCGTGTCCTTGCTATATCTTTAATTCATAAAAAAGCCCGCACATCGATTTTTTGTGCGGGCTTTATAATACCTCATTTTTTACCGGCCGGTGGAATGTTACCGGCCGGTAAACAAAAGGTCAGCATTACGAAATACTGTTGTAAGCCAAGTCAATTAAACCCGCTGGCATCAAACCTAAAACTAACAGTGAAATCGCAACCAAACTCAACCCCCAATGCACCACTGGGCTTGAAATTTCAATCGCCTCTTTGTATTCCGACTTATCGAAGTACATGGCCTTAACGACACGTAGATAATAGAAGGCAGAGATAACAGCCGTTATGACTGCAATCACAGCAATCCAAGTAAAGCCTGCTTTAACTACCTCTTCAATGACTAAAATTTTCGCCCAAAAACCGATGAATGGAGGAATACCAGCCATAGAAAACATGATGATTAACATCATCAACGCCAACCATGGATTTTTCGCATTTAAACCTTTAAAGTCCGCAACACGGTCAAACTCATTACCTGTTTTTGACAGCGCAACAATCATTCCAAAACCAGCCACACCAGTAATAGCATAAATAATGACATAGAACATTGAGGCTGAGAAACCATCCGCTGTAGCCGCTAAAACACCTAACAACAAGAAACCAATATGACCGATACCCGAGTAAGCCAACATACGTTTTAGGTTGTCTTGCGCAATCGCAACAATCGCACCCACCGCTAGAGACAAGATCGCCAGCATAATAATCAATTGCTGCCAATCATCAACAAGTCCCGGCATTCCTTCGAATAATAGACGGTAAACCATCGCAAATCCGGCAATCTTAGGTGCGGTTGCAAGATACAGCGTTACCGCAGAAGGCGAACCGTGATAAACATCAGGCATCCACATGTGGAATGGAACCGCACCCAGTTTGAATGCCAGACCAATCACGACAAATACCACACCAAACGCTAAAACGATTCCATCTGCAGAACCGGAAGCAATCACTTGTTTCATTTCAGTGAAGGTAATCGTACCAGTTGCACCATAAATCATTGAGAAACCATACAACAACATACCCGTTGCAAGCGCACCCAGTACAAAATATTTCATACCGGCTTCAACCGCTTGGCCATCGTATTTACGCAGTGCAATCATGGCATACATCGCCAATGACATGATTTCCAAACCTAGATACATAGTGATGAAGTTGTTTGCCGAAATCATGACAAACATACCTAGTACACCGAACAGCCCTAGAACAAAGAATTCACCACTATAGAACTTATGCTGTAGCAAATATTCACGTGAAAAGAAGAACACACCAATTGAAACCAATACAGTGAATAGCTTCATGACATCCGCAAATGCATCGCGAACAAAGCTGTCATTAAAGGTGTAAATCGTTTCAACGCTGAATGAGCTGATCACTAAGTAGCCAACCACAAGCAGTGATGCTTGGGTTGCATAATAGGTGGCGAATTGATAACGCTTTGACCAAAAGGTATCTGCAACCAGAATAAACGATGCTAACGCCAGAAGCACCATTTCTGGGACTGCAGGAGCAAATGCTGGAATTTCAAAATTCATACTATTAACTCACCCATCCTATTAAAGTTTTGACGTGGTGGCTTGCACCAATAAGTTTTCAACAGAGGTATGCATCACTTCCATTAATGGACCTGGGTACACACCTAATGCAATCACTGCAATCGCAAGTGTTGCCATAATCGCAAATTCGCGTGAATTCAAATCTTGCAGTTTTTCAACATTTTCGTTGGTCACTGCACCGAAGAAGACACGTTTCACCATCCATAAGGTATAAGCCGCACCAATAATTAGCGTAAGTGCTGCAAGCGTTCCATACCAGATATTCGCTTTAAACGAGGCAATGATTACCATGAACTCACCGACGAAACCTGAAGTTCCTGGAAGACCCGAGTTGGCCATTGCAAATAGAACAGCAAACATGACAAACCATGGCATCTTATTAACCACACCACCATAAGCAGTAATGTCACGAGTATGCATACGATCATATAAAACACCAATCGCAAGGAACATCGCTCCTGAGATGAAACCATGCGAGATCATTTGTACCATCGCACCTTCCATACCCATGGTCGCACCCTCCATAGTTCCGTGGTTCTGCATAATGTCATACACCAAGAACATACCAAGTGTTACGAAGCCCATGTGTGAAATCGATGAATAAGCAACCAGCTTTTTCATATCTGACTGAACCAATGCCACGACACCAATATAAACAATCGCAATCAGTGATAGGGCAATAACTAACCAATCAAGCTGCATTGAGGCATCCGGTGTAATCGGTAGTGAGAAACGGACGAATCCATA
The DNA here is from genome assembly GCF_004293625.1 of Thiomicrorhabdus indica. NCBI lineage: Bacteria > Pseudomonadati > Pseudomonadota > Gammaproteobacteria > Thiotrichales > Piscirickettsiaceae > Thiomicrorhabdus > Thiomicrorhabdus indica. Next base: position 1,119,078 of record NZ_CP033040.1, on the reverse strand, counting down.
CCCCCCCATTTTCAACATGATGGCTGCTAGCACAACCGAACCTGCTGTCGGAGCCTCAACGTGAGCGTCCGGAAGCCAAGTGTGCACAGGGAACATTGGAATTTTTACGGCAAAAGCAATCAAGAACGCTAAGAAGATTAGGATTTGCGCAGTCATGCCTAGAGGCATTTCATGGAAATCCAAAATCGAGAAACTGCCAATCTGCCAGTACATATACAGGAATGACACCAGCATGAATACCGAACCAAAGAAGGTATATAGGAAGAACTTCATGGTCGCATAAACACGACGTGGTCCACCCCATTTACCGATGACGATAAACATCGGAATCAACAACGCTTCCCAGAAGATATAGAACAAGATTGAGTCTAATGCTGTGAAAACACCAACCATAATCCCGCCCATAATAAGGAAGGCTCCTAGATACTGTTCAACACGTTCCTTAATGCACTCCCAAGCCGAAGCGATTACTAAAACTTGGGTAAAAGTGGTCAACAATACTAACGGCATAGATAAACCATCTACCCCGAGGAAGTATTCAACATTGAACATTGGCACCCATTGAACACGTTCTACAAATTGCATTTGTGCTGTGTTGTAATCAAATCCAGTCACTAGTGGAATTGAAAGAATAAATGTCAGCACCGCAACGAACAAGGACAACCATTTTGCAACAGTGTCATTGTTACGCCCAGCAAACAACACGATCAAACCACCGATAATAGGTAGCCAAATCAGCGTGCTAAGAATATAGCTATCAAGCATAAACTCTATTTCCTTTTCTTATTATTCTTCTAATTACCACAAGACCCAGATCAGCATGCCTAGTAGGCCGAAGATCATGACAAATGCATAGTGATACATGAAACCAGTTTGCGTACGACGCAATCCCTGTGCAGAATGCGCTACCGCCATAAAGGCATTAGTCACCATACCAGTATCAATCAACTTAACGTCCACCCATTTAGTGAGGAAAGCACCTAACTTGCGCGTTCCATTCACAAATACAATCTCATTCAAGCGATCAAAGCCATAAGCGTTATCTAGCATGTAGTAACCTCGTGGGCACATCTTTTGAAGCTTTGCAGGCATATCAGGTTTTTTGATATACATGAACCAAGCCAGTGCTACACCTGACAGTGCTAAGATAACTGGTAGAGAAGCAAACGATGTCCAGATCAGATTAAAGGTACCTTCAAAATACTGAGTATAGACCATCATCATTGTGTCGTTTTCAGGCTTAATCTGAATAGCTTCAGCGAAGTACTGACCATTCAGCATAGGCTCGAACATTGGAATTCCCATCAATACAGCAGGAATCGCCAACAAAATTAGAGGAATCGTCACAACTAGTGGCGACTCTTTAATTTTGTGCGTACGAACATATTCTGACTCTTCTCCGTGGAATACAATAAAGAACATACGGAAGCTGTAGAACGCAGTGATAAAGACCCCCGCTAGCAATAACACATAAGCAAAGTCAGCACCGAAGCGATCTGAATAGCCCAAACTCAATAAAATTGAGTCTTTTGAGAAGAATCCTGAGAAGCCAGGGAAACCAATCAAGGCCAAAGAACCTATCAACATCGCCCAGTAAGTTACCGGCATATATTTCTTCAAACCACCCATTTGTCGAATGTCTTGAATATGGTGCATTGCAATAATGACTGAACCTGCAGCAAGGAACAACAAAGCTTTAAAGAATGCGTGAGTTAATACATGGAACATCGCACCTGCATAAGCAGATGCACCTAACGCTGCAGTCATATAACCTAACTGAGAAAGCGTTGAGTATGCAACTACACGTTTGATATCTTGCTGGATAAGCCCCAAAAGCCCCATCATGAATGCGGTAAGCGCCCCAATAATCAATACAACCGAAAGTGCAACTTCAGATAATTCATAAGCTGGTGAAAGTCGAGCTACCATAAATATACCGGCGGTTACCATCGTTGCCGCATGGATCAACGCTGAAATTGGCGTCGGACCTTCCATTGACTCTGGTAGCCAAACGTGAAGTGGCATCTGAGCCGATTTACCCATAGCACCAACGAATAGTAAGATCAACATCAGGGTGATCATTGACCATTCCACACCAGGAATGATTTCAATCATCACGTCTTTTTGGGTTGCAAGCTGGTTAAAGAACTCTTTGTAGTCCATGGTATTGAAATACACATAAACGACTGCAATACCCAAAATGAAACCAAAATCACCCACACGATTCACTAAAAACGCTTTTAAGTTTGCTTGAATCGCCGACTCACGCTTCATGTAAAAACCGATCAAAAGGTAAGAAACTAGTCCTACCGCTTCCCAACCAAAGAACAGTTGTAGGAAGTTGTTTGCCATAACCAATGAAAGCATTGAAAAGGTAAACAAAGAGATATATGAAAAGAAACGTTGATAATACGGGTCATCATGGGCGTAATCTTCGTCATGATCCATATAACCAATGGTATAGATATGGACCATCAAAGAGACGAACGTTACTACCAACATCATCGTGGCAGACAATTTGTCAATCATAAAGCCGATTTCAAACTTCACGCCGTCAACCACCATCCAGGTATATAGCGATGCATTGTATTCTGCGTGCCCCTGGAAAACGAACAACCAAAATACATAAATAGCGGCTAGAGTGGAAATCGCCACCCCTGCAATTGTCGAATAATGAGCCCCTGCTCGGCCGACTTGACGACCGAACAGACCTGCAATCATCGCACCCACTAAAGGTGCAAGCAGAAGGACTGTTAAAATTTCATGTAACATTCAGTCTTACCCCTTCAGTGAACCAAGATCATCAACATTGATGCTCTTACGATTTCGGAATACCAATACGATAATCGCTAAACCAATTGCCGCTTCCGCTGCAGCAACCGTCAAAATAAAAAATACGAAAATCTGCCCAGTCACATCATTTAGATAATGTGAAAACGCCACTAAGTTAGTATTCACCGCTAACAGCAACAGCTCAATTGACATCAATAGAACAATAACGTTTTTACGGTTTAGGAAGATACCGGCCATGCTGATCATAAACAGCACTGCGCCAAATAAAAGATAGTCAGAAAGCGCAATCATTTTTTATCTTCCTCCTCGTTTTGAACCACTGGCTTTTCAACCACTGCATCCATTTTCACCATCTCGAAGCGGTCTTTCGCCAACGTACGGTTTTGTTTATCAATGTCTTGGTACAACACGGTGCCGGTCGGACGTCGACGTAAAGTTAGCGCTATTGCTGCAACAATCCCAACCAACAATAGAACAGCAGCCAAAATAAAAGCATATGCATGCTCCGTATAAAGTGGAACAGCAATGGCTTCAGTGTTACTGAAGTCTGCAGGTTTTGGTGCAGGAGCTGCCACCTTATCTAAGCCAAAATGATCTGGACCAATCACCATGTACATCAAGGCAAAAATCGCAACAGCTGCCAAAGCACCAATTGGTAAATAGCGCGTAAATCCTTCTTTTAAAATCGCCATGTTGATGTCAAGCATCATAACGACGAACAGGAAAAGAACCATCACAGCACCGACGTAAACAAGAATCAGTACCAGTCCTAAGAATTCAGCTTGCGCCATAATCCAAAGACCGGCCGTAGAAATAAAAGCTAACACTAACCAAAGTGCAGCCTTTACCGGGTTTTTAACAGTAATCATCATCAATCCAGAGATCGTGGCGATTGCTGCTAACAAATAAAATACAAATTGTTCAAAGCTCATAGCAACGTCTCTCGAGATTAACGGTATTTCGCGTCTGCCGCACGATCCGCAGCAATTTGCGTTTCATGCTTGTCACCAAAGGCTAAAAGATCTTCTTTGGTACGGATATGAGGCCCTCTTTCGTGGAACTCATATTCAAACACACGGGTTTCAACAATCGCATCAACTGGGCAAGCTTCTTCGCAGAAACCGCAGTAGATACACTTAAACATATCAATGTCATATTGCGTGGTACGACGGGTACCGTCTTCACGCTCTTCTGATTCAATCGTAATCGCATTTGCTGGACAGACCGCTTCACACAACTTACAAGCAATACAACGCTCTTCACCGTTTTCATAACGGCGCAATGCATGATGCCCACGAAAACGTGGCGACAAAGGGGTTTTCTCTTCAGGGTAACGAACGGTAATCTTACGCTTGAATAAATACTTCAAAGTAACCATTGAACCTTTAATCAGTTCGGTTAGACCCCAAGTTTTAATTAGATGATTTAAATTACTCATGTCTGCCTCTATTAGTTAAACCAAGGGCCAAAGCTGAAGTATTTCATTGCACCAACAACAAATACCCAAACAATGGTTAATGGAATTAACACTTTCCAACCCAAACGCATTAGTTGGTCATAACGGTAACGTGGATAAGTCGCACGTAACCACAAGAATACAAACAGTAGGAAAGCAACCTTAATTGACAACCACGCTAGTTGCGGAACCCATGAGAACATTGCCTCAAGACCTGGAATACCTTCAAACGGTGACAGCCAGCCACCTAGGAACATGATTGAAGTCATAAATGAAATCAGAATCATCATGGCGTATTCTGCCAACATGAAAACACCAAATGTCATTCCAGAATAATCAACATGGAACCCAGCAACGATTTCTGCCTCACCTTCAATCACGTCAAACGGTGTACGGTTGGTTTCAGCAAGGCCAGAAATGAAGTAAACAAAAAACATTGGTAATAATGGCAATAAATACCAATTCCATACGCCACCTTGCTGACCTTGAACAATTTCAGTCAAGTTCATCGAACCGGCAATCATTAAAACGGTTACCAACGCGAAACCCATCGCTATTTCATACGAAATCTTTTGAGCTGAACCACGCAATGCACCCAAGAATGCATACTTAGAGTTGGATGCCCAACCTGCGACAATTGTTCCATACACGAGAATCGACGAGACTGCTAGGACATAAAGCACACCGGCATTAATGTCGGTGACCACCACCCCTTCGGAGAATGGAATAACTGCATAGGCAGCCACTGCAGGTGCAATTGCTAGAATGGGTGCAATGATAAATAGGTATTTGTTGGACTGAGCCGGAAAAATAACCTCTTTGGTCATTAACTTTAACGCATCAGCAATTGGTTGCAGAAGCCCAATTGGACCAACACGGTTAGGTCCCATGCGCACTTGCATAAAACCAATCACTTTACGCTCTGCATAGGTCAACCATGCAACTACCAGCATAATTGGCAGAATGACGGCCACCGCTTGAAGCACAAGGGTAATAAGTGTCGCTAGCCAATCAAATAAGAAGCCAGCTAAAAAGGCTTGAATTGCATCAAACATTAATTATCCCCTTTTGCTGTATCTAGACCAACACGACCCATCGTTGCGGTATCTGCATCTGGTGTTGCTTGTAAGGATGGGCTTCGGCGAACCAAGGCATCCATTTGATATGGAGATACCAACTGACACTGAGTGTCGTTATTAGATGAAGGTAAACTGCAATCAAAAGTTGCAAATGCAATTTGTGAATGCTTATTATCGAGAACTTCTCGTAAAACTTCATTGGTATGCGTGTGATCAAAACCAGAAAGATTGAACATATTGCCCATGACACGCAATATTTTCCAAGCAGCTTTCGCATCACCTTTTGGTTCAGCCGCCATTTTGAACGATTGCTTTAAACCGTTAGCATTAACAAATGTCCCTGCAGTTTCGGCAAAAGTGGCAATCGGTAGCATTACATCAGCGTATTCACGTTGATATTCGCTATCGAAGGCCGTTAAATTCACAACGAATCCAGCACTCTGCATTGCATTCAAAGCCTTACTTCCATCAACAAAGTCTTTTTCAGGTTCTAGACCGAGGTTAATAAAAGCACTCATACCATCAAGCATCTTTTGTGCATTTTTACCACCGGCCGGTAAGAAATTCACTAGATGAGCCCCAACTTCATTTGCTTGAATGGGAAGAACACTTAATTTAGCACCGGTATTATTCGCGATGCTATTTGCTAACTTAAGAATCACTGAATAGTCAGGATGCAACTGCGAAACCTGTCCAACCATAATAGAAGCATCATTCGCATCCATTAAAATTTGAGCTGCTTGCTTATGCCCATCTGCCATATTAGCAGAGGATGTCAGTTCTTCTGATTCCCCTTTTAATTCCGCAGCCGCTTTCGCGATTCCAGCTAATTCTGCAACCAAACCAGATTCATAAAAACCTGTCGTTTGATAGTTGAATGAAAAGTTTTCAGGGTTAACTGTAAATACTTTTGCATTTTTCACAGTGACTGCTTTACGTAAACGCGTATTTAAAATCGGCAATTCTTTACGCAAATATGTACCAACTAGCAAGGCGGCATCTAATTTGTCCGTTGCTTCAATAGAATGAGCAAGTGAAGGCGTATGGAAGCCTTTAGCATCCAATGAAAAATCCTGCTGACGAGTACGGAAGTCAATATTTTTGATTCCTAAACCACGAGCTAGCTTTTGCAATAACTGCAATTCTTCAAGTGTTGAATTCGCTGAAGCCAAAACACCAATATTACTGTAATCGTTAAGATTTTGAATACCTTCAACGGCAACTTGAAGTGCTGTTTCCCAGTCAACAACTTTCCATTGACCATTTTCTTTAACCATTGGCTGAGTTAATCGATCTTCTGACTCAATCGCTTCGTAAGAAAAACGATCACGGTCAGATAACCATACCTCATTAATTGATTCGTTTTCAGCAGGCACAACACGCATTACTCGATCATCTTTTGTATGGACGATAATGTTTGATCCAATAGAGTCATGAGCTGCTACAGAATTGTGTGCTTTAAGTTCCCATGGACGAGCTTTATAGCGGAACGGCTTAGAAGTCAAAGCACCAACAGGACATAAATCAATCATATTTCCTGACATTTCAGAAGTAATTGATTTCTCAACATAAGTGCCAATTTCCATCCATTCTGAACGACCTGTCGCACCCAACTCCATCATTCCAGCCACTTCCTGACCAAAACGAACACAACGAGTACAGTGGATACAACGAGTCATATCAGTGCTGATCAACGGACCTGCGTTTTTATCACCAACGACACGTTTCGCTTCAACATAACGAGAAACATCATCACCATAATCCATAGCAACATCTTGTAACTCGCACTCGCCACCTTGATCGCAGATTGGGCAATCTAGTGGGTGGTTAATCAATAAAAATTCCATCACAGATTTCTGAGATGCAATCGCTTTTGGCGATTTCGTGTGCACCTTCATGCCGTCTGTCACAGGCGTTGCACAAGCAGGAAGAGGCTTCCAAGCACCTTCTACTTCTACTAAACACATACGACAGTTAGCGGCAATCGATAGTTTTTTGTGGTAACAAAAACGGGGAATCGGAATCTGTGCCCCATCAGCAACATCGATCAGCATGTCACCTTCATGGGCCTCAATAACTTGTCCGTTTATTTCAACTTTTACCATAGTTCTTCAACCTAAATTAAATTTGGTTAGGGTAAAAATAGTTCTAAAATTTCACCCCGATAAGCACGAAAAAGCGCAATAAAAATTGCGCTTTATCGGTTCCGATCACGTTTATACGCGATCGTATATACTGCATCCGTGTTCTATATAATGCTGAAATTCGTGTTCATACTGATCAACCGCACTTGTTAATGCAATTGTCGCAGCATCACCCAAACCACAAATTACATTCCCCATGATTTTGCCAGAAACATCTTTTAATGCGGCAATGTCTTCAGGACGCCCTTTGCCTTCTACTATTCGGTTTAAAACTCGCATCAGCCAACCTGTACCTTCTCTACAAGGAGTACATTGACCACAAGACTCATCCCAATAGAAATGCGACAAATTTTGGCAAACTTTAACAATATCCGTTTGGTCATCCATCACAATCATTGATCCAGCTCCTAAAAATGAACCGGCATTCGCAATAGAGTCATAATCCATGTTCATTTCAAGCGCTTTATCAGCAGGAATAATCGCTGTTGAAGCACCACCCGGAATAACGCATTTCAATTCACGTCCCTTCCAGATACCACCGGCTAGCTTTAACAATTCTTTAAATGGTGTTCCCATCCGAACTTCAAAGTTACCCGGATTATTAACGTGGCCAGAAACTGAATAAAGCTTAGTACCACCGGCATTTTTCACACCAAGATCGTTAAACCATTTACCACCTTTAGACAAAATCATTGGAATTGACGCAAGTGTTTCAGTGTTATTAATCGTTGTTGGACGACCATAAAGACCATAACTAGCAGGGAACGGTGGTTTAAAACGAGGTTGACCTTTCTTACCTTCAATCGACTCTAATAAAGCCGTCTCTTCACCACAGATATAGGCACCAGCACCTAAGTGCACATGCAAATCAAAATCCCAGCCAGAACCTAAAATATCTTTTCCAAGTAACCCAGCCTCACGAGCTTGATTAATCGCGTTTTTAAAAATCTGATATGGTTCCCAAAACTCGCCACGTATATAGTTATAGCCCTGTGAAGCACCGATTACATAACCAGCAATCATCATACCTTCAACTAAAGCATGAGGGTTATAACGATGAATATCACGGTCTTTAAAGGTACCTGGTTCCCCTTCATCCGAATTACAGACGATATATTTTTGACCTGGTGCCTCGCGATTCATGAAGCTCCACTTGAGACCAGTTGGGAACCCTGCTCCACCTCGGCCACGAATGTTAGACGCTTTAACTTCTTCAATAATTTCCGGAGGTGTTAATTCGCCTGAAACAACTTTTTTCCAAACTTCGTAGCCACCATTTTCCATATAGACATCAATGTCGTAGGAACGTTCTAGTTGATTTAGACGAAAACAGTTTTCACTTTGATGAACCATTGCTTTACTCCAATTCGTCTAAGATTTTAAATAATTTGTCTTCATCCAAGTTTTCATGGTAATCCTTACCAATCTTACACATTGGAGCACCACCACAAGCACCTAGGCATTCAACTTTCTTGATTGAAAATTTTCCATCCGTAGTTATCTCACCTGGCTTAACACCAAGCTTGGCTTCTAATTTTTCACGTAGTTCTTCTCCACCACGAAGATAACAGGAAATAGAATTGCACCAATTAATCTGATGCTTGCCAACTGGTTGATGATTGTAATTTCCATAGAAAGTTGCCACTTCATAAACGGCAATAGGCGGCATCTCTAAATACTCAGCAACTTGATCCATTAAATCATTGGTTAGATGACCACCATTTGATTCTTGAACAATACGTAGAGCTGGCATGCATGCTGATTGACGCTGCTCTGCTGGATATTCTGCAATCCAGCGATCAATGCGTTCTTTTACTTCACCCTGGATAAATTTTTCCGTTGTCGAGCTCATCGATCGATTTCTCCAAATACAATATCTTGGGTACCAATAATTGATACAACATCCGCAATCATGTGACCTTTTACCATCTCATCAAGCGAAGCAAGGTGAGGGAAACCAGGTGCACGTACTTTCATACGGTATGGTTTATTTGCTCCATCCGACACCATATAAATACCAAATTCACCCTTAGGATGTTCGACTGCTGCATAAGCTTCAGAAGCTGGAACGGTATAACCTTCAGTGTAAAGTTTAAAGTGGTGAATCAACGCTTCCATATTTGACTTAGCGTCTTCACGAGAAGGCGGAGCAACTTTATTATCACTGCTCATGACTGGCCCATCATTTTCTTTTAGCCATTTAACGCATTGTTTAATGATTTTGTTAGACTCACGCATTTCTGCAACACGCACTAAATAGCGGTCATAGCAGTCGCCTGTTTTACCAACAGGAATATCAAAATCCATTTTGTCGTAAACTTCATATGGTTGCTTCTTACGCAAATCCCATGCGATGCCTGAACCTCTAAGCATTGGGCCTGTAAACCCAAGCTGAAGCGCACGCTCTGGGGAAACAACTCCGATATCAACCGTACGTTGCTTCCAAATACGATTATCCGTTAGAAGTGTTTCATACTCATCAACATAACCTGGAAAACGCTCCGTAAAGGCTTCAATAAAGTCAAGCAGTGAACCTTCCCGAGTTTCATTTAAGTCATTAAGCTTTTTACCAGACGTCCATTTTGATTCTTCATATTTTGCCATCGTATCAGGCAAATCACGATAAACACCACCCGGCCGGTAATAAGTTGCATGCATACGAGCACCAGAGACAGCCTCATAGCAATCCATTAAATCTTCACGCTCACGGAACGCATATAAGAAAACCGTCATAGCTCCAATATCTAGTGCATGAGCACCTAACCACATCAAGTGATTTAAGATACGCGTGATTTCATCAAACATGACTCGGATGTACTGTGCACGTTCAGGAACCTCAACACCCAACATTTTCTCAATTGACATTACGTAAGCATGTTCGTTTGACATCATTGAAACGTAGTCTAAACGATCCATGTAACCAATTGATTGGTTATAAGGTTTGAATTCTGCTAATTTTTCAGTTCCACGATGAAGAAGGCCGATATGAGGATCAGAGCGGACAACCGTTTCACCATCAAGCTCCAAAACTAAGCGCAACACACCGTGCGCAGATGGATGCTGTGGACCGAAGTTAAGAGTATAGTTACGAATTTCTGACATTGGAGACCCTTACTCAGCTTTTTCTGGCGAAGATTTACGAATAACACGCGGAACATTTACACGATTTTCAATCGTCACAGGTTCATAGACCACACGACCTTTATCATTGTCATAACGCATTTCTACATGCCCAGTTAGGGGAAAGTCTTTACGAAGAGGATGACCGACAAAACCATAATCAGTCAAAATACGACGCAAATCAGGATGACCTTCAAAGAGAATCCCATAAAGATCAAATGCCTCACGTTCAAACCAATTTGCAACTGACCAAACGTCAATCACACTTGGAATAACAGGTAATTGCGTATTCGGTGCAAAAACCTTTACACGTAAACGAATATTGTGCTCAATTGATAACAAATGATATACCGCCGCAAAACGACGAGGCATATCCAGAGATTCATCTTGCTGCTCATCTTCTGCAAAATCAAATACACCACGGTTAAAACCAGTGTTTGCCGCTTTCATGGTTTCCCAATTAGCTTTACCGTAATCTAAATAGTCAACACCACATAAATCTATCAGCTGCTCAAAACCAAGCTCATCACGACACTTCATCAAACCTTCAAATGCATTTTCAGCTGCAAGTTCAATTGTCAATTCATCCAGCGCAATTTCGCTTGAAACCAACTCTGCTTTAAGCACATCATTTACACGAGTTTGCAAATCTAAAATAGACTGTTTCATTCCTTCAAACTCCCGTTAACGTGCAATGGTATTCGTACGTTTAATTTTATTCTGTAATTGTACAATTCCATACAGCAACGCCTCAGCGGTTGGAGGGCAACCTGGAACATATACATCAACAGGCACAATACGATCACAACCACGTACAACTGAATAAGAATAGTGATAATAACCACCACCATTTGCACAAGAACCCATAGAGATTACCCAACGCGGTTCAGCCATTTGATCGTAGACTTTGCGTAAAGCAGGAGCCATTTTATTTACAAGAGTTCCGGCTACAACCATGACATCAGATTGACGTGGAGAAGGTCGAAATATAATCCCGAACCGGTCTAGATCATATCGAGATGCACCTGCGTGCATCATTTCTACCGCACAACATGCAAGACCAAACGTCATTGGCCATAATGAACCTGTACGAGCCCAGTTAATTAGCTTATCGGCTGAGGTGGTTACAACCCCCTCTTTCAAAACGCCTTCTACTCCCATTCCAGCGCTCCTTTCTTCCACTCATAAATAAAGCCAATCACTAGCAATGATAAAAATACACCCATTGCCAAGAGGCCAAATGTACCAACCTCATCCAGAACGATTGCCCAAGGGAAAAGGAAAGCAATTTCCAAGTCAAAAATAATGAACAAAATTGCAACTAGGTAAAAGCGTACATCGAACTTCATACGCGCATCCTCAAAGGCTTCAAAACCACACTCATATGGAGAATTCTTCTCCGAATCAGGTTTTTGCGGCCCCAGTAAGTAACCAATTAAAATTGGTCCTACGCCAAAAAGAATGCCTAGCACTATAAAAACTAGAACGGGTAGATAATTTTCTAGCATTGGTTGTATGACCTCATCTAGCAAAAATAAACTGCTGTCTGAACGAGCAAACAGCAGTACGAATTTGGTGCCGATGGGCGGACTCGAACCGCCACGACTTGCGTCACCACCCCCTCAAGATGGCGTGTCTACCAATTTCACCACATCGGCAAAGAATTTTTAATTTGGAACAACCGGGTTTTCCGACTGCTTTTCAGCTTCTTCAGAAACCTTTTGAGTTTCTGTCGTGACACTTTGATACCCCTTAGCTTGTTGGCTGGCGATATAGGCAAGTGTCAAACTTGTGATAAAGAAAATTGTTGCAAGCACCGCAGTGACTCGAGACAAGAATGTTGCCGAACCACCACTTCCAAATACCGATTGAGAAGATGAACTTCCCCCACCAAAATTGGCACCTGCATCCGCACCCTTACCGTGTTGCATTAAAACTAACACAATCAATAAGAACGCAATAATAATATGAACTGTTAAAACAATGCTAAACATTAGGCACTCGCTACATCTTGAGCGGCTTGACAAATTGCCGCAAAATCATCTGCATTAAGTGAAGCACCACCAATTAAACCACCATCAATGTCCGCTTGGGCAAACAATTCTGCTGCATTATTTGGTTTGACGCTACCACCGTATTGAATAATTACTTTCTCTGCCACTGCACGATTTAGTCGAGCTAATTTATCACGAATAAAGGCATGGACTTCTTGTGCTTGCTCAGGGCTGGCAGTTACACCTGTACCAATTGCCCAAACAGGCTCATAGGCAATGACAATTTTTTCAAATTCCTCAACACCCACTTTAGAGATTACTGCATCTAATTGCGTTGCAATAACTGATTCCATAGTACCGGACTCACGTTCTTCCAATGTTTCACCAACACAAAAAATCGGCGTAATACCAGCTTCAAGCGCTACAGCGACTTTGTTTGCAATTTGCTCATCAGTTTCACCATAAATTGCTCGACGTTCAGAGTGACCCAAAATAACATAATCACACTGCATGTCTTTTAACATGGCAATTGAAATTTCTCCGGTGAAAGCACCTTGAGACGCTTCTTCAGCAATATTTTGTGCCCCAACTTTAACAGTTGAGCCTTCAAGCTCAGCAATTGTTTGGGAGATATATAAAGCTGGTGGACAAACTGCAATATCAATCTCTGTCATTGAATTTGTTTGCTGTTTAAGGCCTTGATTCAATTCTGTTACAAATGCCTTAGAACCGTGCATTTTCCAGTTTCCAGCAACAAATGGCTTTCTCATTTCCTTATCTCCGACACAAAATTTGCGCAATATTAGCGTTTTCTTTCCTTAAAAACAATATTGCATTTTTATGAAAACTCTGATTCTACAACTGCTTGAAGTTCATCTGCTAATTTAGTAACTTGTGTAAGGTCTTGACCTTCAACCATTACTCGGATCTTTGGTTCAGTGCCCGAAGCACGAATCAGCACTCGACCTTTACCCGCAAATTCTTTTTCAGCTTGTTGAATAGCTTTTTGCAGCCGGGTATTTTCTTCAACTCCACGATTATTTGCAACCGTAATATTACGTAGCTCTTGAGGGTAAACCTGAATCTCGGCAAGAACAGATTTCAATTTTTTGTTTTGACTAACCAATGCAGCTAAAACTTGCAGTGCCGCAACAATACCATCGCCCGTTGAAATTTTATTCAAACACAGCACATGCCCTGATGGTTCCGAACCATAAATCCAGCCCTTTTGAAGCAACAACTCTTTGACAAAACGATCTCCAACATTACTTCTTACAAAATCGATACCTTTTGCTTTTAATGTATTTTCAAAGCCTAGATTACTCATCAAAGTCCCAACAACTCCATGAACCGGTTTTCCAGTCATCGTAGCTAAAATATAAAGAATCGCATCGCCATCTGCAATCTGACCGGATTCATCTACCATCATGACTCGATCACCATCGCCATCAAATGCAATTCCTAAATCTGCACGATGCGCATCGACAGCTTGAACCAATGCATTTAAATCGGTTGCACCACATGATTTATTAATATTCACACCATCTGGCTTAACACCAATGGCAAAAACCTCTGCCCCGAGTTCTTTAAAAACACTCGGAGCAATATGATATGTTGCACCATTCGCACAATCCAAAACAATACGAAGACCTTTTAACTTTTGTTTGGCGCGATAGGTTCCTTTACAAAACTCTATATATCGACCAGCAGCATCATCAATCCTCTGGGCTTTACCCAGAACCTCTGAATCAACCACTTTCATTTTCCGCTCAAACATCGCTTCAATTTCAAGCTCAAGTTCATCGGAGATTTTTTGACCTTCCGAGGAAAAAAATTTAATACCATTATCCTCATGTGGATTATGGGAAGCACTAATCACAACACCTAAGTCATTATTAAAAGTTTGGGTTAGATAAGAAACTGCTGGCGTCGGCACAGGACCAACCAGATAAACATCAATACCTGCAGCAATAAATCCAGCTTCTAAGGCCGATTCAAACATGTAACCAGAAATACGAGTATCTTTCCCAATCAAAACAGACTTTAAGCCACGTTTTTGCATTACTTGACCAGTAGCCCATCCAAGCTTTAAAACCTGATCAGGGGAAATCATACCTTGACCCACTCGATTACGAATTCCATCAGTTCCAAAGTATTTTCTTTTTTGCATTTTTATTCCTAGACTCTGATTACTACCCGGCCGGTAAAAACTTATCACCACAATGCTTGCGCAACTTTTAATGCTTCTACAGTTTGTTTTACGTCATGTACACGCAGAATTTTGGCACCCTTAATCGCTGCGACAACGGCTGCACCAACACTTCCATAAACACGCTCTTTTGCTGTTTTTTGATCCGAGAATTCCAATAGTTCACCAATCATTTTTTTGCGCGAAACACCGACCAATAATGGATAACTGGAATCAAATAATCGATCTAAGTTCTGAAAAATATTCTGATTGTGTGTTAACAACTTGCCAAAACCAAAGCCTGGATCAAGCATAATTTGTTCTTGGCGAATACCTGCATCAATACAAGCGTTTACCCTATTCATCAAAAATGATTCCACATCATCCAAAACGGAATCATATTCTACCTGTTGCTGCATGGTTTTTGGCAGACCTTTTTTATGCATTAGACAAACCGGCACATCCAAACTGGCTGCTATCTCTAAAGCGTTATCTTCTTGCAAAGCATTCACATCATTAATAATACTCGCGCCGCATTCAATCGCTTCTTTCATTACTTGTGGCTTGTATGTATCAATTGAAATTGGCAACCCACTTAATTCTTTAACTAATTCAATCGCTGGAATAACTCGATCAAGTTCTTGCTGCAATGACACTGGTTCTGAACCCGGACGAGTTGACTCTCCACCGATATCAAAAACGTCCACACCATCCATGACCATACGCTCGACAGAGCGCCTTAACCGTTCAGTATCGACATGATCACCCCCATCAGAAAACGAGTCTGGCGTAACATTTAAAATACCCATGACAGCCGCCCGCTTTCGAGATTCAACAACCCTTTCCAACCATGCATGCAATTCCATTTTTTCACCTTAAATCATTCATAAAAAAACCCCGCAAAAGCGAGGTTTTCATCTTCTGAACACACCTAAATTTTAATGCAATTTAGGCTCTTCAGAACCACCTGAGTTCGATTCACCAGACATATCATCCGAAACCTTGTCATCTGCTTTCTTCTCTGACATTTCTTCCAAAGTAGGTGATTCATTCTTTTGAACCGGAGGTTGATCATCTGGCTCTATCCAGTCCTTAGGAGCACCTGGTTCTTCACCAGCCATAATTCGATCAACCTGATCTTTATCAATCGTTTCATACCTCATCAGACACTCAGTCATCACCTCAAGCTTGTCACGATTATCCGTCAAAATTTGAGTTGCACGCTGATAGTTCCGATCAATAATATTACGAATTTCTTCATCAATTTTTTTAGAAACTTCACCAGAAACATTTGCATTTCTAGAGGTTCCCATAAAACCGCCTTTATCTTCCTCTTCATAAAGCAATGGCCCTAAATTATCAGAAAGACCCCACTTAGTGACCATATTACGGGCGATTGCTGTCGCACGCTCAATGTCATTAGAAGCACCCGTGGTGACAGCGTCTTCACCATAGATAATCTCTTCCGCGATACGGCCACCGTACAAGCTAGACAGCTGTGACTCCAGTTTTCGTTTTGAATAACTGTAGCTATCTTCTTCAGGAAGATACATGGTCACACCCAAAGCACGTCCTCGCGGCATAATTGAGACCTTATAAACAGGATCGTGTTCAGGAACTAAGTATCCCACAATAGCATGACCAGATTCATGATAAGCCGTCATCTTACGCTCATCTTCTTTCATGACCATTGATTTGCGCTCCACTCCCATCAAGATCTTATCTTTTGCCTTCTCAAAATGCTGTTGCGTAACCATTTTTTCATTTTCTCGAGCTGCAAAAAGTGCAGCCTCATTGACCAGGTTCGCTAAATCTGCACCTGAGAAACCAGGCGTACCCCGAGCAATATAAGAAGGTTTAACATTTTCAGCAAGTGGAACCTTGCGCATGTGAACACGTAGAATTTGCTCACGCCCACGAATATCCGGCAGACCCACTGTCACTTGTCGGTCGAAACGACCAGGTCGCAATAACGCAGGGTCAAGCACATCAGCACGGTTGGTGGCAGCAATTACGATAATTCCCTCATTGCCTTCAAAACCATCCATTTCAACCAACATTTGGTTCAAAGTTTGCTCACGCTCATCGTTTCCACCGCCCATTCCTGCGCCACGACTTCGACCAACTGCATCTATTTCATCAATAAAAATAATACAAGGTGCATGAGCTTTTGCTTGTTCAAACATATCGCGAACACGAGAAGCACCGACCCCCACAAACATTTCGACAAAGTCCGAACCTGAAATTGTAAAGAAAGGAACTTTTGCTTCACCGGCAATCGCTTTTGCCAAAAGAGTTTTACCTGTTCCAGGAGGACCAACCATCAAAACACCACGAGGAATATTCCCCCCTAAGTTCTGATACTTAGAAGGGTCTCTTAAGAAGTCTACAATTTCGCCAACCTCTTGCTTGGCTTCATCAGCTCCGGCCACATCATCCAGTGTCACCTTATTTTGATCTTCAGTCATCATGCGCGCTTTTGATTTACCAAATGACATTGGACCGCCTTTGCCGCCAACGCCACCACCCATTGAGCGCATAAAGAAAATCCAAACCGCGATTAAAAGCAGCATTGGGAACCATGAGATAAAGATCTGCATTAACACGCTTTGCTGTTCAGGCGGTTTTGCACTCACTTGAACACGATTATCAAGCAAATCACCCATTAATCCAGGATCACCCGGATTATAGGTTGTGAACGAATCACCATTGCCATATACACCGCGAATCGTAGCGCCTTCAATGCTCACTTTGCTTACTTGGCCTTGATGAACCTGATCAATAAAGTCTGAATAATCCAATCGTCCAGACGTTCCCTGCCCTTGAGAACCAAAGTGATTAAAAACCGACATCAAAATCATGGCAACAACTGCCCAGATTAAGACGTTTTTCAGCAAATCATTATTTTTCATTGATTAACCTTGTTTTATTTTATTTATTCTAGTTTTACCACTTCTGAAACAGTGAATAATGACTAGACTATTTCGAACTTGATAGCTTATCACAATTTTTTATAAATTTATTTTATACGCAATCGTTTTCATTAATCACGTTAATCGTTTTTCCATAAAAAGGTTATTTTTTACCACGTGCTAATAAGTAGATTTCTTTACTTCTAGGCCTTGAAGCCTTCGGCTTTCGAGTAATTACTTTTTGATATTTACCACGAAGTGTTTGAATCAATTCGTTATAGCCTTCACCTTGAAAAACTTTCATCAACAAATCACCATTCGGCTTCAACACTTGATCAGCCAAGTCTACACATAACTCGACCAGATACATTGAACGCGGAATATCAACTGACTTATTGCCACTCATATTAGGCGCCATATCTGACATCACCACATCTACGTCACGGCCTGCTAGAGATTCAAGCAATTGGTTATACACCTCATCTTCCCGAAAGTCCCCTTGAATAAAGGTAACACCGGCAAAAGGTTCAACAGGCAAAATATCCAAGGCAAAGACTTCCCCTTGATCTCCCACTTTATGGACCGTCCATTGCGACCAACCTCCAGGCGCTGCGCCTAAATCAACAACGCACATTCCTTTTTTAAACAGTTGATCCTTATCGTCAATCTCTTGCAACTTATAAACCGCACGAGATCGCCAACCTTCTTTCTTCGCCAGCTCAACATAGTAATCATCAAAATGCTCTTTTAACCAGGAGTCACTGGATTTACTTCTCGCCATAATCGGATTTCTACTACAATACGTTTTTATTTTCTATGAATGAATTTGGATTTTTCAATGAGCAAATCAAACAAAAAGCTGACCTCTCTAAGCAACCCTCAGAAAAAATTCTTGAAAGGAATTGCGCACAATCTTAACCCAATGATTATTATCGGGAGTAACGGCGTCACAGATTCTTTGATGGCAGAATTGGAAACAACTCTTGAGCATCACGAACTCTTGAAAATCAAAATCGCTATTGGCGAGCGTGATGACCGAAAAAAAATTGTTGAACATATTATTGAAAATACCGGTGCATTACTGGTTCAAACCATTGGTAAAACCTGCGTGATTTTTCGTCAACGTGAAAAAGACAGCGAGTTTTCACTTAACTAATGAATCATTTAACTGAAGGTTTTACCGGCCGGTAAAGTTTCAACACAAAAAAGCCTTGTTATAAAACAAGGCTTTTTTATTTTCAAAACAAGCTCAAAATCAAATCAAATCCAGCCCACGTGCCAAATCTTTTTTAATATCTTCAACAGACTCCAACCCAACGGAGATTCGAATGAGATTATCTGTAATTCCAGTCTTTAATCGATCTTCCAAAGGAACACGGCTATGCGTTGTACTCGCTGAATGCGTAATAATCGTTTTAACATCCCCAAGATTCGCTGTGATTGATAACATCTTTGTATTATCAATGACCTTCCAGGCTTCTTTTTTGCCACCTTTAACACGAAAGCTCACCAAACCTCCACCAGCAGACTGCTGAGTTTGCGCCAATTCATACTGTGGATGAGATTCAAGCCCTGGGTAAAATACTTTCTCGACTTTCGGGTGAGACTCTAACCAATTCGCCAAATCCAACGCATTTTCACAATGCGCTTTCATTCTAACTGACAAGGTCTCCAACCCTTTCAAAAAAATCCAGGCATTAAATGGACTCATGCTCGGGCCGCAAGTACGCATAAAACCACGCACCTCTTCACCGACGACCTGCTCATTTCCAACAACCGCGCCACCAATCACTCGCCCTTGACCATCTAAAAACTTCGTTGCCGAGTGAATAACAATATCTGCTCCGAGTTCCAAAGGACGTTGCAAAACGGGAGTACAAAAACAGTTATCAACAATCAACAGGGCGTCACTCTGTTTAGCAAGCGCACTAAGCGCTCGTAAATCGGCAACCTCAGTCAAAGGATTTGAGGGCGTCTCCAAAAAAAACGCCTTGGTATTCTCTTTAACCGCAAACTCCCATTCCGAAATGTCAGTTTGCGATACAAAAGTTACCTCTACCCCAAACTTCGACAAATATTTACTGAACAACATTTTAGTTGTGCCAAAAATACTTTGTGAAGAAATAACGTGATCACCCGATTTACAAAGAGCCATAAAGGTAGACAAGATCGCCGACATGCCTGAAGCAGTTCCAACACATTCTTCACCACCCTCCATTAACGCAAGTCTTTGCTCAAAAGTTCGAACGGTAGGATTCGTATAGCGCGAATAAACATTGCCAGCCTCAGCACCACTAAAGCGATCAGCTGCTTGCTGAGCAGAAGCATAACGAAAACTTGATGTGGGAAAAATCGCTTCAGAATTTTCTTGCTCAGGTGTCTGTTCATAGCCTGCACGAACAGCAATGGTTTGCATATCAAAATCATCCCAAGAATCAAAACTCATTTAATTTTTCCCAAATAATTCTTATTTTTCCAAAAATAAACCGCCGGCTTTGCCGGCCTGGATATTTTTATATTTTGCTAAAAAATAGTTATTTTCCAGCGTTATGCAAACCAACAGTCTCTTGTGCCGCTGCCTTCTTTGCTGTTTGTGCATCGTCGTTACGACTTGTATCAAGCGACGCCAAATATTCAGGCGTAATATCTCCCGTTGCATAAACACCACTGAAACAAGAGGTATCAAATTGGGTAATATTTTCCGAACCTGCACTCACAGCCTCAATCAAATCATCAAGATCTTGATAAACCAATCTGTCACAACCGATGTACTCAGCCACTTCTTCCGTTGTTCGGTTATTTGCAACCAACTCAGATGGAGATGGCATATCAATACCGTAAACGTAAGGGTAACGAACAGCAGGTGCTGCTGAGGCGAAATAAACTTTTTTTGCACCGGCTTCTCGAGCCATTTGCACAATTTGACCTGAGGTCGTACCACGAACAATCGAATCATCGACAAGTAGGACATTCTTTCCTTCGAACTCTAAATCAATTGGATTCAGCTTTTGACGCACCGACTTTTTACGTAACTGTTGACCCGGCATAATAAAGGTACGACCAATATATCGGTTTTTAATAAAGCCTTCACGGTAAGGTTTACCTAAACGGTTTGCCAATTCAATCGCTGATGTTCGGCTGGTGTCAGGAATCGGCATCACCACATCAATATCGTGATCTGGCCACTCATTTAAAATTTTATCCGCTAATTTTTCACCCATACGCAAACGTGATTTATAGACTGAAATATCATCAATCATTGAGTCTGGGCGTGCGAAGTATACGAATTCAAAAATACAGGGTGAATAAACTGGGTTTTCAGCGCACTGTTCAAAGAAAATTTCACCCTTCTCAGTAATAACGACCGCTTCACCTGGTGCCAAGTCCTTCATTAACTCAAAACCAAGACCGTCCAAAGCAACAGATTCAGACGCTAGCATGTAATCCGTCCCAGACGCTGTTTCACGTTTACCAACTACACAAGGACGCAAACCGTGCGGATCACGAAAACCAACCACACCCAAACTAGAGATGACACCAACAGCCGCATAACCACCGCGAATACGTTTATTGACTGCTTTAATTGCTCTAAAGATATCGTCTTGATTGATTTCTAATTTTCCGCAGCTCATTAACTCATGTGCAAAAATATTTAATAAGACTTCCGAATCAGAATCCGTATTTAAATGGCGCAAATCTGTTCGATAAATTTCATCCGCCAACTCTGAGGCATTCGTTAAATTACCGTTATGCCCCATTGCGATACCGTATGGAGAGTTCACATAAAACGGTTGAGCTTCTGCACTGGATGACGATCCTGCGGTTGGGTATCGAACATGACCAATCCCCATGCTTCCAACCAAATCGCGCATGTGACGTGTGCGAAAAACATCTTTTACCAAACCATTATCTTTACGTTGATAAAAACGCCCTGTTTCACAGGTCACAATTCCAGCCGCATCTTGCCCACGATGTTGCAAAATGGTCAGAGCATCATAAATCTCTTGGTTGACTGAATTATTTCCGACCGTAACGATGCCTACAATACCGCACATGTTTTGAACTCTCTTTTAATTAAATTCTTTGACTCAAAAATCCATTATCTGTTTTGACGAATAATTGAGTCGTTTAGGTTGAACATTTTATCTAATTTCTTTTTTACAATTTGAGCTTTCGCTCTCGATTCTATGCCAATCACCCGAACCGAGTAAATCTGCTGCTTGGAATAAAATTTCATTGCGGTGGAATAACCCGCCTGCTCCACTGAGCGCATAAAATTTTGCGCCTCTTTTTTATTCGGGTAAGAAGCTAACAATAACAACCAATCGCCAGCATCATTTACAGGTGGCAAAGCTTCCACTTTACCCTCGGCTCCAACCGAAGCTTTTTTAATCGCTTCTTGCTTCTCAGCAACGGCTTGCTCCGCAGACTTTTCAAACTGGGAGCGATTTACCTTCAATTCAGTTGCTTGCTGAGAATTTGATAAATTTTGAGCAGGGGTTTGCGCATCACTGAGTGCAGATTGTTTTTTTAAAGCAAGATCCTCAATGGCAATTTGCTCTGCATCTTTTTTTGCCTGACTCATCACCTCTTCTGAGTTGTCTTTGGAAGGCAATCGATACGCTTGTGGAAACAATACCCTCTTATCAGCTTCACCATAACCAGAATCCAATTGAACTTGATGAGGTACAAAATTTACGGGGTTTGCATACCAACTTGGTACAAACAGCATTAACAAAAAAAACCAAACTACAACACCTAAAAAACGGTAGCGTGCTTTATCATCTTCGAAAACAATCATTAAGACTGTCCTAATATATGATCATGAGTCACGAAAGTGTCAGATTCATTTTCCTGAGGTATATCGGTAATAGAAAGCTTACCGGCCGGTAAGCTTTCTTCATGCTGATCAAGCGCATCAAAAACTTTAGCAACAGTAAAAAACGAACCAAATACGAGCACTTTGGATGGCATTTCAAAAGCTAACTCAGCACAAGCCTCAATCGAATCACATTGTTGAACAACCTCATCAATTTCATCGACCCCAGCACTCTCAAGAACAGCAGTTAGTTCTTGTAAATTCATTGAACGTGGATTGTTCAAGTCGGCAATCAACCAGCGGTTTACAAAAGGCTTTAAGGCTTTAACCATTGGTATGGAATCTTTATCTTTCAGGACAGAAAATATTGCAGTAAAGGCTGATTGCTGAGTTTGCTGTAGAAATTCCACTAAAACGCCAGCTGATTGTGGGTTGTGAGCTACATCAATTAACCAATATTGATCGTTAACCCATTTCTCTTGCAAACGCCCAGGATGATGAGATTTGTGAAGCCCATGATTAATCGCATCAATCATCCCGGCCGGTGAAAGCTCATAAGGCAATAGTTTTTTCGACCACAAAGCCAAAATTAACGCTACAACACCAGAGGCATTTTGCAGCTGAAACGCCCCTTTAAGATTTGGAAAAACTAAATCGATTTGATCATTAGTCAAACGGCTTAAATCCATTGAATGATTATTCCAAACCCAGTTTTGGTGGCCTTTAAAAATAGAAACCTTCAAAGAGGATGTATTACCATAGGAAAACGCATCTCCAAGTTGAAACAATTCAACATCATTAGCGGCTGAATATTTCTCAAGTGATTTTGGAGGGTTGGAATCGGAACAGACCGCAAAACGTTTTGAACGCATGACACCAGCTTTTTCAATGGCAATTTTTTCTCTGTCATCACCAAGCCAGTCAATATGATCAATATCAATTGCAGTAATCAATGCAGCATCCGCATCCACTATGTTGACCGCATCTAAACGACCACCTAGACCAACCTCCAAAACAACAACATCCAAGTTTGCAGATTTGAAAATCGACAAAGCTGCCAAAGTTGAAAACTCAAAATAGGTCAACTTGGTATCACCACGGGCTTTCTCAATCGAGTCAAAGGCATGAATAATCGAATAGTCGGTTACCGGTTGTTGATTGATTTGAATCCGTTCATTGAAGTGTTGAATATGGGGTGAGGTGTAACTACCAACTTGAAAACCCGCCTCAGACAGGACGGAGACAAGCATTGCAACACTTGAGCCCTTGCCATTAGTGCCTGCCACCGTTAAAACTAACGGCGCAGGTTCAAGAAGCTCCATTCGCTCCGCAACTGACTTGACACGCTCTAGACCTAGATCAATCTCTTGCGCATGCAAATTTAGTAGCCAAGCAATCCAATAATCAAGGGAAGAGTGTTTGTTGGGTTGCAATTGCATGAAGAATTATTTTTTCTGTTTACGCAGGTTGCTTTAACAGCATCTTGCAAATTGAAGACAGTTCTGGCGCTAAATCATGGCGATGAATAATCGCATCAATGGCACCGTGCTCTAATAGAAACTCACTACGTTGGAATCCTTCGGGCAGTTTTTCACGAACGGTTTGCTCGATAACACGAGGGCCCGCAAAACCAATTAAAGCTTTCGGCTCAGCCACATTCAAATCCCCTAGCATTGCAAATGAAGCAGAAACGCCCCCCATAGTAGGGTCAGTTAAAACAGAAATAAAGGGAAGCCCTTTTTCACGCAAACGTCCAAGTGCGGCTGAAGTTTTTGCCATTTGCATAAGCGAAAAGAGTGCTTCTTGCATTCGAGCGCCGCCTGATGCTGAAAAACAGATAAATGGTTTATTTTCTTCAATGGCTAAATCCACTGCACGAACAAATTTTTCACCGACAACGGAGCCCATTGAGCCACCCATAAATTTAAATTCAAATGCAGCTGCAACCACACCCAAACCGCAGATGTCACCTTTTGCAGTAATAAAAGAATCGTTTTCACCCGTTGCCTTCTGCGCCTGAGAAATTCGGTCTTTGTATTTTTTCAAATCACGAAATTTTAATCGATCAACCGGCTTTAAATTTTGAGCAAATTCTTCAAAGGTTCCTTCATCAAAAAACGCCTCCAATCGGTCACGACCTCCTAGACGCATATGGTGATCACACTTTGGACACACCTCTTGATTACGGTGAACTTCAGCACGATAAAGTGTTGCCTCACATTTGGGGCATTTGGTCCAAAGCCCTTCTGGGACAGATTTTTTACGATCTGTGACCGATTTAATGCTCGGCAAAATTTTATCGAACCAGTTCATAACAACTCCTAAATTTTCTTATTCTGCATCCGCGCGATCAATCGCGTGGCGAAGTTCTGACATTTTTTCACCCAATGCCAATTCAATTTCATATAAATCTTGCTCTGCACGAGCTTCAATTAGGCTTACCAGTACAGAACCAACAATAACCGCATCTCCTAGCTTAGCCATTTTTGCCGCGGCTTCTCCATCGCGAATTCCAAAACCAATTCCAACCGGTAAATCAATATGATTGCTAAGACGCTTCATTTGTATCGCAACATCATCCGCATCCACTTCTTTGGTTCCAGTGACACCTTTTAGCGACACATAATAAGCAAAGCCACTACCTTTTTCATTCACGGCTTCTAAACGAGTTAACGGCGTAGTTGGAGACACCAAAAAGATTCTTTCAAGGTTGTGAGACTGCATCGCCTCAAAATATCCCATCGACTCTTGTGGAGGCATATCAACCGTTAAAATTCCATCAATCCCTACAGAACTTGCTGCATTAGCAAAATTTTCAAACCCCATTCGCTCTACGGGGTTTAAATACCCCATTAAAATGACAGGTGTTTCTGTATTTTTTTCGCGAAATTCACGAACCATTTCAAAAACATCGTTCATGGAAACATTATGCGCTAATGCACGCTCAACGGCTTTTTGAATGACAGGTCCATCCGCCATAGGGTCCGAAAACGGCACACCTAATTCAATCATATCCGCACCTTTTTCAACCAAAAGGTGCATCAAACTAACCGTGGCATTTGGGCGTGGATCTCCTGCGGTAATATAAGGGATTAGAGCCGTTTTACCTTGAGATTTCAAAGTGTCAAATGTTTGAGAAATTCTATTCATAATTCCAAAAGTTCTTTCAATTCTTTATCACAGTCAGTTTTAGTGTTACGAAACTTGAAAAGACAAGGCTAAAGTGGGCATAAAAAACGCGGCGTATTCTTGTACATGAGCATTTTTGAATCCTGCTTCTAACGAAGTATTTTCAAATCGCAGTTGCTAAAAATCGATGCCTTCAATTTGGCAAATCGTGTTCATATCTTTATCACCACGCCCAGAAAGATTGACAATAATCACTTCATCTTTCCCCATACTCGGTGCTAACTTTGTTGCATAAGCAATGGCATGAGAAGATTCTAATGCAGGGATAATGCCTTCAAAACGGGTTAAATCGCGAAAACCCTGTAAAGCTTCTTCATCCGTTATTGCGACATAATTCACACGACCAATATCTTTTAGCCACGCATGCTCAGGCCCAACACCTGGATAATCCAAACCAGCAGAAATAGAATGGGTTCCTTGAATTTGTCCATTTTCATCTTGCATCAAATAAGTGCGGTTTCCATGAAGAACTCCTGGTGTACCTTTACACAAAGGTGCAGCATGCTGATCAGTTTCCAATCCGTGGCCGGCCGGTTCTACACCGTAAATTTTGACGGAGTCATCTGCCAAAAACTTATGGAAAAGGCCTATCGCATTAGAGCCACCACCCACACAAGCAATCAATGCTTCAGGTAACTTTCCTTCCTTCTCTAAACACTGAGCACGAGCCTCTTCACCAATCACGGCTTGAAAGTCTCGAACCATAGCTGGATAAGGGTGAGGACCGGCAACGGTCCCAATAATATAGAAAGTATCATCTACATTGGTTACCCAATCACGCATCGCTTCATTCAGTGCATCTTTCAAGGTACGAGAGCCGGAGGTAACAGGCACAACAGTTGCGCCCAACATTCGCATTCGAGCAACATTTGGTGCTTGGCGAACTACATCATCGGCTCCCATGTAAACAATACATTCAAGTCCCAAACGGGCTGCAACGGTTGCCGAAGCGACTCCGTGCTGACCAGCACCAGTCTCAGCAATAATGCGTTTTTTACCTAAACGTTTTGCCAACAATGCCTGACCAATCGTGTTATTAACTTTATGAGCACCTGTATGATTCAAGTCTTCACGCTTTAGATAAATCTTAGCGCCCCCTAGTTCCTCTGACCAGCGCTGCGCATAATACAAAGGCGTTGGTCGCCCAACATAATCCTTCAAGTCTTTAGCGATTTCATTTAAAAACTCGGGATCATTTTTAACACTTTCATACTCTTGATTTAGTTGCTCAAGAGCCGCCATCAGAGTTTCAGGGGCAAAAATCCCACCATATGGACCAAAGTGACCATCTTTATCTGGAAACTGTGAGAAATTAATCGATGAATTTTCGGTTGTCATTCGGCTTCACTCATTGAATATTTAATAAATTGTTGAATTTTCTCAGGGCTTTTTATGCCCTTTTCTGCCTCGACTCCACCACTGACATCAACAGCCCAAACATTCGTTTGGGCAATCGCCTGTGCAACATTTTCTGGGCTTAAGCCTCCGGCCAAAATAATTGGCTTCTCATATTCTTTTGGGACAAGCTCCCAATTAAACGACTCACCGGTTCCACCCGGTACGCCTTTTTTATAGGTATCCAGCAAAATACCCGCACTTGATTGGTATGCTTTCGCAACATTTTGCAAGTCAACACCTGGTTTCATTGCAATCGCTTTAATATAACTGCGATTAAACTGCTGACAAAACTCCCCCGTTTCATCACCATGAAACTGAATCAGATCGATTTCGACATTTGCCAAAACATCTTCCACAAATTCAGGTTCAGGGTTTACAAACAAGGCCGTTTTAGTCACAAACGCCGGGATAGACTGAGCAATTTTTTTCGCATCTGCAATAGTTACATTCCTTGGGCTAGGCGGATAAAACACCAAACCAATTGCATCAGCCCCAGCATTCGCGGCAACCAGTGCATCTGCTACATTTGTCAGGCCGCAAATTTTAACACGAGTTCGCATTCAAATTCCTTATTGATTCCTAACTAAAACTGCCATAACACTTCATTAAGCTGCATTCTGGGGATTTGTAAAACCTCAGGATAAATGGCATTAACAAAATATAGCCCAGAAGCCGGGGCTGTGGGGGCAGCTTTCGTTCTATCTTGAACTTTCAATAGTTCCGTAATCCATTGTACCGACTGATGCCCTTTACCCACCTCAATCAGGGCACCTGCAATGTTGCGAACCATGTGGTGTAAAAATGCATTGGCCTGTATATCGATAAAGACAAAATCACCGAAACGAGTCACAGCAACACTCTGTACATTCCGGCGAGCATGAGATGCCTGACAAGACGCAGCTCTGAAGGAACTAAAATCCTGTTCACCAAGCAATGCCTGGGCAGCCGCATGCATACTTTTCTCATCCAAAAGATAAGATTCGTGTGTCACCCGCCCAGCCAAAACTGCAGAGTTTACCGGCCGGTTAAAAATCACATAACGATATTGACGAGCAACAGCAGAAAAACGTGCATGAAAGCCGCCCTCTTCCAAATCACTCGCAGACACCTCCTGCATCCAAGCAACCCGAATATCCGCTGGCAACTGCGTGTTTGTACCTTGAATCCATGCACGCTCAGGACGAATAGCATCTGTATCAAAATGCACCACCTGACCAACCGCATGTACACCTGTGTCAGTTCGACCTGCACAAAAAAGCTCTACTGCGTGATTCGCAATAGAGCTTAAAGCGCTCTCAAGATGTTGTTGAATCGATGGACAGTGCTTTTGTCGCTGATAGCCACAATAAGCGCCACCCAAGTATTCAATTCCTAGAGCTATTCTCATAAAATTACTAATCTCTAACCGAATTTTTTAACTAAACTCAAGGCGAAAATTATTTGCTTATACTCCTAAGCAAACACTTATTACACCTAAAAAAACACGTCAAAAAAGCTGTTTAGATATAGTCTCGAATAAGTACTTCTGCAATCTGAACCGTATTGGTTGCAGCACCTTTACGAACATTATCTGCAACAACCCACAAATTCAGGCCATTCTCATGAGAAATGTCTTCACGGACTCGACCAACATAGACAGGATTTGTTTCTGCTGCATCCGTAACTGCCGTTGGATAACCGCCATCTACACGCTCATCCATCAACACAATACCATCTGCTTTTTTGAAAAGCTCCATGGCTTCATTTGCCGTGATTTTCTTTTCAGTCTCAATATGAATCGCTTCACTATGACCAAAGAAAACAGGGACACGAACCGCCGTTGGGTTTACAGTAATTGACTCGTCACCCATGATTTTTTTGGTTTCCCACACCATCTTCATCTCTTCTTTGGTGTAGCCATTTTCCATAAACACATCAATTTGCGGAATACAGTTAAATGCAATCTGTTTAGGATAAACTTTTGTTTCAACAGGCTTCATATTCAAAAGGTTCGCCGTTTGAGTTGCCAATTCTTCAATCGCTTCCTTACCCGACCCAGAAACAGCTTGATAAGTGGACACATTGATACGCTTAATGCCAACTGCATCATAAATCGGTTTTAACGCGACCAGCATTTGAATGGTTGAACAATTTGGGTTCGCAATAATCCCACGGTTTTTATAACCTGCTACCGCCTCTGGATTCACCTCTGGAACAACCAACGGAATATCGTCGTCATAGCGAAATTGTGAAGTATTATCAACCACTACACATCCGGCAGCAGCGGCTTTTGGAGCGTATTCAGCCGAAATACTTGCTCCCGGTGAGAATAGTCCGATCTGTACCTTTGAAAAATCAAATTCAGCAAGATCTTGGATTTCAACCCATTTACCATTAAATTCTACTTTCTTACCGGCCGATCTTGATGAAGCCAGAGGATACAAGTTACCAACTGGAAAGTTACGCTCTTCTAGCACTTTTAAAATGGTTTCCCCAACTGCACCTGTCGCACCAACTACTGCGATATCGTATAACTTTGACATCTTGTAAATCCTTATTCCTTAAAACTTTAATTTTTCTAAAAACTTAAATTCTTAAAACTGTTTGCTAGTCTGACTACTTGTCCACCGCTAATTCAACCCCTGCAAACGAAAAAAGCTGATCATTTTTGAGCATTTCCAAACACTTCTCCAAAGCAACAACTTCACCTTCATCCGTTAACTGGTAACGCTGACCATTAAACTCACCACCTTCGTCAACAATGAAATCATGACAAATCACCTCACCACTAAACTGGCCGCCTGGCAAGATTTCGAGCGTTTGGCAAGCCACTTTTGCATCAACGTGCCCACTCACAAACAGATTTTGACACTTTACCAACCCTGTCAGCTGTCCAGTGCGCCCGACAGAAACATCAGATTCAACTTTCACAACCCCTTCCAAGGCACCATCCAAATGCAAGTCACCCTCTAAATGCTCGAGCTCTCCACTGATTTTGGTACCTCGGGTAATAATAGTTTTTCCACCTGACGGACTTTGAAGTTGACCGCTTGCACGAAAGATGCCCATGGAACCTGTTTTACCTCTGTAAAAATCTGCTTAAAGTTTGTCAAAGACCAATCGTTAAAAGGCCTTGGATTGAGACGTTTACTCAAAAACAACACCTCATAATGCAGGTGGGCTCCCGTAGATAAACCTGTAGTACCAACCTCACCCAGTTTTTGACCTTTTTCTATAAATTGACCTAGCTTAACATTGATTTTACTCAAATGACCATATCGAGTTTTAAAGCCATTCGCATGCGCAATGGTCACCATTTTGCCAAACCCAGAATCAGTGTAACCTGCAAACATGACAACACCTTCCGCGGTTGCAATCACCGCATCTCCCTGACGACTTTTGTAATCAATCCCATAGTGCATTTTTCGCTTACCCGTCACCGGGTGAATGCGCATACCATATGAACTGGAAATACCTCGATAGTCCTCAACTGCCGACCCATTTGGTAGCATCATCAAAAGATACTGCTGACCAATAGCGGAAGATTGCAGATTTCGTAACCGTTCTTCAAGGTCAACATTTTCAACCGGAGGCAAGTCGCTGCCTCCCATTACTAACTCTTCAAGGCCTTGAATCTGCTTGCCGAGCGTTTCTACAGAAGACTCAACCGCCTGTTTTTCCAGCAAAGTCTCATTAAAACTTTCCTGCAATTCAAACAGACGTTCACCATAAAGCTCAACGGAATGCTGATGCTTCGATTCAATTTCGTCTTTAGTCTCTAACGCCCAAAACAGACTTCCTGCAATCAGAAGCCATAACCCGGCAATCAACAAAATCAAGTAAACCGCAAATCGTTTTACAACCTGTCGAAACGAATACTGTTTCGCACCATAGACATCACTGATTGTAATGGTAAAACGATTGCGCATTTCTGACCGGCCGGTAAACTTTAAACGCGATTACAATGCCGCAACAACTGCATCACCCATTTCTGAGCAAGTCACTTGTGTACAACCTTCATCCATAATATCGCCAGTACGTAAACCTTGATCCAATACCTTTGAAATTGCTTCTTCAATTTTCACAGCCAAATCTTCACGACCTAGCGTATAACGCAACATCATGGCCGCAGACATAATCGTTGCCAGAGGATTTGCTTTGTTTTGACCGGCAATATCTGGTGCAGAACCGTGTGAAGGCTCATACATACCTTTATTGTTTTTATCCAATGATGCAGAGGCTAGCATACCAATAGAACCTGTTAGCATCGACGCTTCATCCGACAAAATATCACCAAACATGTTACCTGTTACCATAACGTCAAATTGCTTAGGATTCAAAACCAACTGCATCGCCGCGTTATCCACATACATGTGATTTACTTCAACTTCTGGATACTCAGGAGCGATTTCATCAATAATCTCACGCCACATTTCAGTCACTTCCAAAACGTTAGCTTTATCCACAGAAGTTAGTTTTTTGCCACGTTTCATTGCCGCTTGGAAAGCAACATGCGCGATACGCTTAACTTCAGATTCAGAATAAACATAAGTGTTGTAACCTTGACGCTCACCATTTTCCAAAGTGCGGATACCTCGAGGCTGACCGAAATAGATACCACCGGTTAGCTCACGCACAATCAAAATATCTAAACCAGCAACAACTTCTGGCTTTAAAGTCGATGCTGAAGCAAGCTGAGGGAAAAGCATCGCTGGACGAAGGTTGGCAAACAGCTCCATTTCCTTTCGTAAGCGCAATAGTCCTTTTTCAGGGCGTACAGAAATATCCAGTGATTCCCACTTGTAACCACCCACAGCACCTAAAAGCACGGCATCCGCATCATGTGCTTTTTGCATGGTGTCATCGGCTAATGGCACACCGTGAACATCGTAAGCAGCACCGCCGACTAAATCTTCTTCCATTGAAATATCAAGACCATCTGTCTCAACTAATTTATTCAATACCTTTACCGCTTCAGCAGTAATCTCCGGACCAATACCATCACCAGGAAGAATCAATACATTTTTTGTCATTGTTAATTTCTCTATTTCTTAAATTTGAATTCTATTTATGCTTAAGCTTATACAACCAAAATCAGTACAGCCAAGGCTTTGTTTGCTTACGACTTTCTTCATAGGTTTTGATCTGCTCAGCATGCTGCAAAGTCAAACCGATATCATCCAAACCATTCAACAGGCAATGCTTGCGGAAAGAGTCCACATCAAACGCAATTGCATCTCCAGACGGCGTCACAATCTGCTGATTTTCTAGATCGATTGTTAGCTCATATCCTTCTGTATCAAAGGTTTCATTAAACAACTCATCAACTTTTTGCTCATCCAGAACAATCGGTAAAATGCCGTTTTTGAACGAGTTATTAAAGAAAATATCCGCAAAACTTGGCGCAATAATCACGTCAAAGCCATAGTCTTTCAGTGCCCAAGGAGCGTGTTCACGTGAAGAACCGCAACCAAAATTCTCACGCGCCAATAAAATCTTCGCACCTTGATAACGAGGTTGATTCAAAACAAAGTCTTTACGTAATGGACGTTTAGAGTTGTCTGAATCAGGCTGCCCCACATCTTCATAACGCCACTCATCAAACAAGTTCGGGCCAAAACCAGAACGCTTAATTGACTTCAAAAATTGCTTGGGGATAATTGCATCCGTATCGACATTCGCACGATCCATTGGGGCAACAATCGCGCTAAAAGTTGTAAATTTTTCCATTTTTCTCTCCTAGCCTCGATTAAGCGTTCAACATTTCACGAACATCAACAAAATGACCTGCAACCGCAGCCGCAGCTGCCATTTCCGGACTGACCAAATGTGTGCGACCGCCAGCACCTTGGCGACCTTCAAAGTTACGATTTGAAGTTGATGCACAATGTTTACCGGCCGGTAAACGATCCGCATTCATGGCCAAACACATTGAACATCCAGGATTACGCCATTCAAAACCAGCTTCGATAAAGACTTTATCCAAGCCCTCGGCTTCGGCTTGCTGCTTCACCAATCCAGAACCCGGTACTGCAATTGCCAATTCAACCTTGTCTGATACCTTACGACCTTTTAACACTTCTGCCGCAGCTCGGAAGTCTTCAATACGCGAGTTGGTACAAGAACCAATAAAGACATATTCAGCCGGAATATCTTTAATTGACATACCCGCCTCAAGCCCCATGTACTTCAACGCATTACGAATGGATGTCGCTTTCACAGCATCCGCTTCTTTATCAGGATCTGGAACCACGCCATCAACACCCAACACCATTTCAGGAGAGGTTCCCCAAGAAACTTGCGGCTCAATGTCAGCGCCTTCTATTTCTACGACAGTGTCAAATTCAGCATCTTCGTCAGAAACCAGTTCTTTCCACGCCTCAACTGCTAACTCCCAGTTTTTACCTGTTGGCGCAAAAGGGCGTCCTTTTACATATTCAATAGTTTTTTCATCCACCGCAACCAAACCAACTCGCGCGCCAGCTTCAATCGCCATATTACAGACTGTCATACGCCCTTCAATCGACATATCGCGGAAGACCTGCCCACCAAATTCAATGGCGAATCCCGTTCCACCAGCGGTACCGATTTTGCCGATAATCGCCAAAATCACATCTTTCGGTGTCACACCAGCGCCAAGTTTACCGTTGACTTTTATCAGCATATTTTTCATTTTTTTCTGAATCAAACACTGAGTTGCCAATACATGCTCAACTTCTGAAGTTCCGACCCCATGCGCCAAAGATGCAAGCGCACCATGCGTTGCCGTATGCGAATCACCACACACTAGCGTTGTTCCTGGCAAAGTCTTACCTTCTTCAGGCCCAACAACATGCACAATCCCTTGTCGCGGATCGCCCATTCCAAATTCTGTAATACCGAACTCTTTGGCATTCATGTTTAGCGTTTGCACCTGAATACGTGACACGGGATCCTCAATCGTTTCAGCACCACCCGTTAACTCAGTGGTTGGAACATTGTGGTCACAAGTTGCCAAGTTCGCGTCCACACGCCATGGTTTACGACCAGCAAGACGCAGGCCTTCAAACGCCTGTGGAGAAGTTACTTCATGCAGCAGTTGACGATCAATATAAATTAACGCCGTACCATCTTCTTCTTGACGAACCACATGGTCGTCCCACAATTTGTCATATAAGGTTTTTCCAGCCATTGCGCTCGCACCCTGTTCCTATTAAGAAATTCAAAAAATAGCCGAAAATTATAGCCGCTCAAACCCTCTCCTTACAACAAAAACCCATCAAATCCCTCTCAAATAAGTTGGAAAAAGGTAAAATGCGAGCAAAAATTAATCACTAGGTGAATCAGGCCAATGAGTTATTCGATAAAAGAAGTTTTTTACTCACTTCAAGGCGAAGGCTTTCATGCCGGACGTCCAGCGATTTTCTGCCGCTTCAGCAACTGTAACTTATGGACCGGCCGGGAAGAAGATCGAGAAAAAGCAATTTGCAAATTTTGTGACACCGATTTCGTCGGCACAGATGGTCAAAATGGTGGGCGGTTTAAAACCGCAGAAGATTTAGCCAATCACCTATTGCAGTTTTGGCCAGATAAAAACATCAAGCCTTTTACCGTTTTAACCGGCGGCGAACCACTTATGCAAGTGGATAAAGAACTTGTTGATGCGCTTCACAAGGCGAATTTTGAAATTGCTGTTGAAACCAATGGCACCAAATCGCCACCGGCCGGTATCGATTGGATTTGTATGAGCCCCAAAGCCAATACTGAAATCGTATTAACTCAAGGCAATGAACTCAAACTTGTTTACCCTCAACCGGAACTCATGCCAAATATTGTTGAGCAAATGGCGTTTGAGTATTTTTATTTGCAACCCATGGCAAATACCAATACCGACTTAAACCAAAATCATACAAAAATGGCTTTGGACTATTGCTTAAAGCATCCAAAATGGAATTTAAGTCTGCAAACCCATAAATTTCTCGGGATTGACTGAAAACCCTACTAAGACAAGCTGCACATTTAACGAAAGCCATCAGAAGACAATAAACTTATGAATCAAATTATTGAACATTTAGAAATCACCGGACTTTCGCACGATGGTCGTGGAATTGCGCATATTGACGGCAAAACCTGCTTTGTAACGGATGCCGTACCAGGCGATATTGTCAGTGCAAAAATCATCAATGACGAACGCAACTTTGCAGAAGCCAATTTGATCAAAGTTCAAACGCCTTCTGAAAACCGGACAGAACCGTTTTGTGATAAATACTCTGAATGCGGCGGTTGCCAACTGCAACACCTGAGTGTTTCGGCGCAACGTCACTGGAAAGCACAAAACTTTTTCACCCAGCTCAAACAGCAGCTAAATACCGAAAACTGTCAATTCACTGACACGCTGACCTCTCATGACCAAGCCTATCGCCGCAGAGCGCGCTTAGCGCTAGAAATCGATAAAAAAGACAAACAGGCACGATTAGGTTTTCGCAAAGCGCAAGACAATCGTTTGGTCGATATTGAACATTGCCCAATTTTAAGCAATGCACTTAACTCTGAAATTAAAAAATCACGTCCAGAACTTTTAAAAACCGCTTCCCGGAAAAACCGTGAATTCACGATTGTTGAAGCCGACAACGGTGTTTTCGGTTTCTCTGAATCGCAGCAAACGCCGAATTATCAAATTCAACCGGCCGGTCAGAAAGCGCTGACCATTGAATTTCCAAGCAACGGTTTTATTCAAGTGAACGCAGATATCAACCAACAAATGATTACGCAATCGATCGAGTGGCTAGATGTTTCTGCAAAAGATTCTGTGATTGATTTCTTCAGTGGCGTTGGCAACTTCACACTTCCACTGGCACAGGTTTCAAAAAAAGCAATCGGGATAGAAGGTCTTGATGCATTAGTCGAATCGGCCAATCGAAACGCACAACTTAACCAACTCGATAATTGTGAATTTTACAAAGCGGATTTATTTAAAAGCTTAGAACACTTTGAATGGTTCCGCGAAGCCAAATACGATAGAGTTTTACTCGACCCAGGTCGTCTTGGTGCACAGGAACTCTGCGAGCAACTTGGGAAATTAGAGGCTCAAAAAATCGTCTACGTTTCATGCGACGCTTCAACCCTTATTCGCGATTGCAAGCTCCTACAAAAGCAGGGATATGTTCTTAAAAAAGCCTGCTTTATGGACATGTTTGCTCACACAACACATGGCGAAACCATGGTATTGCTTGAAAAAATCAAAAAACAGAAGCAGAAAAAAGCCAAACGTCTAGAAAACAAAAAACGAATTTTTAAATTCTAGCGACGCTTAATAAATGAGAGTTTATTTTTTAATTAGCACAGTTTATTTTACTGTTAAAACTATAGTGCCTAATTAACTTAGTCAGTCCATTTATTTTTCTTTGGTCAAAACAGCTAAATGCTGTAAACCAACTTTGGATTTTTGCCTAAGCCCTGAAAAAATGGGTTCCGCAATGTCGTGCGGAAAGCCTTTTGGGAAGTCACTGAGTAATTGTTTTGATACCGACTCAATCACACTCTCTGTTTTCAGAAACATCTCTTCCATATTCTGCCAAGCCAATTTTTCAGAATAACCGACCGCTTTAGCGGTACTCAAAAAATGCCTTGGCATAATCGAATCCCATTTGTAATGACGTTTTTTCCCTTGTACTGCCATGGCCATTTTAATTTTCTGCTTTTGTAGGCCTATGCCGCCCATCAACGGATAAGCCGATAAAATGTCATACAATTTAGTGAGTCGATAACTATTATTGGCCTCTATAGACAGACTGAAGTTCTTACCATGCCCATCCGGTGCTGCGAGCATCCAAAACAGAACTTGAGATTTAAAGAATATTTCACGATCTTGGTTTGCCGTTTGCGAGCCACGCAAAATATCCATAATCGCTTTAATGCTCGGCCCACCATCCGCTTCGTATTTAATTGCAGGCGCAACACCCAATGCTTGACACATATCCTCTTGCGGAAGCCTTACCAGCTTAGAATCCGACTGCCATTTACGATCAAAGCGTTCAACAGCCAGAACTTTTTGGCCTTCAAACGTGACGACTTCAGCATTTGCCGTCGGCAGGTCGAACGCTTTAGATATTTGCATACACAGCCATTCATTTTCACAACTCTGGGTTAAATCTAAATTATTGTAGGCAAGCATCCCAATCGGCAGTTTAAGAATATGCGTAGTCGGCGTTGTCCCTTTCGGCAAATACCAGTCACTACCTATCTTTAAAAGCGCCGTTTTTTCTTGAGCACCGGCAATAGAAATTCGAAAGTCATCCTCAGCATCCTGCATCCCTAAAGGATTCACACCATAATTTCTCAGTAAATGCGCGACATCCTTTTCTTTCAAAGGTTTTGCATGAATTTTCAAATCTACTGGTGTAAGGTCACTAGAGAGCTGAATTGCACCGACACAATCACTGCCAACAGCCGCTAAAAGATCGAAAGGCTGGGTGGTTCGGGTATGAAACCGTGCCTGCATTTTGGCTCGAATTGCATCATTATCCGGCAACAAATTATCAAGAAAGTTATAGATTAAATCGCCAGAATAAACCTTCTTAGACAAAGGCAGCGATAAAGACAGAGAACGTGCGTAAGGCGACTGTAACCATGCCTCAGCGTATTGAAACTGCAAAGCCCCATTTTCCAACTTCCACAACTCCCCCACCAATAAACCATTCATAGAGACAAACAAATGACTATTCGGCTTAGGCATGATTCACCTACCACTCTAAACTTTCATGGTTTACTTCGGAAGAAAAACGATTACCTTTACGGCGAACTTCCAACTCTAAATCCAACGCTGACAACAATTTAAACAAGGTTTCAAGCTTGGCATTCTCTGGCTTAGACTCAAATGAAGACACCGTTGCCTGCCTAACACTTGCTAAGTCTGCCACCAAATTCTGCGACAACTTGTTTGTGAGACGCTGATCTTGAAGATAGACCGCAAGCTCTTTTGCTGAATTGACTCTCATACCGCACCCTTTGAATTTCTATACGCCAGTCCGTATAAAAATCAAATTATACGCTTTACCGTATAAAATTCAAATTATACGCTAATCCGTATAAAATTCAAATTATACGCTAATCCGTATAAACTATAAAAGATGCCAAGAACCGGCTTTGGTTGAGCCAACGCGCTCGATGAGACCCGCTTGCTTGAGTTTATTGAGGTGATATTTCACACCATCCGACGTCATACCTAAGGCGTTCGCAAACTGTTTTTGCGTCCATTTTGGATGAGCGGTAATCAGTGCAATCAGTTTTTCTTGGGTAGTCGCATCAACAATGAGCTTCACTTAATGCCAACTTAATCGCACCCAATAAAAACAATCCTCACGAGCTAAGAAAAATCATTAAGAATTTTTAATAATGATTTTCTAGTAGTTCTTGTCTCAAGACTATTCTCGTCATAGACAGCACTCATCTCAAAATTATTAACGCCCACACCAATACTCCATGGCTTATCAAAAAAAGACTCATCTTCTGGATAGAAAAATTGACATTTTTGACTATCCAAACCGTTTATGATCTTTAAACGAGAAACAATATTTTTAATTGATAATGTAATCAACTGAACAATTATGGCGTTTTTATCAAAACTCCAGTTTAAAGCAACCTGCTTCACTTTTAAGCTACGATTTCCTTTCGAGGGGCCAAGAGATTCAATTTTCAAAAAACTTAAACCATGTTCCGAGCTTCCAATTGTTGTCATATTATCTTTTGGTACTGGCACACCATATTTTTCTTCCAAACCAAAAGACAACATGAAACCACCTCCATTAACTCTAAAGCCATGCTTAATACTGTTATATTCATCTATTTGATTTTTGTCTATAAACTCATCCGAAAGGCGACTCCATAACTCAGCAAAATTGTCTT
Organism: Thiomicrorhabdus indica; assembly: GCF_004293625.1. Classification (NCBI taxonomy): domain Bacteria; kingdom Pseudomonadati; phylum Pseudomonadota; class Gammaproteobacteria; order Thiotrichales; family Piscirickettsiaceae; genus Thiomicrorhabdus; species Thiomicrorhabdus indica. Next base: position 1,080,124 of record NZ_CP033040.1, on the reverse strand, counting down.
TAAGCTTGTCATTTTCTACGGAGCCAATGACTAACTCTTGAAAAACAAAATCTGCGACAACCCTCCAAGACAATTTGTCAGTTTTAAAGAATGGATGGAGTTTTAAGGCCCCAGAATTGATGTTTTTAGCCATTTCACGAAGATCACTATTCTTACACTTGGCAATCCAAGCATACCCACAACTTGGAGCTTGAAGCAAACACCCCAATAAGGAAAAAAATGTTTCCATAGCATGATGCTGTAATGCTTTTATCGCAATTGAGGCTCTTTTTGAATCAGCGGATTCGAGATATAACTTCAATAAATAATCAAAATACTCAACATCAACTCCCTCAATAAACATTCTATTTTTAGTATTTAAGTCTATATCCCAAAGACAATAAGGCTCTTCATTGACTAAAAAAACAACATTTTCCATCACAGCTTACCTCTTAATTAAATTACCTCTAAACGCCGAAGCGAGGATGGTTTGTTGTTGGGCTTGGGTGAGTTTGGTGTTGATTTCATTCATATTAGGCCATCAATAGCAATGAGTTTAAACAATCAAATACTATCAATTTAATGCCGTAAAAAGAATACAAACCTTGCCTTTTTAATACATAAGGATTCATTCTCATGACATACCTAGTTGTTCTGCCTTGATTCACCAAGAACGATTTTAGACTCAGCATTTAGATTATTGACTTAGATACAAGCTCAAAGGGTTCAATAATTTCCATAGCATTTGCAGGCTTGAATATAAAAAAATCTTGGGGTAGATTAAGCATATTTTGCGCCACTTGGGCAAAACTCACGACTGGACGCGATTCAAAAAGATACCGGCCGGTCAAATTTTCACTCCAACTCTGGAAGTCGAAAGATGAAAAATAATAAGAAAATCTTCAATGATGCGATGCAATCAGCTGAAAAAGCAGGTATGTCACGCCGTAACTTTTTAAAAGGAACCGCAGCGGCATTTGCCTACTTTACCGGTTTAGAAGCCGCCATCGCTGATCAGGGCAACGATTCACCTACTCACATTGTAATTGTCGGCAGTGGCTCAGCTGGAATCAGTATGGCGAACCGTCTAGCAGACGCGCTACCCAATGGAAAAATCACTATTATTGACCGCAAAGAGCCTCATGTTTACTGGCCAGGATTAACGTTGGTTGCCACTGGTGTTTGGCCAAAAGATAAAGTGATTCCAGGCTCAAATGCATCCTTATTGCCAAAAGGCGATCGCATTCAATTTGTGCAACAGATGGTGGAGAGTTTTGATCCAGAAAACAAACAGGTAACGACTGACGAAGGACAAGTCATCTCTTACGACTACATGGTGGTGACTGCCGGAATTGAATACGACTATGAGTACATTGAAGGAATGGACGTTAATCGTATCGGTGAAAAAGGTCTTGGAAGCGTTTACCATAGCCCTGACAAAGCGGCTGACACTTGGAAAGCAATTGAAAAGTTCTCCAAAGAAGGTGGTAATGGCTATTTCACGCTTTCACACACCCCTATTCGTTGCGCCGGTGCGCCATTAAAGACAACCTTCCTAACCATTGACCAAATGAAGCGCAATGGCGGCTTTGAAGGCTCTAACCTAAACTTCTATTCATCAACAAGTGGCGTTTTCGGTCTACCTTGGTTTAATGATTTTGTCATCAACCGCTTTAAAGAACACGGCATGAGCGTTGAACTACAAACGCGATTAAAAGCGGTAGACATTGATGCGCAAAAAGCAACTTTTACCACGGATCTAGGTGATGAAACAGTCGACTATGATCTGCTTCACGTTGTACCGCCAATGCGTGCACCAAGAGTAATCCGAGAATCAGCTCTTGCATGGCAAGATGGTGGTTTCTCAACTGGTGGCTGGCTAGAAGTAGACCAAGAAACTTTACAACACCGTCGCTATCCAGAAGTCTTCGGTTGTGGTGATGTCAATGGAACACCACTAGGAAAAACCGCAGCAACCGTGAAAATGTCAGTGCCAATCGTTTTAAACAACTTGTTATCGGTCATTAACGGCCAAGAACCGACCGCTAAATTTAACGGCTATACCTCTTGTCCTCTGATTACTGAAATCGGTTCTGCAATGCTGATTGAATTTGATTACAACAAAGACTTGATTCCAACTTATTCCTTTATCGACCCACAACAAGAGTCATGGTTTGCTTGGGTTATGAAAGAACAATTACTCAAACCGACCTACATGCGCATGTTGGCTGGTAAGGCTTAGGAGAGAATCATGAATGAATTAAATTTAACTTTTCAAATCGCCTATGGTTATTTGCTACAAAACTCTGGTGTTGTGCTCGCTATATTAATCGCTACGGTAGTGCTCTATGGTGCACTCATTGGCAAAAGACTCCCGCTTATTAACGGCAAATGCATTAAAACTGCAGTGATGTTTGGCGTTGCTTTGTGGCTGTTTTTTATTTTCACGCTGCCGGCAATGACCATGTCTTCACTGGCTCAAGTGACCTATAGCACCGACTGGTTTATGTTGCTATTTATGTCATTTGGTTATGCGGCGATTGGTACATTCCTTGTCTACCCTGTTCTTCGTCTCTTAAAACGTAGCTAGAACTGAAAACGTCTTATTAAAATGCTTAATTAAAATAAAGCCGTTAACTCAGTAGCAGTACTGAAAAACCTCAGTCTAAAATCCATTAAACATTTAGATTTTAGACTGAGTCCACCTAAGATTGACCAATCAACCTAAACAGCTTTATCTAAAATAAAATTCCGAAAGGTTTCAGCGACAGCCGATAAACGCTTTTCCTTTAGGTGAACCAAATACCAAAAACGTTGAATCGGTGTATTCTCTACATCCAAAATCGCCAGACTGGCGTGCTCCAACTCCGCTTGAATGGTATGGACTGATACCAAAGCCAAACCAAAACCTGAAGCCACAGCACTTTTAATGGACTCATTCGAATTAAATAACATTCCAACTTGCAACTCGCCTGCCTGAGCCTCAAAAAACGCATCCATCGCCTGCCGGGTTCCCGACCCCTCCTCCCTTGCAACAAAAGACTCTTTAATTAAATCACCTACAGTCACTCTCTCGCCTACTAGTGGATGATCGATAGGCGCAATAAATACCAACGGGTTCTTCATAAAAGGCTCAACGCTATACTGATTATTTTCTGGAGGCTGTCCCATAATCACTAAATCGACTAAATTGCGATCAAGATGACTTAGCAATGTCTGACGATTAGTCACCTCAATATCAAAGTCCACCTCCGAATAAGTCTTTCGAAACTGCCCCAACATATCAATCGCAAAACTACTAGCCGTAGTCGCTACGGCCACTTTTAACCGTCCTTTCTGCCCCCCTTTCACCTGAGAAAAATGATCTTTTGCTTCAGAAACCAGACCAAGAATAGAGTTCGCATAAGACTGCATGTCATGACCTGCTTCTGTCAAAAAAATCTTTTTTCCAACTTTTTCAAACAAGCAGACGCCAACCTCTTCTTCCAACTGCTTAATTTGCTTGGATACCGCAGGTTGGCTCATAAAAAGTTGTTCTGAAGCACGGGTGTAATTCAGACATTTAGCCACCATCAAAAAGACCTTCAATTGCCGCAGTGAAATTCTCATACATAACCTTTTGGTTATTAAAATCATTTATAAATAAAATTTTACTTATAATTAACCAACAAATAAACTAGCGCCATCAATTTTTTTACTTTTGAAAGATTTACCAGCTAAAAAAATTTTATTTCACTTTTTTATTTAACTTTTTAAGGAAGCTTGGGGTTATCAAAACCGTCTAAACCACTTCCTTGACTAAAGAGGACTATTAGAATGGATCAGTCAAATCGTTACGCTGACTTAACTCTATCTGAAGACACGCTAGTTGCTGATGATAATCACCTGCTAGTTGCTTACCGTCTAAAACCTGCTGAAGGTTACGGTTTTCTAGAAGTAGCGGCTCACGTTGCTGCTGAATCTTCAACCGGAACCAACGTTGAAGTTTCTACCACTGATGACTTCACGCGTGGTGTTGATGCGCTTGTTTATGAAATCGACGAGGCGGCATTCGGTGAAGACGGTGGTCTAATGAAGATTGCATACCCTGTAGCGCTTTTCGATCCGAACTTAATTGATGGTCACTACAACGTTTCTCATATGTGGTCTCTAATTTTAGGTAACAACCAAGGTATGGGTGACCACGTTGGTCTACGTATGCTAGATTTCTTTGTTCCTGAGAAAATGGTGAAACGTTTCGATGGTCCAGCAACCGATATTTCTGACCTTTGGAAAGTACTTGGTCGTCCAGAAGTTGACGGTGGTTACATTGCAGGTACGATCATCAAACCAAAACTAGGCCTTCGTCCAGAACCTTTCGCTCAAGCCTGTTATGACTTCTGGTTGGGTGGCGATTTCATCAAAAACGATGAACCTCAAGCAAACCAAGACTTCTGCCCAATGGAAACAGTTATTCCTCTAGTTGCAGAAACAATGGATCGCGCGCAACAAGAAACGGGGCAGGCAAAATTGTTCTCAGCTAACGTAACAGCTGATTTCCACGGTGAAATGGTTAAACGTGGTGAATACATTCTTGAACAATTCGCCAAATACGGTAACGAAAAACACGTTGCATTCCTAGTTGATGGCTTCGTAACAGGCCCTGCTGGTGTCACAACTTGTCGTCGTAACTTCCCTGATACTTACCTACACTTCCACCGCGCAGGTCACGGTGCTTTGACTTCTTATAAGTCACCTATGGGTATGGATCCACTATGTTACATGAAGCTTGCTCGCCTAATGGGTGCTTCTGGTATCCACACTGGTACGATGGGTTACGGAAAAATGGAAGGTCACGCTGGTGAAACGGTTCTTGCTTACATGCTGGAGCGTGATGAGTGTCAAGGTCCATACTTCTATCAGAAGTGGTACGGTATGAAGCCTACTACGCCAATTATCTCTGGTGGTATGAATGCGCTGCGTCTTCCAGGTTTCTTCGAAAACCTAGGTCACGGTAACGTTATCAACACTTGTGGTGGTGGTTCATTCGGTCACATTGACTCTCCTGCTGACGGTGGTATCTCTCTAGGTCAAGCTTACGAGTGCTGGAAGTCTGGCCAAGATCCAATCGAATACGCGAAAAATCATAAAGAATTTGCTCGCGCATTTGAATCTTTCCCTCACGATGCGGATAAAATTTTCCCAGAATGGCGTGAGAAGCTAGGCGTACATAAATAATTGCTGCTAAAAACGTTTGATTTACGCAATAGCTACGTTGGTAACCCCATTCCGTTGTTCATGTATCGCAAATACACTACGCTACGGATAATTTTGCCGCCTTGCTCTCATCGAAAATCACGCGCTTTATATCTAGCAATTATCTGAACCCAACCCCAGTCTTTAGGCTGGGGTTTTTCTTCAAGTTATTTTGATTTAGGGACTTTTAAAAGATTAAAGGTGAATTTTCTCCTTGTTGATGTGAATAAATTGAAAGCAATACCATTCATCACTTCAATTTTGTGTTCTGTAAGGGTTTCTTGTGCCGTAGTTCCCTTACATAGATAATCACTCATCACCTTTACTTCGAACGAAGTCTCTAACCCAAAATAACTTTCTGTTTTCAATGGTTTCTGGGAATTCTTCAAATGGACATTTCACAATATAAAATCGACAACGAGCCTTTTTACGATGCACAATCAAACGAAGTAGAACTTTATACAGCCGCATATGATGCTCGCCTACCTGTCATGGTAAAAGGGCCGACTGGTTGCGGTAAATCACGCTTTGTTGAGCACATGGCTTGGAAGCTGGGCAAACCCATCATTACCGTTTCTTGTAACGAAGATATTACTGCTTCTGACCTTGTTGGTCGTTACTTACTGGATGCCAATGGGACCCGTTGGGTAGATGGGCCTTTGACCATGGCCGCTCGTTACGGTGCCATCTGTTATCTAGATGAAATAGTTGAAGCTCGTCAAGACACTATGGTGGTTATCCACGCCCTGACGGACCACCGTCGTGAACTATCCCTAGATAAAAAAGGCGAACTCATTAAAGCCCACCCAGATTTCCAACTGGTTATCTCTTATAACCCTGGTTATCAGTCGTTAATGAAAGACCTTAAACAATCGACTAAACAGCGCTTCTGTGGGCTAGATTTTGATTATGCGGATGCAGCAACCGAAGCACACATTCTCCAACAAGAAGGTGGCGTTGACGAAACAACAGCTAAAAAACTGGTTCAAATTGGTGAAACTGCACGTAACTTAAAAGGTCACGGCCTAGATGAAGGTATCTCGACTCGCTTAATGGTTTATGCGGCTATGCTGATTAACAAAGGAATTTCACCGGTTGAAGCTTGCAAAATGGCATTGGTTCGTCCAATTACAGATGATGTAGACATCCGAGAAACATTGGATAACGCCATCTCAATGATCTTCGCCTAAATCATTATTTTATTTGGGCATCCTTGGGCGCTGTGTGTTATTGATTTCGGTCGTGTATGAAAATATACACTCCCTCAATCGGCTTAACACAGCCTCCCAAATCTACCCATCTAAACTTAATGATTTCTATTTTTAAGAATAGAAAAATTTTGAAGTTAAACGAATGAGACCGTTTAAAACATGAATGAAGAATTATTAGCAGAATATCAGCAGAAATTTACCTGTGGGTTTGTGCAAGCGAAAGAAGTCTTTCCTGCCTGTATTGAAGAAGCACACAGCACCTTATCAGCCGAGGGTGTGAAAGCTTATATGGAAGGTGCCAACTTTCTCTGTAAAATCGGCATGGGAGTTGAGCCGGTATTGATCTATCTAGAAATCATGCCGGAAATCGCTCGCCATATCGGCCGAGGTACTATGAAGATGGTTTCTGATTACTCCTACAAGCTGGCCCGTAGTCCCAATAAAAAAGCCTTAATTCCGTTTTTGAACTCTTTGAGCAGCATTTGCCGTCGTATTGATAGCATTGAAGAACTTCAGCGATATTTTGATATTCTTGAAGAGTACATCAATAAAACCCAAACCGTCATTCATGGTCACCACTCGATTCATGAAAGTCCAGGGATGGTTCCGTTACTAAACTCCATACCGCAGTTGATTTCCAAATTATGTCTGGAAGGCATCCGCAACTTTATTGACTATGGCGCACGTAACTACCTTAACGCTCCTGAAGAACAGATTGCCTATTTCAAACTAGAATCACATGACGCCAAAAGCATCATCATTCGAGAACGCAAAGGAACGACATTCAAGGATGTCGAACGTCATCTTGTAATGCTAAAAGACTGTATGTGGGACTGCGACTTACCTATGCAAACCTTCTCAACCGCTTTTGACCAGTTACGAAAACCAGTGCCCTATCTAGATGAAACTTTGATTGCAGTACCGGATGTTTACCAGGATGACAACGGAGTAACAGGATTAAATCGTTACCGAGCCATGATAGCTCACATGATGGCGCACAAAAAATGGTCAACCAAACTGATGGCCGATAATTTTGCTCCCCATATGCAGTTATTCATCTCACTATTTGAAGACAGCCGTATTGAATATTTGGCAATACGGAGATATCCGGGGTTAAAACCGTTATTTATGGCCTTACACCCATATCCGGAAAAAGGCGCATGTGACGATTCCAAACAGTCATGCCTTCGTTACCGTGCGACACGTATGTCACGTGCGCTATTAGATGAAAGTTTCGATCCGCAAAACCCATTGCTGGAAGAATTTCGTGAACGATTCCATCAAATTATGCAAGAAAAAGGCGAGGACTCGACCACACAAGATATGGCACGCTTAGGTTCTGATTTCTACGTTAAATCTCGTAAACAATCTTCAGACAGTCTGCCGGATGTATTCTTCGATAACACCGAAGTCTCATACCGCGATGATAACCGCTATATCTGGTTTCACTACGAAGAGTACGATGAACCGGATGAAATCATGCCTAATGAGTATGAAAATGAAGAGATGCTCGTTGAAAATGATGGCGGTTTACCGCCACGCCATTATCACGAATGGGATTATCTATCGGAAAGTTACCGGCCGGATTGGACAACCGTTTATGAACGCCTTCATCCAAGTGGTGATGCTGGGAAAATTGACCGTTTGATGGATAAGCACGATGGCTTAGCAAAACGACTGAAAAAAATGATCGAGATGCTCAAACCGCAGAACAAAAAGCGCATTCGCTTCCAAGAAGAAGGCGAAGAGCTGGATTTAGATATCGCATTGCGTTCAATCATTGACTTCAAAAGTGGGCAAGCTCCGGACCCTCGAATTAATTATAGTCATACCTCCGATAGTCGAAATATTGCAGTCATGCTGTTAGTCGACACCTCACAGTCACTCAATGAACGTCTACAAGACAGTTCACAAACACTGTTAGAACTGGCCGAAGAAGCACTCGCAATCACCGCTTGGACAGTCGATCAACTCGGCGATAAATTTGCCATTGCCGGCTTTAGTTCCGATACGCGTCACGAAGTGCGCTATCAGCATATCAAAGGTTATTCAGAACGCTATACTGACGAAGTTAAAGCTCGCATTTCAGCAATGGAAGCTTCTTATTCAACACGAATGGGGGCTGCCATGCGTCATGCAGCCCATTATCTGGAAGCTCAGCAAGCTGAGAAAAAATTGATGTTGATTCTCACCGATGGTGAACCGGCGGATATTGACAGCAAAGACCCGCAAATACTGATTCAAGATACTCATAAAGCAGTGGAAGAGCTAAAACACAAAGGGATCTACTCCTACTGTATTACACTAGATCCAAATGCAGATGACTACGTGGAAGCCATTTTTGATAATCATTACACCGTTATCGACCATGTGGAAAAACTGCCAGAACAACTTCCACAAGTATTTATGAAACTGACTCACTAATCGATTAGAGTCGAAAAAACTCCAAAGCGGCTTTCTCGACTCTTGTCATTGCGCCAATTATTATAAATATTAGCTTGCGAGGCCTGTATGAATTCAACTATGACTGTTCGTGTCGTATTCGATTTTCGCGGTGAAACCTTTCGCTACGAATCCGATATTGTCTTACCCCTCTATATTGACGATATCGACCTTTTTTTGGAAAAACTGCCACACCGAATTGCTAAAGAACATCATCTTGATTTAATCTCTTATCAATTTGAAATGATGGAACATAGTGATTTTGAAGTCACTGCCTTCCAATCTCAAATCGAATTCTCTCTCCCAAAACTCCCCATGATGATAAGGGAATTTCTGGAGATTTATCAAGCAATCGGACCCGAAGCCTATTTACAGAAAATTGCCGAAACCTATGAAATCGACTTGGAGCAAAACCCTAAACTAGCCAAGGCGCTAAAGGCTGCCTACACCTTAGGAAAAGAACAACGATTAAGCGAACGCAAACATCCCGTGAATCCTTGGTTGAATCGAGGTTTTAGCTAAGATTTCCTTTACGGGAATTATTGAGCAAGTAAAATAAAACCTTACAGACTAGGATCTGTTGAAAATTCATATTTGGTTCTACTGCTGAGAAATTCCGCAAAAGAACTTAACATCGAAAAGAACCATTTTCCATGCTCAATATTACCTTCAATCAAATTCGCCTCTTTGAATCAGTCGCACGGCTCAAAAGCTTCACTAAAGCGGCAAAAGAACTTAATATTTCACAACCCGCTGTATCCAGCCAACTAAAGAAACTCGCTGACTCTATAGGCGATCCGCTGATTGAAATTGTAGGTCGCAAAGTCTATTTAACCCCAACCGGTGAAACCACCTACCAGCAATTTCAAACCCTTCTAGATGACTTTGATGACTTCCATACACGTTTAAGGGCCGTCCAAACAGATGGTATCGAAGGAGAACTCAATATCGCAGGAGTTTCTGCCAGCAAATACTTTTTACCATTTATTCTTTCCGAGTTTTTAAAAGAAAATCCAAAGGTGGTGCCAAAACTCTCAATTCTGAGTAAAGCCGAAACGCAGGAAAGCTTAAAGACACAACAACACGAACTGGTCATTACCGGACGAATCTTAGATGGCCTTGAAGCACATTTTGAGGCATTTACTGATCAAACCTTAGCGGTGGTTGCAGCCCCTGGTAATCGATTACATAATCATGCAAAGCTCAGTCTGAAAAGCTTGGAAAAACAAAACCTTATATTACCTTTGCCGGAAACCAGCATTCGTCAAACAATCGATCGAGTATTTGCTGAAGAAGGAATCAAGCTGAAACCTTATATGGAACTAGGCAGCTATGAATTAATCAAACAGTGCGTTATCGCAGACTTAGGCATTGGAATATTACCTGCGGATGCATTTCGGCTAGAAGAATATACTGGGCATTTAATCCGTCTAAACGTTGCCGACTTTCCTATTCACAAACACTGGTATTATGCTTATAGCAACAAAAAAGAACTCTCATTAACCTGCTTAGCATTTATTGAATTTTTACAACGCTACTCGATTGAAACGCACCTCAAAAAAATCTACACCACGTAATGCTAGATTAATCAGATTAATTGCAGGCTTATGAAGAGACACTTAAATTTAAAATTATTGCTAGGGTCTGTTGACAATTCAGCCCCTAATAGCCGAAAGGTTTTCTTTACCGGCCGGTAAAAACTCTAATCGCTCAAAACTGATAGATTCCAACAGTCTCCACATCCTGCCATAGGTGAGCAATTTGCTTGCGATACAAGTCTAAATCGCCACTGGTATAAAAACGATTCATTGCCGGCAATGTTGCCACGCAAAGCAGTTTTTCTAAATCAAGACGGCGCTGCACCTCTTTGGCAACCGCCAATTCGGTACTGATTACCGTCACTGGCGAACCTGCCACCTGCTCAATGACGGGAGTCAAATGAGCAAAATGCGTACAGCCTAAAATAATCGTATCTGCCCCTTTAATCATCAAAGGCTCTACATACTCTCGCACGGCTTTATGAGCCTGATCAAAATCCAATTGCAGATTTTCAACCAAATGCACGAGTTTAGGACTAGGTTGAATTTCCATTTGCACATTGCCAGCGACTCGCTTTGCCAAAGCATCAAAGGCATGACTACTAAGAGTCTTTTCCGTCGCCAAAACACCAATTACTCCAGTTTTGGTGTGAATAGCTGCGGGTTTTACCCCTGGCTCTACCCCGATAAAGGGTACATCATAACGTTCACGTAGCGTTTTAATCGCCACCATCGTTGCCGTATTGCAGGCAACCACAATCGCTTTGACATTTTTTGAGAGCAAAAACTCTACGACCTGAATCGCCCTTTGCAAAATCTCAGCTTCCGACTTTTCACCGTAGGGTGCAAAAGCTGTGTCTGCGACATAGATAATATCCTCAGAAGGCAATAACTCTCTTACTTTCTGAGCGATTGGTAGACCACCAATTCCAGAATCAAAAATACCAATTGGCGTGTGATTCAAAGATTTGACTGATAAAGACAGAGGCACAGATTCAGCGTTCAAACATCTCTCCACAAATTAGTTTTGCGCAAATTATAAATCGAGCGAGACAAAAGTACCGACAATTCCTCATTCATTGCTCTAATTTCTTACCCTAAAAGCCACCGGCCGGTTAAAAGTACTTCTTTATAAAAAAACTCCAACCACATTAAGATTGATTTCAAGTACCATTCATTTCACTTATATAGACGTTAAAATGTTTCACTAGCAATTTATAACTCTCGCATAGTCTAAAAATGATCACTCGTATTGATAAGGAATGCCAATGACTGCTGATAACATCATTGCCAAACACAATGTGGAGATACAAGGCTCAGGCTCAAATACTCTGGTTTTTGGTCACGGTTTTGGTTGTGACAAGACCGTTTGGAACAAAGTCATTCCAGAGTTTACGGATCAATTTCGTGTGATTAGCTTTGATTATATTGGCTGCGGGCGCTCAGATTTGAGCGAGTACAACAATGATAAATACGATGACCTGCACGCTTATGCCAATGATTTAATCGCGCTGTGTGATGCGTTAAACCTTGAATCAGTCTATTTTATTGGTCACTCTGTGAGTGGTGCGATTGGAATGCTCGCCTCCATTCAACGCCCAGAATTGTTCAAAAAGCTTATTACCATCGGTCCCTCTCCGCACTATCTAAATGAAACAAACTATCACGGTGGCTTTGAAAAAGAGGATGTCATGGAATTGCTCACTATGATGCATCTCAACTACTTTGAATGGGCTAGCTATTTAGCGCCCGCTGCCGTTGGGAACAGTGAACATCCCGAGTTTAGTGAAGATATTAAGCTAAGTTTTTTACGCTCAGACCCCGTTATTTCAGAAAACTTTGCAAAAGTGACTTTCCTGTGTGACATTCGCAATCAGTTGCCGAACATTTCAGTGCCCGTTTCTGTGCTTTACTGCACAGAGGATATTATTGTGCCGCTCGAAGTCATTGACTATTTGGCTCAACAAATTCCTAATTGCCAAACGCTAAAACTGGAGGCTACAGGTCACTATCCACAAATCACCAACCCTAAAGCGGTGATTGCCGGCATCGAACACAGCATAACGCATTAACCCATTGAACTGAGAGAGCGAAAACTTTGCAATCGAAGAATAAGATTAACATCGAAAAAATTCCTTGCGGTTACCTTGCCACTAATTTAGCCAGTGAAATCACAGCGATGAACAGCATCTTATGCGACTGGCTAAAGCTAAACCAACAGGAACTCATCGGTCAGCACATTAAAGTATTGCTACCCATGTCCAGTCAATTGCTGTTTCTTGGCAATATCCTGCCCAGCTTGCAACTGAATAAAACCGTCGAAGAAAACTACCTGAAATTTAAAGTGCGAGACGATGAAAATCTGCCACTGATGGTAAACGCTCAACGCATTAATCATGATGGAAAGCCATATTACAGCTATGCACTGATGAAAATGCACCGCCGTCACCTAATTGAAAAGCAACTGATTCAAGAACGCCGCCGTGCTGAAATGGCGACCGAAGAAAAAGCAGCGATTAATTTGGAGCTGCAGTTAGCTCAAGCGCAACTTCTTGAAAAACAGCAATCGCTCATGGCATTAAATCAAGAGCTCAAAGCCCTCTCAACCACAGATGCTCTCACAGGATTATTCAATCGTCGCGTCTATGATCAAGAACTCGACAAGCAAATCGCGCGTTACGAACGCCAACAAGAACCCTTTTGCTTGGTTTTGCTCGACATCGACTTCTTTAAAAAAATCAATGATCAACACGGCCACGATACAGGCGACGCCGTACTCAAACAATTTGCCCAACTACTGCAAAGTAATTTACGTGAAGTCGATACCCTGTCACGGATTGGTGGCGAAGAATTTACCATTATTCTGCCAAATACCCATGCGAAAAATGCCAAAGAGGTGGCAGAACGTCACCGCCAAAACATTGAAGCGACTGAATTTGATTGTGGGCGAGTCACCGCCAGTTTTGGCATTACCGAAATGAAGGACGGCTTGGATAAGACCGATCTCTATACTCAAGCCGATGCCGCCCTTTATCTTTCTAAAGTTACAGGGCGCAATCAAGTGAGCACAACCTAAATACTGATTAAATATCTTCAAATTAATAACGTTGAGTCAGTCCAAAGAAGACCTCAAAATCTTGACCTTCATCGTTCAATGCCGCTTTTGAACCAATATCCCATTGCTGGTTTGCATTCATTTGATACGTGGCGCCAAAGCTTGCATAGGGAAAATAATCCCCTTCGACATCGAACTCCCCCACATACTCCATATAGCCACCAACCTTTTCTGCAAGGTCATACCCTAAAACAGCCGTGTAACTGCCTGAAAAATCCATTTCATCTTTCGTCTTGTTATAAACAGAATCAAGCTGAGCTTGAATACCCACACCAAAACCAGCTAGGTCTGTGCCGAAGGTTATAATCAAACCGCCTTTGACCTTGTCATTAGAAAGTTTACCGGCCGGTAACTTTAGATAAGGTAATAACGCCATTGCACTATCTCCACCATCATTCCCCCAAAGGTTAATTTTCGAACGCACCTCTAGATCACTATAAGAACTTTGCGAAGTCATAACACCGTTTTGTTCGACTTCTTCTTTGACATAAGGCGTCATCACAAAATGAATATCGACTGAATCCGTCAAACCATACTTTAAATTGGTATTAAATGCTTCAAACGAACGAAAAGTCACACCACTCTGCTTGTCTTGTGCAAAGCCCAAAATGGTCGTTTCGATTTGCCAATGTCCTTTATCCACCGTCTGCGGACTTTCCGTTGCATCAGGGCGATCGGCCGCCAATGGACGCAGATCCGCTTGAGCTGCTGAAACAAAGAACAACATCCCCAAACTAAAAAGCCTAAGCTTATATTTCATAAAACGCTCCAAATAATCCCATTAAATAATAAATTTAGTCTTGTCTAATATTTTTATTAGACTAATTTAATCAAACGGACTTTACAACGATTATTTTTATTAAAATTTGCTTGCAAATAAGCTAGAGCATTGTTAGATTAATTAAAAATTTAGTCATGACTAACAATTAGTTTAAGGAAATAAAAGATTATGAACTTATTTCGCTCACTTCTCATAGGGTTAAGTTGCACAGTGTTACTAAGCACTCCTGCGAAAGCACAACTCAACATAACGACAACAACAGGCATGATTGCCGACTTAGTTGAAAATATTGGTCAAGAACATGTCACCGTTCAATCATTGATGGGCGTCGGTGTTGATCCGCACTTATACAAAGCCACCCAAGGCGATATGCGCAAATTGAGCCGCGCAGATATTATCTTTTATAACGGTTTACACCTAGAGGGCAAAATGCAGGACATCTTTGACAAAATGTCTCGTAAAAAGACCGTGGTTGCTGTGACAGAATCTCTACCGAAATCCAACTTGATCAAATATGATTCACTGCATGACCCTCACGTTTGGTTTGATATTACACTTTGGCAAAGTGCGGCAGATAAAGTCACCGAAATTCTTGTCAAAAAAGATGCTCAAAATGCCATCTTCTATCAAAAAAACCTTGAAAAATATCAGCAAAAACTTCACGAACTTAATCAATGGGTCTCATCTGAAATCAACTCAATACCAAAAGCCAATCGCGTTTTAATTACAGCGCACGATGCCTTTGGCTATTTTGGCAAAGCTTACGGTCTAGAAGTCATGGGTCTTCAAGGAATTTCAACCGCCGGTGAATTTGGTTTGCAAGATATCAAACAACTCAAGGACATTATTGTGCAAAGAGACATTAAAGCGGTTTTTGTGGAATCCAGTGTTTCACCAAAATTCATTGAGTCTTTGGTAAAAGGTATCCAAGCTGAAGGCAAAAACCTTGTTATTGGCGGTGAGCTCTATTCTGATGCAATGGGGGCAAAAGGTTCCGGTGCTGACAACTATATTGGAATGGTCGAACACAATGTAAAAACCATTCGTGATGGACTTTTAGGAAAAAGACACTAAAAATGATTTACGTAGCTCTCACAAACAGGTTATTCAAATGAGTCATACCCCACTAAAAGTCGAACAACTCTCAATCCGCTACCATCACAAACCGGTTTTAACGGATGTCAGTTTTGAAATACCGGCCGGTAAAACTGTGGCGATTATTGGTCCAAATGGTGCCGGTAAATCTTCACTTTTAAAAGGTATTATGGGCTTAACGCCAACGATTGGTGGCACAACACTATTTTTTGGAGAACCACTTGAACAGAAGCGCTTAACAACGGCCTATGTTCCGCAACGAGAAGAAATCGATTGGGATTTCCCGATTGATGTCATGGATGTCGTTTTGATGGGGCGTCATGGTCAGCTAAAATTCTGGCAAAGACCGAAAGCTAGTGATAAAGAAATCGCAGAACAAGCATTAAAAAACCTAAAAATGTGGGACTTTCGTGATCGACAAATTTCACAACTTTCCGGTGGTCAGCAACAACGGGTCTTTTTAGCACGAGCATTGGCACAACAAGCAAGCTTATACTTAATGGATGAACCATTTGCGGGTGTCGATGTCGCCACGGAAAAAGCCATTATTGAACTCTTTAAAGAGCTTAAAGCTAAGGGCAACACAGTCGTTTGTGTCCACCACGACCTTAACACCGTTCATGAATATTTTGATTACGTCATTTTAATCAATGCTCGGCTGATCGCTGCCGGATCAAGTGAAGAAGTTCTAACAAAAGATAACCTCAATAAAACCTATGGTGGTCGACTGTCTTTGTTGAATGATCTCACTGAACAAATGTATCGCAGCCGCTTAAACCAAGCGCATGATGATTAAGGCTCGCCAATATGAATGGATTTGAACTCTTACAACCTGAAAGCCAATGGCAACAAATCCTGTCGCAATTGGCACTTTTCTGGTCATTTGAAGACATTAATGCAACATGGGTTCTTTTTGGCAGTTTATTGCTGGGTATGAGTGCTTCGGTGATTGGTGCCTTCGCTTTTTTACGCAAACGCTCATTACTCGGTGACGCTTTGGCTCACGCAGCTTTGCCGGGAGTCATGATGGCATTTTTACTCAGCGGCTCTAGAGAAGCTGAGATTATTTTCCTAGGCGCTCTTTTTTCCAGTCTTGTAGGGTTTTGGATTATTGATTGGTTACCCAAAAACACCAAAATCAAACCCGATGCGGCATTAGCCATTACCCTCTCATTTTTCTTTGCACTCGGACTAATGTTGCTGTCATTTATACAAAGCTCGGAAATGGCAAATAAAAGTGGTTTGGATAAACTGCTCTTCGGTCAAGCCGCAGCGATGACAGCAGAAGATATTCACCTTCTTACCATCGTCACGATAGCCATCTTAATCACCGTTTTCCTGTTTTTTGAAAAGTTCCGTTTGATTGCTTTCAACTTAAATTACGCGAAAACCCTTGGAATTCACGTTAAATTTTACGAAATGCTTCTTGCCGTACTCATCGTGCTTTCAGTCGTCGTTGGTCTACAGCTGGTCGGTGTCGTACTCATGGCTGCCATTTTACTCACCCCTATCGCAGCGGCTCGCTTTTGGAGTCACCAACTGAGCACCCTTCTCATTCTCGCCTCAATTTTTGGTGCAACAAGTGCAGCTATGGGCACACAAATTTCATATATTGCGCCGGCTATGCCAACAGGTCCTTGGATAGTCGTTAGTCTCTCGATATTATTCTTTATCAGCTTTTTATTTGCCCCGAAAAACGGCTTAGTAAAACGTTCATTAGATTACCGAAAATTACGTCAACGCGTCATGCGAGAAAATGTCTTGCGTACGCTCTATAAACTTCTAGAACGTACTCACTTTCAACGCAATGATTTCACCTTGGCAGAAATAGCCACGATGCGCTCTCTAGATAACGTCCAACTAAAAAAAATACTCAAACAACTACAAAAATTCAGCTGGATCAGCGAACAACAATGCCATTTCGCACTGACTGAATCTGGTTTGAGAAAAGCAATCAAACTGACACGACGACATCGTTTATGGGAAAGCTATCTTAGCGAACATGCCGACTTAACTTCGGAACAAGTTCACCAACAAGCCGAACGGATGGAACATATATTGAACCAAGAGCAAGAAGCAGAAATTGCCTCTGAACTCATGCAGCACTTATCGGATCCACATGGCCAACCAATTCCTGAGATACCAAGTATTGAAGGCATTGCCAAAAGCGCCTCTCAACAAGGTGGTAATAAATAATGGAATCGTTAGAAACTTATAGTCTAGATTTATGGATTCTCGCAACAGCATCGCTGGTCGCAGCAAGTTGTGCTTTGGTGGGGGTATTTTTGATTTTACGTCGCCAAGCATTAATGGGTGATGCAATTTCACACTCCGTACTACTTGGGATTGTCCTTGCTTATCTTATTTCAGGCACCAATTCACTTTGGGTCATGCTTCTAGGCGCAGTCATCATTGGTTTGGTCACCGCTTGGTTATCTGAGACACTTCATAAAGTAAGCCGCCTGCAAAGTGATGCCAGTATTGGAATTGTCTTTACGCTGTTTTTCTCAATCGGCGTCATTCTCGTTTCACTTTATACCGGGCAAGTTGACCTTGACCAAGAGTGCGTGCTCTATGGAGAAATTGCTTTTGTGCCTTTTGACACAATTATTTGGGGCGATATGGAAACCGGTACAGAGCTCGGGCCACGAGCTTTTTGGTTAATTTTGTTTGTCTTCACCATTGTGGTAAGCAGTATTATCTTAGGATTTGAACGCTTTAAAACGGTCACCTTCCATCCAAGCTTAGCCATATCACTCGGAATTAGCGTCACTTTCTGGCACTATTTTTTAATGACACTGGTTTCCATGACAACGGTGGCCTCCTTTGACGCAGTAGGAGCAATTTTGGTAGTCGCGTTACTCATAATTCCGGCAGCCACCGCATACTTACTCGCCAAATCACTTAAAGGGATGCTTTGGGTTGCTCTTGCCTATTCACAGGCCTCGGTTTGGCTGGGCTACGCGATTGCTGCTTGGCTGAACAGCTCGATTTCAGCGTCAATTGCCGTCAGTGCAGGATTGTTAATGATTACCACCTTAATGATTTTACAAATTCAAAAATGGCAGCAAAAGCGTTACTATGCGCATCGACTAAATTCTGGGCAGACCAACTCATGAGTAAGAAAAAAAACACTGTGCAACAAACCCCTTCACGAGCTTGGGAAGATTATCTAAAAATCATCTATAAACTTGAAAAGCCCGAGTTAAGTGACAAAGGCGTGCAAACCAAAGATGTTGCCGAACGTTTATCTGTTTCGCA
Organism: Thiomicrorhabdus indica; assembly: GCF_004293625.1. Taxonomy (NCBI): domain Bacteria; kingdom Pseudomonadati; phylum Pseudomonadota; class Gammaproteobacteria; order Thiotrichales; family Piscirickettsiaceae; genus Thiomicrorhabdus; species Thiomicrorhabdus indica. The sequence continues at coordinate 1,061,467 of NZ_CP033040.1, read as the reverse complement.
AGCATCTGTGACCAACATGCTCAAAAAGCTAGCAGAAGAAAACTACATTGAATATGCTCCCTACTACGGTGTGAGTCTGACCGACTCAGGGCGGCAAATTGCGATGAAAATGATTCGTAACCACAGAATTCTAGAAACCTACCTGGTCGAACGCCTAGGCTATTTATGGGATGAAGTTGATGAAGAGGCAGAAACCTTAGAACACTATTTGTCCGACAAACTGGTACAACGCATGTGGGAAGACTTAGGTGAACCAAGCCATGATCCACACGGCTCACCCATTCCTGACATTGACGGTTCAATCGAAACCGCCAACTTACAGCCACTCTCAGAAATTGAACTTAACCGGCCGGTAACTTTAGAACGTATTAAAAACCGTAGCCCAGAAGAATTGCGTTACTTAACGTCAATTCACCTGCATATTGGTTCCAAAATCGTCATTAAAAACCAAGCGCCACTCAATGGTCCACTATTGATTGAAGTCGATGAAAAACACCTGAATGCCATTGACTATCGTTTGGCAATGGCGCTTAAAGTCTCTTTGCAATAAATTACCGGCCGGTGAAAATTTCAGGTTTTAACGCATAACACTGGGTAATACCTTCGACTTTGGACAAACAACTTCCACAGCCGGTTGATGCACCCGTTTGTTGCTTGATTTTCGAAATCATTTCAGTCAACTCGAAATCTTTATCTTTCGACTCAGGAAACACCTCTAAGATTTGATTCAGCGTGATATTGTGGCAACTGCAAATCAATGGATTTTCATCCATCAGCATGTGCACATAGGCTTTTTGACATAGGTGTAAATTCATCGATTCACTATTTTTTCCACGCTAAAAGACACGGCGTTACAATCAAGGTGAGTAATGTAGAGAAGGTTAAACCACCGACGATTGCGCTGGAAAGTTGCACCCACCACAGCGAAGATGGCGCACCAAAACTGATGTTCTGTCCGAGAATATCGATATTCATTGCTAACACCATCGGCATTAACCCTAGAATCGTGGTGATCGTTGTCAATAATACGGGTCTTAAACGCTGTGCCAATGTCGTCTGAATGGCCTCAATTTTTTCAACGCCTTCGTCTCTTAGCTGGTTATAGGTATCAATCAACACAATATTATTGTTCACCACGATACCTGCCAAAGCGATAATGCCAATCCCCACCATCACAATACCAAACGGGTTTTGTGTCACGAGAAGCCCCAGTAGAACACCGGCTGTTGAGAACACAATCGCTGTCAGAATCACACCTGCCTGATAGAAGCTGTTGAACTGCGTGACCAGTATAAGCACCATTAAAACAATTGCCGCCACAAAAGCCTTGGTCAAAAAAGTTCCGGCCTCACGTTGATCTTCATCTTGACCTTTAAAACGAACTTTGACCGCGGCATTGAGTGGCGTTTGTTGCAAAGAGTGTTTTAATAAATTTAACTGTTGATCCACCTGCAATCCCGACTCAACATCTGATTGCACTATCATCACCCTTTGGCCATTCACACGATCAAGTTTAGAGGTCTTCTGCTGAGGTCGAAACTCCGCAAAATTTGCAAGCGGTACCGGCCCATAGACAGTGGGCACCTTAAGATTCATCAATTGTTCCAGATTGCGTTCCTCTTCAGGAAAACGCAGGCGGATATCAAGCTCTTCCTCAGAGTCATTCGGCTGATAGGTAGCGATTTTCACACCGCCAGTGAACATCTGTACCGTATTGCCCAAAGTCGTTATATCCACCAGATAGCGTGCAGCCATCTCACGATTAACCTTAAGGCTCCATTCAATCCCAGGAATCGGCCGAGAATCTTCAATATCCACAAACCCACCAATCTTATTCATACGTTGGCGAACCTCATTCACACCTGCTGAAATTTCGTCATACTCTTCTCCAGCGATTTCAACCTGAATAGGCTTGCCTGTTGAAGGTCCATTATCTTGTTTGCGAACTTGAACCTGAATACCAGGAATGAATTCAACACGCTCACGAATCGACTGAATAACAACCTCTGCGGGAGGTCGCCGTTGCCAATCTTCGAGCTCCAATTGAATCGTACCGACTAAATCAATCGGCGCGTCTTGTAAATTACTGGCGTCATTATAGGTTTTTGCATAGAGAGTTTCATAGACCGGCATATCGAGAATCTCAGCTTCGACCTTTTTTATCAAAGCGTCTTTTTCAAAAACAGATAAATCGCCTCTGGCCTGCACTTGAATCTGGATAAAATCCGGTTCAACTTCTGGAAAAAACTCCACTCCCTTGCCAAATTTGGCATAAGAAATATAGGCAGTGACCATTAACAAACTTGTCACCAACAGTACCTTTCCAGGATGAGCTAACAGAGGGGTCAATAGACGGATATAACGTTTCGTCCAAATGCCATTGCTGACCTCAGAGTTTTGTGGCATTTCTACCGGCCGGTAACCTTTTGAGACCGCAGCACCTAATACAGGAATAAAAACCAACGCCATAAATAGTGATGCAAGCAGGGTAAGAATCACGGTAATCGGCAAAAACTTCATAAATTCACCAACCACGCCAGGCCAAAAAATCAACGGCAAAAACACACTCAATGTGGTGGCCGTTGAGGCAATAATTGGCCATGCCATTCGCTTCGCACCAAAGGCGTAAGCCGCTTTTGGCTCCATGCCTTCTGCCATTTTACGTTGCGCCAATTCAATCGTGACAATCGCGCCATCCACCAACATTCCGACCGACAGAATCAAGCTGAATAGCACAATAATATTCAGCGTATAGTCCATCCATTGCAACGCGAGAATACCAGTTAAAAACGCCCCGGGAATCGCCAAGCCAACCAATAGCGCAGGCTTAACCCCCAGAGCGGCAATCACCACTAACATCACCAAAAATATGGCAGTAATCACATTATTTTCCAATTCTCCTAGCATGGTTTTAATGCTTTTCGACTGATCCTGCATAAAATGCACACTCACCACTTCTGGCCAATTTTTCTGTTGTTGTATCACCACCTGTTTGACCTCATCAATGGTCGCAATAATATTCGCACCAACACGTTTGGTCACCTCCAGAACCAACGCCGGTTCACCGCCAACCCGTGCGAAACCCTCCGGATCTTTATAGGTTCGACGTACCTGCGCTAAGTCTTGAAAAGTAACCACCGTGCCTTGATGGGTTTTAATCGGTAATTCCAATACATCTTCAATGTCTTCAATCACCCCAGGGACTTTAAACACCATACGACCTGCACCGTTATCCATGGCACCGGCCGGTACCAATTGATTATTGCGATTTAGAAAAGCAACCACATCATCAAAGGAGAGACGATATGTTTCCAATGTTCGAGGCTCGATAATCACTTCCATCATCTCCTCTCGATCACCGCCAATATCAACCTCTAGCACGCCACTTAACGATTCAAGTTCATCTTTTAGCCCTTGTGAAATCTGAACAAGCTCTCTTTCTGGTATTGACCCAGACAAAGATATAGAGATAACTGGAAAAAGTGCAATATTAATTTCATTCACCGTGGGTTCCAGAGTATCTGGCGGCAAGTTATTTTTCGCCAAATCCACCTTTTCTCGAACATCTAACAATGCTTGATCAATATCGGCTCCAGCAGAAAACTCCAGTAGAATGGATGCATAATTTTCAGCGGCAACGGACTTCATCTCTTTGAGACCATCCAAAGATTGCAGCTCTTTTTCCACCGGTTTTAGCAGTAGCCGTTCTGCATCTTCGGGTGAAATTCCATCATGTATCATTGACACATAAAACATCGGAATCGGCACATCGGGCGAAGATTCTTTGGCAATCGAAACATAGGCCATGGCACCGGCGACAATCATCATCACCAGAGCCAACACGACTACTCGACTTCGGCTAAAAGCCGCATCAATCACACCCATTTCAATTAATCTCTCACTTCAAGCGGTTGCATGACATCATTGGGGTTTCTTGTTTCCTCGGTAAAAACCGCATGAACTTTCTGTCCAGCTAGAACAAACCCCTGCCCGGTAACAATCAAATGGACTTGTTCCGGTAACCCAGTGACAAAAATGCCGTTTTTTTCTGCGTGAACAAGTTTCACTGGATAGAAGGCTACTTTTTCTTGTGCATTCACGATTTTTACCCCCACAATCCCTTGCTCATTTAAGCTAAGCAGTGCCGAAGAAATTAAATGTGCTCGTTCCCGAGCTTTAGGTATGATTGCGGTCACTGAAATTCCACTCGGTAGATGTGCTGTATTTTCTAATAAAATCTCAACCTTGAAAGTTTTAGTGTTTTCATCCGCCTTCGGTGCAATAAAACGAATTTTTCCGGAAAGTTTTTCCCCTGTTGCCAAAGAAACTTGAACAGCATGACCGATTTTCAAAAAAGGAAAATCGCTTTGGGCAACCGCAACCTCTGCAATCATAGATTGCGTATCAATCAATTCAAATAAAGGGTTACCTTTAAAAATGTAGTCACCCAATTCCACCAACTGTTTTGCAATAACCCCTTTAAAAGGCGCATAAACTCGAAGCTGATCCACTTCCTGACGAAGAATGGCCTCTTCGGCTTTGGCCGCTTCAAAGGCTGCAAACAGTTCATCAATTTGTTGTTGAGCACTAAAGCCTTTATTTTGAAGTTTCCGAGTCGCTTGATAACGGTTTTTCGCCTCCAGCGTTTTCGCCTCGGCACGTTTAAGTTTCGCCTCTCGATCTTCTATCGACAAGGTCAACAATAATTGTCCCTGATCGACAGCATCACCCTCGAGCGTGTGTAAAGATTCAACCTTACCGTACGTTTGAGCCAGCACTTTGGTTTCACGCAAAGGCAAAAGATCGCCATAAGCTTTAATGCTACTGGTCACCCATTGCGCTTTAGAGTCGCGAACTTCAACAGAAACCAGTCCATTCGAGCCCTTTAAAGTATTTTCTTGTTCAGGTTTGGGAGAGTCGCCTAATAACATCCAGACGATTAGTAGAAGCAAAAGGCCAATTGAAATGGCAAAGGAGTGTTTCATAGGTGATTCCGTAATAGCAAAACGTTATATAAAAACGTATTCACCAAGAATAAGCAGTTATCCTTAATTTGGCAATGCGTAAGCATCATAAGCCTATAAAAAAGCCCCATTGATTTAGAAAATCAACGGAGCGATTTCTTGCCAGACTAGGCAGTGAAGTTCAAGTGATTCAAAAACAATCTGACACAGCGATTTGCTTATCCAGCGAGGCAGCAAAAGCGACGTGTGTATTCTATCAATCAAACCAACAAAACATCTAATGACCTGACAAACTTATTTGCTTGTCCAGCTAGACAGTGAAGTGCGACGTGTAGGTATACTACACAAGCTCTTTACTAACAACGCTGGCGAGTGAATAAGGATGTCAGGATTTTTTGCCGCTCATGGAAACGTGGTAGTGCGGATCTTCCGACACATTCACCTCAATTAAATCTCTAGCATTGTGCAATAGCGTTCGACACTCAGGGCTCAAGTGTTTCAAGGTCAATTTTTTACCGGCCGATTTGTATTTTTGCGTCAGGTTCTCAATCGCTTCCACTCCCGAATGGTCATAAACTCGCGAATACATAAAATCAATGTGCACACATTCTGGGTCGTTTTTCGGATCAAACGCATCAATAAAGTTTTTGGCAGAAGCAAAGAACAATGGACCTTGAATGTTGTAGGTTTTGCTCTCTTTACCATCAATGGTTTCAGTGGATGAAGTAATAAAAATACGCTGTGCGTGCTGCCAAGCAAACACCAATGCGGCGATAATCACCCCAGCAATAACCGCCACAGCAAGGTCAAACATGACAGTCAGCACTGTTACCACAACCACAACAAAGGCATCGGCTTTGGTCATACCACGCATGATTTGCAAACTCGACCAGTTAAAAGTCGCAATGACCACAAAGAACATCAAACCAACTAAGGCACCGATTGGCACCATTTCGATTAAAGGTGCGGCCGCCAAAATAATGACAAATAACCCCAATGCAGCAGAAATTCCTGACCAACGTCCAGTCCCACCGGATTTGACGTTAATCATCGACTGACCAATCAACGCACATCCCCCCATGGTTCCAAAAGAACCGGCAACACAGTTTGCAGAACCCAGTGCAATACACTCTTTGTTCGCTTTACCACGCGTTTCTGTGATGTCATCAATCAATGTCATGGTCAATAAAGATTCGGTTGAACCAATAATCGTTAAGATAATGGCATAAGGCAATACAATCCAAAGCGTTTCCAATGACCAAAAACCTTCTGGCAAGGTTGTAAACCAGCTCAACCCTTGGAAGCCACCTTCAGTCCCATCGCCGTATACCAATGATTCAAGTGTTCCAGAAACCGCCGCTCGGTCGCCAACAGTGACCGCATTAATGTCAAACATCACAACCGCCAATGCAACCAGTACGATTGCCGCCAACGCAGAGGGAACCGCGGTAGTGATTTTCGGTAATAGGTAAATAATCGCCAGTGTTGCTGCAATAATCGCCACCATCATGGTCATAGCATCGCCATTCAACCAATTACCATCAACGTCCTTAAACTGCGTAAACTGAGCGACCAAAATAATCAGCGCAAGACCATTCACAAAGCCAAGCATCACTGAACTGGGCACCATTCGGATAAACCGCCCCCATTTCATTATGCCGATAATTATCTGGAACACCCCCATCATAATCACCGCCAAGAACAGATACGCAGCACTATGCTCCATAACTAAGTGCATCATGACAACAGCCAAGGAACCTGCCGCTGCGGTAATCATTCCCGGACGACCACCGAAAATTGCCGTAATCATTCCAACAATAGCGGCGGCATAAAGCCCTACCAACGGATGAACGCCAGCAACAAAGGCAAAAGCGACCGCTTCTGGCACGAGCGCTAAAGCGACTGTAATACCAGACAGCGTATCGTTTTTATAGGTTCGCCAATTAAATCCTTGGCTTGGGGGGGTGGTTTCCATAACAACTCCTAATTCAATCAAAATTTTGGCGCTGATTCTAACAAAAAGCCGTTAGAATTACCGAACTATCAAAAACTTACGGAGGAGTATTATGTGGATTGAGCACATTGGAACCATTGGCATGGTGGCAGTTGTCGTTTTAGTCGCTTCACACTTTGGCATTCACTTTTATTTCAAGTGGAAGAAAAAACGTCAAAACAAACAGATTAAAGAACAAGATCGACCAATGCCATAAGCATCGGCTAAAACGCAAAACGCCGAATCAGACAACCTGACTCGGCGCTTTTTTAGAGAACCTCTGATCGAATCAGAGGTTCTCTACAATTTCACTGAAGAATTACTCTGTAATATAGGTACAGCAGTAATCAGACACTTCAAGCACTTTAATGCCGAATTTAGAGTTTGCTGGAACTTCAAAGCTATCCCCTGCTTTGATTGTTTGCCAATCAGTTTGACCAGGCAGCAAAACCTCAACATGTCCTGCAAGAAACTCCATAATTTCAGCCGCTTCGGTACCAAACTCGTATTCACCCGGCATCATCAATCCAAGAGTTTTGTAAGAACCATCTTCAAAAATCACTTTACGGCTCGTCACCTTCCCATCAAAATAAATATTGGCTTCACGAACCACTGTGACATTATTAAATTCAGACATCTTTATTCCTTTCGTCTAAAAACCTAAAAATTAAGTACGGACGTGATCCGCACCGATAAATTCAATTTGATACCCATCTGGGTCTTCCACAAAGGCAATAATGGTCGAACCGGCGTTCATAGGTCCTGCTTCACGCAGAATCTTTCCACCCATCGCTTTGACATCATCCGCTGCTTTATAGACATCATCCACTTCAATCGCAATGTGTCCATAACCTGCGCCTAAATCATAAGAGTCAACGCCCCAGTTATAGGTTAACTCCAAAACCGTGTTTTCTTCTTCATTTCCATAGCCTAAAAACGCTAAGGTAAATTCACCTTTCGGGTAATCTTTTTTACGAAGCAACTCCATTCCAAGAACTTTGGTATAAAACTCAATTGAACGGTCTAGATTGCCAACTCGTAACATCGTATGTAATAAACGCATAAGTTTCCTCTCAAATAAACGCTTCTAATCTATTGGTACTAGGCATTATACTCAGGTCTAACTAAAATTTTTATGCCAGTTCATTACAAATAGACTCCGAAAGCTTCAGGAGTCATTTTAAACAGATGTTTGACCATGAGAAAGATTCTAAAGCTTTGTCTCCTTACCACTGTCTATCTTTTGCTACTCGTGATGTTGAGTCTGGTATTAGCAATCTATTGGTCAAATACTCTCATTCAGCAACAGAGCAAAGCCCTCGAAATAGAGATTTTAGATTGGCAGTTTCCAAAATTTGAGCCGCATCAGATTTATCTGGAACAGCTAAAATTGCGCTACCAGAAAAACTATCAGATTCGCGTTAATGGTCTAAAAATTACCAGCTCAGAAGCACTGCTTAAAACCGCTCAAAACCTTGTTCATCCAAACCGTACATCGGATGCCGGTATCTCAAAGCTCAATATCGAACACTTACAGATTCAACTATTGGAACCGCTCACTCCATCAAACAACGCGCAACCCGTTCCAATTAACTCCCTCATCAAATCAATACAGCAGCAATTGATGGAGCTCTCAAACAACTCTACGTACAACCTGATTCCCAAAAACATTGATATTCAAGAACTTACCTTCCTTCTGCCATGCCCTTCATCCACTCTCGAACAGTGCAAAATCTCTTCCAAACTATCTATACAGCCGAAACTGAATCTCGAAACTTTATCAGGAACAATCAAGTTGCAAGCACATGACACTGAGTATCCAACCCTTCAGGTAAGGAGTGAGGCTGACTTCCGCTTGCCTTTGAAACAACCTGTGAATACTTCACAGTTTTCAATCAATAGTCAGTTTGTCGATCCCAAAACCATCAATCTTAAAGTCTCAGCACAAACACAGTCCGATGCAACCTTCACGACTCTAAAAGTGGATACGGAAACTCTAAGTGATTTTCCTCAAGTCACAGAAATCAATCCGGCGAATAAATTGCGGCATGCATTCTCGGACGATTGGCAAAAATTATTTGATATGTATCATCGATGGAGCCCATTCCAGATAAACCTTCAACAACTTGCCTCCCAAATTTCCCCTTTTTTACCGGCCGGTTCTTTTTCACTTGAGAAACCTGAATTTAAGTTATCTACGCAAACCCAGATTCCATTATCAAGCTTATTGAATGCGTCCATTAAGGATTTAACACAGCGTGAACTTTCCACAGAATTTTCAGCACAAATAAATCGCCCCGTGACTCTGCCGAATGCTGCCTCTGTAAGCGGAAGTTTGAAAGGCAATGTTACGGTTCATAATAATCAAGTGTCCAGTTATTCCATTCAAGCAAATGCTGTGGCAACCGATTTCAACAAACCACAATGGTTTGTCGAGCAAAACTGGACATTTGACACTATCGGACTCACCCTTCATAGTAAACAATCGTTTGAACAAAAGTCTTCAAAACAACTGTCCTTTAAGCTGAATCTATACTCGCTTCCGCAAACAAAAACGTCCACTTCATCCATGAGTATAGAAGGCAAAGGCCTGATTTCACTGGAAGAGTCACCAAGCCTTTCAGTTGAGAAAGCACACATAAAGCTGAGCAATACAAAACTAAAACTTAATCCTCAAATAGCCTTTAAAAACCTTCGAGCCAATGTCGATCTAACTGCCCAACTTAATTTAACGGGTGGAGATATTCAAATAAATCAAGCCATTGCCTCCACCAAGCTGATTCAAAAACAGCACTCTCTGGCGATTAACCAGTTACAAATTAACCACCTAAATATACACATCCCAGAATTTAAAAACCTTACCGACAGCTTATCCCTTAACGCCCAAACATTAACCCTAGATGGAGATTACATTAATGCAGATTTAAAACTTCAACAACTCACAACCACTTTGAAGCAACTGCAAGTACAAAACGATCATCAGCATGAAAAAAAACTGTCTGTTCAATACCAAACCAATGTTGGTACCCTTACACATCAACAGTTGAAACCTCAAAGTTGGCAGACGACAGGAACGTTATCGTCTACCTTCAAAGGTTTGCCTGACTCGATTAACGCAATTCAATTCATAAAACTAAAAGGTGAGTTACAAAATACGTCAGGCGTTCGTGCTGACTATCTTGCCAACCTGACTCCAAAAGAAATCACGATTGATTGGAATTTGGCTGACCAATATCTCTTGGCGGGCAACCCAATCAAAAAAACGTTAGTTAATTGGCCAAAGCTGTTCAACTTGTCTTCTGGAAAGCTATCCGCAAATGGTAACTTAACCCTCAATCCTCAAGTTTTGTTAACCGATAAGCCTTTTTCTTTACTGGATGCAATCAAGGCACAAAGTCATCTCGAATTCAGCGGCTTAGACGGGATTTATAATGAAACTTCGTTTTCGCAATTGGATTTGACGGCCAAATTACAACTTGAAAAAGCTCAGCTTCATACGGACGTAACAGCATTGCGAGTTCAACAACTCAATCACGGCTTAATTGTCGGCCCAATCGATGTTATTGCACAAACCCAAACACCTATAGAAAACTGGCGAGCGACTAAAATCATTTTACAAAAAGCCGAAGTCGGAATATTTGAAGGCAAAGCCCATTTAGGCTCTAAAATCATTCATTTAGATAAAGAAATTCATGGCAACCTTCACTTAGACAATGTAAACCTCCAAGCATTATTGTTGCAATACCCAACGGCTGAACTCTATGGAACCGGACGCTTACAAGGCGAATTACCTTTTTCACTCAACCTTACAAACCAAGCGCAAAAAACATCGGTTTTACGAATTGCCAATGGCGAAATTTCTGCCTCGAAATCAGGAGGTATTTTGCAATATCAAGCGAACTCTGCGGGGCTTAAACAAATTCACAAAAGCATGGAAACGCTTTTAACAGTTTTAGAAGACTTTCATTACACAATTCTTGACTCGCAAGTTTCATTGGATGAACAACAAAAACTACGCCTGAAACTGCGTTTAGAAGGGAATAATCCTAAGGTAGAAAACGGGCGACAGGTGAACCTCAATATACAAATTGAAGAAGATTTACCTGCACTCATTACCAGTATGCAAATCACCAACCAAATCAATAGCACTATTCAACAGCGCATCCAAGAAAAACTACAAAAAGAGCGTGGTTTAAAGCCTCTTCAATAAACGAGGAGGAAAAATTTTTCGTAACCCTCTCGGCTGCTGTCAATTCTGCTAAACTTTTCAAACGATTGTGAAAACAATCATCTGAATATTGAGAGAATCTATAAGATGAAAACCCAAAAATCATTTCCATTATTTTCTATCTTGAGTATGGCGTTAGGTTTTATGTTGCTAACCGCTTGCACCCCAGCGGTTCAAGTTGAACTGCCCAAAGAACCAATCAACATCAATTTGAATGTCAAAATTCAACATGAAATCTTAATCAAAATCGACAAAGAACTCGACAACATGTTTAGTGAATCCAGCGGGCTATTTTAAAAAAACGATATAGGCAAAAGTTAGGGAGAGAACTTATGAAAAAAATGACATTATTAACAGTCTTGCTCAGCAGCTTTTTGTTCGCAATCAGTCAAAACAGCTTTGCGATGAATTTATCGCAAGCAATGTCTCAACTTGGCACGGTAAAATCTCAAGGTTTAGTGGGTGAAAAACCAGATGGCTATCTGGGAGTCGTCAAAAACCAAGCAAATGCGCAATCAATTGTGACACTCATTAATCAGGCTCGTAAACAGCAATACCAAAAGTTAGCGGCCGATAATCAGCTTGATTTACAGCAAGTTGAAATACTGGCCGGTAAAAAAGCTTTGCAAAAAACCGCGCCAGGCCAATACATTCAAATCAATGGTCAATGGGTGAAAAAATAAATTATTTCACCCAACGCCAAGCAATAAAGCCGGCTAACATCGCGGAAAAAGCCATCAAGCTATAGCTCAAACTTGCACCGCCGGCTTGCCAAGCATAACCGGCAATCAGCATGCCAAGTGCACCTCCCAAACCGTGACTCGATGCCGCAAATAAAGCCTGCCCTTTACCATGATGCCGGCCGGTAAAGTATTGATCAATCAGGTAAATCGCACAGGCATGAAACAAACCAAAACTCGCTGCATGCAGTACTTGTGCAAAAACAATCCAAGCAAAAGAAGTTTCCAGCCAACCTGTAATTCCCCAGCGCAAAACAGTCAAAGCAATCGCCAGTAAAATCAACCCTCGAACAGAAAAACGTTGAAACAGTTTAGCCATCCACCAAAATACCGCAATTTCGGCAATAACACCCAATGCCCATAACCATGCGGTGACAGTTTTACTCACACCGAGTTCTGTCATCTGAATAGTGAAAAAGCTGTAATAAACACCATGTGAAACCTGCACCAAAAAACTCACAGATAGCAAAGCTAAAACTTCTGGCCGTTTGACAATACTTAGAAAGTTTTCTTCAAAACCTGAGGTATGGGTTTCAAATTGTTGATCTCTACTTAAAAAGCTGCTCAACAAAACCACAACAAACATTCCAACAATCACCCAAGGAAAATTCTCAAGTCCAGCATTATCAAACCACTGACCTAACAGCAAAACAGCAGCAATAAAACCAATTGATCCCCAAAGGCGAATTTGACCATAACGGTGTTTTTGAGACCCCAAGGTTTTAAAGGTATAAGACTCAAATTGCGGTAAAGAGGCATGCCAGAAAAAACTTAATAGCAGTAAAGTGACAAAAATGCCCCAATAGCTTTGAGATATCACAAGTCCTGTTGCCCCTAAAGTTGCAAACAGCAGTGCCAAACGCACCCAAAAAACTGGCCGGCCGGTAGAGTCTGAAAAAATCCCCCAAATATTCGGCGCAATCACTTTAGTAATCATCAACACCGCCATTAACTGCCCAATCTCAGCAGGCGAAAAACTCAGGGAACTGAGATACACCCCTAAATAAGGTAAAAAAGCCCCTAATAAGGTGAAATAGAAAAAATAAAACGCGGAGAGTTTGAACATTTAACAGCACAACAAATTACGTATAAAAATTAACAACATAAACATAACTACTTAAATTAGTTTCTCTTCAGTTATGGCGTACTTCCAACTTTGAAGCTTCTTGACACAAAGCAAGTTTTTTAACACTTACCGATGTTAAATTTGAGCGTGAAAAAATTATAAAAATAATGAAATCTTTTAGACGGAGTCATACCTCATGAGAACAATTCGAGAATTCGATGCTCAAATTCTACTGAATCCCCCCAGTTCATCTCAAAACTCAATAGCTGCGAAAACCTTTATAGCTGTTAGCGTTCTAGCCATTTTAATGGCTTTCAGTCAAATTGTTTCTGCCAAAGGCGTCTCACCAGAAACCGTCTCCGGTGCCACAACAATTGCGCCAGACGAAGCCAAAAAACTCTGGCGACAAGGCGTTAAATTTATCGACACTCGAAAAAGCAGTGACTGGGAAGCAGGCCGCATCCCAGGGGCACTGCATATTAATATTAAAACTGAATTTGATAAAGAAAATTTACTTAAACAGGTGGATGTCAACGAACCGGTTGTTACTTACTGCAATGCCATTAAATGCAAACGTGCTGCGAATGCCGCAAAAAAACTGGTCGACTACGGTTATCAAAAAGTCTATTACTACCGTCTTGGATTCCCTTCATGGAAAAATGCAGGCTACCCATACGAGTAGCTAAAAAATCTGCTTAGTACATTTAAAAAGAAGATTTACTACTCAAAATATTTGCTGAAACCTCTTGTCAAAAGTAAACCCAGACCCCTCTCAGCAAATGCCATCTAAACAGACTGAGAATACATTGAGACTATCATGAAATTCAATTCACTTCGCCAAAAATTAGAGCTTTTCACCCTAAGTGTCCTATTCATTACCATTACCATTTTGTTAGGTTTATTTGTCGTCAATCATGGACAAATGAAACAACAACTGCAACATTCCATTGAAAGTAAACGCCTTGCCATCTCTAATATAATGGTGTCGCGAGCTCAGGAACTCATGGAAAAAGAAGTTTTCTCGTTCACCCGAGATGACAAAATGCTCAAAGCAATTCAAGATAAGGATTTGGAAGGCATTATTGCGCGTGCCAACACAACGGCAAACTTGCTTGAGGCCACAAACGTTGCCAACAACATCCGAATTTTAGACCCGAATTTCAACTTACTGTTCACTCGCAATCCAAAAGAATCTGGCAAGATTAATTCTAAACTTCTCACACAAGCAAAAGAAGAATTGAACCTGATTCGAGGAATTGAAACCATTGGAGCAGGTCAGCCACAAGTCCACTTTATCCTTCCGATTGCTCCACGCGGCCAACTTTTGGCTTTAGTTGATATTGCCCTCGACTTTTCCGCATTAATTGCTGATTCTGCTAAGGTTGGGCAATTTGATTTGATGTTGTATGACTTGAATGCCGAAAAAGTTCTCGCCAGCTCCAACGAAACCTTAGAAGCAGAATTACAAAAAGCGCAAATTTCGATTCAAGACGAAAGCCTAGAAACCCTAATACTTTCAAACGAAAATGGTACGAAGAGCTTCGACGTTGAATCAAAACAAGTTCTCGATTCTACCGGTCAACCATTTGGATACATGGTTTCAATCTCTGATAAAACAGACATTCAAGCCACCGAAGACGCTACGTTGATTTGGGGAACCATTGCAATCATCGTCTGGGCAATATTAGCGTTCTTAATGGTCAAAGCGATTTTGACTAAAGCTTTCAGACCGCTGGATGAAATGAAAGACCTTGTGACCAAAGTCGAACAACAAGGCGACTTGAGTCTACGCATTCCTGTCAAAAGCCAAGATGAAATCGGACAAGCCGCCAACAGTATTAACCAGCTTTTACAACTGGTCGATAACAGCTTTAAAGAAAGTAACCGAGTCATGCAAGCCGTCGCAAAAGGCGATTTTAGTCAACAAATTTCAGCCTCTGGTGCACATGGCGACTTTGAAACTCTGCAAACCGCCGTCAATCAATCTGTACAAAGTACTTCTTTTACCATGAAAGAGCTCGAACGCATGGCAAAAGCTTTGAGAGATGGCGATTTCTCTGCTCGAATGAATGACAGGGTCGCAGGGTCGATTCGTTCAAAAATGGATGAGACCATGCATGAACTGGATACGATTTTCAATGAGATTAATCACATGCTGGAGAGTATGGCAAAAGGCGACTTCACTCAACAAATTCAACTGACTGCACATGGAGATTTAGGAAAATTGGTCGACGCCTTGAATCATCGTGTTAGCCAAACTTCTAACGCCTTGGATGATATTTCCGCTGTTATTGAAGCCATGGCCTCGGGTGATCTGACACGACAAGTGGCCGGCAATTATCTTGGTAAATTCAAAGATGTTGCAACGTTATTGGCGCAAACCAATCAAAGCCTATCTCAGTTAATTGGTCAAACCACTCACAGTGTTCAATCCTTACAACAAAACGTCACACATATTTATCAAGGCGCACAAGACTTAAATCAACGAACGCAAACACAAACTCAATCCCTCGATTCCACAAGCCAAATGATGGAGAAAATTGCCCAGAATGTTGAACAGACTTCAAATCAATCAGAAGAAGCAACCAAACTGGCTCACGGAGCACAGATTCAGGCCGAAAAAGGGTCTGAAATTATGAAAAACACCGTTGAATCAATGAATGACATTAAAGAAGCTTCGGCTAAGATTGTCGAAATCATTTCACTAATTGACGGGATTGCTTTCCAAACCAACTTACTGGCTTTAAATGCGGCTGTTGAAGCGGCACGCGCCGGTGAGCATGGACGTGGGTTTGCGGTGGTTGCAGGCGAAGTACGGAGTCTTGCAGCCAAATCTGCTGAAGCGGCAAAAGATATTAAAGTATTGATTGAAAATACGGTGGAGACTGTCGAACAAGGAACAGAACACGCTCAAAACTCCGATCAAGCTCTAGAACACATTAAAGAGTCGATTAACCAAGTCTCGGCGATTATTAGCCAGATTAACCAAGCTTCAAGCGAACAGACTCAATCAATTAGTCAAGTCAGTCACTCATTAAATGAGGTAGATAATGCCACTCAACAAAATATGGCATTAGTCAGTGAAACGACCAACTCATCTGGAAACATGAAAGAAGCGGCTGATGAACTCTCTGGTTTGGTAAATCAGTTTAAGGTATAAAACTGCCTCCCTAAGGAAACACTTAAAGAATATTAAAAATACCTAAAATAAAAAACGCCCAATAGGATTTTTTCTGTTGGGCGTTTTTCTACCGGCCGGTAAAGTGTGTTGTAAAAGCTTTGTTAAAACCTTTAAGAACGGTTTAACGCTGAAAAGAGCGAACCAATAAACTCGAACGGCAAGTCTAAAAATTCAAAGTTGATGATTTTTAATCTATACTTGCAAAACAGTTTGTCTCAATCAGCGGTATTTTATCCAATATCGAGCTGATTCTTGAGCAGGAGAGTAACTCTCTTGATTGGCTTTTAGAGAAACTGCATCCGATAATTCAAATCCCGCTTTCCCAATTGCAAGTGCTTCC
Source organism: Thiomicrorhabdus indica (assembly GCF_004293625.1). NCBI lineage: Bacteria > Pseudomonadati > Pseudomonadota > Gammaproteobacteria > Thiotrichales > Piscirickettsiaceae > Thiomicrorhabdus > Thiomicrorhabdus indica. Next base: position 1,044,955 of record NZ_CP033040.1, on the reverse strand, counting down.
CCTTGCCAATAATGCAAAAACTCACTTTTCGTTAGTTTAAGGTTGCCAGAGGTTGGGTCAGCAATTTGAACTAAGTCATTGACAATGCCTTTCAGCACCACAAAGTGATTAATCTCTTCTTTTCTCAAAAGCACAACAATCGGCCCTTTCAACTGTTCAGCTTGCTCAAAACTTAATTGAACACCCACGGCTTGATACCCAAATCGAACCAACGTATCTCGCATATCGAGCATCGAAAAACCATCTTTTATCCTACCTGCTAGCTCTTCTTTGGAAAGGCGTGCAGTCATATCCAGCGTTAGTGATGATTCGGAAATTGAATCACCAAAGTAATGATTTAAAATTGTTGCCATCGATGCGGAGCCACATGAATAATCCAGCCCCTGTTTCACAACCTGTTCAAATTTGAGAGTTTGCCAAGATTGAAAAGAGTGCTTTGTACCTTCATCAGAAAAAACAAATTGACTATGTGTTATGAAAAGAAAACCAACAAACAATACTCTCATTGCTTAAATCTTCCATGCAAAGTTCATAGATAGTGCTGGTGTGCTCGCTTCGCTGCCAAGACCAAACATAAGATTGGGTGTAACGGTCAAAGATGGATTCATTCTGTAAGACAGCCCTAGACCAAGGTCAATTTGCTCAGAATCAGAACCTTGCATTTCAATACCATCTAAACGCGTATTACCATAATAATTCCAACTTAATCGGCTGCTAAGTGACAACTTGTTATTCACCGCAAACCCTAACCCGTAATAAGCACCGAATCCTTTTCCCGGTTCAACCTCTTGTCCATTGACTGTGAAATCATTCATATGGGTTAGACTAATACCACCAAACAGAACAATGGGATCAACCATCTTAGTGAAATCTAAACCTGTAGAAATCGCCCAAGAACCACCACCCGTTGAACCTAAATTTTTCCAATCTTCAGGATAAGCATAATCGAGTTTTTTACCGGTCGGTGCGCTCAATTGAACTGACCAACTAATTGACGGCCAATCAAAAGACTGTGGTTCAATTAGGTATTGAGCACCCAGTTGAATATCTCCAAAAGCCAACTCTTCATGGTTACGAACAAACTCATTACTGGAAACATCTTTAAGATGCGTGTAAACCAAGGGTGCGCGAGCCCAAAGTTCAAGATTGTTTTTCAACCCAATACTATAACCAAGGACTGTATCAACACGACGACTTGTCGTGTTGATAATATCATTAGAGTTAAACATAGTCGGGTAGTTATACCGGTTCCGATTATAGCGAAATCCAAGACTGAACTCTTGCTGTCCATCTTTAAGCAAAACCGTTGATCCGCGTAAAAAATCCAGTGTTGGTTCAGAAGCCTCTTCGCCGTAGCTATCTTTAACGTTCTGAGTTTTCGACTCCTTTTTCAATTCAGCTTTTTCTTCAGCAAAATCGCGACGAATCTGAGAAATATCCGTAATAGGTAAACGTACTTCTCCGACCGTTTTTGAGGTAAGAACTTGGGAAGTTTCATCAAATTTCAGAATACCTGACAATCGTTCATCTTCACCAAAAATAACTTGCGCAGGTTTATCGATACTCAAACCAACCATTTGCTCATAAGGCAATTTCATCAAACCGCTATACTGTGAATTAAAAAGACAAATTCCTTTAGCATAAGTTAAAACTTGACCACTTATTTTATCGCCATTTTTCAATGTCACTTGATCAGCTAAAGCCGACATAGAAAAAACATAATAAAAAGAAAAAATCTATTCATATAACAACTCATTATCAATCTTATTTTAGGTGCGAATTGAAACAGAATATATAGCAATATCACTAATGCGTTTGTATAACGCATTAAATAACTTAAATAAGGAAATACTTATGTTGAAAAAACTATTTGTAATACTAACTATCTCAGCTGCACCATTTACAGCCTCTCAGGCTGACAATGCTATGCCAAATGTTTTAGCAGGATTAGATTCAAGCATTCAAGTGATGGATGAGCAACAACTAGATGAAGTGCGTGGGGCTGGGCCATTACCTAGCAACTTCACTTACACTGAGTTTGAATACGTCTGGAACTTTTACGGTGCTAAAAGTGATTATCGTTCTTACATTTACAAAGGAGGCGGCACTTGGACAGGCGGTAAACGCATCTCTTCTGGATCAGATATTGCATTAATTGGCGAAGCTTACTTGGTGACCTATGATGGCCAAAGCGCACCAAGAAGCACTTATCAAACTATTGAAGAACATACTCTTTATGGTTTCTATGATGAACCAAACAATACTGTTTACGCAGATTGGTACAAGAATTTTAAAAGCTGGGATAGACCTTGGAATGGAACATTTTCCATCGGAGTGGCTAGAATAAGCGCTCTTTAAAAAAGATTATTTGCTGATTCATAGAAAAGACAGATGTGAATCAGCAAATATGAATAAAACTAAAGACATTTACTTATGACCAAAACGCTCTTCCTGAAGCATATTTCCATGGGCATTCGCTTCTTGTTCCGTCATATTTCGTATCTCTTCAGGTTGAGCTTGGCGTAGCATTGCTTTTAGTTCCTGCTCGGCTTGAACATCACCAGATAAAATCCTCTCTCGTAAAATCCTAGAATTATTCATTTGGGCTTGAACCTCCTCTTTACTGAGACTTGACAGGAATTGATTAATTGCCGTCATCTGAATATCACGCACTTTTACCAAAGACTCCTCATCTGGAAAATAATATTGATGACCGAACTCCTGTAACGTTCGTAAACGATAAGCAATCTCTTCTTGCCGTTCTGTATTCGATTCTGGGTACTCAGCTTTCAGTTGATCAATAAGAGGCTGATTTTCAGGTAAGTTTTCAGATAAAGACTTTTTCCCAAATTCGAGTACGAACCAGCCAGTCTTCTCATAAATTGACTGTATTCTCTGAGCCATTTCATCAACTTGCTCTTTAATTGGCCTTGAATACACAGTAGATTGTGCTTGATTTGACAGTGTCAGTGTATCCGATTGAGTTGTTTGCATCCCATTGCCGCTTTGATTTGTCGCTGCCACCGTAGAATTCTTATTATTCACACCATAGGCAGAAGTTGCCACATTTACTGCTGAAATATCCATAAAATCGTCTCCATGATAACTTCACCTTCAGATAAGCATACGAGATGCCATTAATACGGCTTAAAGACACAAAACAATACTTATACGCATTGTTTTGATAGCAAATTAAGGCTTATTTTAAATCAAACAAGACTGAAATCGAGAGTAAGAGAAAACAATCATTTACATAAATAATTGAATATGGCGAGTTATATTTTATAAATTGACAATAAGAATGTGTTAATTCAGCATTCTGGCAGAGTGAGATCAGCCGTTTGAATAGTCGATTATCGTTACGAGAATAGGAAAATGGAATCACTCTTGAATGGAAGTTGAGCGATTCCATGTAATTAATGATGGGGAAATGCAGTCACTCGTTCGTGACTAACTGAGTGTTTAAACGTTTTTATTTAGACGTTTTTAGAAGCCAAATCCATGATTGGCGGTACAACATCACCGTTTTGCGCTCGATTACGCATAAAGTGGTCTAACAAGACAATCGCCATTTGTGCTTCAGCAATCGGTGTGGCACGAATGCCGACACAAGGATCATGGCGACCCTTTGTCACCATTTCAATTTCTTCACCCGAGGTATTAATTGAACGTCCAGGAGTCATAATGGACGAGGTTGGCTTGAGTGCAATGTGTGCAGTGATTTCTTGTCCGGTTGAAATTCCGCCTAAAATGCCACCGGCATGATTGGACTCAAAGCCTTCAGAGGTCATTTCATCACGGTGTTCCGTGCCCAACTGCCCTGCCACTTCAAAACCATCACCAATTTCCACACCTTTTACCGCATTAATGCTCATAAGAGCGTGTGCCAAATCGGCGTCCAGACGGTCAAAAATCGGCTCGCCTAATCCAACCGGAACATTTTTGGCTATTACAGTAATTTTTGCGCCAACAGAATCTTTCTTTTTCAACAACTCATCCATGTAAACGCGGATTTCTTCACGTTTTTGTTCGTCTGGACAAAAATAAATATTGTCGTTATCGAACGGCCAAGCGACATTTTCAACTTTGATTGGCCCAAGCTGCGATAGATAACCTTTCACCTCAACGCCTAAACGTTCTTTCAAATATTTCTTCGCAATTGCACCTGCTGCCACACGCATGGCAGTTTCACGCGCTGAAGAACGTCCACCACCACGATAATCACGGAAACCGTATTTTTGTGTGTAGGTGTAATCCGCATGCGCTGGACGAAAAGTTTCCGCCACTTTTGAATAGTCTTTTGAACGTTGATCTTTGTTGTGAATAATCATACCGATTGGCGTACCGGTGGTTTTGCCTTCAAATACACCCGACAAAATTTGTACTTCATCATCTTCACGACGCGCGGTTGAATGCTTAGAGGTTCCCGGTTTACGACGATCTAACTCTGCTTGGATATCCGCTTCACAAAGTTCTAAACCTGGAGGACATCCATCCACAATACAACCCAATGCTAAACCATGACTTTCACCAAAGGTGGTGACGCGAAAATTTTGTCCTAAAGTATTTCCTGACATACGTTACACTTCTTTTTCTGAAATTTAATTCGCAATATTCTACTTTATTTGAAACGCTGAGGCACTTAAGACCGTTGTGAGTGCCAAGATTTTTAGCCTATGAATCCCATTTACAGTGAAAACTATACCGTTAACGCCCCTGACTTAGACTTTTTAGGTCATGTGAATAACAAAAGTTATTTAGATTGGATGGAAAAAGTCGCTTGGCATCATGCGCAATCGGTCGGCATTGATAAACCGCTGCAACAACAACTTAACCGAATTTTGGCAGTTTACGAACATCACATGCATTATTTGGGAAGTTGTTATGCTGGCGACGAACTCGAATTGAGGACTTGGATTGGCAAGCAACTTGGCTGCTGCCAACGCGAGCGCTTTTTTGAATTTGTACGAATCAAAGATAACAAAACCGTTTTTAAGGCGAACAGTGTGTACGTTTGCATTACCTTAGACTCGCACAAACCCAAACGAATCCCGAAAGAGTTTATTGCGCCATATTTCAACTAACGCAAACTTCACCGGCCGGTAAGGATTAAAACGTGTAAAAGTTAAACTCTAGTAAAACTCATAAAATTGAGTGTCTTGTTCCACTTCTAACCAAGATTTTAATACAGCTCGCGAATTCAACGATTGCACCGGCCGAGCATTTTCACCTAGAACTTCATTCATTTGCATAATTTGCTTAGCAGAGGCTTGAATCGGCTGTTTAAAGACCATCCAATAAACGCCTTCCGTACAAGGAGGCGTCGTTAAAGACCCAGAATATTTAAAGAACTCGGTATTAACGGGCAGAAACTTCACCGGATTCAAACTAACATTTTCATGCAATTCCAACTTGTGCATTTCTTTTGGCAGGTGTTGCAACAAGGTATTCAAGGCCGCATTATCTTCTCCTTCTTGGAAAAGAATGCCAATCACCGCATAATTGCCATCGCCATCCTTGTGCACCAAATGCACTTCCATTGGGTAATTAAAGCCTTCTTTTTGGTGTTCGCTTGGCGTATGAAAATGATATTGCATCAATTCATAACGCTTACCACCAACTTTAATGTAGCTCCCCAACGGGTAATCTACTTGGATGCTGTGACCATTATTTTTAATTTTTAAGGGAACATCTCGGTAACGAATATCCAGCTCAGGCAACCCTTGAGCACCGACAGCGGATTTTTCACGTAAATCGATTGGCGACTGACTTTTGCCCACATCACACTGAGTATAATCGGACGATAACTTTCCCCAATGCCTTGGGCCTGTATCACCTGAATAGCTCCAATGAACGCCGTTCGCGCCATGATGATCGGACACTTCTTTTTCTTTACCGGCCGGCAAATCTTTTGACTCTTCGCCAAGCTGCACTTCATCTTCAGGCACAGTTAACGAATTGTTTTCTTTTTTGATTTTGGCCAACTCAGACGCTAAATCAACTAAAGGTTCTTGTGCATAAACCGAATTAGCTTGCAGAAACACCAACGCCGAAAATGCGAGTATCGAAGCAACCAGCCAGCTTTTGGATTGACGAATAAATTGATGAGCAATTTGAGAACAGTGTGGAAACTTTACCGGCCGGTAAGCTTTTTGAACAGTTTTTGTATCCAACATTTCAATCAATCCTCTTTCAGAGCCAAATTCTTCTACACTCGCTGTTGCAGTAATTCGGCAAACACTTCTAACTCTTGTTTCTGAATGGCAAAAACACCTTCCCCGCCATGCTCAAATTCAAACCAATAAAATGGCAACTCTGGGTATTCTTGTTCCAAATAATATTGGCTTACACCGACTTCAACAACTAAGACTCCGTCATCATTCAAGTGATCCGCGGCTTCAACCAAAATTTTACGCACCAAGTCCAATCCATCTTTACCGGCAGCTAAGCCCAAACTCGGTTCTTGTTGAAATTCCGGTGGCAAATGATCCATTTCGATTTCATCCACGTAAGGCGGATTCGAAACAATCAAATCATATTTTTCACCCTGAAGATTTGAAAATAGATCCGATTGAATGGCACGAGCCACATCATTCAAATCATACATATCGATATTTTGCTGAGCGACTTCCAAAGCCTCTGGCGAAATATCCACCAAATCCACAGTGGCATTCGGAAAAGCTTGTAAACTTGCCAAACCAATGCAGCCACTACCAGTACACATATCCAGAACGCGCGTCACCGAATCGGCTTCGACCCATTGTTCAAAACGCTGCTGAATCAGCTCTGCAATTGGAGAGCGCGGCACCAAGGTATTTTCATTTACCTTAAATCGAATGCCGGCAAACCACGCCTCTCCAATTAAATACGCCGCTGGTTTACGTGTTTCAATCCGCAGACGAAAAAGCTCGGTTACCGCAGTACGTTCAGTTTGCGTTAAACGCACCTGCCAATACATATCTGGAACTTCTTGTGGCAATGACAATGCATGAAAAACTAACACGCGAGCTTCATCAAAAGCATTATCGGTGCCATGTCCAAAAAACAGTTCATTTTTTCGAAAAAGCGATCCCCCCCAACGAACAAAGTCAATGAGCGTTTCCAATCCTTCATATTGATAATTCATCGGTACCACGGAGATTCCTTTTATTAATTTGGTCTGTTCTGGCAAATAACATTTAAGAGAATTTTTATGCAGGCTTCTTCGCGTGCTTTGGTCGAAACGCCTTCACAAAGTTTTCATCTGTTTCCAGATAAGGCCCATCAATCAAATCCACACAATATGGCACTGCAGGGAAAACCGCTTCCAAACATTCGCCAATGGCAGATGGTTTTCCTGGCAAATTAATAATTAGACTTTCACCGCGAATGCCGGCAATCTGACGTGACAAAATCGCCGTTGGGACATACTGCAAGGACACTGCACGCATCTGCTCTGCAAAACCATCTAAAATTTTATCGCAGACCGCTTCTGTGGCTTCAGGCGTCACATCCCTTTTTGCCGGCCCAGTGCCACCAGTTGTCAAAATCAAACAACAATGTTCATCATCAGCTAACTGTTTAATGGTCTGCTCAATCAGTCCTTGTTCGTCAGCAATGACTTTTGCTACCGGCTGCCAATCATTCGTCAAAGCTTTACCAATCCACTCTTGCATCGCAGGCCCCCCTAAATCTTCGTATTCTCCACGAGAGGCGCGATCTGAAACTGTAATAAACCCAATTTTGATTGCCGATTGCGACATAATATTGCTTTCCTTGTAATGCGACTTTAGACAAGAATTTCAAAGGCAACGCCAAACTTACCCTTGAATCTTAATTTTTCAGCCCTATATCATACCGTAAACGTCAAAAGAGACGAGACCTTCTAGGCTATGACTTTTAATCAGTGGCACAATATGGTTCTGTCCTAAGACAAAACGAATAAAGCCGATAATGACTAGGAAACCGGATAACGATGAGTAACTTCAGTGATAAACCCGATGAGTTAGACGTAGTGAACAATACAGAGACGGCTGAAACCACCGAGCAAACAGACGATGCTGTTGAACACAAAGACTCTTTAGAATTAGACTCTGACAAGACGTCAGAGACAGCGGATTCCTCAAAGGTTCAACATCTTGAAGAATTTGAAGAGATGACACTTCAAGAGGCGATGGAGGCTGAAATTTCTGAAGAACTCAAAGCACATATTATCGAACAAGCCAACAAAGTTTTGGAAGGTGAACACATTCATCACAGTGAATCAGAAGAAGAAAATACATCTTCACCGGCCGGTAACGTTTCTAAAGCACTTGCCAAACCGGAACTCACTTATCCACAAAACCTACTATTATTGCCAGTCAAAGAGCGTCCATTTTTCCCAGGCCAGCAACTGCCTGTTTTAATCAGCAAAAGTGCTTGGGAAAGCACCTTCGATAGCCTAGAAAACTCCAATAGTAAATATATTGGTTTTGTCTATGTCGATCGAGAAGAGCACGAAACGACTCCACAAGAAGATTTTCGTCCTATCGGAACCTTGGTTAAAATTAGCAACCTGAAAAAGCGCGACGACTACATTCAGATGGTCGGTGAAGGGATTTGTCGTTTTAGAATCGAAAATTGGTTGCATGGCGAAGCGCCATACAAAGCCGTTGTTTCTTATCCAAAAGATGACATCAATGGCTCAGAAAATGAATTGAAAGCTTACGGCATGGCGATTATGAATGCCTTCCGAGAGTTGCTACCCCTCAATCCGCTTTACAGCGAAGAACTCAAATACTTCCTAAGCCGTTACAGCGCGAATGAACCGGCACACTTAGCAGATTTTGCCGCTGGCCTTACCACAGCCGACAACGAAAAATTACAAGATGTTCTGGAAACATTTGATTTAGTGCATCGTTTAGAGAAAGTGTTAGCGCTTTTCAAACATGAAATCGAAGTCACGCAATTGCAATTTAATATCCGTGAGCGCGTTGAAGAGAACCTAACCGAACATCAGCGCGAGTTCTTTTTGCGTCAACAACTTAAGGAAATTCAAAAAGAGTTGGGCATTGTTAAAGATGACCAGACACTCGACAAAGATCGTTTTGAAGAACGCTTGGAAAAGCTCGCCTTAACCGATGAAGCAATGGTCAAAGCGGAAGAAGAGTTACACAAGTTGACAATTTTAGACCCGCAATCGCCTGAATATAATGTCACGCGAAACTGGTTAGATTGGTTAACCCAATTACCTTGGGGTCAAATTTCGGAAGATAAACTCAAACTCAAACGTGCAAAAAAGATTCTTGACCAAAAGCATGATGGCCTAGAAGATGTCAAAAACCGTATTTTGGAGTTCATTGCAGTTGGCGCACTCAAAGGCGAAGTCTCCGGTTCCATCATCTGTTTAGTGGGTCCTCCTGGTGTCGGGAAAACCTCAATTGGTAAATCGATTGCGGAAGCACTCGGTCGAAAATTTTATCGTTTCTCGGTCGGTGGCATGCGGGATGAGGCCGAGATTAAAGGCCATCGTCGTACCTATATTGGAGCCATGCCAGGAAAATTTGTCCAAGCGTTAAAAGATTGTCAAACGGCAAATCCCGTCATTATGCTCGACGAAATTGACAAGATTGGTTCGAGTTATCATGGCGACCCAGCTGCAGCACTTCTTGAAGTGCTTGATCCAGAACAGAATCAAGACTTTATGGATCACTTTATGGACGTGCGTTTTGACCTTTCCAAAGCGTTGTTTGTATGTACTGCCAATACACTCGACACGATTCCTGCACCACTTTTAGATCGCATGGAAGTGATTCGTCTATCAGGTTACATTACCGAAGAGAAAATTCAGATTGCCAAACACCACTTGTGGCCAAGCCTTTTAAAAGATTCTGGTCTCAAAAAACAGCAAGTTCAGATTACCACACCCGCGATTCGCCACATTATTGAAGGCTACGCACGTGAAGCCGGTGTTCGTAATTTGAAGAAGCAGTTGGCGAAAGTGGTTCGTAAAGTGGCCATGCGTTTAGTCAACAAAGAAATCGAAACCGTTAAAATCCATGTTCGCGAACTTGAACAAATGCTCGGCCAACCTCGTTTTATGCCGGAAAAACAAACGCATCAAATCGGGACAGTGACAGGTCTTGCATGGACATCACTTGGCGGAGCGACTCTAAGCATTGAAGCAAGCCGCGTTCATACTTTGAACCGTGGATTTAAACTTTCAGGTCAACTTGGTGAAGTGATGCAAGAATCTGCTGGTATTGCCTATAGCTATATCAGTTCAAACCTTGAAACCTACAAAGCAGATCCAGAGTTTTTCGATAAAGCATTTGTCCATTTGCATGTGCCGGACGGTGCAACGCCTAAAGATGGTCCAAGCGCCGGAATTACAATGGCAACCGCTTTACTGTCGCTCGCTCGAGGAGAAGCGATTAAAACGCCTTTAGCCATGACTGGAGAGCTTAGCTTAACAGGGCAAGTGCTACCGGTTGGTGGCATTCGTGAAAAAGTGATTGCTGCACGTCGTCTTGGATTACAAACCCTGATTTTGCCAAACGATAATAAAAAAGACTATCAGGAGCTACCAGACTATTTACAAGAAGGTTTAACGGTGCATTTTGCAAAACATTTCAATGATGTAGCAAAACTGACCTTTGAGATTCAGAAACCTTCACTCGCTTTAAAGCAATCGCATAAAAACTAATCTCAATCGCGCCATAATCTTTACCGGCCGGTAACTTTTATAAAGTCACCGGCCGGTGAAAATCAAGCCAAACAATCCTGAACAGTTTGACTAAACCTCTCAATATTGACTCTTTAAAAAGTTCTGTGCGAGATCGTTTTTAAAACTTTGAAAATGTTGGTTATTTAGTTTTAGCTCTTCAAGTGCTATCTGTTGAGCTTGCTTCATCTCAGTCGTTTGATAAATCTCATAACACACTTGATCCACAAGCTCATTCGCTAATCGTAACCGAGAAACCCACTTACGGATTTCTTTATCGGTAATCGCTTCAATATCCAACTGGTGATGACGGTAAATTCCCTCAAGTACGAGTCTTGGCAGTTTCCATTTTTTTCCAATGATGACACCCAGCAAACAATGATTGGTTCCATAACGTTTCTCTTCTTTTTCAAGAGCACTTACTGGAAAAGCTCGACTTTTTTGGAAAAGCTCCTCGTACTTTGCTGGATCATAAATACTCATAGCCATTGCCCCAAGATTATGGAACAACCCCATGCTATAAGCAAAATCCGGCTCATAATCCCCACAGCGACGCTCAATCAATACCATTGCCTTAGCCGTCCAGATCGAGTGTTCCAAGACAGCCGCGTAAACCTCATTCTGTGAAAAAAGTTCTTTAAAATGCGCCGAGATGACGAGGTGATAGAGTGACTGAGTGCCGAGAAAATTGATTGCCTGACTAATATTAGACACAGGGTTATTGAGATTATGCAGAACTTGATTAGCCGTTTTAATAATTTCTTCAACAATCCCAGAATGGTTTTCGAGCTCCCTGATAACATCAAAAAAATTAACGTTATCATTGCGGAGCTTTTCTTCTAACCAAATAACTCCCGTGGGGACAGCAGGGAACTTAACGGTGGATAAAATATAAACCGATTCCTGAACTTTTTCTTGCTGAGTTAGGTTTTCTGCCATTGATTAACTTTTGTCTCGGTCGATAACTTAAAGAATTAATTTTGCAAAAAACCTTACAAATTGGCAATGATTTTCCAATTTGGAGTAAAAGATAGGTTATTTCGTTCCACCCGTCAGCAACTGCTGACGTAGATCATTAATAAAATCGGTGTCCAACATTAATTCTTGTTTGCCATCCTTTAGGAAGGCTTTCATTTCGTCGCCAATGTACGAGCCTAGGGAGATTTCAGCAACAATAGCGTTGGCAATTTTTAGCATAGCCACATAAGTGCGGACTTTGTCATCATTAATTTTGGACACGTCAGGTGTGTGATGCAACATAATGACATTCAGTAAGTCAGTGGGTAGTTGCCATTTTTTTGCGACCAATAGTCCCACTAAAGTGTGATTGGTATTGAATGCTTCCTGTTCTTTTTGAAGAATACCTATCGGGTTGCTCATTCCTGAACGGAAGATTTTTTGATAGACCTCTTCATCTTTGGAGGCTAGCATTAAACAACCAACATTATGAAAAAGTCCTACTAAATAAGCCTCATCTCTTGGAATACCATGAACTTCTTCAGTTAAGAATGCCATACAAAAAGCAACGTCTACACTGTTATCTGAAATATCTCGATGTAAGCCTCTCGAACCAAACATGCGTTTGAACGCAGCAATAACGACAAGATTGTAGATATTTTTAAATCCCATGGTAGTCACTGCATCTCGAATGGTATTCACTGGGTTTTTTGCTTTCATGACCGGCATGTTCGCTAATTTAACCACTTCTCCAGAGAGAGTCGTATTTCGCTCAATGATTTTTGTAATGTTTTGCGCATTGGCAAATTTGCTTTGAATTTCTGCATCAAGTTCAATCACTTCTTGCGGAAACTCTGGAATTTTAATTCCTCGAATGGCTTCAAGTGCATCTCTTAATCGGTCTTGTTGCAACCCCATTCTGATCCCTCTTAACTAAAATTTCTTGTCATTAAAAATAGGGTTACTATAATCTCCTCATAAACGTTTTACCAAGTACTTTTAGGTTGTTTTAGGTTAAAAAAGCTAAATCCTAGAGAATTTCTGACAAAAATTGATAAGAATTAAATTTTAGGAACTCGAATCACTCTACTTCTTAAGTAAATCCAGCACTTTAGGGAGTAATCTTTGCAAGATAATCGGTTGAGCTAATGCATTGGGATGCAATCCATCGGATTGCATGTAATCCGAATCAAGCGCAACAGGTTCCAAGAAAAAAGGATCAAATAATAAATTGTACTTTTGTGCTAAATCACGATAGACCTTCTGCAAAAATTTATCGTACGCCGGTCCATAATTTGTTGGTAAACGGATGCCTAGCAACATAACGTGACATTGTGGTGTGACATTTGCACACACTTGAATAATGGATTCTAAATTACGTTGAGTCGTCTGTAAGTTTTGCCCTCTCAAAGCATCATTGGCTCCAAGCTCCAAAATCACCCAGCTAGGCTCGTGCTGTTTGACTAAATGATTAAATCGCTGTTTTCCACCAGAAGTTGTTTCACCACTAATACTTGCATTGACAACCTCAACGTCCGCATAGTTTGTATTTTCTTTTAGCTCTTGCTGCAACAAATTAACCCAGCCTTTTTCGACTTCAATACCATAAGCCGCACTCAGACTATCCCCTAAAACCAACAAAACGTTCTTTTCCCCTCTTGAGGTTTGAGTATCCATGATTTCGCCAACGTTTTGCCCTTGCGACTGAGCATGACTTAGCCTAGGATGAAGACTCATCAAAAGCATGAATACAATGCTAACGAAACTTACAAAGACGACAAAATTATGACTTCTATAGCCAGTGTGAACGCCCCTGTGATTCAACTTAAATCGGTTCATTATCAAGTTCCTTCAGAAGATCAATTACTGCACATCTTAAATTCCTGTGATCTATGCGTCCAGCCCCAAGAATCGTTGGCGATTATTGGTCGATCAGGTTCCGGTAAATCCACATTGTTGTCGATTGTCGCAGGTTTAGAAAAACCAACAGACGGTGAAGTTCACCTTCTAGGCCAGCCAATTCATAACTTAAATGAAGATCAACGTGCATTGGTTCGAGCACAGGATGTGGGGTTTATTTTTCAAAACTTTCAGCTCATGCCGAGTATGACAGCTCTGGAAAATATTTTAATGCCTTTAGAGCTTTTCCAACTTCCTCACGCCCAAAAACAAGCGCTTGAGGCACTAGACAAAGTCGGCCTCTCTGACCGAGCCCATCACCGGCCGGCAGAATTATCAGGCGGCGAGCAACAACGTGTTGCCATTGCTCGTGCATTTGTCACTCAACCCAAAATTTTATTTGCCGATGAGCCGACAGGAAACTTGGACGAAGAAACCGCTGAACACATTCAAACTCTGTTATTTGATTTACAAAAAGAACAAAATAGTGCGTTGGTTTTGGTAACCCATGACATGGATTACGCTAAAAAATGTCAAACGACTTTGCAATTGGTTAAAGGTCAACTGCAGCCATTTAAACCCGACCAACACTCTTAAAAGGCATCCATTATGCAATCGGCTCTTAAGGATTTACGCACCGCATCCATCTGGTTTTTTCGCGGCTTAAAACATGGTGACTGGCTCTGGTTGGTGTTTGCAATCATGATTGCCAGTCTGAGCGTTACCCTGATTAAACAAGTTGGGGATTCTGTTCAACAAAGCATGTTAGCTAAAGCGGCGAATAGCTTAGGAGCAGATTTAGTGATTCGCAGTTCTCGCCCTATTGAGAGTCCGATTCTCCGATTAGCTGAATCGTTTAATCTAAATACTCGTCAAACAACTTCAGTCGTCACAATGGCCTTTGCCAATGATCAATTTCAATTAATCTCTTTGAAAGGCGTCTCAAAACTCAACCCTATTCGTTTACCGGCCGGTCAACACCCAATTTCAGATGATTTTAATTCAGGTGTTTGGCTTGAACCAAAATTATTTGAGTTGTTAAACCTAAAACAGGGTGATGACATCACACTAGGTGAAAAAACATTTAAAATCATTGGTCAATTAACTCCCAATAGTTTAATTAATCCAATGGCACAATTTGCTCCTCAAGCGTTACTGTCATTGGAAAACTTTGAACAAACCCAACTACTTGGCCCTGGTAGCCGTGCCACCTATGAACTTCAAATCTCTGGGCAAAATAGCGCTGTTTTAGATTTTAAAAAACAGGTCGAACAGAGAATACAAAACAGCCAAGCAGACAGCCCGCTTCCCTGGACACTCATTTCAGCACAAGCGCCTTCTGAAGACTTAGGGAAAACCTTAGATCGAGCTTGGTTTTTCTTGGATTTATCAAGTTTATCAGCTGTGCTAATTGCGGGAATGAGCATTTTAATAGCCAGTCGCTTTTACTTAAGACGATGGCAAAATACCATGGCATTGCTCAGAGCCACTGGGGCCAATAATGCAAAAATGATGCGTCTCTTTGCTGGACAACTTTTCTGGTTATCTTTTTTCAGCAGTATCATTGGTGCACTACTTGGGCTACTAGCCTCATGGCTATTGGCGCCAACCCTGACAGAATTTTTTGATCCTTTTATACTCAGCTCACCTTGGCAAGCATTTTGGGTCGGAGCTATGAGTGGTATGTTGGTTCTGTGGAGTTTTGCTTGGCAAGCATTAACCGAAGCAATTAACACTAGCCCTATGCGACTTCTAAAATCTGTCCCCAGACAACAAAGTCTTATTCATTGGGGTTTTAGTCTGTTACTGATTACGCTCTTGATAAGCCTAATGGTTGGTTGGGACTTGTTAATGTGGGTGATGCTCGGACTTTTAGTGCTCAGTCTAGTTTTTTGGTTATCCGCTACTCTGCTGATTTATGCTTTAGAAAAGCTAAATCATCGAATAAACGGCTGGAAGAAAATCGCCATTTCGAATGTATTGAAAGAGAAAGGTCTCCTTAAAATCCAATTGATTTCAGTTGGCATTGTTTTATTCGTACTATTACTCATGACATTTGTTCGGCAAGACATTTTGCAAACTTGGCAAAACTCACTTCCCGAAAATGCGCCAAATGTTTTTATGATGAATATTCAACCCGACCAAAAAAATGAGGTTGAAAAAATTCTAGCGGGATTTGATCTTCACCCTACATTAACCGCAATGGTCAAAGGTCGTTTAATTGAGAAAAATGGTATGACTATGAAAGTCAGCGAACAAGCCTCCCCTCGAGGCCAACGCTTACTGCAACGCGAGGCCAACATAGGCATAATGCAACAATTACCTGAACACAACTTAATCTTGGCAGAGATTGAATCTTCTCAAAGAAATGGCGCACTACCTTCAGTATCAGTTGAGCAAAGTATTGCGGAATTATTCGGTATTAAGCTAGGTGACACTCTTCAATTTGACTTTCAAGGTCAAAAATTCAGTTACCAAGTCACCTCCTTTCGACAGGTCGAATGGCAAAGTTTTCAACTCAACTTCTTCTTTATTATTGAACCATTTAGCTATGAGAAAAATGACTCAACACAAGCGTATTTACCTATTAGTTATATCAGTAATTTCTACTTACCAGAATCAACCAATACAAAATCGTCAACTTCCACCCAAATTACTCAGAATTTAGCGCAACAAACGCCGGGCGTTTTGCTGATCGATGTGAGTGCCATTATGGTTCAAATTAAAGACATCATGAATCAAGCAACTTGGGCAGTAACGGGTCTATATTTCTTTACATTAATTGCAAGTATTCTCGTGCTATTTACAGCAACACTCGCGAGTCAACAAAATCGCCTACAAAACTGGTTTTTGCTTCGTAGCCTTGGAGCAACCCAAAAAATCATCACCAAGATAGGCCTGACCGAGTTTGTGTTGACAGGAATTCTTGCGGGGGCGATTGCTGCGACACTGGCTCAAATAACCAGTTGGTTAATCAGCACCTTTTGGCTGCAAAAAGCGGCACCATTCTCATTTGAACTGTGGATGACTAGCTTAACTTTGGGAGTCAGCGTTCTCTTATTGATTGCTTGGCTCACACAAAGACACTTTTTAAAACTGTCAGCCTCACAACTCAAACAAATTATTCAAAATTAGCATAAATCAGATACTTAACGAAAGAGCCTTCAAATTTTTACGTAAATTAACGGATACTCACTAAGTGGAATATCATTATAATTATTGACCAAAATCAAATTTTGATAATAATTGAACAAGGTAAAAATATGCAGACGTTAAACGCTGGAAACCTAACGCAATTCCGAATGATTGATGAAATCAACGCTGGCTATATTGAGCTAAAAAATGGTCAAAAATTGCAACATAAGCTCGAAAAACTAGGCGGATCAGTCACCTTGAAGCCAATTGAAAAACTCAATTTTCGTGCAAGTGAAAAGCTCGTCGTAAAATGCCAACAAACTGGAAATTTCTTTCAAGCAGAGCTCTAAGTGATATAGAAAATTCCCTACCGGCCGGTAAACAATTACCGGCTAAAATTAAAATATCTGCCCATCTAACGACTTATTACCTCATTGGATAATACATCTCATACTGATATTTTTGTAACTTCTTAATTTTTCGCTGACAAAATTTAATGATGTCTTCGTTGTTTTCTACAGCAAGCTTATAAAACTCTGGTTCATAAGCATCACGATTTGCTTGAAGCTCAATGAGATTTTGACGCGCGTCTTTAGCCAGTTGTGAAAACTTCACGATGGCAATATCTACACTTTTTAAATCGACAGAATGACTTTCCATAAAATTCTCAACGAGCTACCAAGGAAGTAAAATTACTTAAATAACTATACGTACCATGATAATACAGAAAGTGAGCATGCGTAAATTTAATAAAAATCTCGGAAAGATAAATAGAAACGTTTATACAGAAAATGAAATGGTCGGAATGACAGGACTTGAACCTGCGACCCCCACACCCCCAGTGTGATGCGCTACCAGACTGCGCTACATTCCGATTTTTGAGGTTGGCTATTATATAAGTGGTAACAGAAAAAGCAATGAATGAATCAAAGAAATATTACAAGTGCTCTTTTACACGGGATTGGAAACTTTGGCATTCTTTGAGCAAAGATTTAAGAGAACCAACTAAACCTAACAAATCAATGTTGCTTGCCGCATTTTCAACGGGCGCACATGGTAATTCAGTTTGATTGTCTGATGGAACTAATGAAGTTTCTGAAGAGGTTGATTTGGCGTTTTTGTCACTTAGCTGAGCGATAGCTCCCTCAACCGTAAACCTTTGAGCATTCAATAGATCATTAATTTGTAGAATCAACAAAACATCATTGCGCTGATAATAACGACGACCACGGCGTTTACTCGGTTTCAGTTGGGGGAATTGCCCTTCCCAATAGCGCAAGACATGGGTTTTAACACCGCACATCTTAGCGACCTCCCCAATCATAAAATATTTTTTATTTGGGATTTCAACGTCTTGCGCTGCAGATTGAGAATTTTCTAAATTATTCGTTACCATCAAAAGCGTCTATCTTCGAGCGTAATTTTTGACCTGGTTTAAATGTTACCACTCTTCGTGCAGAAATGGGAACATCTTCTCCTGTACGAGGATTACGACCTGGACGAGATGCCTTATCACGCAGTTCAAAATTACCGAAACCAGAAAGTTTAATCTGCTCTCCAGAAATCAATACACTACTGATTTCCTCATAAAACTGTTCGACTAATTCTTTCGATTCACGTTTATTAAAACCAAACGTATCGGCAAGTTCCTGTGCAATATTCGCTTTGGTTAGCGTTTGCCCTTTCGATTCTGTCATAGCTTTTTCCCGAGTTTGATTTTGGTCTGTTTTGCCGCCCTGCAACAAGGTTAATTCTGTTTCAGGCTGAATATTAGAGGTTTTTTTATCGTAGTTTTGCATCGACATTCTCTTCTGCTGATTTCAAAATAACTTCAACTAATTCATCGACTTCTGCATCTTCTAACGTGCGATCTTGGTGTTGGATTTTCAAGGTCAATGCAACACTCTTTTGATGCGCCTCAATCCCTTGCCCTCGGTAAATATCAAAAATTTCCACTGTTTTCAAAATTTGTGATTCCACATGCACAGCATCTAGGAGTTTTTGTACTTCAACCGATTCATCAATCACAAATGCTAAATCTCGTTGGGTTTCTGGGAATTTAGAAATAGCAGATGCAGCTGGAACATCCATGGTCAAGATTGAATCTTGACGAATTTGGAACATAAATACATTGCCAGACACCCCCATTTCTTTCACTAAAGAAGGATGTAGTTGACCCATTATTCCAATTTCTTTTCCCTCTTTCACTAACGCAGCAGATTGCCCGGGATGCAATGCTGGGTTATTGCATCGTTCAAAACGGATCTTTCCTAATTGATGACTCATTCTCAGCAATGTTTCAACATCCCCTTTTAAGTCAAAGAAATCCACTGCACGGTCAGCTTCATCCCAACCTGAAGCAGCCATTTTGCCGACAATCGCTCCACCCACCATTGGAATTTGCGTGGCACCGGTTGAATCTTGATCATTTTTATAAAAAACTAAGCCACTTTCAAAAATACGTACACGAGGTTGCTGACGATTTTGGTTGTAAGCAATGCTTTGTAACAATCCTGGAAACAAAGTTGTTCGCATCGCTTTCATATCATCTGAAATCGGGTTTTGTACCAAAACATAAGGTAAATCTGGTGCAATCAATTTCTGTTTTTTCTCTTCAACGAAACTGTATGTAACCACTTCATTGTAGCCTCGTTGAACTAACGCATTTTTCAGAGCCATTAATTCTTGTTCAGACTCAGGCAGTTCATTGAGAGTCATTGGGGCATGCACAGGTGTTTCAGGCAAGTTGTTGTAACCATAAACACGACCAATTTCTTCAATCAAATCCATTTCAATCGCCATATCAAAACGGAAACTCGGCGCAGACATCATCCAACCTGCCCCCGTTTTCTCAATACCGAACTGTAGGCGCTCAAAAATTTCTTCAACAACAGAATCGTCAATCTCAACACCCAAACGATCGGAAATCGTCGCTTTGCGCAATTCAATGGTTTGAGCTTTAGGCAGAGACGCTTCATCGATGATCGATTTCACGCTAGATACTTCACCACCAGCAATTTCCGTAAATAATGCTAATGCACGATTCAATGCACGCTCAGGCAACTGTGGATCTACACCTCGCTCAAAACGCATTGAGGAGTCGGTATGAAGACCATATTTTCGAGCTTTACCAACAATCGATAGACGTGAAAAGTGCGCACACTCAAAGAAAATCTCTGAGGTTTCATCAGTAACAGACGTCGATAAACCACCCATAACTCCAGCCAGCGCAATCGCACCGGAATCATCCGCAACCACTAAGGTATCAGATGCTAGGACGATTTCTTTTTCATCCAACGTGGTCAGTTTTTGACCTTCATTCGCATAACGAATTTGCACGGCACCTTGCAATTTTGCTAAATCAAAGGCATGCATCGGTTGACCCATTTCCAACAAAACGTAATTGGTAATATCAACGACTAAACTCAATGGACGCAAACCAGAACGCTCTAGACGTTGTTTCATCCACAATGGCGTTGTCGCTTGAGCATCAAAACCAGTAACGACGCAACCCAAATATTTTGGACAAGCAGTCGAATCCGCAATCTGGATATCCACCGAACACGGTTTGTCACCGGCCGGTGAAGTTTCAGTAAACGGCACTGCAAATGGCGCATTGGAAATAGCATGCACATCTCGAGCAATTCCCATTACCGAAAAACAATCCGCACGGTTTGGAGTTAAATCTACATCAATCGAAGAATCATCCAAATCCAAATAATCACGGACATCCATCCCAATTGGCGCATCAGCCGGAAGAATGTATAACCCATCCACGCCATCATCTGGCAAGCCGATTTCTGTCGCACCACATAACATACCGTGAGATGGCACTCCACGAAGCTTTGCTTTTTTTATTTTAAAATCACCGGGCAGTTTTGCGCCAACTTTGGCACAGCAAACTTTTTGGCCTGGACGAACATTCTTCGCACCACAAACGATTTGTAGATTTTCTTCTTCACCTACATCCACCTGCGTGACATTCAACTTATCGGCATCAGGATGTTTTTCCATTGACACAACATGACCTACAACCACATTGTTAAAAGTGCCAGCCACCGGCTCAACCCCGTCCACTTCAAGACCAGCGAGGCTCAATTCTTCAGAAAGCGTATTGGTATCCCATTCTGGGCTTGTCCACTCACGTAACCAATTTTCACTAAATTTCATTTTCTAAATCCCTATTGCGCAGTCTGATTATTTGAATTGTTGAAGGAAACGAAGATCGTTTTCAAAGAATTGACGTAAGTCTTTAACGTTGTAACGAAGCATTGCCAAACGTTCAACACCCAAACCAAATGCCAATCCAGTGTATTCATCAGGATCAATACCGACGTTTTTCAAAACATTTGGATGCACCATTCCACAACCAAGTACTTCAATCCAACGGCCATCACCAAATAAATCCGTCGCAATATCCACTTCTGCAGAAGGTTCTGTAAATGGGAAATAAGACGGACGGAAACGGACTTTCAGGTTTTCGTCTTCAAAGAATTGACGTAAGAATTCAATAATCAACGCACGTAGCTGTGCAAAAGATGCACCTTTTTCAACAATCAAACCTTCAACCTGATGAAACATTGGTGTATGGGTTTGATCAGAATCACAACGGTAAACACGCCCTGGAGCGATAATCCGCATAGGTGCCTCTTTATTTTCCATCGTACGAATTTGCACACCAGAGGTATGCGTACGCAAAACCGTTTTTTCGTTAATGTAAAACGTATCATGCATCGCACGGGCTGGATGTGTTTCAGGAATATTCAGAGCTTCAAAGTTGTGCCAATCATCTTCGATTTCAGGACCTTGCTCAACATCAAATCCCGCTTTAGAGAAAAGCGTTTCAATACGATTGAGCGTGCGCGTTACAGGATGTAAGGAACCCAAATCAACATCTCGTCCCGGAAGCGTGACATCAATAGTTTCCTCTGCAAGCTTTTGCTGTAATTTAGCATTATCTAATTCGCGTTTTTTTTCATTCATCAAACCTTGAACAAGTTGCTTCGCCTCATTAATAACTTGCCCCGCTTTTGGCCGCTCTTCTTTCGAAAGCTTACCAAGCGTTTTCATCATGTCAGTAAAAGCACCCTTCTTACCGAAAAATTGCACACGAATTTCATCCAATTTCTGAAGATCATTGACGTTTTCCAACGCCGATTTTGCATCAGAAATAATGGTTTGCAGCTGTTCTTGCATGATTTTTTGAATCCCACTATTTTTTATAAATACAGTAAACAACAAAACTCTATGCCTAATGATTTGTTCACCGGCCAGTAAAGTTTTCTTATTTCTTGCATGAATAACTAAAAGACTAAGTCTTTGAAAGGGTTGTAGATTTTACAGAATTAGCCAGTTTTTTGGGAACTTTTTCCAAGTAAATTCTGACTTTATTCTTTCGATTTATTCTAGACAAAAAAATAGGGAGACCACTCAAGGTAGACTCCCTATCTTTTTTTGACTAAAACTTAATAAATTAAGCTAAAGCTGCTTTTGCTTTCTCAGCAATTGCACTGAATGCTGGCATATCATGTACAGCAATATCTGCTAGTACTTTACGATCAACTTCAATACCTGCTTTTGAAACACCGTTGATGAAACGGCTATAAGTCATTCCATTCATACGAGCTGCCGCATTGATACGTGCAATCCATAAACGACGGAATTGACGCTTACGCTGACGACGGTCACGGTAAGCATATTGACCTGCTTTAATCACCGCTTGACGAGCAACACGGAAGACTTTACGACGCGCGCCGTAATAACCTTTTGCTTGTTTCAATACTTTGTTATGACGACGACGTGCGATTACGCCTCTTTTAACTCTTGCCATGCTTTATCTCCTCAATTAAGCGTAAGGTAGCATACGGCGAACCATTGCTACATCATTGTCGTGAATCATAGAACCAGAACGTAACTGGCGCTTACGCTTAGTCGATTTCTTCGTCAAAATATGACGAAGGTGAGACTGTTTGCACTTAAAACGGCCTGAGCCTGTTTTTTTGAAACGCTTACGAGCGCTGCTGTTAGATTTCATCTTAGGCATGAAATAAACTCCGCATTTAAGCCTGTTCTTTGAGATTACGCCCATTGAACGACTTGATTTCAGTTTTAATAGTGTAAAACACTATCTCTTAGGGACAACAAACAGCACTGAGGGAGCTGCACCAGAAATCTATATACAATAGACCCCGATTGTTGTAGTTAGACTAATAAATTAGCCTTTTTTGATTGGAGCGACCATCATTTGCATTTGACGACCTTCCATCTTCGGCATCTGCTCAACAGTACCGATTTCCGTAATATCGTCGCGAACGCGCTCCAACATCTTCAATCCCAGTTCCTTATGGGTAATTTCACGACCACGGAACCAAATGGTTACCTTGACTCGATCCCCTTTCTCTAGGAATTTCACCAGGTTGCGTAGTTTGACCTGATAATCTCCCTCCTCAGTTCCTGGGCGAAACTTAACTTCTTTCAGCTGGACTTGTTTCTGCTTTTTCTTTGCTTCATGCGCTTTTTTCTGCTGCTGATACAAATACTTACCATAGTCCATGACTTTACAAACCGGAGGGTTTGCCTTGGCGGTGATTTCAACAAGATCTAAACCGGCATCTTGCGCGGCTGCCATAGCTTCCTTAATAGAAACAATCCCTAGCTGCTCACCATCTGCAGCAATCAGGCGTACTTCAGGTGACGTAATTGCCTTATTAATTCTGTCTTTTGGTGCTTCAGGTTGTTGTGGTCTGCCTCGACCTCTTCGAATTGCGATAGCAATATCCTCCAGTTTATTTCAAATTAATTTTGTGCATCGGTAGAATCTAGTACACGACCTAGATTCGATACATCATCCAACAGCAGTTTTGTTACCTGCTCAATATCGAATGATCCTAAATTCTTACCGCCACGAGCGCGAACATTTACTGCGCCATTTTCCATCTCTTGGTCTCCGACCACAAAAATATATGGCACGCGCTGCATAGTGTGCTCGCGAATTTTAAACCCAACCTTCTCATTTCTCAAGTCTGTTTCGACTCTAAAGCCCTGTTTTTTCAGATTTTTCGCAAAATCTTGCACATATTCATTGTGAACGTCAGAAATTGACGCAATAACCACTTGTGTTGGCGCTAACCATGTTGGGAATTTCCCTTCGTAATGTTCGACCAAAATCCCAACAAAACGTTCAAGAGATCCTAAGATTGCACGGTGAATCATAACAGGGTGTTGTTTCTCGTTATTGGAATCAACATAAACCGCATCTAAGCGTTCAGCCTGGGTCATTGAGAAATCCAACTGAATGGTTCCACACTGCCAAACACGACCAATACAATCTTTTAATTGGAACTCAATCTTCGGACCATAAAACGCACCTTCTCCAGGCTGAAGCGCATATTCAAGACCAGCATCTTTTAATGTTTCCTCAAGCGCCGCTTCTGCCAAGTCCCAAACATCATCAGAGCCAACACGTTTTTCTGGACGGGTTGAGAACTTAACCGCGATATTATCGAAACCAAAATCCGCATAGGTTTCATAAACCAAATCGATACACCCTTGAACTTCAGCCTTGATTTGTTCTGGGGTACAGAAAATATGTGCATCATCCTGAGTAAAGGAACGAACACGCATTAAACCATGTAGCGTTCCAGAAGGCTCATTACGGTGAACCGTTCCAAATTCTGCAATACGAACTGGCAAATCTCGGTAAGAATGCAAATGCTGATTGTAAACCTGAATATGACCCGGACAGTTCATTGGCTTCACCGCATAATCACGGTTATCCGTTTCTGTGGTGAACATATTATCTTTGAACTTATCCCAGTGGCCGGATTTTTCCCAAAGAGAGCGATCCATAATGAATGGCGTACGAATCTCATCGTAGTCATTAGCAACCAGCTGTCCGCGCATATATTCTTCCACAACACGATACAAAGTGGTTCCTTTCGGATGCCAGAACGCCATACCAGGAGCAAGTTCATCAACATGGAATAAATCCAAAGTTTTACCCAGTTTACGATGGTCACGCTTTTCCGCCTCTTCCATCATTTTCAAATAGTCTTTTAGCGCACCTTTATCAGGGAAAGCCACACCATAAATACGTTGCAACATTTTATTATCTGAATTGCCACGCCAGTATGCCCCTGCCACATGCGTTAATTTAAACGCTTTGGTGAATGACATATTTGGCACGTGTGGCCCAACACACATATCCACATATTCTTCGTGAAAGTAGAAACCAAACTCGGTTTCGTTTGGCAAATCACGGATTAATTCAAGCTTGTACTCTTCACCACGTTCTTGGAATGTTTTGATCGCTTCAAAACGTGGTAGCATTTTCTTAACAACTGGATATTTGGTCTTCGCAAGCTCTTGCATACGCTTTTCGATTTTCTTCAAATCTTCCGGCGTGATTTTGTAATCCATATCAATGTCATAATAAAAACCGTTATCAATCACCGGTCCAATCGCCATTTTAACATCTGGATAAAGCTGCTTAAGCGCATGGCCTAAAAGGTGAGCGCAAGAATGGCGCATGATATGAACGCCGTCTTCATCTTTCATTGTCACAATTTCTAACGTCGCATCTTCAGTGATTAAATCGCAAGCGTCTTTTAACTGACCATTCACTCGGCCGGCAATCGTCGCTTTAGCAAGTCCACTACCGATACTTTCGGCAACTTGCATGACAGATACAGCTTGGTCGAACTCTTTCTTCGACCCATCAGGTAACGTGACAATAGGCATGAAACTTCTCTCGTGTAAATTTTTAAGAACGCGAAATTTTAACAGCATTCAGACTTGTCGGCTAGACAATTAAGAAAAGTTTTATCAATGAAAATTCAAAGAAAATAGAACTTAATACGATTAGTCCTGTGGATTGGCTGGATACGCTTTTTCATATTCTGCTTCAGCAGCTTGAATTTCGGCATCAAAGACCTCTATAGACATACCAAAGAAATCAAGTGCTTTTTGAAACTTTGAATCCTCTAAATCCCAGTAAGTGCTTGGCACCTCACCAATCCCATTATCATGCCCCAATCGGAACACCCCCATCTCAGCGAGATAGGTTAGGTTGGCATAAGGCTGAAATTCTTCACGCGCTTTTTCAGGAATATGGTGATAAGCCACCCCCATAACAACTTCATTTGAAAACTTCCACAATTGTAGCAGTCGAGCACTCATCAAGGCATGATAGGTGCCATAGGTTTTATTTTCGACAACAGGCAGTACCGTGATGTCATAATCAATTGCTTTTAGGACTTCTTGATATTTTTCGCGACTTTCTAAAGCCAACAGATAAATACCTAAATCACGCATTAATCCACACAAAAACGCATCACTTGGATTAAGGTTCAATTTTTTAGACAAAAGTTGAGCAATAAACGCCGCCATCACGGCATGTTTCATAAACAAGTCGACACTAAATGGAGGTTTACGGTGAAAGGTTTCTCTATAAGAAATGGTATGTGCAAGCAGTCGTACATCGTCTAATCCGATGCGAACCACTGCTTCCGATAAATCAGTTACCGCCTCACCCAGAGAATATTTAGCGGTGTTCGACATAAAGATAATACCGGCCGTAAGCCGTGCATCAAGCGTAATCACTTTGACAATTTCAGAAACATCGTGACTCGTATCATCAGCCAACATTTTTTCAAGTTTCATTAACGCTTGAGGCATCCTTGGAAGATCACCAAGTTCTGCTAGGTGTTCAACCATCTCCTTACTCACTTGGGAAGTGGATGAAGCGGAATGACTTGTATTCTCTGACATATAGATTCTCTAGTCGTTAATGAATTAAGTTTTACTAAAAATAAATGAGTTATATTTTAAGCTGATTTTTATGACGTTTTTCGTTAAAATCCCGAAACTTAAATAAAAACTGATCACAAACATATTTCAGCTAACCTAGGGGAGGCCATCAAAACCATGTGTTTTGAGCCTGAGAATTCGAAATGTTTCGAAAAACCCTTATTACCTGATCCAGATAATACTGGCGTAGGGAAGGAAAAAAACACAATATGTTTATTTACCGGCCGGTAAATAAACAATGAACTCCTCTCTCTTGCCCTATTTCCAATGGGGAAAATTGACTATGAAAACTCAACTAAAGCCGCTTTCTTTGGCCATTATTTTAATGAGCCAACCAGCATTCGCGACTGAATTAAAAACCATTAACATTAACGCGGATCTTCGAGGAACCAATGAACAAGAAATGCCGACAAGCATATCGGTAAAAACGCAGAAAGAACTTCAAGACGAAGGTGCTAGTCACTTTGACGATGTGCTTTTAAAAACCCCAAATGTGAATTATTCAGGTCAATCGTCTCGAGCTCGTCATATTCAAATTCGAGGCATAGGGGAGCGAGATGAATATACAGGAGCACCCAATTCGAGCGTTGGATTTGCCATTGACGACATTGACTATAGCGGCATTGGAATGGCGGCCAGCACATTTGACATTCAACAAATTGAAGTATTACGCGGCCCTCAAAACACTCGTTATGGTCAAAGTGCCATTGCTGGGCTCATTAATGTCAAAAGCAATGAGCCTACCGAATATCGCGAATCCATGATTGAGGCGACGGCTGGGCAAGATAGCCTGACAGAACTCGGAATTATGACTTCAGGTCCCTTTTCGTCAGCTGAAAAATCGCCACAGTACCGCATTGCAATATTTAAACACGACAGCGACGGCTTCCGAGACAATAAAACACTCAACCGTTCAGATACAAATGGTCGCGATGAATTAACCGCAAGAGCAAAGCTGCGCTTCTTTCCTAGTGATGACACAACGGTTGATGTCACACTTTTGCATGCCGATTTAGACAATGGTTATGATGCATGGTCAAGAGATAACTCTTTTACCAACCTATCTAATGAGCCTGGTCAAGACACATTACTTTCAAACGCTTTTTCTGCAAAAGTGACACATCAACTCAATAGCAATCGAACTTTACAAAGTATTACCTCTTTTTCTGACAATGAACTTCGGTATGCCTACGACACGGATTGGAAAGCGGATGATACAACTTACCGAGGTTTATTTGATAATCAACAAGACCGCCAAAACTTTAGCCAAGACATTCGAGTCATTGACAAAAACTGGCTGATTGGTGCTTATTTCTCAAAAATGGATGAGAAAAATACACGGTATGAACGGTATGACTACCCAAGCTGGGGAGATAACTATCAAACCGATGCAAATAGT
Organism: Thiomicrorhabdus indica; assembly: GCF_004293625.1. Lineage (NCBI taxonomy): Bacteria > Pseudomonadati > Pseudomonadota > Gammaproteobacteria > Thiotrichales > Piscirickettsiaceae > Thiomicrorhabdus > Thiomicrorhabdus indica. Next base: position 1,017,077 of record NZ_CP033040.1, on the reverse strand, counting down.
GATTACGTGCTGAAAAAAGCCTCTATTTACGGGCAATACGACTTGGCATTTAGTGAAAAAGCAACCGTTGCGCTTTCTGCACGCTTAGAACGAAATTGGAAAGATTTCGACTTAAATACTCAGCTAAGTGGTTTTGATACCTCTTATGGCGGAGGTGCTTACGATTACTCAAACCCTGAATCGAGTTCCCCCACTGAAAACCTCTGGGGGGGTTCAATCATCTACTCATATAAATACAATCAAAAACATACGGCTTTTACAGGGGTAACGCGCGGCTATAAAATGGGCGGTTTCAATACCAACCTGACAGAATCAAGCATTGAGAGCGGAGCCTATGACTCTGAAACACTCTATAACTATGAAATCGGTTTGAAATCCAACTACTTAGACGGTAACTTAAAAACCTCTACAAACCTGTTTTACATGGACCGTAAAAACCCACAATTTGATGGCTACGGATATGAATCAAGCTATGCACACTGGGTGTACTTCACAGAAAACTTTGAATCCGCAAACGCCTATGGTTTAGAAGCTGAATTTGATTGGCGCGTAAATACCACTTGGAATCTATTTGGTGCCGTATCGGTCATGAAAACCGACATTTCAGGAACGCCGACTTTTGCAAACTTTACATTGGATGACAGAGAATATGCTCACGCCCCCTCTTACCAATACAACTTTGGCGCAAAATATCGTAGTGCATCCGGACTTTATTTGATGGCCGACATCACCGGCATGGATGCTTTTTATTTCGACAATGTTCATGACTTTAAGTCTGATTCTTACACTTTAGTCAACGCAAGAATTGGTTATGAACAAGAAAACTACGAAGTCTATCTATGGGGGAAAAACATCACCGATGAGACTTACGCAACCCGCGGTTTCCAATTTGACCACTTCGATGGTGATGGCGAACAACAGTACGTTCGTTTAGGTGACCCTCGTCAAATCGGCGTAACCGCTCGCATCTATTTCTAATTTGCACGATCAACAGAAAGAGGCTCCGAAGAGCCTCTTTTATTTTGGAGCTCTGATGAACGTCACAGTAGATATAAGCTTATACCCATTAAAAAAAGCCTACCGGCAGCCAATTTTTGAATTTATTGATCATTTAACCGGCCGGTCAGAAATCGAGCTGACCTACAACTCAATGAGTACGACTCTTTTTGGAGAATACTCTGTCATCATGCCTTTACTAGAAACAGCCTTTGAAAACCATTTGGAAAACATACCAGAAAGCGTGTTTGTGCTCAAAATCTCAGGCGGTTGCCATACAGAGAACTAATATGAATGCCAAAAATAAAGTAAAAATAGTGAGGAACGATCATGCCTAAAACTCAAGGCTATGAGTCACATGCGGATATGTATGACCAGTGGTTTGAAGAAAATGCAGAACTCTATGCTGCCGAAATCGCCGCGATTAAAAAACTTTTGCCGGCCGGCAAAGGTGTGGAAATCGGTGCCGGCAGTGGCCGTTTTACCAAACCTCTCAATATCCATACAGGTATTGAGCCTGCCAAAGCCATGCGTGAAAAATCACTGGCGCAAGGTTTAAACATTATTGAAGGCACAGCAGAAAATTTGCCTCTCAAAGATGACCAATTTGATTTTGCAATCTTTGTCACTTCAACTTGCTTTTTGGACAACCCTGTCAAGGCATACCAAGAAGCACACAGAGTGACTCACGCCACGGGTAAAATTTTAGTCGCCTATTTAGAACGCGAATCAGAACTGGGTCAAATTTACCAAACACACAAAAACGAAAGTCCATTTTATTGTGATGCCACCTTCTACACTTACGCTGAAATCACCGACTTTTTGACTCAAGCCGGATTTGGCAATTTTAAAAGTGTGCAAACCGTCCTTCCAGAAACCCATTCCCAACAACCAAATAATATATTAGACGGCCATGACCAAGGCTTATTTGTCGTCATATATGCGGAGAAAATTTAACGATGAAAGTCTCAGTTGACATCAGTATGTATCCTCTCAATGAAGAGTATTGCCAACCGATTATTGATTTTATTAATACCTTAAAAACACATCCATCAGTCAGTGTTCAAGAGAACTCCATGAGCACACATATTTATGGTGATTATGCCGATGTCATGACTTGCTTAAACCAAGAGATACACAACGTATTAGAACTAATCCCCGAAACAGTGTTTGTGATTAAGCTGATTGGAATCGATCGCAATAAAGCTAAGGTTGATCACTGTGATTGAAACCATAATTAACGAGGGTTTAGCCGGCTTTGCAGCTCAATCACCTTGGGAATGGCTGGCCGCCCTTTTCGGAATTGGTTATGTCGTGCTTGCTGCGAGAGAAAACCCTTGGGCATGGCCCTCTGCATTTATTAGCACATTAATTTACACACTTCTCTTTTGGCATGGGCAACTTCCATTGCAATCACTACTCAACCTCTATTACCTCATCATGGCTCTCTATGGTTGGCAACAATGGAAAAAAGGCCGGCATGGCGCTCAAGACTTCGAAGAACCGCTTGAAATTTCTAAAAAACCCTTAAAATTTCATTTAGGCTTTACTGCAACAGGTGCCATTTTAAGTTTTATGTTGGGAACTTGGATGCATATTGAAAAATGGAGTGTGGCACCTTTTTTAGATGCCGGCGTAATGGTTTTCTCAGTCATGACCACCTATTTGATGGTTAAAAAAATTCTGGAAAACTGGCTTTACTGGCTGTTCGTTGAAAGCGCGTCAATTATTCTTTATTGGCAAAATGGCTACTATCCAACAATGATTATGTTTATGCTTTATTTGGTACTTGCAGCCTATGGTTATATAGCATGGAAAAAGACTTACGCGAAAGCGCATTCGAAACATTAATTTAACAACTTGGGTTGCTGTTTAAACTCTTCCCAAGACATTTCCCCTAATAGGTTCATAGCGAAAAACACCATTCGATAAACAAGCCGGTGGTCATGAATTAACGGTATTTTAATCCCTTGGTGATAGTGATAAATGAGATATTCCATATCCTCTTGAGTTAAAACCAACTCCAACATCACCCATTCAAATTCAAGTGGCGCAATCACCAAAGCATCTAAATCTAACAAATAACACTGTCCAACATCACTTTTAGATATTTCAGTGGACGGCAAACCTGAACGAATCTGATCCCAACGAAAATCCACAAGCTGTGGAACAAAATCCACTCTTTTGGTTTTAAGAGCTTCTATCGTCACCAACGCTTCTGTTTTCTCCGTCGCAAGAACTTTACCGGCCGGTATGGTTTCGATCACTTTTGCAATGTTTGTCCACCACAACTCTGTGGATTCTGCCTTAAGTCTTTCAGAATCCTGTGAATCAGTTGTTTGCTGAAAGACCTCTGCTAGAACGCCAAAACGTTGAAAATGATGTTGATGCATAGCCATTAAATGATCGGCTAATTTTCTAGCACGCTCTTGAGTGTAATATGAACGGTGACAATTAATCCCTTCAATAAACTCTTGCAATAAAAAACCACACTCGAAAGGCTCAGTAGATGTGGCTACTCCATAAAGCTTGGCAATATGAAATGTTGTATGTTTTTGCATCCATTGATAATGAATCTGCGCGTTTTTTAAACTTTGACAAGCATTAAAATCAAATAGCTGGCGAATACGAGACCAAAAAATGATACTTGGCGACAGAGAATTTTCAGGCTCATCCGAAAAGTTTTCTTGAAGAGCCATTGGAACACACAGCTTGCAAATCAAGGGAACGGGGGTATCAGAAAAAAATAACTTAAAAATGTGATGCGTACTGTCCTCAAACAACTTTGGCACCACTTCATAGGCCTGCAAACGACCGAAACGACGGCGTAGACGGTCTAACTCTTCTACAGTTAACGCTTCAAAAATCTGCTCAAAACTCTCCACATCTCCGAAAACTTCTGTCGCCATGACCGAACCCCAATTCACAATTATTTTCTGTCTGTCTGTTTATCTTTTTGCCAACGGATAATAAAGCATTTTTATGGAAAGTTTTTACTAAAAGAAAAATTTAGCTATAATCACGCATCCAATTTTTATGGCTTTTTCAAAAAAGTCTAAATCAGTGAATGAGGAAGATTAAATGAATCTAGAGCAAGCGCGTTATTTCATGGTTGAACAGCAGATTCGTCCTTGGGACGTTCTTGACCCAAAAATTTTAGATATCTTAATGAAAACGCCTCGCCACAATTTTGTTGATAAAGAATACACATCACTTGCCTATAGTGACATTGAGCTCCCTATTTCTGATTCGAATAAAATGCTCGCACCGAAAGTCGCTGCAAAAATGTTGCAAGCTTTGGCGATTCAAGACAATGAAAAAACATTGGAAATTGGTACTGGAAGTGGTTATGTCACCGCATTAATTGCGCAGCTAGCAAAAGAAGTTACTACCGTTGAAATTGCACCAGAAATCCAACAGCAAGCGATTCAGCGTTTAACCGACTACAACAATATCAACTTTAAAACAGGTGATGCCAGCCAGGGTTGGGATGACAACCAATACTACGATGCTATTCTATTGACTGGGTCTATTCAAGACGTTCCAGAAACCTATAAAGAAAAATTATCTTTAGGTGGGCGACTAGCGGTAGTGACCGGAGATGCACCAGCAATGACAGCAAAACTTATCACTCGTGTTTCAGACACAGAATGGTCAGAAGAAACACTCTTCGAAACCGTATTGGAACGACTAGTTAATGCCAATGAAAATTCAAGCTTTGAATTCTAATTAAGCTTAATTTTGTTTCCTACCGGCCGGTAGGAAACAATCGATACAAAGATTCTCGCCATACCAATCTCCCTAGCCTATACAAAATTCCCACAAAAAACGGCATAGCTTCATGTTTGTAGAACTGACCTTAAACCATAAAAGTTAAGTAAATCCCTACAGATTAGTCCTTTTTTAGCTATTTTTTATTTAATATCCTTGCCATAAATACGTAAATTCAATCTGAATGCGAAAATTCTATTGAGCCAAATCATTTTTGAATTCATTTCTTAGATTTTGACCTCAATTCCCCCTCATCATAATTGAGTCAATAAGCAATTTTCCTTAAACTTCAAAATTGAAATTCAATTTAGGTGCACGGCATTTATCCCATAGGTTAAAGGTTGCACTGCTGATAATCCATCAGAGTTTATTGATAGAAAAATTTTTTATACCTATTAATTTAACTTTTTGTTTGGAACTATTTCACCAACCCACTTAGAATGCGTGCCCTAGTGGTACAAATTAATACCCCTATTAACTTTTATAATAGAAGGACGTTATCATGGATTTGATTAGCCTTTATCCAACGTGGTACGAACCGACTGTCGGTTCTGGTTGGGTCGTTGCACTCATTGCAACGTTCCATGTGTTGGCATCGCACACCTCGGTTGGTGCAGCAATGCTTTTCGCTTATCTCTCACACAAGGCCTATCGCGAGGATCGCGACGACCTTCTTGACTTTGTTAAGAAATACGGTCTTTTCTTAATGGTCTTTACCTATGTTGCCGGTTCCATCACAGGTCCTGGTATTTGGTACTCGACAACAGTTGCTAGCCCGAACGGGATTGGTGCGCTGATTCATTCATTCGTTTGGAAATGGGCAACTGAGTGGGTCTTCTTCGTCATCGAAGTCGTCGGTGTTTATATGTTGGTCTATCTTGTCGGGAAAGTGGACAAGCGCACTCACATGAAAATCGCGGTTATTTTCGGTATCTCTTCTCTTGCCACTATGGTAATTATCATCGGTATCTTGTCGTTTATGATGATGCCAGGTAAAGAACAATGGTTTGCTGAAGGTGGATACCTAAATGGTTTCTACGGCACTAACACCTTTATTCAAATGGGTATGCGTATTGCCTTCATGTTCACTATGACTGCTGTTGTAGGTGGAATCGTGATTGCTGGCATTAAAGATCCAGCATTCAAAAAAGAGATGGCTCGCAAATTAGGCTGGCTAGGGATTATCGCAACGATTGCCGGTGCTTCTTTCTTCCAAATGTATTTGGCTTCTGTTCCCGACCAAGCGCTATTGGTTATGGAAAACCGTCTGCCTGACTACTTTGGTCCAAGCATTATGATTGTACTTGCTGGTACGCTTGCCTATTTCATTATCACTATGCTTCGTCCACAAATGATTGTGCAAGGTTTTGCCGGTGCAATGACGATCATTATTTTGGTTGCCGGCCTATGGCCAGAAGAGACCGCACGTGAGTCAATGCGTAAGCCTTGGGTTGCTGGTCAGTATGTCTACTCTAACCAAGTCATCGGTAAAGATGTCCCTGGTATGGATATTCAATCTCAACTACCGATTATTGAAAAAGTCGGTATTTTGAAAGCACACCCTTTCACACCGGATCATCTAAAAGAAGTAAATGCTGGCAATAAAATTCAAGCCGGTGAATTCATTGCGATGACTTACTGTTCGAACTGTCACTCACCTTCTGAAACAGGAATTCGTCCACTGCATCGTTACTTCCCTGAAGGGACTTCACAAGCACGCATGGAGCAATATGTAAAAGGTGTTCTTACCACTGGTAACATTGCTTATATGCCTAAAATGCCAATGCTTGATTCTGAAGCAGAAGCGCTTGCTGCCTTCTTAGTAATGAATAACGATGGTGGTCAGGCCGCCGTATCGGCAGCGATTGACATTGAAATTGAGCAACGTAACCGTGCTTTAGCTGAAAAAGATGCTGAAGACAAAATCGCCGCTCTTGATGTACAGGAGACGAAATAATGGACGCGCAAAATATCGCTGAAATTACCGAAATGATGTACGCCCTGCGCAACCCAGCAGGGGTACCAACCTATCCGGTTATCTTTATTGCACTTGGAGTTCTAACCTTTGCCATGCACATTTTATTTGTGCAGTTAATGCTAGGAACTTCTGCTGTCGCACTTTATGCCGCCTATACCAACAACGCTTATTGGCGCAAACTGGGTGCGGCCATGATTGATATTGCCAAGGTCTCCGTTTCGGTGGCCATTGTTATCGGCGTGGCTCCGTTACTGTTTGTACAAGTAGTCTACGATCCGCACTGGTACACTTCTAACGTACTGTCAGCCGACTGGGTTATTGCATTCATCATTATTTTGATCTTTGCATACTGGGCTATGTACTACTTCTATTTCCAAAACTATAAGCGAGAAGACAAGACTGCCGAGCCAAAATCCCGTTGGTCTTTGATTCTAAGCTTAGGTTTAATGTTGCTGGTTGGTTTCATTATGCACAGCCTAACTTCACAGATCCTTCACCCTGAGCTTTGGAAAGAGTGGTACATGCAAAATGGCAAAATGGATTACAGTGGTGATACTTTGCATGCCTATAATGTTTGGCGCTATGCATTCTTTATTTCAATGGCAATCCCTGTCACTGGTGCAATGCTTGTAACCTACCGTCGTTTTAAAATGGTACGTAGTGATTATGACCAAGACTACCTACGCTTCGCTGCTGAAGTCGGTAAAAAATGGATTTTAGTTGGTTCTGTTATCTCAACTGTTTTGTATTTTGCTTGGATGATGACGCTTCCAGAAACGGCAGGAAACTTCGGCACCTCATTCTGGGGAATCTTAGGTGGTGTTGCGGTACTGGCTTATGCTGGTTGGGCAAAAGTTCGCCTAAATGGCAAATCTGAAGATATGTGTAGTTACATGGCATTGCCAATGGCACTGGTCATCGGATTAGTGGTTGCCATCTCTCGTGAGATTCTTCGCTATGACATCCTAAACGGTTTCTTTAGTTACAACTTCTTTGACTACAAAGTGGTGATGGACTGGTACTCTACTGGGCTATTCTTCTTAACCTTTGCCATCGTAGGTGGAGCAGTACTCGCTTACTACCTAACCATTGCTTGGAAAGCAGGTCAAACCGAAGGTGTTTATACACCAAGTGCGACCGTCAACAAAATGGGTACAGTTGCAATCTGGATTCTAGTTTTATGGATGATTCAGTTCTTCGCAATCGGTATCTACACTTGGGTTCAATAAGGAGTTTGGAATGAAAAAATCATTAATGATCGGATTACTTTCTGCTTCCGCCCTAGTGGGAATGTCGCAGGCTCAAGCTTCGGGTGCCTTAATGCCACCAGAGGACTTTGCAAATGATCCACAAATCCCAGGTAAGATGTTAGGCGATAACTGCTCAGCTTGCCATGGAACACTCGGACGCTTTTACGATGAATCAATGCCACCTTTGGCGGGCATTCCACGTGATGTTTTTATCCAATTGATGCAAGACTTTAAAAATGAAGTCCGCCCATCGATTGTTATGAATCATGTTGCCAAAGTATTTACAGACGATGAAATTGAGCGCATGGCAGATTACTTTGCAGCTCAAACAGACCGTCCTTGGAAAGAAGAGAATGTGTTGAAAGGAGGCCAGTATGAGTAATTTTACACGCCGCGAATTAATTAAATACATGGGTGCAGCCGGCCTAACAACTGGGCTATTTGGTGCATCAAAAGCGGCTTTTGCAAAAACTGCGCCGCATATTGTTATTGTTGGTGGTGGTGTTGGTGGTGTTTCCGCTGCTAAGTATCTTCGAATCTTAGATAAGAATGTCAAAATCACCATTATCGAACCGAATAAAGAATATGTTTTCTGTCCGGGTTCAAACGAAGTCTTGAATGACTTTGTTTCAATTGATGAGCTGACAATGACTTATGACGCTTTCAAAAAGCGTTATGCGGTCAATCTGATTGAAGATAAAGCGACGGATATCGATTACACAGGTAAACGAGTCAAAACGGCACAAAACGGTTATATCAAATATGACAAGTTAATCGTCTCTCCAGGCCCTTCTTATGACTGTGAGGCGGTTGAAGGTTATTCAAAAGAATTAGCAGATGGCGATTTTCCTCACGCTTGGAAGGCGGGGCCACAAACTCTAAAACTTCGTGAGCAAATTCACTCAATGAAGCAAGGTGGTGTGGTTGCGATTTCATCACCTCCTATGCCATATCGTTGCCCACCGGCACCTTATGAGCGTGCCAGTTTTATTGCCGAATGGTTGTCTCACCACAACCCGACAGCGAAAGTATTGATTCTGGATTCTAAAAACAGTTTCACTTTCCGTAAGCATTACATTGACTACTGGACCAAGCGTCGTGGCTTCGGAACCAAAGACGCCATGGTTGAATGGATTCCAATGGAACAAGGTGGAAAAGTTACTCAGCTTGATGTTGGAAACCACGCATTGGTGACCGCTGATGGTGAACGAATTAAAGCAGATGTCATCAACATTATTCCAAACCATTCAGCGGCTCAGTTCACGAAAGACACAGGCCTAACCCAAGGTCAAACATTTGTACCGATTGACCCAATTGACTATCGCTCAGTCGTTGATAAAGACGTTTATGTTGTCGGTGATACTACAGAGTCTAGCCCAATGGTTAAAACCGGCTATTTGGCATCTAACCATTCAAAGGCCGTTGCACAATCGATTGTCAACGAATTTGCAGGTAAACCGCCGGTTCAACCGCTATACACCAATAACTGTGTGGCACTAACGGGTGAAGACTACGGTATGACCATCACGGATACTTTCCGCGTTCAAAATGGAAAAATCGTTAAACAGTACGGTCATCAGTCGACTGAATTAGACAATGACGGACTTCACCATATTCGCGCTTCACTTGCTATGAACTGGCAACGTGCTTTCCGTCGCGATATGTTTGAATAATTAGGACAGGAGTCGATTTATGAAAATTAAGGCTTTATTAATCGCCACTGGCTTAAGTGTTCTAGGAATGAGTTCAGCCATGGCAAGCCCAAATATGCCGCACTCTGAGCCTTGGACAATGTCTGAATGGCTTGAGGCGAAAAACAACATGCCAGAAGGCGATATTATTCGCGGTGAAAAACTAGCCAATGACGGTTATTGCTATAGCTGTCACGGTGTCGGTGGCAATAATCCAACCCAAGCCACGCCGAGTCTGGCTGGACAAAATGCGACTTACACCTACAAAATGTTAAAAGACTATCAGTCTGGACGCTTTATTGTGGATCACAAATCCGATGTCATGGTCAACCTGGTCAAAATTTACAATGACCAAGATCTTGCTGACATGGCCGCTTATTTTGCAGCACAAGAACGACCTTATGCGCAATACATCGAAAAAGAAGTCGATGTCGCACCTGAGATTGTTCGTTTAGTGGCTAAGGGTGATACTTCACGTATGATTGTGCCTTGCGCTTCTTGTCACGGTGCTCATGGTGAAGGCGGCATGAATGAAACCCCTGCGCTCACCAACCTGAGTCCACGTATGTTTATTCGACATATGGAAGCTTATCGCGACGGTACTCGTCACAATGATGTGATGTCAGGTATGGCTCAGTTTGCTAGGGATCTTACCGATGAAGAGATCCAACAGCTGGCTGACTACTACGCACAGCTCAAACCTAGAGGAGTGGAATAATGAACGGAAAAACAGCAATTGTTTGGGGACTCATCCTCACTTTCGGTTCCATCGCACTCATGTGGTGGCTAAGTACGATTACCGTTGTAAACTAAGTTTTTAAGAACGGTCATAAAAAAACCCAGCACAAGCTGGGTTTTTTTGTGGGTAAAATTTGTCAGTCATTTCGTTATAAAAAACACTTAAAGCGTTTCTAAAACGGCTTCAAGAACTTAACAGTAGCGCACCGATAAAACCGCCTCTAAACGTTCAACCTCCGAGAGCAACTCTTGGTTTTTATCCGACTGTAAATCAATCAAAGTCACTGCAAGCGCTTCTCTTGAACGGTTATTCATTTCTATAATATTTTCTTCTGCCTCTTCGATACAATCGGTAATTTGCGCAATCATCCCCACCCTATTTTGGTGAATTACGAGCAGTCGACTGCAACCGTTTGGAATCTCACCGGCCGGTAACTCTGGTAAATTAACTGAATAACGAATCTCACCTCGTTTTAAAAATGCATCCAATGAATGAATCACTTGTGTGGAAGCATTTTCTTGCGCCTCTTTGGTCGATGCACCTATATGAGGGAAGCACATAACTTTGTCATGTTGCAAAAGTGCACTTTCAGGAAAATCTGTAATATAAGCACTTAATTGTTCCTTTTCCAAAGCCGATAAAACAGCTTGCCGGTCGACTACTTCATCTCTGGAAAAATTCAACACAAAACTACCGGCCGGTAACAGAGCGAGTTTTTCCTGATTCAATAGATGATGAGTTGCTTCCATATAAGGCACATGAATCGATAGCGCTTCACAATCATTTAACAAAGCCGTCAAACTGGATTTATGAATCACTTCAGAAGACAGTCGCCATGCATTTTCAACCGAAATATGTGGATCAAAACCAAAAACCTTCATTCCCAATGCGACGGCTTTATTAGCAAGCAAAACTCCAATCGCACCTAAACCAATAATCCCAAGTTTTAAACCTTGTAACTCTCGCCCTTGGAACTGGGATTTTTCAGACTCAACCTGTTGCGCTAAATTTTCCGAATGGGAATCTAACCGGCCGGTAAACTCTAACGCTGGTTCAACATGTCTAACTTGCATTAGAATTGCAGTCAAAACCATCTCTGCTACCGCATTGGCATTCGCTCCAGGTGCATTAAAAACCGCAATCCCTTGTTCACTCATCCGCTCGACAGGGATATTATTTACCCCAGCTCCAGCACGTGCTACAGCCAACAATCCTTTGGGCAAGGATAAATTGTGAAGATTTTTTGAACGGAGTAAAATCGCCTCAATCTCAGAACTGGCCAAGTCACATTGATTCTCGGAAACAACCTCATAACCCTGAGATTGCAACTGAGGGTGCATCTTGTCCGAAAAATGATTCATTAAGCAAATTTTCACAAGCGAATTCCTTTAAGATCAGTTCTTTGATAGCGGTTCAAAACTTTTACCGCGGTTATTTTGACGGCATCATTGATGAACATCCAAACCGTCGCATACAACCAAATCCAACCGGCCATTTCCCAGCCAATAGGTGCAATAAAGATGCCATAAACGGCAAAAAGGGTGCCGGCTATCTGCGTCCCCACAATGCTCCAAAACAGATACTTCGATGGAAATGGGCGCTCCCAAAACCACCCATCACTTCGCAGAATCCAGAGAGTAAAATGTCCCGCTATAAGCAACTTCAAAAAAATCAAACTCTGAATCGTTTCTTGAGGCAGACCTTGTATCTCTAAAATATAGAACAATAAGAAAGAAGAAACCACTCCAGAAATCCCAATGATGGTGGAGAGAGTCAACAGTCGCCTCATATTCCAACGAACCGGTGTGCCGTTGCTGCGTACATTGTCATAAGCGATTGCTAAAATCGGCAAATCATTGAGCAACGCCAATAAAATCACCATAATCGCCGAAATGGGATAAAAATTAAAAATCACCACTGCTAGGGTAATAAACAAAATCAAACGAATGGTTTCTGTAATTCGAAACGTCGCATAGGTCTGCATTCGTTTAAAGGTTTCTCGAGATTGTACGATTGCCTCATTGATCACCGACAATCCCGGTTGAGTCAGAATAATATCTGCGGAGGCTCTGGCAACATCCGTTGCGCCGGACACCGCGATTCCACAATCGGCTTTTTTCAATGCTGGCGCATCATTGACACCATCGCCGGTCATACCGACCATGTGTCCGCCCTGCTGCAAGGTCGAGACAATTTTATATTTATCCTCAGGAATCACCTCGGCAAAAATTTCGGTTTCTTCTATTAGCTGTACAATTGCTGATTCATGTTGATAAATGAATTCACGATCTAAGACCGAAGTATCATAAAGATGGGTAACTTGTTCCATTACCTTCTGCGCAAATCGGCTCGCTTCAACGCGAGTTACCTCTTGATCAAGGTTTTGATAAATCGCCTGAGTTAATACTTGCGCAAGTTCAAGTAAGGTTTGACCTCCTCCCCCCGTTAGCTTAGAGGCTTGTAATCCCTTGCCTTCCAACCCTAATAAACGGCCGATTTCTTCTGCTATTGCCAGATTGTCGCCAGTTATCATTTTGACTTGAACACCATGTCCTATCATCTGTTCAATCGTTTGCTGCGAATCCTCTCGTGGAGGATCATAAAAAGGCAATAATCCAAGTAACTCCATCTGCAACTCGCCTTTACGAGCCACCGCTAAGGTTCGATAACCTTGTGCAGCCAGAGTGCTCACTTTTTGCGTCATTTGCGCATAACCCTCTGGCGTCAAATTGCACATTTTAAAAATAACCTGTGGCGCCCCTTTAAAAGCGGTAAAAGTTTGCGCCTCACCGTTACCATCAACGTGATAAGTGCCTGTTGAAAACTTTTCGTTGGGATTAAAAGGTGTGAAATGCGTTTGCTTGAATTCAAATGCCGTTGACTCTAAATTTTGCTGCGCATACTCAAATAATGGCAGTTCAATCGGGTCGTTATTTTCGCGCTTAGAGGCGGCCAAGGCATTTTGCATTAATGAAAATAAATCGAACCCCTCAGCCACAATCGGTTCTGATATTTGCATACGATTTTGCGTTAAAGTCCCTGTTTTATCTGAACAAAAAACATCTACTCCAGCCAACTCCTCAATGGCTGTAAGTTTAGAGACGATGGCTTGGCGTTTTGCCAAATTCATGGCTCCGACGGCCATGGTGACGGACAGAACAGCAGGAAGCGCAACCGGTATCGAAGCAACAGAAAGAACTAAGACAAATTGTAAGATTTCAGTTAATGGATCACCGCGATTCAAGGAGACCAGTACAATAATACTGGCCATAATCAATGTCAGGGCAATTAGAAAGTGGCCAATATGAATGACCATCTTTTGGAAGTGACTGGTTTCTTTATGTTGAGCACGAGTAATCAAGGCAACGACTGATTGAAAACGGGTTTGCGCCCCGGTATTAAGCACAACTGCAAGCATTTGGCCTTGCCGAACAAGTGTATTGGCGTAGGCAACATCAGTCGCTTGTTTGCTAACAGGTAAGGATTCTCCCGTTAATGCAGACTCATCAATCAGTAAATAATCCCCTGAAATCAACTGAACATCAGCAGGGATAAGATCTCCCATCTTCAACTCAATAATATCGCCTGGCACCAGATATTTACTGGCAACTTGTTGATAAACGCCATCGCGTAATACCATGGATTGCGCTTCAAGCGTATTTTTTAAAACCTTCAATGCATTTAGAGCTCGATGTTCTTGCAGAAAGTCTAACAGCGCATTCACGAGTAACATCACTAAAATAATTGTGAAATCTTCCCATTTATCGGCCAACGCTGACAAAATGGCTGCGATTTCAATCATCCAAGGAATCGGCCCCCAGAAACGTTTAAAGAAGCGCTTTAGCACGCCTTCTTCTGGTGCCAGAATTTCATTGAGACCATATTTTTTTTGACGAGATTGCACATCGTCACTGGATAACCCAGAATCAATATTGGTCTGTAATGTTTGAATGGTCGATTCAATCGGTTGTTTGGCAAATCGATCGGTTTTTTGATGCATAATCAAGCTCCCAGATTCTTTGTCTCAATATTAAACGACACAACCTCAGGCGTGCCATTTTATTTGAGAAATTAAACCTCTTGTCATGAGAGCAATCCAAAGCGTTTATCGTGTTTATCGTTGTGAAGAGAATTGAAAATGAGTATGGAAATGATCTTGAGGAAATACCGGCCGGTAAAAAAGGTAGTATTAAGAAACGAAAAAACCGGCATCTAAGCCGGTTTTCACTCTTCAAATAACGAAATTAAACGTTCATTAATGAGAAAACAAGGACGCTAGCAAAAACCAATGCGCCTGGAATAATAACTCTTTCCATACTATAACCCTTCAAAAAGTAATATATTTTATAGCTTTATTTTGATTGTCGCCCAAAAGGGCGTTTTCGGTGGGTTATTATAACGAGCGTTTTTACAGTGTATTAGCTTCTAATAAAAGAATTTTTTATTCACTTATTAAAATTGTTTTGTAAAAATCGAACTGATTAGCCTCAACTCCCACTGGGGTTTGTTTGCTCCCTGACATATCGATTCCATTCACCAATCGCAGAACTCGCCGCCTGATAATGTTGTTGTGAAGCCGCTTTATGTCTTTCTATATAGTCCAAAATGCAGGTTTTATATTTCTCATGTGCTTCATTAAACTCGGCGACCTCTTCAAGTGACTGGAATACTTTTGGTTTCTCCGGCTTTGCACAATGATGACCGGCCGGTAAAGCTTGTGCAAAAACAGCATTCAAACCGACAACATAGATGGAAACAATCCAAACAATCTGTTTAAACCTTAACATCAGCCAACTCACTTTTTAATTCCTTGTTTTTCTTGGCAAACCCTGCGCCTTTCTTAGTTTTCGCCTGAAGGTTCAAAGCTTCCACAATTTGTCTATAATCCATTCCCTGACGATGCATCTCCACAAAACAAACGGCCACCACAGCAATTGGGTTTGGTACTTCACCCTTCTTTTTATAGGACTGTAGGTTTTTTTCACTCACCTTGATCAGTTTGCTGAATTTAGGCAGACTAATCTCCGCGTCTAATAAGTATTTTTTAAATTCGATAAACGTCACCGTCTCCCCCTAAGATTGCGACAATTTTGCGCGTTAATTATCGCATAGCAAGGTCAAAAAACTGCAAAAAGTCCGCCTAAATTAATTTGTTAAAAAATTTGATTTCTAAAATCCTCATGCGTATAGTTAGTAATAATTTATTACTAAACGTAATAAATATATAAAACCAACTCAGTAATAATCATTAGGAATAGTTAAAATGGCAAAAGCAATTAAGAAAAAAGCAATCAAAAAAACAGCGACCAAAGTAGCAATGAAAATGGTTAAAAAAAACGACCTTAAAAAGAAAAAAGCTGCCTCTGTAATTAAAAAAGCGACTAAAAAAGTGGCGAAGAAAGGTCTTTCAAGCCAAAAGAAAATGAAAGCTGCAACCAAAAAAGCGGTTAAAAAATCTGCATAATTTCGACAGATTTATAAAAAAGAGTCAGTAGAACGTTACAAACACGTCAACAGACTCACAAAGCCAGCAATTTGCTGGCTTTTTTATGCCGACTGAATTTACCGGCCGGAAAATCGATACACATATTTTATTGATTAACAACTCTCGTAAATAAAACAAAAAAGACCACACTCCCTTCCTCTGCGGCTTTGATACGAACCACTCTATAACTATGTCACTTTACTGGTTGCACCCTTAACCATCTATTTTGATTGATTGTAAATACCCTTAAAAAATTTAATGCGCTTTTATAGACAAACAAATCAAACACTTAGCTATCTCCAATTAAAACATCGTTGTGTGATAACCCTTTAAAAAGCAGGTACTCTTATAAATTTTTTTTTTGAGAAACGATTGATTTATTCATGAGTGAATTCCATTAGCTTGCCGTAGAATAACCATAAATTTCAATTATCTATTCATAACATTTTTTTAAATCACAGACTTTATACCGGCCGGTTAAAACCTTAATGAATAGAGAAAAATAAATTTGACATAAAGGAAAATGCATGAAAATTGCGGTTACAAGCGCGAATGGGAAAACTATTTGCGGGCATGCTGGCAAATGTCCTGGATATTTGATTTATGAAATCAACAAAAATCAAACCATTCGCCAAACGCATATCAAACTAAGTCGAGACCAACTACTTCGAGAATTCAGCTACCCGATTTCCGGCTATCCCGATCATCCTTTGGCAGGGATTAATGTGTTTATAACTCAAGGATTAGGTGATGGATTGCAGGCACGTTTGGAAAGCGACAACATTAAAGTCATTGAGACCAAAGATATAGACCCATTATTGGCAGTCAATCGCATTGAATTAACACGTCACTAAAATTCAAACATCGGCTCTGGTTCAACTCGTTGAGCCAACTCCGTTAAATCTTGCTGATATTCAGACAACTCTTCCTGTAAATATTCATATTGAATATGTGAGCTGTTGGATTGAATCACTTGAACAAGCTTAAAAAATTCTTGTTTATTTGCATCATAAATCAACTGATGCTCTGGTAAACGGTAAGACTCCCCTTGCGTGTAAAGATGAGTAAGTTTGTTGGACAAAACTTCGTCAGTCATTTGCGGTGCGAAGGTAAGAACTTCCAAAAATTTCGTTTGCCACCTTTGACGTGTGCTTAAAAGTACATCTTCCATAGGGATATAGTCTTTTTGCCATTTAGCAATCAATTGCTGTTGTTGTTCATTCAGCTCACCCAGAAAACTCTCAAATAAGTCAGTCACTTTCTGAGCGCGTTCTTCTCTAATTTCTACTTCCGACTTGCCTTCAAACCGGCCGGAAAACTTTTTATTCGATTTGGTAAAACCTTGGCGAATTTGTTCAATTTGGTCAGCAGAGAGCTGGCGAATCAACACCACACTCGGCTGAACAAGCGGCGAAACCGTTTGACTCAATAAAACGTTAAGCTGACGTTCCAAGTCTAAAAGTTTTGCTCGACTATACGGTTCAAATACCTGATTCTGTGGATTCCAGCTTTGAGAAGATAATTCAGATAAACGCTCTAAGAAATTCGCATACTCGGGTAACGCTTGATGTCGATGCCAAGACAAATAATCGTCCAACTGGGAATCGAATAACTCAATCTGCCCACCTTCAAACTCAATAAAATCCTCAAGATACCAAGGAATTAACCACTCTAACTGGTTATAGGCGAACTTTAAGGTACAACCCGACAACAACGTTATGATGAAAACAAAGACAAATACTCTTAAGCGAGAAAACATACACACCCCAAACTGACTTCCTCTATTGTGGCGTACTTTTCTCTGTAAAAGCTCAATGAATAATGAACGTAACAAAAACATTTACCAACACACTAAAAGCACTCATGGACTTAATCTACCGGCCGGTAAATATTTCGATACAAAAACCGGCATTGCACCGGTTTTATAAAAAGTTAAATTTTCAACTCACTCTTCTTGTACTTAACCTTCCGTTCCAAAATTATCCGCCACATAATCAATATCTTTATCACCACGTCCAGAAAGATTAATTAGCATGGTCGAACCTGGGTTATCTCGTCCATGCTTCATGGCCCATGCTACGGCATGCGAACTTTCCAACGCAGGGATAATTCCTTCCATTCGGGAAAGTTTATAAAAAGCATCCAGTGTTTCTTCATCTGTGACCGCATGATAATCAACCCGCCCCGTCGTTTTAAGGTGAGAATGTTCTGGGCCGATACCTGGATAATCCAAGCCGGATGCAATGGAGTGGACTGGTGCAGGATTGCCCTCTTCATCAGACAACAACATACATTTAAAACCGTGAATCATGCCCGGTTTTCCATAAGTCATGGTCGCAGAATGCTCACCTAATTTAGTGCCGCGCCCTAATGGTTCAACACCATTTAGTCCAACATTTTGATCTTCGATAAAGCCGGCAAACAAGCCCATCGCATTAGAACCGCCGCCAACACAAGCCCCCACTTGATCCGGCAGCTCATTCGTCATCTCAAGATATTGTTCACGCGCCTCATGACCAATCACCGACTGGAAGTTACGCACCATTAATGGAAATGGGTGCGGACCCACAACCGAACCAATGGCAAAAATTGCACTGTCTGCTTGCGTGACATAGGATTGGAATGCGGAATCCACGGCTTCTTTTAAACTGCGACCACCAAACGAAACCGGAACAACCGTTGCACCCAATAATTTCATGCGCGTGACATTCGGAGCTTCTTTCGCAATATCAATCTCACCCATATGGATTTCACATTCCATACCAAAATAAGCCGCAGCTGTCGCCAAAGCAACACCATGTTGTCCTGCACCGGTTTCAGCAATTAATTTGGTTTTTCCCATATGCTTCGCCAAAAGTGCTTCAGCCATACAGTGGTTTAACTTATGCGCGCCCGAGTGGTTAAGATCTTCACGTTTTAAATAAATATGCGCTCCAACTTCTTTACTCAAATTATGCGCATAATAAACCGGTGTCGGGCGACCTTGGTAGTGCTTACGGATATATTTCAGTTCATTTAAAAAATCTGCTGAACGCCCCAACTCTTGATAGGCCTTGTTGATCTCCGCAAAATGCGGCTCCAACTCAGGCGGCAAAAATGCCCCACCAAACTCACCAAAATATCCTTCTGCATTCGGACTGTTTTTTAAGTACGACATTCACGACTCCATCTTATTATGTGTTTTCAAATTCCAGACCGTAAAGAATAGAACGAAAAATAACCTTGTAGACACAAATACAATAAAAAGTTTCAATAGCAAATAAAATTATTTTTAATCATGCTGACATCGAGTAAACCGTTCAATTTAGACGCGTACGCTTCCAAACAGACGGTAGGAATAAGATGCAATAGAACCTAGCTGACACGTTTGTTTTTTATTTACAGATTTTCACTCTTGCAAATAACTACCATTAATCGGATTTCAACCATGCGATGGCTTCAGATTCGGATTCAAAATAACGCATCTCACCAGAAATAAACCAACTACCGATTTTTGACGCCCATTTTTGCCACGCTTTACTGCCCAACAACGCAATTCTTTCAAACTGAGAACCATGCTTTAAACCGATTTTAAAATCATCCCAAGCAGCATGTAACTCCCAACCTTCAAATTCTCGTGCGTCAAACAACATCCGAATATTTGGCGCATCTGATTGCGCTAAAAAACTTTCCAGCATTGGTGTTAATACTTTGTAATCATCATGCGTTAAAACACCAAATGCTTTAAGCACAATAAAAAACTCACCCTCATAACGATGTAAACCAACTGAAATTCCATGAGACTTCATAACATCCTCCTCAAATGGATTAACCTTACACTTTTATTTTACGCCCTTTAAACCCCCCACTAAATTCCAAAAACAAAAAAACCAGCATAATGCTGGCTTTAAGATATTTGTATTTTACACAGGCAAGATTTATTCAAATGATTACCGGCCGGTAGCGTTTTTTCTTATATTTCATTTGCCAACGAACACAAACAAATTTCCGCTCTGTGCTTTACAAAAGCAATAAGGAAATCACAATCAAAGAACACAGATTTCAAACACTGGCGACCTAAAATTGACGAGATAAATAAAAAGATATAAATAAAAAAAGAGGCCTAGAACGAATCTAGGCCTCTTTTTAACAAATTCGTATTCCTACACAAGCGCGCAGGAAAGTGCAGACTTTACAGCACTACGATATTTTCAGCTTGCGGGCCTTTTAACCCCGACTTAACGACAAACTCAACCGCTTGTCCTTCCATTAGCGTTTTAAAACCATCGCTAACAATTGAGCTGAAATGGGCGAAAACATCCGGCCCAGACTGTTGCTCGATAAATCCGAAACCTTTTGTTTCATTGAACCACTTAACGGTTCCTTTTACTGTATTAGACATAATACCATCCTAAATTTTGAATAAATTGACGCCTGCAAGAGGCCTGACTTGCTTAGAGATAAACCTGATGAAACTTAGATACTGCAGGACGAGGTGTTACACAAAATAAAACAGCGAAATGAAGGATGTAAATCGTAAAGAATTTTCTAGCTCGTTGAGTATACGGAACAACCTCAGGAATTACAAGGAAAAAATTTCAAAAAGTACATATTTTTATTAAAATTCTGCAACTCCTATCCAAAAACCTTTAATTACCCGCTTGTCGATATTATCGTGCGCCTCGTTAGATATGCATTCCCACGGGGAAATTTAATTTTACTCTGACACCTTTATACTTCATATCTTGCGAGAAATTAGTAGCAAGAGCATGATTCATTGGCATTACATCACTTCTTGACCTTTCTTCAGATAATCTAATCGCTCTAGACACTTCAGCTGTTGGGAAAGCTTGAATCGCCACTAATCTTTTATCTCATCAAGTTCACTTGTACTCTTTGCCGTTGTATTTTAGTACCGTTGTTTTTGTTGCAGTCTTTTCGTTAGAGTTACATTCCCCGTCATCACTCACGTTATCTGTAATGGTTTTAACTTTGGTTTTGAGGATGATGTTATTAAAACCATTGGATTGTTGTTCTGACATCATCAAGATGCTGTCAGTTTCGGTAAATTCACCAGAACACTCACCATCCCATTGACCATTCAAGGTTTTAACCGGGTATTTATCAAGAATTTTTTCTAGCTTATCGCCGGTCTTGATAAACAGGCTCAACGTTTCACTTTGATACTGAGTCACCCTAGACGTACCAGCATGTCGTACCCGAACACCAAAAGCCCGAATATCATGTGTTACTCGGTATGGCGCCGTGTCTAAGTTAATTTCTCTAAGCCGGATAGCATCCGAATACCAGCCATTTGTTTGACTAGTTTCAAAATACTGATGCGTGACTTTTCCAGACCGATCATCAGCTATAACGATATGGCTATTCAACTCAAAATAGCCCTCTCCTTCATCGACAATCTCAGGGATAACCACGATCACTTCATGCGATGTTTCTGGATTAGTTTTGGAGACAACTAAATCTGTTTTGACCGAGAGCGGAGCAAGATCCATCTCTTTTAAAACGTATAAAACCAATGCATCATTATCAATGGTATCGTTCAGATTTTTTGACTCTAGCTTGTCTATAGTGCCATCTTGATTGATAACAAACTCCTCCTCAATAATCGCCTTAGTCAATCCCCAAGAACTGTGCTGGCTGGTTATCGCATGTTCGCTGATTCTTGACGTTGTTATCGTTTGACCTTTACCAATCTCGTCATAAGCAACTAATTGATGGTCAATGACATTACCCTGCATATCATAGTTAATGAGGGTAGACTCCATTTCGTACTTACCTACCCAATACGTCACAACTACCGTATAAAAGTGTTGTGACAAGCTGACTTTATACGACATCACTGATCGGTACTTAGATGTCTCTTGATAAAAATCCGGATACACCGCTTCAATATTTAAAGCACCATCATCAATGGGTTTAAAATCTTCTGGTTCAATGAAAATATCAAAGTTGGTGTTATCAATGAATGGCACTTTTCTCTCTGGTATCGACTTAAGTGCATTTTGAAAATCTGAAATTTTCGTACTCTGGTTTGTATCAACTTCAACCGCCATTTCAACTTCTGATGCGGCATCCTCCACATCAGGCTGCTCACCCCCAAAAACATAAAAAGGCAGTAGGACTGACATCAAAAAGACAGTTCTCAAAGAGTTCATAGTCATATCACATCAAAAGTTTTTTCAAGAAGATAGTGCAACACAGCCACAACGATTAACAGAAGCAACAGCGAAATCACACGTTTTAGGAAAAAATGTTTAGATTGCTGCCATTTTCTTTTTAAATAAAAAACATCAAGCAAGATAAATAACGCGGCCAAAATCACACCGAAGGTGGAGCCAACATAAATCACACCAAAAATAAATAGTTTCAAAGTAACGAATGATATAAGGCTAGTTTCTTCGGGTATCTCTCCAAGAATAAAGGTAAAGAGCAGGAAAATATACCCCATGCCAAGCAAGAAAGCGGCTATGGCCCAAAGTACATATTCAAAAATCCGTTTTAACATGGCGGCTCTCATTAACAAGGCGATTGGCCTTCCCCTTCATTTGGCAACGATTCCATTTTGTTCAATAAGTTGGGATGACTATAGTCTATACCCTGCTTGATATTACAGGTATAAGTAGGCGCTCCTTCTTCATTACTTTTTTTGAACTTGACTACGGAATGGGTGAAAATGAATTTTCGATCGATAAAAGCAATATGATGATAAGCCTCATTTAGGCCACGATCTGGAAACCTTGTGTGAACGTAAAATCCGTTTTTCTCCGCAATCACATCGACAATTTGCTGGCCACCATCTTGTGAAAAATTGGTCGTTTTAAAAGCAAATCGATATACCCCGTCTGAATTGATAAACACCAACAAGTCATCTGATTGGTAAGGCTTGGCACTGACAACCTTATCCATTGCATAGTCGTTGTTAACATCAATATCTCTAATGAAGTAGTTTTCGTTATCCACGTAATAGGAAAAATCTTTATTGATTGGGTTCAAACGCTCTTCCCATCCTGCAAACTCATTCGCAAACAAATCGTAAACGATATGCATTTTGTCGTTGTTGAGACTGTGAGTAAATACTTTGTCAAACTTAGGATGAGGTCCATCAAAAAGGAAAAACAGAACCGATTTTGCATCGCTGTAGTCCAGATCATTGATAAGGTAATATCGACGCTTATCCCTGATATAAACTAATGCTTTATTTTGAAAATAATTGACGGCGTCCGCTTGCCATCTGCCACCTTTAGCAATGCTAATTATCTTATCGTCAAATTCTCGATACCTTTCATTATCGATTAACGTGAAGAAATAAGTAATATACGCATCACTCACGTTATATAGTTTATTAGGACGATCAGCTTGCTCATCCCAGCCAAAAAGAGTGACAAACTGCTGAAAGTCTGACGGAAATTGATTTAGAAACTGCTCTTCATTTTTTGTTGAATAAGCCAACTGAAGTTGATCTATGAGAGTCTCAGTATCTATTGGTTTTTCAACGCTTTGATA
Source organism: Thiomicrorhabdus indica (assembly GCF_004293625.1). NCBI lineage: Bacteria > Pseudomonadati > Pseudomonadota > Gammaproteobacteria > Thiotrichales > Piscirickettsiaceae > Thiomicrorhabdus > Thiomicrorhabdus indica. The sequence goes on along the minus strand of NZ_CP033040.1, from coordinate 993,664 downwards.
TACGTGAAGATTAGTAAGACGCTCAAACTTAACCAAGTTACCGTCGTTGAAATAACTGATTTCACCACAATAAAGTGTTGGCTCAGATTCGCAGGGAGCATAATAAAACTCTGCTAACTTGTATCTGAAATACATCCCCAACTCTTCAGTCACTAATCCACCGAGGTCTTCTTCATTTTCTAAGAAATATGCGGTCCCTTCATCTTGAAACACACTGATAGGAAATGCCTTGTAATACGCATAAAAGAAAATGACGTTGTCTTTTTGGTAGCTCAGTTTTTTACCATCGGGAATCTGATGACTCAGGTGATTTTTTATTTTTTCTCTGATTAATGAATGGAATTGATTTTCATCATTTTCATAATACTTGACTAAGTAAAGATTAGGATAGACTTCAGATTGGATGAGCATCATCTGTTTGAAAAAGAAATGATGAATACCCAATCCTACCGAACCGACAAGCACAATGCCTAAACATATCCATGATCTTATTTTATTTACTAAAATCCACTTGACTAACCTAATGGCAAGAACGAGTATGCCGGTCAGCAAGAGGAGCAGAAAAATAATGAGGATCATCTCCATGAAGTAGTACTTCTATCGGCTCTTGAAGATAGCTCTGAGGCAAGGTTACTAATTAGCCTTCTTTTTTCCTTCTCCTCAGATGAGGGGAAAACAGGCGTGAAAAGACTCGTCACCTCTTCTTAGCTTTTTTATCGAGAATTTTGTGGTTCATGATTTATCCCGTAGATAGGTTTCACTCAGCGGCTTTGTAGTGAAGGAGAAGCCGCAACGAAAAAAACGTCGCCGTGGCTGGCTTGTTAAATTTTTATAACGCCATGTGCAGCAACGGATAGGCTTTACCCTGCCCATCGACTGGAGAGCGTCCTGTAACCTTAAAACCAATATGCTGATAAAAACCTAGCGCCTGCTCATTCTGTTCATTAACGTCGACCTTTGATGCTCCCTGCTCATTGATAGCATTTGACACTAACATGACACCGATGCCTTTTCCGCGCGTATCAGGTGAGATGAACAGCATTTCAATACTACCGTCATGTACGCCGCAAAATCCCTGTATTTCACCGTTGCCATTTTTAACGCACCTTAAATCAACAGCGTCAAAATACTGTTCTAGAATTAACGTCTTTAACTCCTGTAGATCAGCTTCAGCTAAAAAGTCGTGGGTTGCCCTGACCGATGCCTCCCATATCTCTATCAGCTTAAGGTGATCTGTTTTTTCTACGATCTCGATATTCATAACGTTTAAGCTAACCGGCAGCGCGGTCGGGTTGAGTGAATTGTTATAACTTTTTAATAACTTCATCTGTATCGAATGAGTAACGTTGAACCCATCTTTTGAAATTCCCATCATTTAAAGATAGTTGAAATCTCTGAGGCAAGTTTATGTTGCCTTCGTTTGCCCTTTTAGTCCCATTAAGAGGTAAAGCTTTTAGACATTTTAATTCCTCACTCATCTGCTCTTTAGTTAAATGAAAATTATATGTGCAAATATTTTCGAAATCTCTAGCATCTATAATAAGAATGTAATACCCATCAATGGGTTGCCAGGGGCGTACGCCAGTTATGTTTGCTGCTTTATTTGTTACCGTCAATATAGATGTTTTGATTTCATAATATTTGCTGTTTTTTCTGAAATCACCTTTATCTTCATTTGCTTTCACATGTTTCAAATCATTTTGAAAAATGACTCTATTTTGAATTTTTGTTCCGTAAGATTTTGGAGATAAAGCTAATATCTTTTTTATAAAAATATTCCAATTATCATCAAAACCATAACTTCCAGAAACTGATTGTTCTTTTATTTCGTAAAAGGTTCTTAAAAAAATATCTAGCTCTTCATTTGTCATAATTTACCAATGCTATAACGGGGTAGCGATAACCTGCGTGGTTTCGCGACCTAAAAACTTTAATTTTTGGGGATTGAAAGGCGTCAAGTTGATTGCATTGTTACGAGGAGCGCAAGCGAGTCGAACAATGAAATCTATTAGCGCCACCCCGTTACGGGCGACCGCTTGCGGTCGCTCGTAACGCCCAGCTCAGCGGGCAATTTGAGCGCAGCGAAAATTGATCCGCTGCAGCTCTTTGTTAAGGCACGATTGCCGCTAAAGCCGGAAGAAATGGGGCCACGACGGGACCCAACACTGTCATGTGATTTGATAGCAAAGACATAAAATGCTGATAGTGTTCTTTAAAGCTTTGAGTGCCCTGACTAGAGCGCATTTCTTCGACATTGTTACATAGAGGCACTGTAATCTCTGGCTGGTTAACGGACTGCAATGCCTCCAATAGCTGAGAGAATAATTCCGCATTTATATCGTTGTTTGTAGCATGCTGCTCAAAGCTATGACTACCAGTCGCAACATTCTGAACGCTGCCTGATATATAGGTATTAAATATTTGATTTACTTTTTCTGGAGGTACTGGAGAAGAATTCAGAGCAGCCTCGCCAGCATCAGGATCTTGCGCTTCTATTTCCAAGACAAAATTCAAAATTCTATTTCTAATTTCATCTAGCGCGGCGATTAACGCAGTAATGGGAATTACTTTCCAAGCTTGCATGCAGTTCATGCCTTGATAGATTTTCTGACCTACCATTGCAACAAAATCAGGGTTCCAAGGTTCTTGAGCAGTTCCACCGTCTGATTTACTTACCAGGGCTTCAATAGAAGCAACTGGCTCCATCATGTTAGATCGTGACATGGTTTCACGAAATTTTTCTGGCAAACAAAACATGGGGATGTCCGCGTTATTCATACCAGAGCCAAATGCACCAGAAAAATGACCTTTTGATGTTACATGCAAAACTCTATATTCCGGTAAGTCCTCAACATTCTTGTAGCCACTTAGTTCAGAGTCTACCCAGGACTTGAACTCTTCGCTTCCGAGCCGAGCTGCTAAAACCTTGCATTTACGCAATAAGCTAGCAAGATCCGTTTTGGAATCGATTGCCGCATCTTGTATCTCTCTTAGTAGTGACATCAATACTCCTTGAGTGCCTTAACGTTTAAGCTAACCAGCCACGCGTTAGCGCGGTCGGGTTGAGTGAATTGTTAGGCTTATCTAAAATTGAATACCATCCCTTCTGGAAGATCATAAAGAAGAGACCTCTTTATTGTGCCTTGAAATTTGGTTGAAGAAATAATCTGTTTTTTGACTTCATTAGCTTCACTTTTAGTCAGCCTTGGATCAATCATAATTTGATCAACTAACTCGTGAGGATCGATGGAATAACTGAATAGCTTAGAATCTATTTTTTTATCTTTATCCATGTAAATTAATCTAACTTCTTTTTCATGTCTAAACGCTGGCCTTTTTACAAGAAGTGTTTTGGCAAAACTGGTTGGCTGTGGTAGACCTGTTAATACGGTGTTTGCAAACGCCATCAGTCCTTTATTTGGAAGATACTCAACTTTACCTATGTAAGACTGGACGTTTTTCAATTCTCCGAGAGTAGAGCTTAAACTTTCAGCGAGCTTACGGACAGTTGTGCGAATTCTTACACTTTTTTTATCGTTTGAATATATTCTCCACATCGCATCAGATGCTTTATGTAAAGTCCAACACTGCCCATAGTAATCATCACTAAAATCAATATTCGCGATAGTTCCATCGTCAAACCTTACATTTGATTTCATAATGAAGTTTTCAAAAGGGTCATCCCAAAGCTCAGGACTAACAAGCACATTTACTTTTTCATTAAACAATTGATTTAATCTGTCTAGCGAAATGATTCTATAAATATATTGATCTAGCTCGCTGTCTTTTAAATTCAAGTAATTCACGAATTGAGTCATGTTGTTCACTTATGAGATTAGTTAATAGGGAAAGAATAAAGCCTAACGCCGCGCTCTGCGGCAAATTTGTAGCGTAGCGGAAAACTTGTCCGACAGCAGCGCTTTGTTATACGGAACTTGAACTAGCCTCTCACTGCCCTCATGGCCGGAAGCGGTCATCCACAAAACACCCCTGAACAACATAATTCTTCGGATCACGTTCATTCCTATTGACTCTTTAGTGTGAAACTCAATATTAAATACAGTTTCAACGATAATTTTATAACTCAATAATTTCACATTCTCGCGCTAATTTTTTTTTGATAAGACTTTCCTTTACTTTAGTCACATCTGAAGTATAAATCACATGAGCTAGGCTATTCTTCGCACGAGTAGATGTGACATAAAATAATCGTCGGGTTCGATCCAAACCAGTTTCTTCACCTGCATCCCGTTTTTTTTTGCTTGCTTGCGAAAGCTCCTTCGCGCCAAAATACTGCTCGTAGGAAAATAAGAACCCACCAGCTTCATCATCATCCATGACAACCATTACACGCTCGAATTCGTTACCCTTCACGCCTTGATGGGTTCGAAAAATTGAGTTCTCATCGATGTAGTTTTTATAGTTTTTAATCTGGAAGAAACCAGTCTCCAAGGCTTCAGCCCAAGCAGCAATTTCGCTATCATCCCGCTCCTTAGGTTCTGGGTCACCCTCCGGGCCAGCTCCCGTTTGGACTGACTCTGATTCAGTCTCTGCTTCTTCTAAATCCGCCACAAACGACTGCAATTTTTCTGGGATTCTAAGTAGCTTGTGCTTAGCAAGTACTTCTAAAACTTCACGAAAGCTGACCTTATCATTTGAAACCACATCTCTAAATGCATGTTCCGCGGCTCGGGCAAGCGCGAGCGGATCGCCCTTGTTTGCATCAAGCGCAATGGCTTCCAACAGCGGAGACCTGCTTTCTCTCAAGATATACATCAATTCGGCTCGTCTTTCCTTCCGGCTCGCCTCAGCCAAAGGAAAAACAATGCTAGAGAAGAAGTTAAGTTCGGTATTTTCACCTTCAGCAATCCGATCTTTAATTTTGTCTGATCTTGAAAGCGTGTCCCAAAGCTCACCAAAGCCAAGTCGACGTCCAGCCATTTTATGTTCCAAAAGTAAGATAGCGGTTTCTTTGGATTGAGTATCTTTCCAGTCTGCGTCACCCGTAATTTCCGCCATAGTCTCACGAATTTTCTCTTCGACTTGGTCTTTTTCTGAAACACCGTACGACAATAAAAAATACCGAACATAACCTTCCGCGGCTCCATCTCGGGCAAACTGGCTACGTTCATCATCCTCACTACGAATTTGATTCCCCAAACCAACGATGCGCCGTGCTGATCGATGATTCATTTTCTTGTCGAAAGTAGTCCAACCACTGGGCTTAGTCTTACCCAGCTCAGGTTCTCCCCCGCCAAAGATACGCTGCATCGTATCCCCAAACAGGCCGATAACAACTCTATCCGATTTGGCTTTTTGCAGCTCAAAGAATGCACTAATAACGTCTTTATTAGTATCTTGGCTTTCGTCGATGAATATGAACGGGAATTTATTTATTATGACTTCCGCCATCATCGGTTTGGTGGTCAATAAATTAGAGAAAATCTTCAAAACATCCGCGTGCGAAAGGGCATTTGGAGAGGAGTTTATGCCGTTTGGATCGTAATCGAATGAGCGAGGTTTCGCTAACCATTCCATTTTCTTAGTCAGGCGGGTGATATCCCTTTTTCGGGCATCGGATGCCTTGCCTGCACGGCCTTTATCTTCTTTTTCCTTGAGATCTTCTAAATCGGTGGGAATTTTTTCCAAGTACCACTTGCGAATGTCCTCATTGAATCCGCCAATTGCATCCCAGCAAAAGCTATGAATCGTGGAAACCGCGAAGATCGGGTTTTGCTCGATTCGGTCCTTGATTTCATCTGCAGCGTTGTTAGTAAAGGTTACAACGGCAATTTGCTTTCCTCGCCGAGAAAAGTCGTCAGAGTGTTGATTTTTCAGGAAATCCAGAGCATTTTTTAGAGAGTAGGTTTTGCCTGATCCCGCCCCAGCGAAGGTAATAAAGCTTTTTCCTGACCCTATGCGCAGGCACCCCTTAATAGCTTCATCAACATCACTGTCATGATCTATGGGTTTGGTTTCAGCCAAGTAGAATTCTTCTGACATAACTTCCCCCCCTATTCTTTTGGTGAAAGCTGAGCTGCCAGCCATTTAAGGCCATCGCTCATGTATTCAGGGGGGTTGAAGCTATTCGACTCTTTATCCGCGAGATGGAATAGGCAATCGAAGGCAAAGTCGCCTTTTTTTAAACCTTGCACATATTCATAAAGTGACTCTGACAACGACTTACTATCATCTTCATGGGCCGATTTTGCAGTTTTGAGTTTGGGTTTCTTCTGAAAATACTCTTGGTCAAAATTAGCCAATATCAAAGCATCTTCAAATGTTCGGGCTAAGACCTCCTTCTCAGAAATCTGGGTCGGCTTCTGAAAAGCAACGTAAAGCGGTGCACCTTCACTTGTTGTCATATGTTCCGTTTTGGGCAAATCTACTAACTCATCCAACGTTTCTTTCTGTGGATGCCAGATCTTCAAAGTATCATTGTTGCTCTTTTGATCAGAGTTTCTTTGCGGAAAACAAGACTTCCCGTTGTTATCAACAGAGTCAAGATCCGTCAGCACTAGAGTCGTGACCCCAAGCTTCTCGACTAACGCTTTGTACTTGTGCGTGTGAGCACCGTTCACCTCGAGCATCGAGATGTACCGATTAGATAAATCCGGGAAGCTATTGGAAATGAACTCTGGTACCAAAAGACGCTCTGCTTGCCCCTCGACGAATATAACGCCGTCGGCAAAGAAGATATCACAATGAGTGAGCTTCAAGTGTTTACTTACAAACAAAAGCTCATCTTTCGCATTCGCAAAAAGCTCTGACATGTTTGCAATTGTTGTATGGTCCATTGCGATGGACGACGTGTTTGCATCATTCCGTCGAAAGTAACGTAAATTTTTGAAGTCAATATCATTAATAATATGACTGGAGTGGGTGCTAATCACGAGCTGTGTCTGGTATTCAGACTTATCTTTTTTGGTATTCTTGTCGCGCAAATCGGGATGATTCCGCAAAGTATCGTAAGCTTTCGATACAAAAACACGCTGAACTTGCGCGTGAAGATTAACTTCCGGTTCTTCAAGTAAGACCAGGTGAATTGGCTCAATCTGCTCTTCGACATTGTCCCCTGAAGAAGCCGATTTACCAACACGCATCCATTTGTCGCGGAATTCTAGAAGCCTAAAAGTCAGATAGATGAGATTCTGGTAGCCAAGCCCCAGGTAGCTTTCGGGAAGAAACTCTTCATCTTTTTTATCAAAACGGTATCGTACCGATGACGATTTTTGCAACGCATCCGTCCCGCTAATTTGCGCGGAAATCTCAACAGTTGGATTACCACCAATACCAGGATAACCCATACTTTTCAACTCTTCGAAAGGAGCCTCAAACTGATCGTTTAATCTTTTGGTGAAGTCATTTTCTAATTTTTGCTGTTGCCCCAAAACTTTGAGGTCGTCAGCCTCTGGGTAATCTTCTGGGTTCAAAATACGCTCATAATAGTCTCGAAGTAACTTGTTGAGCCGCTGCTTTTCTGAATATGGCCCTTTTTGATCTGCGTTATCTTCAGCACCTAGCCCCCGCTGCTCGGATATAACGTCTACTCGAATTAACTTTTTCAAAGCTTCAGATTTTAGCGGCTGTAAAATTTCGTTCGAACTAGGCTCAGCCTCTTTGCTCAAAACGTAGTGCTTTTGCTTTATGAACTTACTGAAGTTCCGGCCTTTCTCTAAAAAATCACAGAGATCTTTAGGCCATAGGCTTACCTCACCTTGATGCTTGGATACTACCACTCTCGTATCAACAAACTCACTAAATAATTTGGAGACATCAATTACTTCATAATTTATGCGAACGGATAGAGCACCACCTTTCCACTCTAGGTCTGGTAGGATGTCACGAACCTTATATGCCTCACTCGCTTCCGCTGTTATCTCGATATCTAAACTAGGCAATAACCTGATAAGAGCATCGGATAGTTCCTGCATTTTCTCGATGGAGGGAAACTCTACTTCGACTTCTTTACCCAGATTTTGGATGTTCCTCCAATTCTTCTTAGATATATCTCTAACCTTGAGATTTTCCGGACTTTTTAGAAATGTATGTAGAGCACCAATGCAAGACGTTTTTCCACTATTGTTAGCACCTACAAGAACCGCTGTTTTATCATCAAGCACTAAGGTTACATCGGCTAGCCGCCGGTAATTCTTTAAAGCGAAGGAAGTAATTTTCATGTATCAAGACCTTAAAAAACGGACCAAAGACAAGGGGACTTACATTTAATATTATTTCTTTCTGCTACTTTTCGACCGATGCCCGCTTACGGTAGAAAACGCACACTCGAGCGATGCCGTATAACGCCGTACTCAGGGGCAAAACGGAGCGCAGCGTATTTTGTCCCTAGCAGCACTTTGTTATGCCTTGGACCTTATTAATTCCGCTATTTCGGTAGCGATTTCTTCAATTGTGTGTGTTGCAGTACTGCGCGCCACTTTATCTGCTATGGACGGGCTAAAATCCATTACCTGCTGTTTTGTAATGTTGTGCCATATCGGTAGAAGAATTTGCTCGCCAGAAACGGTTCGGCTAACAATTCCGTCTAGCTCATAGTTGGTCCAGCCCTTGCTGATAAAGGCTGGGGACAAAACAACAAGGCCTACTCGACTACTCGCTAGACCTTTATCTATTTTTTGGCGAAGACTATCGCCTATGCGTAGGGTCATTTCGTCGAACCATACATTTAGTCCCTCACTAATAAGAGCGTTTGCAAGTGGGCGAACGAAATCATCTTTGTCTTCGGATGCATGAGAGATAAAAACGTCGTGAACCTCCGCGCCAGTCTCTGTTGACGGTGGAATGTTATCTCGAACAAGGCTTGGAACTTCACTTAACGGACGTTCTTGTATATCTGGCAATACGCCGGGAAGAACCCGAACGGAAGCCCTTGTACTACCTCTGAGCCCTTGCATATCTACTGCAACATGCCAATGTCCAGAGGAAGGGATTTGCAGCCGAACTGGTGATTTCTTGGCGAGTCCGCCGGTGTAGCGATGACGCTTACCATTTTTGTAGCTATTAAAATTCGAGCTATCCATCAATCGGACGTTAGCACCACTTGTCAGGGTAATCTCTACAATTTCCCCGCGCTTCCTTTGACCAAGGTCGGTATGAATGAACTGCACTCTTCAAGTACTCCTTATCTATACGGGGGCATAACGGGGTGGCGATAACCTGCGTGGCTTCGCGCACGAAAAATTGAAAATTTTTTGTGGGTGAAACACGTCAGGTTGATTGCATTGTTATGAGGAGCGCAAGCGAGTCGAACAATGAAATCTATTATCGCCACCCCGTTACGAGTGACCGCTTGCGGTCACTCGTAACATTTAGTATCAGGCATATTTGCCCGATTATTTAATATATTGGCAATATTTTCAGGCAATTATGCTTGTTTATCATGTATTTCCTGTCAATTTGGCAAGTTACCTTGTATTACCTATTTAAACTTGTCATTGACAAGGCTTATTTAATAAAGATATTAATGTAAAAAATTGTAGTTTTCCATACAAATAGCTGGATTTTCAAACATTCAATTTTAGCGAGCGCTTTTCGGGGAAAAATATTCATTCCCACGCAGGAGCGTGAGAACGAGATAACAAAACTAACCGGCCGGTAAATTAGATTGCCACGGGCATAAGAGCCCTCGTAATGACAGTCTTTTTTCTATATACCTAAAACAAAAAAACCGGCATATAGCCGGTTTTTCAAACATTCATTTTTAGGTGGCGTTTTTTCTGAGTTGGCGACGTTTACATTTAGTAAACGAGCTAACTTCCAACAAAGAAATCAGGAAAACAAGCCCCTAAAAATTAGTTTTTGTCTTGGTCGATGATTTTATTCGCCGCAATCCAAGGCATCATAGCGCGTAGTTTTTCACCTACTTGCTCAATTGGGTGCTCAGCATTTAGACGACGCATTGCAGTCATTGATGGGTAACCCGCTTGACCTTCTAGGATGAAGTTTTTCGCGTACTCACCAGACTGGATGTCTGCTAGCGCTTGACGCATTGCTTCGCGAGATTCTTCGTTGATAACGCGTGGACCAGTCACATACTCACCGTACTCAGCGTTGTTTGAGATTGAGTAGTTCATGTTGGCAATACCACCTTCGAACATTAGGTCAACGATGAGTTTCAATTCGTGTAGACACTCGAAGTAGGCCATTTCTGGCTCGTAGCCTGCTTCAACCAAAGTTTCGAAGCCCATTTTAACTAGGTCAACTGCACCACCACAAAGTACTGCTTGCTCACCGAATAGGTCAGTTTCACACTCTTCACGGAAAGTGGTTTCTAGGATACCCGTACGACCACCACCAACAGCAGAAGCGTAAGATAGCGCGATGTCTTTCGCAGTACCAGAAGCGTCTTGTTCGATTGCGATTAGGTCAGGAATACCACGACCGGCAACAAACTCAGAACGTACTGTGTGACCCGGTGCTTTTGGAGCGATCATGATAACGTCTAGGTCAGCGCGTGGCTTAACTTGGTTATAGATGATTGCGAAACCGTGAGCGAATGCAAGCGCTGCACCTTGTTTGATGTTTGGTTCGATTTCGTTTTTGTAAAGATCTGCTTGGAACTCATCCGGAGTCAGGATCATAACAACATCAGCACCCGCAACCGCAGTTGGAACGTCAGCTGTTTTTAGGCCGTAACCTTCTGCTTTTTTCACAGAAGAAGAACCTGGACGTAGACCAACAACAACGTCAACACCAGAATCTTTTAGGTTTGCCGCGTGTGCGTGACCTTGAGAACCGAAACCGATTACAGCAACTTTTTTGCCTTGGATGATTGATAGATCGCAGTCTTTATCGTAATAAGCTTGCATGTTTTATCCTTTCTAAAAACGCCCGCATAGCTGCGGCGCTAGGTTAATCAAAATAAATTTTCAAAATTCGTTATTTACCCATTTGAATTCATCTGGGTATTTACCGGCCGGTACAGATATAAAGTTTACCGGCCGGTCGGTTTTGTCTTTTTATAGCGTTTTATAGCGTTAAACACTTCTCGCCACGCAAGACACCAACCGTTCCTGAGCGAACTGTTTCTAAAATCAGTCCCGAATCGATAATATCGATAAACGCGTCTAATTTTTTGCTGTCGCCCACCATTTGAATGGTGTAAGTCGTCGGTGTGACATCGATAATATCCGCACGGAAGATGTCCGCTAAACGCATATACTCTTCGCGCATATCGCCGGTTGCCGAAACCTTAATCAACATCAATTCTCGTTCAATGTGCTGACCTTCGGTTAAATCCAAAACCTTGACCACATCAATCAAACGATTCAAATGCTTAACGATTTGTTCGATTTGCTGATCCGTGCCTTCTGTTACCAACGTCAAACGCGACAGAGTATCGTCTTCAGTTGGTGCCACATTCAGTGCTTGGATATTGTAACCACGTGCAGAGAACAGACCTGAAACTCGAGACAGCGCACCCGATTCATTTTCAACTAACATTGAAATAATATGTTTCATCTTCGCTCCCCTAGACCAAAATCATTTCGTTTAAGCCCGCACCCGCTGGAATCATTGGGTAAACGTTCTCTTGCTGATCGGTTAGGATGTCGACAAACACCAAACGGTCTTTGTATTTCTCAGAGAAGACTTCATCCAGTTGCGCCTGCATGGTTTTTGGATCGTCAATACGAACACCGACGTGGCCGTAAGATTCTGCTAACTTAACAAAATCTGGCAATGAATCCATATACGACATCGAATAACGACGCTCATAGAAGAATTCCTGCCACTGACGAACCATTCCTAGGAAACCGTTATTCAAGCAGATAATTTTTACCGGCAAGCCGTATTGCAAACAAGTCGAAAGTTCTTGAATGTTCATCTGAATCGAACCTTCACCTGTCACACAAATGCTAATCGCTTCAGGATGCGCCATTTGCACACCCATCGCCGCAGGCAAACCAAAGCCCATCGTTCCCAAACCACCGGAATTAATCCAGCGACGAGGTTTATCAAATGGGTAGTATTGCGCCGCATACATTTGGTGTTGACCAACATCCGATGAAACATAGGCATCACCGTTTGTTGATTTCCAGACTGCTTCCATTGCTGCTTGCGGCTTGATTTTTTTGCCAGTCGTGTCATAGCGCAAACAGTTCGTTGCACGCCATTCTTCGATCTGTTGCCACCACGTCGCAAGTGCTTCTTCGTCTTTTTTCTGCTTGGTATTATCCAATACTTGAATCATTTCCGTTAAGACTTGCTTAACAGGTCCAACGATTGGAATATCGACAATCACGTTTTTCGAAATCGATGCTGGATCAATATCGATGTGAATGATTTTTGCGTCGGGACAGAATTTCTCAAGATTCCCAGTGACACGGTCATCAAAACGCGCACCAATCGCAATAATCACATCCGAGTGATGCATTGCCAAGTTTGCTTCGTAAGTTCCGTGCATTCCCAACATGCCTAACGCTTGCTTATCAGAAGCAGGAAATGCCCCCAAGCCCATCAGCGTTTGGTTAATTGGGAAGCCTAACTTGTGAGTCAGCGTTGTCAACTCTTCAGAAGCATCACCTAAAATGACACCGCCACCGGTATACAAAATAGGACGCTTCGCAGAAAGCATCATTTCCACCGCTTTCTTGATCTGTCCGCTATGGCCTTTCGTTACAGGCAAATAGGAGCGTATATCAACTTCTTGTGGGAAGACATAGTTGCTTTTGGCGTTTTGAACATCTTTCGGAATATCAACGACAACAGGGCCAGGTCGACCCGTTGTAGCCAGGAAAAACGCTTTTTTGAGCGTATCTGCCAGATCATTAACATCCTTGACCAAGAAGTTGTGTTTTACGATTGGTCGGGTAATCCCAACAGTATCGATCTCTTGGAACGCATCCAAACCAATCAATCCTGTTGGTACTTGTCCAGTAATGCACACCATAGGAATTGAATCCATATAGGCGGTTGCAATACCAGTTACCGCATTCGTCGCACCCGGTCCGGATGTGACTAAGACCACTCCTGGCTTACCTGTAGAGCGTGCATAGCCGTCTGCCGCATGGACAGCCGCTTGTTCATGACGGACAAGAATATGATTTAATTTCTTAGCGTCAGTATCTAGGGCATCGTAGATTGGCAAAACCGCTCCACCAGGATACCCCCATATATGCTCTACGCCCTCATCTTCCAAAAAATGGACAAGAGTCTGGGCACCAGTCATTTCCACAACAATGGTCCTCTTGGTTAAGTTCACCGAACGAAAGTTTTTGTGCAGGTCTTGCAAACCACCGGCCGGTAAAATTCATTAAAAATAAAAAAACTTTTCAAAATAAAAAGTTAAGCGCGAAATTATAACGGAAAGCGGTACTGAATAGAACCATAAAAACCGCTTTTTAGCGGAATTCTGTTTTGAAAGGAAACGCTTAGAAAGTACAAGGGATTTAAGCCCCTTCTAACCAAAGGTTATTTAAATTGATCTGTTAAAAATTCAACCGATTTTCTCAGGCGTGATCACGAAACTTTTCTGCCAACAAATTATTACGATAATGCTTGAGCTCATTAATCGATTCTAAAATATCGTCCATCGCCAAATGTGATCCTTGTTTTTCGTGAGAGGAATACACTTCCGGTGCCCAACGTCGAGCCAGCTCTTTTAATGTGCTCACATCTAAGTTTCGATAATGAAAAAACTGTTCAAGTTTTGGCATCTGCTCAACCATAAAACGTCGATCTTGGCAGATGGAGTTACCGCACATAGGCGATTTACCGGCCGGAACCCATTCACGTAAAAATTCAATCGTTTGGGCTTCCGCCTCACTCATCGAAATTGTAGATGTCTGGACACGCTGGGTTAGCCCTGAATTTCCGTGGTGTGTAACGCACCAATTGTCCATCTTATCCAGTTCTTCCTGCTCAGTTGCAATCGCAATAATAGGTCCCTGCGCCAAAATCTTGAGTTGGGCATCGGTAACGACAGTTGCGATTTCAATAATCTTATGGGTCTTGGGCTCAAGTCCTGTCATTTCCAAGTCAATCCAAATTAGGTTATTATCCGACTTCATTTGTGTGGCTACTCTTTAAATTTCAAAAATTGCCATTATCTTAAACTAAGATTAATCAACGATACCTGTAAATTTCTATGAACTGGATTACCTCTATTTTTCTGTTTGCTCTGATTCTTAATCTAATTTTAGAATTGTGGCTCAATATCAAAAACCAATTCCATATTGGCGCTCATCGAGAAAAAGTGCCGGATGATTTCTCAGATGTCGTCAGCCTTGACGCTCACCAAAAAGCCGCAGATTACAGTCGTGCCAAACTGCAACTGGGTCGTTTAGGGCTGTTTTACGATGCGGCGATCATTCTTTTTATGACTCTTGGTGGTGGTTTCCAAGACATCTACAATCTCTGGTTGCAAACCACCCTAGAACCTATTTGGCGTAATGTCGCCTTTTTACTGTCAACGATTTGGTTCTTATCAATTTTACATTTGCCATTTTCGATAATGAGTACCTTTAAAATTGAAGAGCAGTTTGGCTTTAATAAAACAACTCCAACCAAATTTGCCACCGACCTTCTAAAATCTTGGGCGCTTGGTCTTGTACTTGGATTACCATTGGTTTGGGCAGTCGTTTCGATAATGAATGCCTATATTGACGACTTATGGTGGCTTTATACTTGGGCACTATGGATGGGCTTTCAATTAGTCTTGATGTGGGCTTACCCAAAATGGATTGCACCAATCTTCAATAAATTCACCCCTCTCGAAGATGGGGAAATGAAACAACGCATTGAAGCCTTACTTGATCGAACGGGGTTTGAATCCAATGGTGTTTTTGTAATGGACGGTTCTTCACGTTCCGGTCACGGCAATGCTTACTTCACTGGCTTTGGTAAAAACAAACGAATTGTGTTTTTTGACACTCTTCTTGAAAAACTCTCACCAGAAGAGGTTGAAGCCGTTTTGGCGCATGAACTGGGCCACTTTAAACATGGTCACATCAAAAAACGTCTCATTGAAGCGACTTTAATGACCTTGGCAGGTTTAGCATTATTGGGCTGGCTCGCAGAACAACCAGTTTTCTATTCAGGTCTAGGGATGGTTGACCAAACACCTGCCATTGCGCTTTTGCTGTTTATGACCGCAGTGCCGGTGATGTTCTTTTTTATGGGGCCTATTAGTGCCATTAAAAGTCGCAAACATGAATTTGAAGCAGATGCTTTTGCGGCAGAACATGTTGGGTCAGAACATTTGATCTCGGCCTTGCTAAAACTGTATAGGGATAATGCCAGCACCTTGACACCCGATCCAAGTTATTCGGCCTATCACGACAGCCACCCGCCGGCAAAAATTCGGATTGATCATTTAAAAAGTTTACAAGAGAAATAATAATGCTTTGTAAAGCGCCGAAGGCTTGGATGGTCTGAGTCGCACCCATTCGAGTATCCCACATGGATGGGTTTGCACCGCAAGGGTACAAGTGGCGTCTTTATAAAGTATTTATCGGTTTCTAAAAATAAAAAACTTATGGAAATATTATGGAAAACACAATTTTAAACGAACTTTTGAACAGCAAATGTGAACCAAAGTCTGCCAAAGATAAGTCTCTGATTATTCCCTCTATCGAAAGCAATGTTTCAGAACTTGAAGGTTGGGAAGCGCCTCTCAACTATGCAGACATTCGCAAAACCTTTAAGTTCAAAAATTACTACCAAACAACTGCGTTTGTGAATGCTGTCACTTGGCTGGCACATAAAGAAGATCATCATCCTGAGATCTGCTTTGGCTACAATGAATGCAAAATCACACTGACAACCCATGTTGTGAAAGGCTTGACCATGAACGATATGATTATGGCCGCTAAAATCAATGCGCTGATTGAAAGTTAATTTAAATCGAAATGATTCAGCAAGCGAATCTGGAAACTTCATGAATGAGTTCATACCGCAAGGGTACAAGTGACATCTTTCGGAATTACTTGCAGAACATTTATCTCCAAGGCATATTTTTTCAATGGCAAAACGACGTTTAAATAAAAAGCAGATTGCTCGGATTCAAGAGAAGCGCCAAGCAACACAAACACTGATTGATGAATCTCAATTGAGTGATGAACAGCAAAAAGGTCTGATTATTACCAGTTTTGGTAAGCGCGTTTTGCTAGAAAATCAATCCGGTGAGCAATTTAGCTGCGCAATTCGTCAAGGACTTGGCAAGTTGGTCGCTGGTGATGAAGTGGTTTGGCAAGAAGTGCCAAACACGAATGAAGGTGTCGTTACTCAACTGCTAGCACGCCACCATGAGCTTAGTCGCCCTGGGTTTCGTGGGCAAAAACGAATGATTGCCTCCAATATTGATTTTATTGGTATCGTCATGCCTGTTGTGCCCGGCATTCACCCAGATATGATTGACCGCTACTTAGTTGCCGCCTCACAGCTGGATATCCCTGTCATTATTATCATCAACAAAGTTGACCTATTAAGCTCTGATGAAGAGTGGGAAATGGTTGCAGAACTGTTACACCCTTATGCAGAAATGGGAATTGAGATTTTGCCGGCATCAAGCGTGTCAGAAGAAGGCCTTCGAGAATTACGTGAATTTATGGACCAGAAAAACTCTGTCTTAGTCGGTGCCTCTGGTGCCGGTAAATCTTCACTGATTAATGCATTGATTCCCGATTTAGACATTCGAGTCGGAGAGTTATCTGAAGCCACAGGGCTTGGCAAGCACACTACGACAAACAGTATTTTGTACCATCTTCCAAGTTTAGACAATGAAACAACTCATGGTGGAAACTTAATTGACTCACCAGGTGTCCGTCAATTCAGTCCAAATCCTTGTTCACTCACTGAACTGGAAACACATTATCCAGATTTCGCATCCTTTTTAGGTCAATGCAAATACAACAACTGCACGCACTCGATTGAACCTCATTGCGCAATTAAACAAGCTGTGGAAGATGATGAAATTGCACTGAGCCGCTATGAAAGTTTTCGGCGTCTATTAGAAGAATTTGAAAACGAATCTTCATAAAGAAACATACTCAAACCACAAACTCTACAGAGAACTCTTTACCGGCCGGTATCTTTTATATCGGGCTATTTTGAGCAAGTAGCACCGAAATACCGTAAATCAGCCCCATAGTTCCCCAAATAGCCACAACCCAGAAACCAAACACCAAAAACAAATTCATTGGTTTGCGAATGACTTTAAGAACCAACCAACTCGCCAGCGTGAGTGCAAACACCACAATCCATAATCGAATCATATCCCTTCCTTAGCTAAGTAATATTGATGATGTAAATTTTAACGAATTAAGCATTTGTATGGCTAAATTCCTCACCTGAATTACCACTTCTGACAAAAGTTTTAACAATATTTAGACAGACTCTATAGCTGCTATAGTAAATTCCTTCAATATTTTAGGCTAATTCAACCTTTGCTCAAGTCTCGTCGCTTGACTAAAAATGGCAATGCGTTTGTAATATGCACCCAGGGGAAACCCGAACTTTTATTTTTATAGTGCTTAGGAGAGTACAAAATGAAAAAAACAATGATCGCTCTAGCAGCAGCAGGTTTAGTTTCTTTTGGTGCAGCAGCGCAAGCGGGTGACGCAGCAGCAGGTCAAGCAGCTTACGCTACTTGTGCAGGTTGTCACGGTGGTGCTGGTGAAGGTGGTGTTGGCCCTAAACTAGCTGGTCAAGATCCTGCAAAAGTTGTTGAACTACTACACAAATACAAAGCTGGTGAGCAAGTAGGTCCTATGACTTCTATGATGGCTCCAATGGCTGCTGGTCTTTCTGATGCAGACATGGAAAACATCGCTGCATACGTTGCTGGTCTATAATTTAGACTGCAACTTAAGAAGCAAGAAGCCGCGCAGCTCGTCTGCTGCGGCTTTTTTTATAACTCAATAAAACAAAACCGGCTTATAAGGCAATTTTTTTGAAAGCATACAAACTTAAAAAAATTCCCTTATAATAAATTTTGTTTTATCAAACTCATAAACTTGATTAATTGGAGAGAGATATGAAAAAGTTAATGATTGCTGCTGTCGCAACGACTGCCCTATTCTCAAGTGCTTCTTTCGCACAAGCACCGGCTAAAGCGGCCACATGTGTTGGTTGTCACGGTGCAGATGGTAATTCTATGGTCCCTAACTTTCCAAAATTGGCTGGACAACATGCCGCTTACCTAGAAAAAACTCTAAAAGATTTCCGTGATGGTTTCCGTAAAGATGCAACAATGGGGCCATTCGCAGCGGGTCTAACGGATGAAGAAATCAAAGAATTAGCCGCTTACTACGCATCTCAAACTCAAAAGTAATATTCAAGTTCGAAAAACCGACAATAGGTTAAATTTTCGATAAAAAAACGCCAGACTTATAAAAAGTGCTGGCGTTTTTTATTGCGCTTTAATGTTTAGTTAACAAGATTACAATAGAACCTTTTCAACCCCACCTTCTTTGAGCTGTTCAACAAACTGCTCTTTCCAGTGCTCACCGTGATAGTTTTTAATCAACTCAACTACGATGTAATCGGTTTTTAAGCCGGTTTCTTCTTCATAACGATTCAGACCCTGTTGGCATGCAGGACAAGAAGTCAAAACTTTCACATTACCGTCACGTGCAGTTTCTTCACCCGTTAGCTCTTTAATGCCTTTTTTCAACTCGATCGCTTTACGATAACGCAATTGCGTTGAAATATCTGGGCGAGCGGTTGCCAAAGTTCCCGCCTCTGAGCAGCAACGATCATTCAACTGAACCTCTTCGGTTTTTAGAAGGTCTTGAGCCACTGAAGTTCCATCTTTGATTTTCATTGGATCGTGACAAGGCGCATGATACAAATATTTTGTTCCGGTCGCACTCTCCAAAGAAATACCTTTTTCCTGAAGATATTCATGAATATCCATTAAA
This sequence comes from Thiomicrorhabdus indica, assembly GCF_004293625.1. Lineage (NCBI taxonomy): Bacteria > Pseudomonadati > Pseudomonadota > Gammaproteobacteria > Thiotrichales > Piscirickettsiaceae > Thiomicrorhabdus > Thiomicrorhabdus indica. The sequence continues at coordinate 974,783 of NZ_CP033040.1, read as the reverse complement.
CGACATCCTGGGAAAATACGTCCAAACTCATATTTGAGCAATTGGTCATAGCAGGTTCCACAAGACACAATCACCGTTTTAATATCCATGTAGTTCAAGGTATTCGCTACACGGTGGAACAAAGCACGGTTTTCAGCGGTAATTTGCTCTCCTTTGGTCGCTTGACCTGCTGCAGTTTGTGGATAACCACAACAGAGATAACCCGGTGGCAATACTGTTTGCGCCCCAGTTTCGGAAAGCATGGCAATCGTCGCCATTCCAATATCGCTAAACAGACGCTCAGAACCACACCCTGGGAAATAGAAAACGGCATCCGAATCCTCTGTTGCCTTTTCAGGATTGGAAACAATCGGCACAATAGTACTATCTTCCAAGCCCAACACACTTCTCATGGTAGGGTTATTAGGCCCTGTATTCAGAGGCTTACGAACAAAGTTAATCACTTGCTGCTGAACAGGGGCAATCTTGGAGGTTTTCCCGGGAATCTCTTCTGTTGAAGACTTCTTCACTAAGCCCATTGCACGGAACAATTTGTTTCCAAGGGTAATAAAGTTCGCACTCCAACCGATCATCGCCTTACGCATAATATTAATGGTCGCAGGATTCTTCGCATTCAAGAAGAACAGAGCCGCTTTAGTGGTCAATGAGAAGCGTTTTTTACCCATATTGGTCAAAATATTACGCATTCGAATGGACACATCACCAAAGTCGATATCCACTGGACAAGGCGTTTCACATTTGTGACACGTTGTACAATGATCAGCGACATCATTCATCGCATCAAAATGTTGTAGAGAAATCCCACGACGCGTTTGCTCTTCATACAAGAACGCTTCAATTACCTGACCGGTTGCCAAAATCTTATTACGTGGCGAATACAACAAATTTGCGCGAGGAATGTGCGTTTGACAGACCGGCTTACACTTACCACAGCGCAAGCAATCTTTAATATCATTATTCAATTCGTCCAACTCATTGGCCTCCAGAATAATCGCTTCCTGCTTCACTAAACTCAACGCCGGTGTGTAAGCATTCTGCAATCCAGAACCAGGCATCAGTTTGTCTTTGTTAAAGTGGCCGTTTGGGTCAACCTTGTTTTTGTATTTAACAAAGGCTTCGATTTTTTCTTGCTCAAGGTATTGGAACTTAGTCAAACCGATACCATGCTCACCTGATATCACCCCATCCAAACGGTGGGCGATTTCCATAATACGGTCAACCAACTCTTCGGCTTGATGCACCATTTGGTAATTGCCAGAGTGCACGGGAATATTTGTGTGAATATTCCCATCACCGGCATGCATATGCAACGCGACAAACAGACGGTTGGTTCGAATCCCTGCATGAATTTCATCTAAGGCCTTGTGCATGGCTTCGAAATCATGCCCCATAAAGGTCTGGTCAAAGAACTGCTTGACTCTCTTACGCAAACTAATACGAATATCACGACGCAAGAACAAATCAAAGATTCGATCATCCTCTTGAATATTTGCCTGCGTTTCTTCCGACAACAAATGCAGATTGTCACCGGCCGGTTTATTTAACTTTTGTAAGATTTCCGACCATTCAGCTTTCACCGCAGCAAGGTGCTCTTTAGTGTTCTCAAGACGTTTTTTAAAGTAATCGGCGTTGTCACCCGATGCATTTTCAAAATCATCTTCATAAGTAAATTCTGCAATTGGGTTATCAAAATAATTCTCATAAGCTTCCAAAATTTCCAGCTTATTTTTAATCGACATTTCAATATTCAATTGCTCGATTTCAGAGTTATACTCATTCAATCGCTCTAATGGAATCACCACATCTTCATTGATTTTAAACGCATTAGTATGTGCAGAAATCGCTGCAGTACGAGAACGATCAAGCCAGAAACGCTTACGAGCCTCTTCAGAAACCGCGACAAAACCTTCAGCATCACGTTTATTGGCGAGTTCGACAATTTCGGTACAGGTTTTTGCAACTTCAAAACCGTTTTCACCACAAATATCTGCAAGCAGCAGCATTTTGGGCAACTCTTTGCGATCCGCTTTGGTGTTGTATTTCACCGCACGAATATAACGATCATCTAAATGCTCAAGACCCGCTAGCAAGATACCTTGCGCCTTTTTTGACTCAACATAATCGATAATTTCAACAATGGCCGGAACGGCATTGCTTAAATCTGTGCCAAAAAACTCCAAGCAGACGGTTCGAGTATGGCTCGGCATACGATGCACAATAAAGCGAGCCGAGGTTATCAAGCCATCACAGCCTTCTTTTTGCACACCCGGCAAACCACTCAAGAATTTATCAGTAACATCTTTACCTAGACCTGCTTGACGGAATGCCGAACCAGGAATCTCTAGACGTTCTGTTTCACCAATTTGCGTTTGACCATCTTGTTCAAAGCGCTTGATATCAAAAATGACCGTCGCTTGATCTTGTAGCTTGCCAAGGTTGTGATTGATACGCTCAACTTCCAACCATTTAGCATCCGGTGTCACCATCTTCCATGACGCCAGATTATCGAGAGTGGTTCCCCATAGAACCGCTTTTTTCCCCCCCGCATTCATGGAAATATTTCCACCAATGGTTGAGGCATCTTGTGACGTTGGATCCACTGCAAAGGTGTAACCAAATCGTTCCGCCTGTTCAGACACACGACGCGTAACAACCCCTGCTCCCGTCCGAATGGTAGGAACCTTGCCAATCTTTGGCAATTCAACCTGCTCGACCAAACTCATAAACTCGAGTTTTTCGGTATTGATGACCGCAGTGTTGGCATGAAGCGGAATTGCACCACCGGTATATCCTGTTCCACCACCGCGAGGAATCAACGTTAATCCCAGCTCAATACAAGCGCCGACAATCTTGGCAGTTTCTTCCTCGGTATCGGGACTAATGACCACCAATGGCAATTCAACACGCCAATCCGTCGCATCGGTCGCATGAGAAACGCGTGCTAAACCGTCAAAATCAACATTGTCTTCACGTGTCACTTTTTTGAGTTTTCGTAACACACGAGCACGAAGCTTTACCTGCTCAGGGAACCAAGCTTCAAAATCGGAAACCGCTTGCGTGATATCTTGGTGTAACTTAGTCGCTTTTGGGTTGTTGCCTAAACGCTTTTCCACTTCATTTAATCGATGGTAAAGTGCAGCCAATAGAGCATTTCGACGCTTTGGGTTATCCAATAGATCATTTTGGATATACGGATTACGAGTCACTACCCACATATCACCCAGCACTTCAAATAACATACGAGCTGACCGGCCAGTATTTCGTTGGTCTCGCAAGATTTCAATCGTGCGCCAACCTTCATCGCACAAAAATCTTGTAACAATCTCTTTATCTGAAAAAGAAGTGTAGTTATAAGGAATTTCGCGAATACGTTTGGTCGGATTTGGACTCATGCTATTCAATACTCTTATTTAGTTAAGATGATAATGCTTTCCATTTTCAGAAGAGAGAAAACGAAAAAAGCCTTTGTCAGTTTCACAACAAAGGCCATAAAATAATTAATTGCCCGATAAGTATAATCTTTACCGGCCGGTAAGATTATTACTATTTACTGTATGCGTTTTTTCTGCATTTTCTTTTTGCGTTTACGCTGACGCATTTTTGCATCTAGAGCTTCTTTATCGGATGCAAACTTCTGTTTTTGCTTACGCCCTTCAAACGGGTTTTGTGATGCTTTATATTCAATTGTGACCGGCGTTCCTACCCACTTAAAGGCTTTACGAAAAACCCCAATCAAATACTTGGTATACGCCTGTGGCAAGCGATCGACTTGATTTCCGTGAATAATGACTCTTGGAGGATTAAGACCGCCCAAATGCGCATAACGAAGTTTCACGCGACGACCTGAAATCAACGGCGGTTGATGTTCATGCACAGCTTGCTCTAATACGCGGTTCAAGTCAGAAGTTGATACTTTTTTGAAAGCTGCCATGTGAACCGCATTCACGGTTTTAAAGAGGTCGCCGACACCAGAACCATGCAATGCTGAAATCAAATGTTGTTTCGCATAATCCACAAACTGCAAACGGAAGCTTAACTCATGCTTGACTTGCTCACGCTGATATGAGGTTAGATTATCCCACTTGTTTACAGCCAGAACCAAACCTCGTCCAGATTCAATCGCCAAACCAAGCAAGGTCAAATCTTGATCTGTCAGCCCTTCTGAACCATCAATTACCAAGATTACCACATGGGACTGTTCCATCGCTTCCATTGCTTTGACAATCGAAAACTTTTCAATTTTTTCTTTAATGTTTTTACGACGACGAACACCCGCTGTATCAATCAAAGTGTACTCTTTGTCATCTCGCATAAACGGCACAAAAATACTGTCACGCGTTGTACCCGGCATATCAAAAGCAACCACCCGTTCTTCACCAATCATACGATTGATTAAGGTCGATTTACCTACATTTGGCCGTCCAATGACCGCAACACGAATTCCTGGATGATCATCAGGATCCATCTCATCGGTTTCATCTTTTTCCGGAAGCTCTGACAATACAGAGTCTACAGCTACAGCAACATTATCTCCATGCGCGGAAGAAATCGCCATCGGCTCGCCCAGCCCAAGCTCAAAGAATTCGGCAATTGCTAATGTATGGTCGTAACCTTCTGCCTTGTTCACTAAGACCTGAACGGGTTTTTCAAACAAGCGAACATAGTTGGCAATTTGCTCATCTCCCGGCACTAAACCTTGACGACCATCGACTAAAAATAATACCGCGTCCGCTTCATCCAATGCCGCTCGAACCTGACCAGCCATCAGTGGATCAACACCTTCAGATTCACCGCTTAAACCACCCGTGTCGACGACAACATAAGGTGAATTTCCAATACGACCAGTGCCATATTGACGATCACGAGTCAGTCCAGGATAGTCGGCGACAATGGCATCTCGACTTCTCGTCAGACGATTAAATAAGGTCGACTTGCCCACATTAGGGCGTCCGACTAAAGCGATTACTGGTTTTGACATTCGTAGCTAGACTTCTTAAAGGTGCTTTTCAGCGTAAATAAATTTCAGGTTTGATAATTTTCACTATCATGCGTTGAGTAAAAACGCGCTATTAAAATGGCCAGAGTTTTGAGAAGAACCCTGACTCAGACTTCTCAATTTTCTCGTGATCTGTTGTTTCTTCTGGCTCACTTTCTGATGAATTCAGTGGCTCAATTGGCTCACCCGTCTGTTCTGCAATCTGTTCTCTAAATTGCAGTAAATTTGATTTTTCAACTTGATACTTGCTAATTGTGCCCGTTTCATCCATCAAATACAGCTGATTATCACTGACTTTCATGTTGGTAATACGATTACCGTCACCATATTCATTACTATGTTTGACTCGTGCATACTCATTACCTTGCACAGCATTAAACCAGTGCACGTAGCCCCAAGCATCTGCAGCCACTAAATCGCCACCATATACATTGAGGTCGTTAATCATACGGCCCGCCATGCTTTTTTGTTTCCAAAGTGTAGTACCTGTAAAACGATCCAATGCTTGAATAACGTCATTCTCATCAACTAGATAAATGGCTTGGTCAGCTACCACGAAATCACGATAGCCAGAAAGCTCTTTAACGTAACGAAAGTTACCCGTTTCGACATTAATTGCGACAAATTTTCCATGAAAACCAAGTGCGTAAAGCGTACCATCTAGTAAAGCCAAGTTAGACTGAATATCTACTATACGCTCTAAATCAGTTCTCCCTGAAGGGATTGCAACTCGAGTCTCCCAAGCTAAATTTCCAGACTGCGCTTCAAGTGCTTGTAAAATTCCAGTTTCCCAAGCGACGTAGACCTTATCATCACTTGCCAAGACTTTCGGTGCGCCTCGTAAAGATAGTTTGGGCATCTGATGCTCAGATACCCAGACGACTTCACCATTTGCACGGTTTAGTGCGTAAATTTTTCCATCAGCGGTACGTGTGTAAATTTTCCCTTGGGAAACCGTTGCAGCACTTAACACTTCACTTGAAAGCTGAGATTGCCACTTAACACTTCCAGTCGCTGGATCTAGTGCTTTGACACGCCCCTTAGCCGTTCCAACAATTAATTGGTCGTCATCCATCACAGGACCGGAAATCACTTTTTCTGAAAAAGTACCCTGCCATACCACCTGATCCTGCCAACGACTTGTATCTGCAACCTTCAGAGCACTCAATCGCCCATTATTATTAGCGACAAATAACTGCTCATCCTTAATCGTAAATACCAAACCTTCTGTATCATGCTTGTCCAAGCTTCCTTGAAATACCTGCCACTTTTTGACCATTTTCAATTCAGATTCAATTGGCGTCATAGGCGGTTCTTTGAGCTCAATCGTTGAAGAACAAGCGCCTAACCCCATTGCAATCAATAAGGTTAGTGTTAGCTTACTCTGTTTGGTAAAAAGCGGTTGCATCATTGGAAATTCACTCTAAAAAATATATGAGGCGGTAGTTATTGAGCAATATCAGCTAACTGAATTTCAGCCAAGCCACGTAAATTGTCGTCAGTGTTTGGATTATCAATCACGGACTGAAAAGCCGTCTGTGCTTGCGTTAACTCCTGCTTAGACAACGCAATCAACCCCTGCAAATAATCAATATCTGCTGAAAGTGCTGAGTCCTCTGCATCACGTGGAATTTTTGCCAAAATTGCCTGCGCATCATCCAACTTGGATTGCTGAGCAAGTAAGCGTGCCATTCGAATTTGAGCAATAGCTTTCAGCTCTTCGGAAGTCGCATGATCAATTACCCACTGTAAATTCGTTTGCGCTTGCTCAATCTCACCTTTTTCAAAGTCATACTTAGCGTGCAATAATGCCGCCGCGGCTGCATACGGACTTTCAGGGTTTTCATTCATCAACTTCAATGCATCACGCGCGACATCGCCAAAACTGCCTTGCAGAGAACGACTTTGCAACACCTCAAAGGTTGCCGATGCATTTGCAGATTCGACAAACTCTGAGTTTTGCCAATAACGCCAACCGGAAATAGCTACAACGACCACTAAAATCACTGTAAGTAATGCCGTACCGTTTTTCTTCCACCAAGATTTAATGGCTTCGACTTGTTCATCTTCGGTTTCAAATCGGCTCATGAAGTCAACCTTTTCTCTCTATGTATTTCGATATTTGTTCAGTTAAGCACCTGTGTTATCACAGGAATGTAAAAGTTTGGTTATTTTACTGAGTTTGCTCAAATTGTGAGGGCTTTTTCAAAAGATAAAAATCAACCTCAAACTTTAACCGGCATGTTGTTCGATAAATTCAACCAGATTGTCCCAAGACACCGTTTGCTGTTCTTGCGCTTGGCGTAAAAACTTAACAGAGACAGATTTTTGTTCAACTTCTTCATCTCCCAAAATAATTGCAAACTGCGCACCTGACTTGTCCGCTTTTTTAAATTGACTTTTAAAGCTACCTCCACCGCAATTCATCTGGACTTTGAATCGACTTGTTGAATCCCGTAACATTTCAGCAAGCACCATACCTGGACGTTGAACCTTATCTCCAACCAAGACCACATAAATATCGGGCGAATTGTGACCGGCCGGTACTAAATCTTTATCCATCAGCAATGCCATTAAACGCTCAATACCCATGGCAAAACCAACCGCTGGCGTTGCTTTACCACCGATTTGTTCAACCAAGCCGTCGTATCGTCCACCTGCGCAAACCGTTCCTTGCGCACCTAACTCTGTGGTCACCCACTCAAACACTGTGCGATTGTAATAATCGAGACCACGCACAAGGTTTGGGTTCACTACATAATCAATTCCTGCATCATCCAGATAGCCTTTAACATTCTCAAAATGCTGAATCGATTCATCATCCAAGTGATCAATGAGCTTAGGTGCATTTTCAACCAACTCTTTCATATCGGGATTTTTAGTATCCAAAATTCGCAATGGGTTTGAATCCAATCTCCGTAAGCTGTCTTCGTCCAATCGGTCTTTATGCTCATTAAAATAAACCACCAATATATCCCGATAATCCGCACGTGCTTGCGCAGAGCCTAGAGAATTGATTTGTAATTCAAGGTTTTCCAAACAAAGCTTCTCCCACAAACGGGCAGATAAAACAATCAACTCAGCATCAATATCTGGCGTGGCTAAACCAAAGACCTCAACCCCAAACTGGTGAAATTGGCGATAACGACCTTTCTGAGGACGTTCATAGCGAAACATTGGCCCTGTATAAAACAACTTTTGAATCTGGTTATATGCAAGCCCATTTTGAATAACTGCTCGAACACAACCAGCAGTACCTTCTGGACGAAGGGTCAAGCTATCACCGTTACGGTCATCAAACGTATACATTTCTTTTTCAACAATGTCGGTAACTTCACCAATTGAGCGAGCAAACAGTTGCGTCTTTTCAACAATCGGCAAACGAATCGATTCATATCCGTACTGCTGTAAAACCGCTTGTGCAGACTCAACTAAATACTCAAAAGCTGCTGCTTGTTCACCATAAAGATCATTCATGCCGCGAATAGCTGAAATTTGTTTAGACATAGATTTTTACTTTTTATTCATTCTTATTTTATTGAAAAGACGTTATCTTCAGTGCTTCCACATTGCCTGTCAAAGGCCTGTGTAATGTTACTTACTACTGTCACCATTTATTACTGTTGAGGGTTCGTTTTCGGACTCAATTAAATCAGGGATTTCAAGCCGCAACTCAAAAGAATCTTCAGCAATTTCCGAAAGCTCAGCCCCTCCGGGCCAAACTGAATAAACTCCATACCCAATCAAGAATAGCAATAATGACCAAAAAATCTTTTTAAATAACGAAGCACCAAAAAAAGGTGGTTTTTGTGAATAATCATTATATTCAGCGGTTGGATGTAACTCACTTGTCAAATTATTACCGGCCGGTAAAAGCTCTGGAAACTGTTGAAGATCTACTTCAAGCAAAACGGCATAGTTTCGTAAATATCCACGTTCAAATGCCGTCAACTCTGAAACATCTAAATTGGGCTTTTCAAAAACACTTAACTGTTCTGCTGATAAATTTAGCTTCTCGGCAGCCTGTTCCAGACTCATTTCTTTATCATCTCTTGCATGAGCAAGTAATCCAGAAATCGAAACAGAGTTGGTCTCTCGCATAAGATTTTCCAATGAACCTAACGATTAAATTCAATTTTATGTAGTGTTCGTTTAGTACGGTCTTTAACCTTACCTGCTAATTGCCCACAAGCCGCATCAATGTCATCACCACGTGTTTTACGTACCGTGACATTCAAACCACCTTTTTCCAAAACTTCACGAAAACGATGAATGGCATTATTGGATGAGCGTTTATAATCCGTATCAGGGAACGGATTAAATGGAATCAAGTTAACCTTGCATGGCAACTCTCCAAGTAAAGCCACAAGTTCTTGTGCATGCTCTACTCGATCATTAACATGATCAATCATGACATATTCAACCGTCACATGCTTCTTACTGTGCCCACCTTCTACATACCGATAAAGACTAGGCATTAAGACTTCAAGTGGGTATTTTTCATTAATCGGAACCAATACATCCCGTAAAGGGTTGTTCGGTGCATGCAATGAAATCGCTAGAGAAACATCAAGCTCCGCCTTAATCATGTCAATTGCTGGCACCACACCAGCCGTCGAAATAGTCACTCGACGTTTCGACAAACCATAAGCAAAGTCATCCATCAAAATACGAGCCGCTGGAAAAGTATGCTTCACATTCAAAAGCGGCTCACCCATTCCCATAAAAACAACATTGGAAATGCGACGTTCTTCTTTTGGCAAACAACCTAATGCCTTATTCGCAACCCACATTTGAGCGATAATTTCCCAGTTTTCAAGATTACGATTAAACCCCTGCTTACCCGTTGCACAGAATTTACAATCCAGAGCACACCCGACTTGAGAAGAGATGCACAAAGTGCCACGATTTTTTTCCGGAATGAACACCGTCTCAACGGAATTGCTATTATCCACTTCTAACAACCACTTGATGGTGCCATCTTCCGAAACCTGTTCCGCAACAATTTTAGGCGTTCGTACCACTGCAATTTTTTTTAACTTTTCACGCAGTGCTTTGCTCAGATTGGTCATTTCATCAAACTCTGAAATCCCAAACTGATGAATCCATTTCATAATTTGGCCAGCACGGAAAGGCTTTTCACCAATCTCCTTGAAAAAAGCTTCCATTGCTTGGCGATCCATGCCAAGCAAATCGGTTTTTTTATGCAGTTCACTTTCAAACAGCTGATTTTGCATGTCACCGGCCGGTGTCATTGCTTTTATTTCTGTAACGCTTTGCGACATTAGCTTAGCGCTCACAAATTTCAGATTCATTAAAAAAGAAAGAAATCTCTCTTGCTGCACTTTCTGGAGAATCGGAACCATGCACTGAGTTTTCACGGACAGATAAGGCGAAATCTTTGCGAATCGTTCCCTCTGCCGCTTTCGAAGGATCTGTCACCCCCATAATCTCCCGATTCTTTGCAATCGCATTCTCACCTTGAAGCACTTGGACAATAATTGGCCCAGAAAGCATGTAAGCCACTAAAGGCTCGTAAAAATCACGCCCTTTGTGTTCCGCATAAAACCCTTCAGCCTGTTCTGCTGTCAACTGAATCATCTTAGAAGCGGTAACCTGAAGGCCATTGTCCTCAAACCTTTGGAGAATTTTTCCAATAAGATTTCGTTTAACGGCATCTGGCTTAATGATTGAAAATGTCTTTTGCACGCTAGATCCTTTGAACACGCTAAAAAATTTATGAAAAGTATTCTATCAATTATTATTTTTGACTGCAGAAAAACAAAAACCCCAGAAGTTTCTGAGGTTTCTAACGTTCTCAACAAGCTTTCAGCTGATGGAATTGGTCTTTAGACAGTAAAGGACTCACCACAACCGCAGCTGTCCTTCACATTTGGATTATTGAACTCAAACCCCTCATTCAAAAGGCTCTCGCGCACGTAATCAATTTCCATCCCATCAATATTTGCTAGACTTTTAGCATCCACTACAACCTTAGTCCCAAAGCTCTCAAAAACTTGATCACCTTCGTCGATAGAATCCGCATAATCGACAACATAAGCAAATCCTGCACAACCACTCACTTTAGTAGAGACGCGCAAACCGATACCAGCCCCACGTTTAGCAATCATATCTTGAACTCTTTGTGACGCTGATTCTGTAAGAGTAACTGCCATGGGAAATCTCCGTAAATTTTCTAAAGCTTCATTGTAGCGAATTTAAAAAAAAATTCTCAACAAATGAGAATCAATTGCATCAAAAACAGACTGTCAGAAGTTTAGCCAAACCGAACTTCCTTCTGTTCAACCTGCTGTTTATCCATCACATCTTGAAGCGCAATCCCTTGAAGAAAATCATCAATCTTTGAACTAACTTCACACCAAAGCTGATGAGATAAGCACTCCTCTCCGCCCTTACAGTTCTGCTGACCTGAACATTGACTGGCATCCAAGTTTTCATCCACTGCATGAATAATTTGCCCAACAGAAATTTCCTTTGGGTTACGGCTTAGACGATACCCACCTCCTGGACCACGAGCACTTGAAACCAGTTGCGCGCGCTTTAATTTTGCAAAAATTTGTTCTAAATACGATAACGAAATCCCCTGACGCTCAGAAATCAAAGACAAAGTAATCGCACCTTTCTCTTGGTTCAAAGCAATATCAAGCATCGCTGTGACAGCGTAACGCCCTTTTGAAGTAAGTTTCATTTGATTCGGCCTTTTAAATTTGTAAACGACGTAAAATTTGCACTACTAACAATCACAGAGCAAATCGATATAAATATTCTCTAATATTAATTTTTTTTGGGGATGCAATGATTGAGCTAAGATTACAATAACCTTCTAAACTACTCAAGTATTTGCCTGAATCAGAACGCTATTTTTAAAATAAAAACCTTTCTATACTTAAATACATCTATCGTTCGTTTATAAATAAGCCCTCAAGTTACTTTAATCCATATCAATTATGGCTACTTTTCGTAATCAGCCCTATTGTGAGGCTTTGAAGAATTTTCTTTTTCATCTTCAGGTTTTAAATGTGCAGCTTGCTCAGGGTCATCAGGCTCTAAAACCGCATCTCTTAAATCAGGAAAATGCATATCAATCGTTTCTCCCCCAACTTTTACTAAAGCTTCGGAAAGTTTCTGCAACTTTTCGTCTTGAACCTGAATATGATCAAGCAAACTATAAATCGCCTTTTCAACCGGATCCGGCGTTTCCTGAGAAACCCCATAGGCATCAAAACCAATTTTTTCTGCCATCTGCGCACGGCGCTTTTCATTCGCAGAAGATTTTTTAACTACGCGCCCTGGGATCCCAACTACGGTTTTACCTGACTCAATTGGCTTCAGAACGACTGCATTAGAACCTATTCGGCAATTATCACCCACTTCAATTGGGCCTAATACTTTAGCTCCTGCCCCAACAACCACACCATTTCCCAACGTTGGATGACGTTTTCCTTTTTGCCATGAAGTCCCTCCAAGCGTTACACCATGATAGAGCGTGCAATCATCACCAATTTCGGCAGTTTCACCAACCACGACACCCATACCATGATCAATAAACAGACGATCACCAATTTTTGCCGCAGGGTGAATCTCTATACCTGTAAACCATCGCGCAAAGCCAGATAACCAACGCGACAGCCATTTCAATTTCCACCCCCACAATACATGCGCAAGCCGATAGAATAAAATCGCATGCAATCCGGGATAGGTTGTCAAAACCTCAAACGTATTTCGTGCCGCAGGATCTCGATCAAACACACAATTTATATCAGAACGTAGCCGTTTAAACATTGGATTATCCTTAGAATTTTTGTTTTTATATAGATTCTTTTCTTGTGCTATTTAATCTATTTTCTGCGAATCTTTTGCACCCAACTTGCGCTGGGTCGCCCGTAAAATTCCACGCAGGATATCGACTTCTTTAATATCCAACTGCGAACGATTAAATAATCGACGCATTCGACGCATAAATCGAGCATTTTTGTTTGGATCTAAAAAACCAATATCCTGAAGGGCTTGATATAAATGGTCATAAAACCCTTCCAATTGATCACTGGAAGCTAATTTATGGCGATACCCTTCTTTTTGATGCACCGACTTTACATTTGTCGCCATTAAGCATTCATACGCAAAAACCTGTACTGCCTGACTAATATTAAGCGAGCTATAAGTTGGATTTGATGGAATATGCGACAAATAGTGACACTTATCCATCTCAGCATTACTTAAACCAGAATCTTCACGACCAAACACCATAGCAACGGTTGCTTGATCCTCTACCACTGTTTTAATTGCTAATTCAGCCGTTTCGCGGACATCCAATTGTGGCCAAGACACTTTTCTTAAACGTGCACTCGCACCGAATGCAAGCTTACATCCGACCAAAGCCTCATCCAATGACTGTACGACTCGAGCTCTGTCAAGAATATCGCTGGCACTCGACGCCCGAGCAGAGGCGACTTGTGAAGGAAACTCTTTTGGTTTAACCAACACCAGTTCACTCAACCCCATGTTTTTCATAGCGCGAGCGATAGCGCCAATATTTCCTGGATGAGATGTCTCCACCAAAACCACTCGAATTTTTTGTAAGTTAGGGTCAAGACAGTAATCTTCAATCATCGTTTATTATTCCGTTTATAATCATCTAAATTTTTTATGTGCCAACATTGTACTCTTTCATATCGGGCTTCGCACCCGTAGTGACCAAGCATCAATTAATGCCTCAAACACGCTAAATCGGCACAAGTCCGAAAATTCTAATCAGGAGACCCTTATGCATCCATTATTGAATATTGCTCAAGAAGCCGCAAAAGCTGCTGGAAAATCCATCCGTTATCATCTTGAGCGATTTGATGCGGTTGAAATTCAGCAAAAAGGCCGGAACGACTTTGTCAGCCAAGTCGATTTTGAAGCGGAACAGAGAATCATTCAAACCATTCGCAAATACCATCCAGACCATGCCATTTTGGCAGAAGAAACCGGCCGGCATAAAACCAATAGTAAATTTGAATGGATTATTGATCCTTTAGATGGCACAACCAACTTTTTACACCAGTTTCCGCACTTCGCTGTTTCAATTGCAGTAACTGAAAATGGCAAACTGCAACATGCAGCCATTTATGACCCTGTCAAAGATGAGATGTTTTCCGCTAGCCGAGGTGAAGGAGCGTGGTTAAACCAAACTCGAATACGTGTTTCAGAGCAAAAAGAGTTGGAAAACTCTTTAATGGCGACCGGCTTCCCTTACTATCAATTTGACTATGCGGATGAATATCTTGCAGGCTTCAAACGTTTTATGACAGAAACAGCCGGCATTCGTCGTGCAGGTTCTGCTGCCTTGGATTTAGCTTATGTCGCTTGCGGACGAGTTGATGGTTACTGGGAATATAATCTAAAACCTTGGGATATTGCTGCTGGAGCGTTAATCGTTCAAGAAGCCGGTGGATTGGTCACAGATTTTGGTGGCGGAGAAAATTACTTAGCGAGTGGAAACATTCTGGCAACCAATCCAAAACTTTATAAACATATGGCACAAATTATTGGGCAAACGGCACCTAAAAACCGTAAGAACTAAGCAGCACCTTGATCTGTAAGAAATTTTAGGGTGATAGGAACTCACTTTCAAAGGATGCTCTCTCCAGATCATCCTTAACCTACGCAACCCTAAAAAACCTTAGCGATCTACTGTTAGATATTTCTCAACCGCTTTGACATTAAAATCGCGTCCTCACGACCTTCAGTTTGAACACCGTCTTTCTTAATCCAAGCCGGATAATAGTTTTTGCGAATACCATCTTCACTAAATCCAAATTTAGTATAGAGGTTTCTTGCCGGCCGGTTAGATTCTCGAACTTCTAAATAGATAAACTGAAAGTTATCTTGCAGTTTTTCCAGCAACTGTTTTAAAGCGGATTTTGCGATACCTTGCCCCTGATAATCTGGCGAAATACAAAGATTCATGAGCGTCGCTTCATCCAAAACCGTTAAAAAACAGCCATAGCCTATAATTTGTTTTTGAAGATTTTCAAAGACAAAATTGAGTCCCTGATCCAAGGCATTTTCAAATCCCTTTTGCGACCAAGGAAATGCATAGGCTTTACGCTCAATTGCCAAAACATCTGGCAAATCCGTTTCAGACATGGCACGAACAAAAAAATCAGACATGAAAATGTAAGGAACCTCTGATTGAATCAAATTGAAATTCTGCGTGACTTCAAGCCCGGTTATTTTAGGCGTGGCACGCCGACCTTAGTTACTCTAAGGTCAAGGGTCACAACAACAAAGAAACGGGGTTGAAGCTACGCCCGCAGGGGCTTAGCCAAACCTAGAACTTGGCGAAGAGCCGAGAAATTTATCATCTCTGCATTGCGAAGTTTTGCAAAGTCTAGACATTCCTGTAACTTCACGCCTTGACCTGAAAAATTTGGCGTTGCCAGAAACGAAGAACTCGGCGAAGAGCTGAGAAATTAATCTGATTCGATCAGAGGTTCCGTAAAGAATTAAGCGTACTGAATGACGCTTTGATAAAAACGTTGCTTAGCATAAGGGTCATCGAGCATTTCTTCAAAACTCGGCAAATGCACCACCTCTAATCCCTCTTGCAACATTTCAACAATTGGGTGATCATCCAACATCACAAAGACTTGATCAATTGGCAACTCCATTAAAGCTTCCATACAATCAAAAAGACTCTCTTCTGTGACCATTGTAGCCGCATCGAAAAACTCAACCTCCGATTCCTGCCAGCCAAACGCCAATAAAATATTTTCCCACAACTGCCAAGCAAGTGATGTTTCGTTCTGCCAAATTTCATCCACGCCACTAGCAATAAAGACACGAGCAACTTGTTGGACTGTTGAAACATCATTAGATGAATTTTGGACTGGCTCGGAAGAAGCTACAGGAACCTTTGCTTGTGACTCAGGCTCACTACTTCGAACTTGCGTCTCTAACAACGCATTATCTTGAACTTGATTCTCAACCGGCCGGTGAAAAAACTCTGGATTTTCACTCCAAGCAGGAACACCGAGTTGACTGAGAAATTCTGTCGAAAATTGAGGTTGTAGTTTTGCTTTCTGCTTTGAATTAGACACTTAACTTTGCTACTTAATTCTACCAATAAAACTCATTAAACCGATTGAGGATGTGCTTTTTGCGGATCGGCTTTCAACTTATTCAATGCATTGATATACGCTTTTGCAGAAGCCGTCACAATATCCGTGTCCGAACCTTGACCATTCACAATTCGCCCAGCCTTTTCCATGCGAACCGTTGTTTCACCTAATGAATCCGTTCCGTTGGTCACATTACTTACCGAATATAATTCAAGCGATGCGCCAGAATTCACCATTGACTCAATCGCTTTAAAGGTCGCATCCACAACACCACCACCTTGCGCCGTCGCTTGTACTTCATCACCCTCCACCCACAATGTGACTTGCGCTTGAGGTTGCTCGCCGGTTTCTGTCGAGACTTTTAATGAAACCAATTTATAACTCTCATTTTCGGTCATGACCGTATTATTATCAGTGACCAAAGCCTGAATATCTTCATCGTAAATTTCATGTTTACGATCCGCCAAATCTTTAAAACGAACAAACAATTCATTCAGTTCCTGCTCGGTTTCAATCACGATCCCCAACTCTTCCAAACGGGTTTTAAATGCATTGCGACCAGAATGTTTGCCCAGAACCATTTTATTGGCTGTCCAGCCCACGTCTTCCGCTCGCATGATTTCATAGGTTTCACGATGCTTGAGAACACCATCTTGGTGAATCCCTGACTCATGAGCAAAGGCGTTTGCTCCCACAATCGCTTTGTTCGGTTGCACGGCAAACCCAGTAATATTTGCGACCAACTTGGAAGCTGGCACAATTTCCTGCGTGTTGATTTGTGTATCAATACCAAATACATCCTGACGGGTCTTCACCGCCATTACCACTTCTTCCAAAGCGGTATTTCCAGCACGCTCACCCAAACCATTGATCGTACATTCAATCTGACGAGCACCGTTTTGAACAGCGGAAAGCGAGTTAGCCACTGCCAGACCCAAATCATTGTGGCAATGCGCCGAGAAAATCGCCTTATCAGAATTTGGGATATTTGAAATCAGGTGTTTAAACAAAGCACCGAATTGCTCAGGCACGTTATAACCTACCGTATCTGGAATATTAATCGTACCGGCACCGGCTTCAATGACCGCTTCAATCACGCGACACAAAAAGTCAGGATTAGAACGTCCAGCATCTTCAGGGGAAAATTCAACATTATCAGTGTACTGACGAGCCAACTTCACCGCCCAGACTGCTCGCTCAACCACCTCATCAGGACTCATACGCAGTTTCTTTTCCATATGAATTGGCGACGTCGCAATAAAAGTATGAATACGACCGGAGTTTGCGGGTTTAATAGCTTCACCTGCACGACGAATATCATTTTCAACCGCACGCGCCAAACCACAAATGGTACTATCCTTGACCGTAGAGGCAACCGCTTGTACCGCCTCAAAATCACCAATAGATGCTGCCGGAAACCCTGCTTCAATGACATTCACTCGCATTTTTTCCAACTGTTTGGCAATGCGAATCTTTTCCTCTTTCGTCATTGAGGCACCAGGGCTTTGCTCACCGTCACGCAAAGTAGTATCGAAAATAATTAATGAATCATTCATGTTAAATCCCTTATATTTTTAAACGTTGTTAACCGCCTTAAACTCCACCGGCCGGTAACATTTCATTTGGTTTTCAATCAACTATTTAGAATTCGTATCGGATTGGCTTTCTGAACCAAGATCTCGCTCATTGCCTTCATCTTGATTTTTGTTTTTTTCCGCTTGACGGTGTTGTTGACGACGCAATTCCCGAGTTTTACGTAAAGTCACTAAAGTAATTACAGGACCAGAAAATGCATACAAAAACATGATCGAGAACAGAATCATGGCAGGCTTAATCGTAATAATGACAAATATCATCACCACAACCAGCAAGGTTACAAAAGGCACCTTACCTTTTAAATTAAGCTCTTTAAAGGAATGAAAGCGGATATTACTAACCATCATTAAGCCGGCAAAAACTGTTAAGAAAAGACCGACCATTGGTACATAAGCGTCTTGCATTTGATTAGATTCCACCATCCAGATTAAGCCGGCTAACAAAGCCGCTGCTGCGGGACTAGGTAGACCTTGAAAGTAGCGTTTATCTGCAACCCCAACTTGCGTGTTAAACCTCGCCAAACGTAACGCCGCTCCTGCAGTGTAAATAAATGCAGCCAACCAACCAATTTTGCCAAAATCTTGCATCGCCCACTGAAACATAAGTAAGGCTGGCGCCAAACCAAACGACACCATATCCGCTAAGCTGTCATACTCTGCCCCAAAAGCACTGCTGGAATTGGTCATACGAGCCACTCGACCATCGAGGCCATCGAAAATCATTGCCACAAAAATAGCAATTGCACCTTCAAGAAAAGCGCCTTGAATACCAGCAATGACAGCGTAAAACCCTGCAAACAATGCAGCTGTTGTCATTAAATTGGGCAATAAATAAATTCCACGATTAAAGGATTTCATCTGTTATTTCTTTCCTAATCCATCTAAAGAGCAGCAATGTACATTAAAATACATTGCTAATGGCAAATCATATCAGACCGAACAGATAATTTACTCAACGAATTACCTCAGTCATTAGATAAATAAACTTTGATTATTCGGTGAAGCCGCAAAATAACTGGCTGCGCCAGCAAACTCTGCAGTTTCAATTAACTCCTCGGCTTGATAGCCAAGCAAATCCACAGTCATCTGACAAGCCGTCATCTTGACCCCCAACTCAACGCAAAGTTCACGCAGTTCATGAATAGGCAGCTGACCATTTTTTTGCAGTGTCTTTTTAAACGCGGCTGTCGCTAACTTACTCATTCCAGGCAAACTCCAAGCCAAGCCAGGCATAACACGATTCCAATCTACTGCCTTAAACCAATCCGGCCCAACGGGACTCTGGAGGCGCATAGCCGGGTTACCAAGTGGATTGATTTTCAATCCAGATAAGTCTTTTTTCAGAACTTCTAACCCATAAAAGGTACAAAACACCTCAACCTCTTTATCCATAGCCACTGCAGTTGAAGCCAAAATGAAATTGGCGTACGCCCAGTCCAACGTTCCCTGCGATTGAATAATACTTAACCGGCCGGTGCTGTTTAAAGCAGATTCTGATAACACATCTGTCATATTTAAAACCTATTTGATCCCAATTCCATCAAAAAGTGATAACAAAACAATACACCTCTGTACCTTTTGCAATTTCATCCAAGTTGCTCAATAGGAGCTTTTCATCTTTTTGAGGCGTTCGACATTTCAACTGTGCTTGTTGGCAAAACGCTGGAATATCTTTGAGTCCTCCTTTATCAGAAAAAAATACTTGCAAAGAAGGCCTATCCGCTTGAGCCCTAAGTTGAGACAATGTCTTTTTTAACTTGATAATCGGCATTGGACATGCAACTCCAACAACATCGAGCACTTGCACATTATTTGTCATATTTGAATTCCTTACAGCATTTTTGATATTTTATCGCAACGATGCCTCAAGCATGGAGCCTTAAATAGATTACGATTCCAAGTTACAATCCATTTTTTAAAACACACAAAAAGCAACCGTTGGTGATCATGCATAAAACTCTTAATTTTCTGCTTTCTCAAAAACTGCCAGCCATTTTTTTTAGTGCATTGCTCATATTAACGCCATCAAAAGTACTCTCCGACGCCATTCACCTTCCTGATTTGGGTGCGCCCGACCTCAGCTTGTACACACCCGAAGCCGAAAAAAAATTCGGACAAGCTTTTACGAGAAGTCTACACACTGAATTCAAATTGAACCAAGACCCAGAAATTAACGACTATATTCGTCAAATTGGACACAAGGTCGCCATGCACAGTGGACAAAACCGTGAATTCAGCTTTTACGTCATTGAAAATGATTCAATCAACGCATTTGCAGGACCTAATGGAGTAATTGGCATTCATACAGGCCTGATTAAAGCGGTCAAAACAGAAGCAGAACTTGCTTCTGTCATTGCACATGAAATTGCCCACATTACACAACAACATCTATCTCGCCGCTATCTTTATAATTCGACACAAGGAACAACCACCTCTGTTGCAACGTTGCTTGCTGCAATTTTAATTGGCATGGTTGATCCCAATGCAGGAATGGCTGCATTAATGGGTGGACAAAGCCTAAACATTGAAAAACAACTCAAAAACTCTCGCCAACATGAAAACGAAGCTGACTATGTTGGCATCAAGATTTTATACGATGCAGGCTTCAATGCTCATGCAATGGCAGATTTCTTTGGTCGTCTTGCTGATGAAAGTCGTAATAATGAATTTCAAATTCCTGAAATTCTACGTACACACCCGATGTCGACCAACAGACTAATCCAAGCAGAAAACCGAGCCAATAACTTGCTTCCACTCAAAATCAATCCTCCCAGTGAACAACTTTCACTCATTAAAATTCGACTTAACCAACTAAATTCACAACGAAATTGGCACCTTAACCGAACTAAAGGCGAATTATCGAAAGCCGAGCATTGCTATCAGCTGAATACGATAGAACTAACCAAAAACAATTCATCAATTAAACACCTGAATTGTTTACTAAAAGCAAGTAATGAAGAATTTACCCATCCGCTTTACACAAATTTATTACTAGAAAGAATCACCGACTTAAAAATTGAAAATAAAAACCTGCCAGACTTAACAATATATGAAGACGCAGCAATAAAAATGGCCAAACTGCATGACTCTATTTACACACAGCGCATAGCAACCTCTGTTTTTGTTGCAGATTTATTTATTCAAAATCAACGACCAACTCAAGCAATCAAATGGCTCTCAAACCATAAAAGAGAGAAATACAGTTTTGCATTAGAGAATAAATTAGCGGAAATTTATGACCTAATGGGGGTTCAGGCTTTGGCATACCTGCACCAAGCAACAGCTCAACAGAGTATTTTTAACTTTGAACGATCAAAACATTTTATTGATGAGGCCAAGAGAATCAATGACAAAAACAATGGCACCCACAATGAAGAAATCCAAAAATTCCTTACAAAATATGAAGATACCTTTAAAAAACTTTCTGATTAGTTTAGATATACCCTAGTTCATAAAAAAATATTTAGAGCAGATTAAATATTGCTATAGATAAACGCATTCAAAAGGCTTGCGTTTGTTTTTTTAGCCAGTAAGCTAACCAACCAAGAGCAATCCTTAGCTCAAAATATAAATCCCAACTAATTAGATAAGGGATAGTCGAAAGACATTTTTAGGAGGAGAAGAATGATTAATTCTAAAGTGAAACAACTGTTGACAGCTGTAGCTATTTCATCTGCAGTAGCATTGTCTCCAGTAACTGCGCAGGCTGCAGAAAAAGGTGCTTCTACTATTGAAGAAGGTAAGAAGTTAGCTTTCTCTCGTGCTAAAGGGAACTGTCTTGCTTGCCATATGGCAGGTGATGGTGCTCAACCGGGCAATATTGGTCCAGCGCTAATTGCAATGAAATTACGTTATCCTGACAAGCAAAAGCTGTTCGACAAAGTTTGGGGAACGGATGATTCACCAAAAGTTCCTAACAGCATGATGCCGGAGTTTGGATCACACGGTATTTTATCTGATGATGAAATCAGCAAAATTGTTGATTATATCTATACGCTGTAATTTAATTTTTTCATAAACCTTAACCGGGAGTTTAAAACCTTATGAAACGTAGATCTTTCCTTAAAGGTACCCTAGCCACTGGTGCAGCAGCAGTTGCTGTTAACGCTGGTCTTCTAACACCAAGCACAGTTCTAGCTGCTGATTGGAACTCAAAAGCTTTCGCAGCAAAATCAACTGACGACGCTATCTCAGCTGTTTACGGTTCTTCTGCTGCAACTGCATCTGGTGATGTAAAGCTTAAAGCTCCTGCGATTGCTGAGAACGGTGCAGTAACTCCTGTTACTGTAGATGCTTCTGGTATCTCTGGTGTTGAATCTATCTCTATCCTTGCTTCTAAAAACCCAATGCCAATGGTTTGTGAATACACATTCGGTGCTGGTGCAGTAGGTTACGCTTCTACTCGTATCAAAATGGGTGAAACAATGAACGTTATCGCTATTGTTAACGCTGGCGGCAAGCTTCTTAAAGCTGAGCAAGAAGTTAAAGTAACAATCGGTGGATGTGGTGGTTAATCCACTACCCCAGTATTACTTTACGATTCAATAATTTTTAGAAGGAAATAATATGTCTATTAAAATCCGTATGCGTGGCAAATCAAAAGGTGGCGTTGCAGAGATCAAAGCTCTAATCAAGCACCCAATGGAATCTGGTGTTCGTATGAACAAAAAAACTGGTAAGCCATATCCAGCAAAATACATCGACATGGTTGAAGTATCTGTAAACGGTACTGCAGCAATTAACTCTCAATGGTCTGGTGCGGTTTCTGCAAACCCATACATGGCTGTTAAAGTTAGCGCTAACTCAGGTGATGAAGTTAAAGTTACTCTGAAAGACAACACTGGTGAAACTGGTGAAGAAACAATCAAAATCAAGTAATTAGTACCTGATTTGTTTCTTGGCGCCTAACTCTGTTTAGGCGCCCATCCCCTCTAAAATATAAAAACAATACATTTCTAGCTCTCGGTCGGAGGATTACAATGAAAAAAACACTACTAATTGCACTTTTGGGTGTATCTGTAGGCGCCAATACTGCAATGGCGAACTCGAATGTAGATCCTGAAACAGATCGTCAACAACTTGTTGACTTCTTTAAAGCCAAAAGTCCTAAAATCGCATTTGACGATTACAAAGACGGTGGTTATATCTACAGTGAAGATAAACGCGCTCAATGGGAAGCCGTTGAAGAATTCCCTCCATATTTAGATTCGGTTGATGCCGGTGAAGAACTTTATAATGCAGACAAAGCAGTTTATGAAAAATGCTTTGGAGATGATCCTGCAAATGTTCGCCAACATTATCCATACTTCGATGAAAAGACTCAGCAAGTGGTGACACTTGAATGGGCAATCAATATTTGTCGTGAAAACGCAGGCCTGAAACCTTACAAATATAAAAAAGGTGACATGGCAAAAGTAAGCGCGTACCTTGCTTACCAAGCTCGCGGTGAAAAAGTTAACGTCAAAATCGATTCTGAAGGCGCTAAAGCTGCTTTCAACAAAGGTCGTGATATTTACCTACGTCCAACAGGTCAGTTAGGCCTATCTTGTGCGAAATGTCATACCTACAATTCTGGGCGTTATGCACGTGCAGATTTGTTATCACCTAACCTAGGTCACACAACTCACTTCCCAGTATTCCGCGCTAAATGGCAGGAATTAGGGACATTGCACCGTCGTTACGGTGGTTGTCATAAAAACATGCGTGCTAAACCATTTAAAGCACAGAGTGAGGAATACCGTAACCTAGAATTCTTCCAAGCTTACATGTCAAACCACTTGGAAATCAACGGTCCTGGTTACCGTCAATAAGTTTAAGTTCTAACTTAAAACTTTTCAAAACCCAGCCTATGCTGGGTTTTTTATTGTCTAATTTTTAGAAACGTTTACCGGCCGGTAAATAAAACCACCTTAAGGCAGACATAAAAAAACCCAGAATAATCTGGGTCTTTATAAGATAAGTGACTCAGCTCTAAAACTTAATCATTCACCGTCAAGCATCTGCTCACCTTCATAGATCCAATCAAACCCTTGACGAACCCATGCTTCAACACGCATTAAGAAATCAGTGTTATTCAAACCCATTTTTTGAGCGAGTAAGAAAACCTTATCTTGCTCTTCCTTGCCAAAGTGGCCATCTTTATATGACAGCTTAATCAACTCTTGCAAGGTAATAATTCTGGATTTCTTGGTATCCAATTTCGATAAAGCAACGTTAATGTCTAACTCAGATTTATCCAAGTCATAATCAATCGCATAGGCTTCGCTGAAATCTTTAAGATACTGCTCCTCTTCTGGAGACACTTCATTATCGGCCGCTGCTAAATTCGCTGCCAAATCAAAAACAACTTGTCGCTGTTCTTGGGTTAACTGATCTGCAAACATAAAACTCCCCTGATTGAGTTTTGATAAAACGCCAACAGAGTAACACTATTGGCGTTAAAAACTAAAATTTCTTGTGTTCAATTTGGTCAACGTCTCGAACTGCACCAAACGCTGCACTCGTTGTCATGGCAGCATAAGCTCGCAATGCTGGTGTAATTCGACGAGGACGATCTTCTACCGGCTTCCACGCATCTTTACCTTTAGCGACCATTGCTTGACGTCGTTCTGCCAATTGCTCATCTGTCAATTGAACATTAATCGTACGGTTTGGAATATCGATTTCAATCATATCGCCCGTTTCCACCAAGCCGATGTTTCCACCTTCAGCGGCTTCTGGTGAAGCGTGGCCAATTGACAGACCAGAAGTACCACCCGAGAAACGACCATCTGTTAGCAACGCACATTCTTTACCTAACCCTTTCGACTTGAGATAAGAGGTTGGATAAAGCATCTCTTGCATTCCCGGACCACCTTTTGGCCCTTCATAGCGAATAATTACAACTTCACCAGACTTCACTTCATCACCTAAAATACCAGCCACAGCAGCATCTTGCGATTCATAAATACGAGCAGGCCCAGAGAACTTAAAGATTTCCTCATCCACTCCAGCTGTTTTAACAATACAGCCGTCCAGAGCAATGTTTCCATACAGAACAGCAAGTCCACCTTCAACTGTGTAAGCGTGCTCTAAATCGCGCACACACCCCTCAGCTGGATCGGTATCCGTCGTTTTCCAACGTTTGTCCTGACTAAACGCTTCTGTAGTGCGAACACCACCTGGAGCAGCACGGAAAAATTTATGCACTGCCTCATCATCCGTTCGACGAACATCCCATAAATCCATTGCAGCACCCATAGACGATGCGTGAACCGTTGGCACATCACGATTAATTAAGCCCCCACGATCTAGCTCACCCAAAATACGCATAATCCCACCGGCACGATGAACATCCTCCATATGGAAAATCTTCGAATTTGGTGCAACTTTAACTAAACAAGGAATTTGACGAGAAATACGATCCATATCTGCCATCGTGAAATTCACACCCGCTTCTTTAGCAATTGCTAATAAATGAAGAACTGTATTGGTTGAACCACCCATTGCGACATCTAATGCCATAGCATTTTCAAAAGCTTCATAGGTTGCAATCGCACGTGGCAAGACATCTGCATTGTCTTTTTCATAATATTCTTTAGCAATTTCAACAATTCGACGGCCTGCTTCTTCAAATAAATGCTTACGATCTGCATGAGTGGCCAATGTCGAACCATTACCCGGTAATGCCATACCAAGAGCCTCTGCTAAACAGTTCATCGAGTTTGCAGTGAACATCCCTGAACATGAACCACACGTTGGGCACGCAGACACCTCAACTTCTTCAACATCCGCGTCAGAACAATTGCTGTCAGCCGCCATGACCATCGCATCCACTAAATCTAATTTGATTGCTTCGCCACCAAGAACGGTTTTCCCTGACTCCATTGGCCCACCGGTCACAAAAATGGTTGGAATATTCAGGCGCATAGCGGCCATCATCATCCCTGGAGTAATTTTGTCACAGTTGGAAATACACACCAACGCATCCGCGCAGTGAGCATTACACATATACTCTACTGAATCCGCAATCAAATCACGCGATGGCAGAGAGTACAACATACCGTCATGCCCCATTGCAATCCCGTCATCGACCGCAATCGTATTGAATTCTTTGGCAACACCACCGGCCTCTTCAATCACTCTGGCAACCAACTGACCCATGTCTTTCAAGTGAACATGACCTGGAACAAACTGAGTAAACGAGTTCGCAACCGCAATAATTGGCTTACCGAAATCTTCAGTCTGCATTCCGGTTGCACGCCAAAGCGCTCGAGCGCCGGCCATATTACGGCCATGAGTACTGGTTTTTGAACGATATTGAGGCATGAAAAACTCCTTGATAATGACGAATTCAACCTGAGTGAATCATTTAACGCCCTGCAATTTGCAAAGAGATTAGATTATTCAAGATTGAGTAGTATATACTTTGAAAAATTAATCCAACTATTTTCGCATATTCATGAAGCAATCTGAATTAGATTTTATCCAAAGCCTACGCCAATCCTCACATTATATTGAGCAACATCGTGGCAAGACCTTTGTCCTTTATTTACCTGGTGAATTATTAGATGAATCTGATGCTTTACTCCAGTTATCTCAAGACATCACCTTATTGCATAACTTGAATATTAATCTTGTCTTGGCGATGGGAGCAACCACACAAATTGACCAAGCGCTTGAACAACAGCGACATGCATGGCAACAACACCTCGGTTGTCGCATTACTCCGACTGAAATTCTTCCCATTTTCCAAAAAACAATTGGTCAAGTTAGAAGTCAACTCGAAGCCATTTTTTGTGCCACCAGTCACCAACAGACTCAACCCCTAACGATTGTGTCTGGCAACTGGGTCATTGCACAACCCAAAGGCGTCATTGACGGCATTGACTTTGGCCATACAGGAATCTTAAGAAAAGTAAACATTGCCGGTATTCAAGACTCTCTTAACGCCAAGCAAATTGTTTTGCTTACGCCACTTGCGTATTCATTAACGGGAGAGGTGTTTAATCTCAACACCTTTGAACAAGCTTGCGAAATTGCTAAGCAGCTTAAAGCCGATAAATTAATGGTTTTTGAAGACCTTCAAGCATGGCTTGAACCATTAAAATCCACCGGCCGGCAAATTTCACAATGGGAATTTGAACAAAATGCAAAAGCGCTTCCCGAAAGCTTACAACCTAAAATCAATCAATTGCGCACGATTTATCAAGATGTAAAACGCATCCACATTCTGCATCAGAATGAACCTTCGTCTTTACTCACCGAACTCTTTACACGTGATGGTTCTGGGTTGCTAATTTTCAGTGATCACTATCATCAGATTCGCTCCGCTAGACATGAAGATATTTCTGCAATTATCGAACTAATTACGCCATTGGAATCAAAAGGCATTTTAGTAAAACGCTCGCGCGAGCGACTAGAATTGGAAATTGATAAATTTACCGTCATTGAACGCGATCATTGTATTATTGGTTGTGCCGCGCTTTACGAATACTCCGATAGCCACAATAAAACAAGTGGTGAACTTGCATGTCTCGCGGTACACCAAGATTATCAAGGGCAGCAACTGGGTGAGCAGCTTTTGCATGCCATTACCCAAAAAGCGCAATCAAAAAATTTAACGCAACTTTTTTTACTGACAACTCAAACCTATCACTGGTTTATCGAGCATGGGTTTGAATTAAAATCCCCCGAAGATTTACCAGCCGGTAAACAAGAGTTGTACAACTATCAACGCCAATCAAAAGTATTAATTAAACCGCTGAAAACCAGCTAAAGATATTTCATGACCTTTCAAATCAAAGATCGTTTCCGAGGATTTCTTCCAATTGTTGTCGATGTTGAAACGGCTGGCTTTAACGCTCAAACGGATGCACTTCTGGAAGTAGCTGTTGTGACTTTAGAAATGGATTCCACCGGCCGGTTAAAACCGAAACAGACCTACGACCGCAACATCCTGCCATTTGAAGGCGCAAATATCGAGCAAAGCGCTTTAAAGTTTATTGGCATGGAAAACCCCTATCATCCGTTTCGTAATGCTATGCCCGAGAAACAAGCACTTAAAGAATTATTTGAAGTCATCAATAAAGAAATCAAAGCCACCGGCTGCACACGTGCCATTCTCGTTGGCCACAATGCTTTTTTTGACTTGAACTTTGTGCTGGCGGCAGCAGAACGCAACAACCTCAAAAGCCCTTTCCATCAATTCAGTACCTTTGATACGGTTTCGCTTTCCGGCCTTGCTTATGGTCAAACGGTTCTAGCCAAAGCAATGGAAAAAGCGAATATAGAATGGGACAATTCACTTGCGCATTCTGCGGTCTATGACACAGAAAAGACGGCTGATTTGTTCTGCAAAATTGTTAATCAATGGCCACTGGAAACAGATAGCGAAGACTATTAAACCTAGGAGTCTGTTCGACCATTCAGGCCAAAAAAAACGCCACACTGAAAATCCAGTATGGCGTTTTTGTGACTTGAATAAACTGTAATTTATTCTGCGTCGGCCACCTTCGCATTTGCAGCGGCCATCATGTTTTTCAACTCGCCCGATTCTGCAAGTTCTAGGGTTATGTCACACCCACCTTGCAACTCACCATCGATGTATAACTGAGGGAAAGTTGGCCAGTCTTGGTATTTCGGCAGATGTTCAAAAATCATGGCATCCGCAAGAACATTTACAAACGCAAACTTCTCACCAGTTTCAACCAAAGCTTGCGCAGCTCGACTTGAAAAGCCACACGATGGCATTTGCGGCGTTCCCTTCATATAAATCACTACAGGGTTGTTTGAAACTTGATCATGAATTCGGTCAAGTGTTTCTTTAACAATTTGTTCTTGGTTTTCCATAATGCTTCCCTTAAGACTTTAATCATAAAAATTATTAATCTGACCAATATTCTACTAATAATATAAGTAAATTGATAGCATACCAACTTTAATTCCCGACCATTTTACTCAGGAATTCACAATATTCTACCGGCCGGTGTATTTTTCACACGATTCTTATAAGGTTTTATCAACATGTTTTTGCAACCAGAACTCGAGTAGCGCGGCATGCCAAAGCTTAGAGCCCTGAATCGCCGTAAAGGCATTCTCTGCCTCAGGGTTTTCAAGCAGTTCGGCTAATTTCTCCTGATTAAAAATCCCGCGTTTTTGAGCCGCTTCCGAGGTTAACAACCCTTTCATAAATTCATAAAACTCACCACGAACATATTTCAGTGCTGGCATTGGAAACGCTACTTTTGGACGATCAATAATTTCGTCCGGCACAATGCCTCGGCCAATCGCTTTGAGAATATGTTTGCCACCGGTTTTCATCTCCGGTGGAGCGGCCATTGCCCATTCAACGAGATCGTGATCCAAAAATGGCACACGCGCCTCAAGACTCCAAGCCATCGTCATATTATCCACTCGCTTGACAGGATCATCGACAATCAAGGTTGTCGTATCTAAGCGTAACACTTGATCTAAAAACTCATCTGCGCCGGTCTCCGTTAAACGGTCGGCAATATAATCACCGGTAACATTATGCACGTGGTACTTTTCATTAATCACACTTATCCACTCGTCATGAGAACGATCAAAGTAATAGGGTGCAAAGGCATTCAATGCCTGTTCTGGGTTTTGTAAATCAATTTTTTTACCCGCCTGCGCCATTAGTGGATACCAAAAGTAGCCACCAAAGACTTCATCCGCGCCTTGTCCTGAAAGCACAACTTTAACCTCTTTGGCGACCTGTTCCGACAATAGATAAAATGCCACTGCATCTTGCCCCACCATTGGCTCAGACATCGCTTCTACCGCTTCATGCAGTCGAGGTAAAACCGTTTCATTGGCAATATGGAATTTTTTATGGTCGGTCTGATAACGCTCAGCGACCATATCCGAGAATTCAAACTCATTGCCTTTCTCTTCCGGAGCATCTTCAAACCCGATTGAATAGGTTTTGATATTTTCCACGCCAGCTTCCGCCAACATGGCCACCAACAAACTCGAATCCAAACCACCTGATAACAGAACCCCAACCGGCACATCCGACGCGGTTAAACGCTTATGAACCGCCTGCTTTAATGAATCATGAATCGCATCCACCCATTCGCTTTCAGTTTGCGGAACCGCTTTACCTTTAAAAACGTCACCGGCCGGTCGTTTCGCTTCCAAGTGCCAATAACGCTTTTTAAACACCTGTCCATCAGGATTAATGATCATCCAATGTCCCGGTTCTAACTTGCGAATCCCTTTTAGAATCGTATATGGTGCAGGAATCACCGCATGTAGGGTCAGCTGAAAATGCAAACCGACCGGATCGATTTCAGTGTCAATACCATCAGTTGCCAACAGCGCTTGGGTATTGGAAGCAAAACGAATTCCGCCGTCGACCAATGCATAATAAAGCGGCTTGATTCCAATACGATCACGCGCCAACAACAGTTGCTGATGATGATCATCCCAGATCGCAATGGCAAACATGCCCTCAAAGCGATTAACACACTCCATCCCCCATTGACGATAGGCCTTTAAAATCACTTCCGTATCAGAATGCGAGGCAAAGCTGTGACCATGCTCGATTAACTCATCACGCAGTTCAACATAGTTGTAAATACAACCATTAAACACCAGTGATAACTCGTCGTCTAGCATCGGCTGATGCCCTGCGGATGACAAATCAATAATCGATAAACGTTTGTGACCAAGACCTATGTGCCCATCGATCCAAGCTCCAACATCATCCGGCCCTCGTTGTTGCATTTCATCCAACATTGGCTGCAAACTCTGCTCGCTGGCCTGTTGACCATTAAAATAAATTTCTCCACAAATGCCGCACATATGCTCAGGCTCCTATAAAATTAATGTCAATATTGTATTCAAAGAACACCGACTATATGAAAATTATTGGACTCACCGGCGGAATTGGCTCAGGCAAGAGCTCTTTTTGTAAACTTATGTTCGTCCATGGCATTGAGACCATTGACACAGATCAAATCGCTCGAGAAGTTGTCAAGCCTGGCACAGAAGGCTTGAAGAGAGTCGTTAAAGAATTTGGTAAAAAAGTGCTCAATGAGGATGGAAGCTTAAATAGAACCGTACTCCGTAATATTATTTTTAGGGATCCTCAAGATTCCACCGGCCGGTTAAAACTTGAATCGATTCTGCATCCATTAATTCAAGACAAAACCCTTACACAAATTCAACAATTTAAACAAGATAAGAACTACCGAGCTCCCTTTTTATTAGTGGCAATCCCACTACTGATTGAAGGAATTGTCAAAAAACGTGAAATTCCAGACTATTTAGATGAAATTTGGGTCATCGACTGTTTAGAGAGCAAACAGATTGAACGAGCAAGTCAAAGAGATGGAACGACGATTGAGCAAATCAAAAACATTATTGCTAGCCAAGCAACTCCTTTGCAACGACTATCGTTTGCCAATCTCGTGATTGACAATAACCAAAACCTCGAACATTTGGAACAGCAAGTGGCAGAGATTATTAATACAAATTAGCGCGCACTAAACGTATTAGATATAGAATAGAAAAATCATACTAAAAACTACCTTTTTAGTATCTTAATTAAATTAATTACATCAGGGTGGGCTATGTCATTTTTTTCTATGCACCGTTCATTGAATCTAAAAAATGCCTATTTCATATTTTTTGTGACGCTATTTTTGTGGTCTCTATTGGCATTCCTCACCCTGATCAAAACAATTGACACACAAAAAAGTTACGCAAAACTAATTAATATCAGTGGCAAACAGCGAATGTTGCTGCAACAGACAAGCTTATTTTCATATCAAATTTGGCATGAACAAGACTCATCTCTTAAACTCGAACTGCTTTCTCTGCGTTTGCAAATGTCAAAAAGCCACCAATTGCTGTTAAAAAACCTTAACTCTGATGATTTAAAAACACTCTACTTAGACTCTCCCACATACCTCGACCCTCAAACTCGTCACTATTTGAAACTGCTCAAAAACTTTTCGGATGAACCATCCGCAGAATTATTAGATGAAATCATTTTCCAGTCGAAAGAATTACTTCCCAAACTGGATTCAGCGGTAAAAACGTTTGAGATGGATAGCAATCGTGCTATCCAGCAAATCAAAAACATTGAAACATGGATTTTTGCTGCCACGGTGTTAACTTTATTGATTGAAATGCTCTTGATATTTTTACCTGCTATTCGTCGCACCAAACAGGCCGAAAAACAACTTATTCAAGAGAAAGAGCATTTCAGTCAACTGTTTCACAGCACCAAAGACGGCATTTTAATTTGTAATCAGCAAGGTCTGATTATTGAAACCAATCAATCGCTATGTAAACTGTTTCAGACAACGCATGAACACATTGTAAATACTCATTTAACCGACTGGTTTGTGGTCGAGAACATTCACCACCTTATTCGCCACCTACTCAACTGGCAAACTCCTAGCATCCCAAAAACGCTTACTCTGAAAACTGCAGATTCACTGGCTCTCGAAACGCAAATTGAAGCCCATAAAATTTTACTTAATGAGCAAGAACACCTTTTCATCTCGGTAAGTAACTTATCAGCAATTCACAGTTTTAAAAAGAAGCTCGACCTTGCCTTGGATAAAAATCAAATCGCCTATTGGGAGCT
Organism: Thiomicrorhabdus indica; assembly: GCF_004293625.1. Lineage (NCBI taxonomy): Bacteria > Pseudomonadati > Pseudomonadota > Gammaproteobacteria > Thiotrichales > Piscirickettsiaceae > Thiomicrorhabdus > Thiomicrorhabdus indica. The sequence goes on along the minus strand of NZ_CP033040.1, from coordinate 942,461 downwards.
GAATACATCAAACAACAATTTGCGGCTTTCGGAAATGGGTTATGCCATTTTAGATCTTGAGGAAAAACCCTCTTCACAGAATGTTTTAATGGATTCAGATACTTCAGAAGAAGGAATAAACATATCGCAATGGAAAAACGGAATTCACCGAGCGGACAGACTCAAATTTGAAAGTGAAATAACTCAACTGACTCAAGGGGAACAATCGCAACTCGATATCGAGCTTCGTTATCGCCAGTCAAATAAGACCCCTTACAACTGGCTTCATATTAAAGCGGTCTCACTTCAAAAAAACACTTTAGGTGAAACGGTTGTCATTGCAGGCATCTTCACCGACATTTCCAAGCAGAAAAATTTAATGCAAGCGCTAACGGTTGCTAAGCAGGATGCGCAAAAAGCCAATTCAGTAAAATCTGAATTTCTAGCTAATATGAGTCATGAAATTCGTACACCTCTCAATGGCGTTATTGGTTTGACTGAACTTGCTCTGGATACGCCACTAGACAGCACACAACAAAACTATCTTGAAAACAGTCTGCTCGCATCAAAGAGTCTATTACATATTATTAATGATATTCTTGATTATTCAAAAATAGAGGCCGGTAAATTAACCATTGAAAAAGAAAAGTTTTCAATTCGCCAAATTATTAAAAATGTTGCAAACCTATACCACAAACAAATCCATTCAAAAGGTTTACAACTTAAAATAGATATTTCCCCTGAAACGCCTGACTACTTAATGGGAGATGCGCACCGAATTACACAAATCTTAAATAATTTAGTGAGTAATTCACTAAAGTTTACTGAAGAAGGTTTTATCACTCTTCGGATTTCTGTTGAAAAAAACCTTAAAGCGCTATCTCGCAAATCAACTGTGAAAAACCCAATTATTTGGTTAGCGATTGATGTTGAAGACACAGGAATTGGGATTGCAGAAAATTTGCAAAAAAAACTCTTCCAACCATTTGAGCAAGGCGACAGTTCAACAGCCAAAACCTATGGTGGTACAGGTCTTGGACTGGTTATTTGTCGAAAGTTGATTAAGTTAATGGAAGGGCAAATTGAATTTGAAAGCAAACCCCAAAAAGGAACCCGTTTCTCATTGACTCTACCTTTAGAAGAAACCACGCAAACGAGACAGCACAAAGAGCAAACAGATAAATCGACACCAGTCGCCAAAACCATTCAAACCGTTACCGTCCTTAATCACCCCAAGTTACTGTTGGTAGAGGACAATGAAATAAACCAGTTAGTTGCTCAAACACTGCTATCTCAGCTTGGATTTGACGTCAGCATTGCAAGCAATGGAGAAGAAGCCGTTCACACCTGCCAAAATACTGAATTTGAATTAGTGCTAATGGATATCCAGATGCCAATTATGGATGGACATGAAGCAGCAAAACAGATTCTGGAAAACAAACCTGAACTACCAATTGTTGCCCTAAGCGCATCTGTCACCGATGCAGAACGCCAAAAAACACTCGATTCAGGCATGAAGAATCATCTTAGTAAGCCAATAGAGCGAGACGCTTTGATTCAAGTATTATCAGAATGGTTTGAATTCTGCGAAACTCCGAATTAAAGCTGACTAAACCCAAAATACTCTACCGGCCGGTAAACGCTAACTCAACCGTTTTCCACCTAACGTTACTCCGTCCAAAAAGTGCCAATTGCTGCAATCCCTTGTGCACCGTTCTGTTTAGCGACTCTTAAATGTTGCTCTTGCATTCCTCCTAGCGCATAAACAGGCACTGGACAAGCATTCACCAATTCTTTAAAAGCTTGCCATCCCAACCCCTTCATATCTGGATGTGTCTGAGTAAAAAGCACTGGAGATAAAAGCAAAAAATCCGCATCAATTTTCAGAGCTTGCTGGATTTCTTCACAATCATGCACCGAAGCACCCAACAACTTATCTTTTGGAATGGGACGGCTTTCAAAATCAAACAGTGCTTTGGAAGATAATTGAATACCATCTACATCAACTTCATTCAAAATTTGGATTTTACGAGTGTTTAACAAAAGTTTCGCTTGATGCTGATGAATCAAAGGCAAAACCGCTTGAGCGTAATATAAAAACTCACTATCGGTAAAACTTTTTTCTCGCAGTTGCAAACATTTAACCCCTTTTGAAAACACATTTGACACTTTTTCACGCAAATCGTCTTGGTTATCAAATCGTCCTGTGATAGCCATTTGATCAGGCAACTCCAGAGCAGTTAAGATACCTTGGTTGGCTTCTGGAAAACTCAACGCTCTTAATTCAGATTTATCAAACCAACGAACAACTTGTCCTTCTACGCCTATTGGCCGGCCGGTAAATTCATAGGTTTGATAGACATGAAGGCGAACGCTGACATTTTCATAATGCCAAGGGATTACAATCAATGCTTGCCAATTATCGGTATCAATTCCTAGCTCTTCAATAAACTCACGCTTTAGCGCTTGTTCAACTGTTTCACCTGCTTCAACTTTGCCACCAGGAAACTCCCATTTGTCAGAATGCGATTGATGCTTTTGGCGAAGACTAAGACAAACCTCATCTTCGCAGCGCAAAACCCCAACAGCAATTTCCACAAACTCGCTTGAACCCTTGCTCATGTCTTAAAACCTCAAAAGTTTGAAATTGGTTGCTATTGTATGCCAACTGATTGCGCTAAAATAGCAGTCAATTTTTTTGATTACTTCAGGAAATCATGCCATGAGCCAATTTTGGAGCCAGCTTGTTCACACCTTGACCCCCTATGTACCGGGCGAACAACCAAAAGTCGATAATTTAATTAAACTCAATACCAATGAAAACCCTTACCCACCGTCTCCAAAAGTTTTGGCAGCAATTGCTGAGCAGAACAATGAAAAACTCAAGCTTTATCCTGATCCAAATTCAGACCTGCTAAAACAGGCGATTGCCGACTACCATTCGCTTGAGACAAATCAGGTATTTGTGGGAAATGGCTCCGATGAAGTTTTGGCGCATGCATTTCAAGCCCTTCTTAAACAAGACGCACCTCTGCTGTTCCCAGATATTACTTACAGCTTTTATCCTGTTTACTGCGGTCTATATGGTATTGACTATGAAACCATCCCTTTAAACGACCAGTTTGAAATTCAACCTGCCGATTATCAGCAAAACTGTGGGGCAATTATTTTCCCCAATCCAAACGCACCAACAGGACGCTTGCTGAAATTAGACGCGATTAAAGAAATATTAGAAATGCATCCTAATCGTGTGGTTCTAGTGGACGAGGCCTATATCGACTTTGGTGGAAAATCAGCAATTTCGCTTGTGAACGATTATCCGAATCTTTTAGTCGCGCAAACTTTGTCTAAATCTCGTTCACTGGCCGGAATGCGAGTAGGATTTGCCGTGGGTCAAGCACACTTGATTGAGGCTCTTGAACGTGTCAAAAATAGTTTTAATTCCTATCCCATTGATCGATTAGCTTTATATGGCGCTAGTGCATCCTTTAAAGATGAAGAGTATTTTCAAGACTGTTGTCAAAAAATTATCTCCACCCGTGAGACACTGACAAATGCCATGAAAGAAATAGGCTTTGAAGTGATTCCATCGGCGGCAAATTTTGTGTTTGCCAAACATACAACTGAAGATGCCGAAAAATTAGCCATGGCTTTGCGTGAACGCAAAATTATTGTGCGTTATTTTAATAAACCGCGCATTGATCAGTATTTGCGTATTACCATTGGCACCGATGAGGAAAACAATGCGTTGATAGCAGCATTGAAAGAGATTTTAGGAAAGTAAACTTTACCGGCCGGTTAAATTAACGTTGAAGACTGGAGTGATAGTGAAGGCCGGTATTATTTTGAAAAAGTTTGGAAAGCCACGGATGGCGAACCAGAGTAATCTTGGGAGATCTTGCTACGTCTTTTTCAAAACAATACCAGCCTGATAAGAATTCATCCTTTGAGTGCTTTTTAAAAGTCATTCAATGCAGTTTTATTTCTAGGAACAATTAAGACCGATATTCTGCATTGATTTTGACATAGTCGTACGAGAAATCCGTGGTCCAAACGGTTTCATTCACCGGTCCACGATTTAGCCAAATTGTAATATCAATATCGGTTTGATCCATTACTTTCTGACCTTGTGCTTCGGTATATTCTTCAGCACGCCCGCCATTTCGAACAATACAGACATCCCCTAAGTAAATCTCAAGTGCATTGATATCTAAATCCTCAACCCCCGCACGACCGACTGCTGCCAAAATACGTCCCCAATTGGGATCGGAGGCAAACAAAGCAGTTTTAACCAAAGGTGATAAAGCCACGGTATGAGCAACTTTCAATGCCTCTTCTTCCGTTTTCGCTTCTTCGACAATCACTGACACAAATTTCGTCGCACCTTCACCATCTCTCACAATTTTTTGCGCTAAATCAGTCATCATTTCTGTCACAGCTTCAGAAAATACTTGGTAATCAAGGCTATTGCTATCAGAAATTTCAGGCATATCCGCTTCACCTGTTGCCGTTAAGGTGCAAGCATCATTGGTAGAGGTATCCCCGTCTACAGTAATACGGTTAAAGCTGACATTCACTGCATCTTTAAGGGCTTTTTCTAAACACGCCTGAGAAATTTTCGCATCCGTCGCAGCAAATCCCAGCATGGTTGCCATATTCGGATGAATCATGCCTGAGCCTTTTGACATGCCTGTTAAAGTGACTTTTGATCCATTGATATCAATGACCTTACTAAAGGTTTTTGCGACTAAGTCTGTAGTCATAATTGCTGTAGATGCGGCCTTCCAACCATCAATTTTCAAGTTCGCCAAAGCATCAGGAATACCAATTTCAAACTTTTCCATTGGCAAATTTTCACCAATGACCCCTGTTGAAAACGGCAACACTTGTTCACCAGAACACCCCAATTCTTTAGCGACTAGTTCACAAGTCGCTTTGGCATCCATCATCCCTTGCTCACCCGTACCGGCATTGGCGTTCCCTGCATTAATCACTAACGCACGTGGCATTGTCGAAACCAGATTGGCTTTTGCCAAGCTTACTGGTGCAGCACAAAAGGCGTTAGTCGTAAAAGTTGCAGCAGTTTTTGACCCTTCCTTTAACTCGATGATGACTAAATCTGGGTTACCATTTTTTTTAATTTTCGCAGCAGTCGTGCCTAAATAAATACCTGCCACGGGATGTAAATTCATTTCACTCACTTGTTCTCTCCTAACGAAAAAACCCATCGAGGTTCATGACACACGATGGGTTTTGGATTCAGCTTTGTTGTAGATTTTAGCTTAACTTACCACAACACTGTTTATATTTTTTGCCCGAACCACAAGGACAAGGATCATTTCGCCCCACCTTGGGGGTTTCACGTCGAACAGTCCCTGTTTGACCGGCCGGTGAAGTATGTCCTTCAGAATCCGATTCTTCTGGATTTTGCATCGCATTATTCATGGCATCTGCAATACCTGCTGCGGCTGGGTGATTCGCTTCAAGCTTTTCAGGCTGATGCGCTTGTTGTTCATATTCTGCAACATCTTGGTCATTCCCTATGCGAACTAGAGACAGCATTTTCACCGTTTCCATCATCACTTCATTCAGGAATGCATTGAACATGTCACCCGACTCACGACGATACTCTTGGAATGGATCTTTTTGCGCGTAACCACGCAAATGAATCCCTCGACGCAAATAATCCATCTCTGCCAAATGCGTACGCCATTGAGAATCAATCGTACGTAGCAAGACTTCTTTTTCAAAGTGGTGTCTGGTATCTTCGTCAATGACCGACATTTTTTGGGTGTAGGCGGTCTTCAACTCTGCAACAATTTTCTCAATCAATGTCTCTTCGTAAAGATTTGGATCTTCATCCAACCAAGATTGAATATGAAGTTCAACACCTAACTCCTCATGAAGCGCTTTTTCAACGCCAGGAATATCCCACTGCTCGTGCAAAGAACCTGGCGGTATATAAACGCCAACGATTTGCTCAACAACTTGTTCGCGAAGACCGTCAATCACATCTGTGACCTCTTCTGCCGTTGATGACATCAATTCGTTACGCTGGTTATAAACCACCTTACGTTGTTCATTGGCAATATCATCAAATTTTAGAAGATTAGCACGCTCGTCTTGGTGCATACGCTCAACTTGTTTTTGCGCTCGCTCAATCGATTTAGTGACCATTTTGTGCTCAATCGCTTCATCGGAAGTCATTCCCAAGCGTCGCATCATATTTTTCACCTTATCGGATGCAAAGCGACGCATTAAATCGTCATCCAAGGATAAATAGAACCGCGTTAAGCCCACATCCCCTTGTCGACCAGAACGACCACGTAGCTGATTGTCAATTCGGCGTGACTCATGACGTTCAGAACCAATAACCTTTAAACCACCGAGTTCTAGCACATGGTCATGTCGCTTTTGCCAATCCACTTTGGCTTGAGCAATTTTATCCTCGCTCACACCCTCTCCTAAGGACTCTAGCTCAGCCTCAAGATTACCACCCAATACAATATCCGTACCACGACCAGCCATATTCGTTGCAATTGTCACTGCTCCTGGAAGGCCAGCATTGGCAATAATTTGTGCTTCTTGTTCGTGATGCTTCGCATTCAAAACATTATGTGGAATTTTGGCCTGAGTAAATAAACGCGACAGCAACTCAGACATTTCAATCGAAGCTGTACCGACCAAAACGGGTTGTTGAGACTCAAAGGTCTGACGAACATCTTCAACAATGGCGGCAAATTTCCCTTCCATATCCAGATAAACCAAATCAGGCTGATCAATACGTTGTGGTAATTTATTTGGTGGAATCACCACAACTTCCAGTTTGTAAGTCGATAAGAACTCTCCCGCTTCTGTATCGGCTGTCCCAGTCATACCAGAAAGCTTGTCATACTGACGGAAGTAATTCTGGAATGTGATCGACGCAAAGGTTTGACTTTCTTGCTGAATCTTGACGCCTTCTTTGGCTTCCATCGCTTGGTGAAGCCCTTCCGACCATCGTCGCCCAGCCATTTTCCGGCCAGTGAATTCATCAATAATCACCACTTGACCATCTTCAACAATGTAATCTTTATCTTTTTCAAACAACAGGTTCGCACGTAGCGCCGCATTGACATGAATCATTAGGCCAATGTGAGCGGCATCATAAAGACTATCGCCTTCTTCCAGCAAACCAATTTCAGTGAGTAAATCTTCGACTTTTGCGTGACCATCATCCGTTAAGTAAATTTGTTTGGCTTTTTCATCAATGGTGAAATCACCGGTGGTTTCTTTGGTCTCTTTATCTTCTTCACCTTGTTCAAGATGCGAAATCAAAGGGTTAATTTTTTCATAAATTTCCGATTTATCTTCTGCTGGTCCAGAAATAATCAGAGGCGTTCGCGCCTCATCGATCAGAATCGAGTCAACCTCATCGACAATCGCAAAATGCTGGTCACGCATAACACGTTCACCAGAGAAAATCGCCATGTTGTCACGCAGGTAATCGAACCCAAACTCATTGTTAGTTCCATAAGTGATATCCATCGCATACGCCATTTGCTTTTCTTGCTGCGATTGGCCACTTACTATGACACCGGTTTCAAGACCAAGAAAACCATACAACTGTCCCATCCATTCTGCATCACGCTTGGCTAAATAATCGTTCACTGTAATGACGTGAACGCCTTCACCATTTAACGCATTCAGATAAGCTGGCAATGTTGCCACTAAGGTTTTCCCTTCACCAGTCCGCATTTCGGCAATTCGACCATCATTTAGTGCCATCCCACCAATCAACTGCACATCATAATGACGCATTCCAAACACACGCTTACCAGCTTCACGAACCACCGCAAAAGCTTCCGGCAGAATCGCTTCTAAACTTTCACCATTAGCAATACGTTGTTTAAACTCTTGCGTTTTATTTTGTAAAGCCGTGTCATCTAGCCCTTCAAAGCTCGATTCCAGTGCGTTGATTTGATCAACCGTTTTTCTGTACTGTTTTAGAATGCGATCGTTACGGCTACCGAAGATTTTCTGAAAGATGTTAAAGGCCATGTTTACTCTATATTCCGGTTAATGTTGAGCTAAAATTGTCGCTTATTCTAGCACAGGAAATCAAAAAGCGATGGTTCGCAAAACGAAGAAACAATTTTATCAAACTGCCTTGAATCAAAAAGGCGGTGCACTGAATGAGTTACTGGAAAATGCTCACATGTTTCAAGCCCTTTTAGAGCTTGGACGAGATGGCTTACCCGCTCCTTTAAATGCGCATTTAATTGGCGTTTTTTTCGAAGAAAATGTTTTGATTTTGCAGATTGATCACTCAGTCTGGGCCACGCAACTGCGGTTTTATGAGCCCAATATTCTGGGGGTTTTTCAACATAACTTGCCGCACTTAAATCTCCAGCGAGTAAAAGTCAAAGTAATCCCTCAAACTAAAGAGCCTGAGAAAAAAGGCTGCCAGATGGAACCCTTATCGACAGAGAATGCATTACAAATGCGCGAACTGAGTGAACATATTGAATCGGATAACTTAAAACATGCGCTACAAAAATTGAGTAATTGTAGAAAAAGAAAAACTTAACCGGCCGGTTAAGTTTGGTGCATAAAAAAAGCGCCTTGATGAGCGCTTTTAAAATGAAATAGATAATATTTTCTAGAGAACTTTACTGCTTCCGTAATTAATTGGAGCACTTTGATCCGAATACTCAACTAATTCATAGGCTGAAGGATTTGCAAGCAATGCACGCAACAATTGATTATTCAATGCATGTCCAGATTTATGCGCAGTAAACTCGCCAACAATTGGATGACCTAACATATACAAATCGCCGACGGCATCCAGAATCTTATGACGGACAAATTCATCCTTGTTACGTAAACCTTCATCATTCATCACGCCTTGATCATCAAGACCAATCGCATTCTTAAGACTCGCACCAAGTCCAAGATTACGAGCACGGAGCATTTCCATATCTTTCATGAAACCAAATGTACGGGCACGACTGACTTCTTTGAAATATGCAGTCGATGAAAACTCTAGTGTCATACTTTCAGCAGTTTGCTGAAAAGCAGGGTGATCGAATTCAATTGAAAAATTTAAACGATAACCATCAAACGGTTTAAATTCTGCCCAGCCACCTTTTTCATTTTCAACGCGGACGGTATCGATAATTTTTACAAAGCGCTTTGGCTTCGATTGAATCTCAATCCCTGCCGATTGCAATAAAAAGATAAAATCTGAAGAACTTCCATCCATAATTGGCACTTCATCTGACGTCAATTCAATCAGTAAATTATCAATTCCAATACCCGCCAAAGCAGACATCAAATGCTCAATCGTCGCAATTTTTGCATTCACACCATCGCCCGTATCGCCTTGAAAGTCTGGATTGACAATTGTCGTACACAAAGTTGTTTCACCAACAATCTCTGGTGTCACTTTAAAATCAATAGGGCACTCCAAGTCAACTCGACGAAACACAATTCCTGAATTCTCAGGTGCTGGCTTAAGTGTCATGACGGATTCGTGACCAGTATGCAAGCCAATACCACGGGCTTTTATCTGATTTGCGATGGTTCTTTGGTTCAAGTTTTTAACCCTTTGTTCTGCCAAACTGCTTTTTGATTCAATAGGTAAAGCTTGCTGAACATTCATTTCTTGCACAGATTTATGAATTTCAAACCGCTATAAACTCCCTACCCCTCAAAAAATATTCATACTGCATTTTTTAATCGGTGAATTCTAGCATAAATCTTTAAACAGCTTTATCGGAAACAAAAAAACCCGCAATTGAATTTGCGGGTTTTAGTTAAACAATACTCTAAGCTTTGAACACAAAAGTTTAGAATTTATCTTTCAAGTAATTAAAGAAACGACTTGCAGCTGAAGATTTAGGCTGTTCAGGCTCAAAAACCTGAATCTCTTGATGTGGTTGAATTGTTTCAATATTTTCTAAATTATCACGTGCATATAAAAGCAAACCGACTGTTGTTGCATATTCTGGATGGCACACGTCTTGTAGCATCCCTGTTATGCCCATTGGAAACCCCATTCTAACTTGCATAGACATTGTTTCCTCTGCAAGCTCAACTAAGCCTTGAACTTGAGAAGAACCGCCTGTCAAAACAACACCGGCTGCAAGTTTATTGGCATAACCCGCCTTACTTATTTCTTCTTCTACCATCTCAAAAATTTCAGCATAACGAGGTCCGACGACCCCTACTAAACTTTTACGAGACAAGCAACGAGCAACACGGTCACCAACACTTGGCACTTCAATATCTTCATCTTCATGCATCGCTTGTGGATGTGCACAAGCATATTTAACTTTAATGTCATTAGCCGCCTGGGTCGGCGTTCGAAGAGCATAAGCAATGTCTCCGGTCACTTGGTCACCCCCGACTGGGAAAACATGCGTGTGACAAATAGCGCCCTCATGATAGATGGCAATATCTGTTGTCCCTGCACCAATGTCAACCAAACAAACCCCAAGTTCTTTTTCATCTTCAGAAAGAACCGCATCGCTGGAAGCCAATTGCTCAAGCACTAACCCATCGACTTCCAAACCACATCGTTCAACGCATTTAGTAATATTGGATAAAGCACTGGCTGATCCCGTCACAATATGCGCATTAGCTTCAAGACGAACCCCCGACATGCCTAAAGGCTCGCGAATCCCTTCTTGACCATCAATGGTGTACGATTGCGGCATGACATGCAAGATTTGGTCACTCGAGGGAAGCTTGATCGTTTGAGCGTTTTGCATGACTCGATCAATATCTTCATGGGAAACTTCTTTATTAGGAATGGCCACAGTACCGTGCGAATTAATACTCTGAATATGGCTACCTGACACCCCAACTAGCACACGTTTAATGTTACTGATCCCTGAAGTATTTTCCGCGCGAGTGACAGCTTCACGAATCGAGTCAACCGTTGCCTCGATATTGACTACAACGCCTTTTTTCATCCCAACAGAAGGATAGGTCCCAATTCCCAACACTTCAACCTGACCATTATTCGTTAATTTTCCAACAATAGCAGCAATCTTTGAGGTTCCAATATCAAGCCCCACTACCACGTCTGACGCATTTTGATCATGCCTAATGTTCATACCCTTCCCTATCTTTTCTTTCGAGTCTATGACTGGTTCAGTTCAAAGCACTTTTTCTGAGAGATTTTGTTTTTAATTTGTTTTGTTTGGCTTCATTACAAAACCATTACTATAGCGCAAATCATAATAGACTGCTGAATTTCTAAAATCCGATTTAAGCTCTGGATAAGCGAGTAAAAAACGTTCAATTTCTTCTCGCCAAACACCTTCGGAAAAACGAATTAATGGACCTTGAAAAATTTGTAATTCCCAAACCTGTTCATCAAGTAACACCAACGATTCAATCCATAAATCATGTTGGGAGAAAAGCGGTGCAATTTCAGAAAAACGCTGTGAGACCAAAACCGCAAACTGCAAGTCTCCATCAAGCAAAACATAATCATCATAACCGTCCATACTTGTTGGATAAAACACTTCTCCAGACTGATTCACCAGTCCATTTTCTCCCCACCGTGCAATGGCCTCTTGTTCAGTAATTACCACGCCTAATAAATCAGGCCAATTTCTGGAGACTTTTGCACTGACAACCCAATCCAAACGCATTAACTTTGATTGAATTTCTGGTAACGGTAAGTCCCAAAAGGATTGCCCAATATAAGGTTTAAGAACTTCGTCAATTTGTTCACGGTTGACTTGCTTAGTTTGCGTCAAGATTTCATAGTCAGCAAGAGGGTAAGAAAACCAACTTTGTTCCCCCGAAGAGTCCGTTAAACGCTTTTCTGAAAGTTGCCAAGCCACTAAACCACTCAACAGCAGCAAAATAACTACGCCCCAAAATATTTTTCGAAAAAGTGCCGCGTTTTTGTAAAAAACGTTTGTCATAAATTCACCGGCCGGTAAGGTTTATTGAAAGTGACTAAAAAGTCTTAAGTACCTACTGATTTGAATAACTTCTACAAAGTGGTTTTTAAAATACGTAATACCAAGTCAGAAAATTCAATTCCATGCTGTTGTGCTGCCATCGGAACCAAACTGTGGTCGGTCATGCCAGGAATGGTGTTAATTTCAATTAACCAAGCTTGACCTTGTTCATCAATCATAAAATCCACTCGCCCCCAATCCTTTAAGCCAACAGTATTAAATGCTTTCAGGGCAATCGCCTGAATCGATTTTTCAGTTTCTTCATTCAAACCACATGGACACAGATATTGTGTGTCATTTGATTGATATTTTGCTTCATAATCATAAAAGTCGTGACTTGTTTGTAGCTTTATCATCGGTAACGGCATGCCATCTAAAATGCCACAGGTATACTCTTCCCCTGAAATCCATTGCTCGATTAACACTTCAGAATCATATTTCTGTGCATCGATTACGGATTGCTTGAGCTGTGCGATATCATTTGCTTTGCTAATTCCAATACTAGAGCCTTCATGAGAAGGTTTTACCATGACCGGAAACGGGATATCAAAATTATCGTAGTCAATTGGATGATTCGGCGTAATCCACTGGAATTTGGGGGTTGGGAGACCTGCTCCCATCCATAACCATTTACAGCGAAGCTTATCCATTCCAAGAGCACATGCAGCCATTTCACTTCCCGTAAAAGGGAGCCCAATATCCTGCAAGATCGCCTGAACAACGCCGTCTTCTCCCCAACGCCCATGAAGCGCGACAAACACTCGATCATATTTACCACTTAACGCTTGCAAATCCTTGAGGGATTTTACATCAACCGCTTTTGCATCAACCCCTTTAGAGATCAATGCTTGGCAAACTGCGCGCCCACTTTTTAATGAAATTTCTCGCTCTGCCGCTTTTCCTCCCATCAAAACGGCAACATGCCCATATTGTTTGATTATCTGGGTTTCAGAGGGTTTTTCTTGCATTAGGGTGAAGACCTTTTGTTAATACTGTAAACACTTTATTGAATTAAATAACTCAATACACAAGTAACTTCAATAACGGCACTTAAGCCAAATCCAATGGCGATTGTGGGAGCATTTGTTGAATCCATTTCTTGGAGACCTGACCTATATCACCGGCCCCCATAACGAGCACAACATCATCCAGGTGAAGACTTTCTGTCATAATCTGCTCGAGTGATTCAAAGTTTTCACTATAAATCCCTTGACCACCACGCATACGTAACGCTTGAAGTAGAGATTTTGAATCAAAAGCTGGTAACGGAGTTTCTCCCGCTGCATACACCTCTGTCAAAATGATCAAATCGGCTTTAAGCAAAGCGGCGACAAATTCATCAAATAGATCTCTAGTTCGACTGTAGCGATGAGGCTGGAACACTAATACAAGTCGTTTTTCGGGAAAGGCATTACGAGCAGTCTCAATTGTCGCTAAAAGTTCTGTGGGATGATGGCCATAATCATCGACTAAAGTTACATTTTGAGAACCAATTTGTCGATGAGGATACACTTCAAAACGTCTACCGACACCACCAAACTCTTTCAATGCTGTTTGAATGGAGGAAATGGCAACACCTTGTTGCAAAGCTATCGTGATAGAGGCCAGAGCATTCAATACATTATGTTTCCCAGGAATATTCAACTCAACATCAAAGTCTTCATATTCTTCAGATTCAACTCTAAAATGCATCGATAAACCTTGAGGTTCAATATTTATTGCACGAATATCCGCTTCGTCATGAGTTCCATAAGTTGTCACTTTACGGCTCAATTTAGGAATTAAATTTCGAACGTTTTCATCATCTAAACACAAAATTGCCATGCCATAAAATGGCAAACGATGAATGAATTCAACAAATGTTTTCTCCAGATTGGCATAGTCACCCTGATAAGTTTCCATATGATCTTCATCGATGTTGGTGACCACAGAAATCATCGGCGAAAGATGCAAAAAAGAGGCATCCGATTCATCCGCTTCTGCTAGGAGAAATTTACCAGATCCCAATCTTGCATTTGAACCAAACTGATTGAGCTTGCCACCTATAACAAACGTTGGATCTAACCCACCTTGTGTCAATACAGCTGCACTCAAACTTGTCGTCGTCGTTTTTCCATGCGTGCCAGCAATTGCAACACCAAAACGCATCCTCATCAGCTCTGCTAGCATTTCGGCTCTAGGAATGACGGGAATTCGTTGTTCTTTTGCCCAAACCACTTCATTGTTATCTTTGGAAATAGCAGTAGAAACCACAACAACATCAGCCGTTTTAACAAGATTTGCATCATGCCCTAACTGAACTTCCGCCCCCTGCGACTGGAGATGGGTAACGGTAGGATTAGTTCGAATATCAGATCCGCTGACGCCAAAACCTAAATTGAGACAAACTTCAGCAATACCGGCCATACCGACACCACCAATACCGACAAAGTGAATTTGCTTAACTTGATCTTTCATTCAAACCAATCTTTACGAAACTTTAAAGGGCATAATGATAATCGAATACAGATAATCGAGTGAAGAGATTTCTCTGCTAAAGACCTTAAAAGAACCGATTTATTTGCTTAAACTAGCACAAACCTTCTAAAGAAAACTTTGGAAATAGCATATGAACATGTCTATTATTTACTGAACACTGTGTGGTTCTGTCATTGCTGTTTCGAGAGAAGAATCTAAATCATTCCCCGGCTCCCTAACCGGCTGAGGAATGACCCAAAAATATTGCCCTAAAATCGCTGCTAATTCGGTTGGCTTTGAGAGAGGATCATTTAATTCAACCGATTCATTTGGACCACTCGCACCTTTTTCCATTGCCTGGTGGATAAAGCTTTTTACCAACTCAGCTTTTTCACCAACAATTTGACGCTGATCCGGATTCCACCAAACCAGTAAAGTTTCAAATTCATTTTGGCAATGTGGTAAGGGGACTAGCTCTAACTGAATCCAATCAAATGGTTTGTTGTCTAAATCCTGAGAGGAGGAAGGTTTTTTTGTAAGATTTTGATCAACCATAGTCATAAAGTACCCATCATTCTAAGTAGAAATTATCATACTCGAATTTTCGATGAAATTATGACCTCCATGGCATAGTTTTCACATAAGTACGCGTTAAGTCACAAATGGTGCATACGATTCTAATAACGCTTCAACACCGTTAATGGCGATTTAAAGTAACATCTCTTTAGACTCTTCAATAGAAGCAATTAAACGATCAATGTCATCAAAATTATTGTAGACACCGAAAGAAGCTCGAACCGTTGAAGGGACTTTGAAGTGCTGCATAACAGGCATAGCGCAATGATGGGAAGCACGAACGCAAATGCCATCTTGATCCATTAAAGTCGCCATATCATGCGGATGAATATCATCGATAATAAAGGAGATTACCCCACCTTTTCTCTCCGCCTCGCCAATAATGCGCAACCCCTCAATTTGTTTAAGCTGGTTGGTAGCATAATGCAACAATTCATCTTCATACGCAGCAACTTTATCCATACCAAGCTCCTGCAAGAAATCCACTGCCGCACCTAAACCAATGCCGCCGGCAATATTTGGTGTGCCCGCTTCAAATTTATAAGGCAGAACATTAAACTCGGTGGAATCAAAGGTTACCGAATAAATCATATCGCCTCCACCCTGATAAGGCGGCATGGCTTC
The DNA here is from genome assembly GCF_004293625.1 of Thiomicrorhabdus indica. Classification (NCBI taxonomy): domain Bacteria; kingdom Pseudomonadati; phylum Pseudomonadota; class Gammaproteobacteria; order Thiotrichales; family Piscirickettsiaceae; genus Thiomicrorhabdus; species Thiomicrorhabdus indica. Next base: position 926,862 of record NZ_CP033040.1, on the reverse strand, counting down.
AAGCAACTCTTCCTTGGCATACAGAACCCCAATACCAGTTGGCCCATACATTTTGTGTCCAGACAGTGCATAGAAATCACAATCAATATCTTGCACATCAACCTTTAAATGCGCCGTAGCTTGCGCACCGTCGGCCATAAACTTAGCACCCACCGAATGGGCAATTTCACACATTCTTTTGACGTCATTAATCGTACCAAGCGCATTCGACATATGGGTAACAGAGACTAGTTTTGTATGTTCATTGACCATATCGGCCATCGCACCCAAACAGACTTCACCCTTATCGTTCATCGGCAAAACACGTAAACGAATACCGATCTGCTCACGCAATAACTGCCAAGGCACAATATTGGAATGGTGTTCCATTTCCGTGATTAGAACCTCATCGCCTGCTTTTAAAAAGGTTCTTGCCCACGACTGCGCCACTAAATTAACGGCTTCGGTCACGCCTCGAACAAAGACAATTTCTTTGGTCGATTTGGCATTTAAGAAACCACGAACTTTTTCACGAGCCCCTTCATACAACTCAGTCGCACGCTCGCTTAAACCATAAACGCCACGATGTACATTCGCGTTTTGCACCCGATAATAACGCTCGATGGTCTCAATCACCTTTAATGGTTTTTGAGAAGTCGCACCATTATCCAGATAGACCAATGGCTGGCCATTTTCAGTCTGTTGCAAAATCGGGAATTGTTGACGAATTTGATCAAAATCCGGCATAGGAGGTTCCTTTAAGATAAAGTATCTGGAAATAAAAAGTTACCCTAGATGCGCTTGCGCAATATGAGTAGCGTTTAATGCGGTGGTCATCTCTTTGGTAATCCATTGACGAATCTCATTGCTAGCAATATCTTCCACAGGTTCCAGTAAAAACGCCTTGGTAATCATCTGAACTGCATCCGTTCGTGAAATCCCTCGTGCTTGGAGATAAAACACCTGTTTCTCATCAATCTGACCGGTTGCAGAACCATGTGAACACGCTACATCATCAGCATAAATTTCTAGCTGAGGCTTGGTATTCATTTTCGCCTGATGCGACAAAACCAAATTCTTGTTATCCATTTGTCCATCGGTTTTTTGTGCTTTACGATCAACGCGGATCATGCCATCAAAGACACCAATCGATTGATCATCCAAAACATATTTATGCAACTGGCGTGACACACCCCATTCTTGGTTGTGTTCAGTAAAGCTACGAGAATCAACCGTTTGTTTTCCTTTAGCAACACAGGCACTGTTTTGCGAATTTTCAATGTGCTCGCCATCCATTTTCAGATGGTTTTGGTGACGCGCAATCCAACTTCCACTTGAGGCGAACAGTGTTTGGAAATTTGAGTTTTCCGCTTGGGTAATAAACTGGTTATTAAAGTAGTAGGCATCATGGAATTGCTGCTGCAAAATCACCTGCTTAACGAGGGCATTTTTCGCCACATCAATTTCGGTTACCACATTAGTACAGGCACTGTCATCATCAACCAAAGAAACATAACGCTCAAGCAATGTCACTTCAGCGTTTTCGCCCACCACCACTTTATTGCGTAACGCACTCATGTGGCCGCTTTGCGTTTGCAAATGCAATACCAGTAATGGTGTTTCAACCGCCTTATTTTGAGAAACTTGCAGATAGTAACCATCAGTCATCAACATTGAGTTCATGGTAGCCATTGGCTCTTGCAAAATCGTTTCTTCATTATTGAACACGTGTGCAACGCCAGTGCTATCACTTAAAGTGTCTGTCATCGGTTCCAAAGAGACACCGGCCGGTAAAACAGAAAGGTCATCTGACAAGGTCTCACTAAACCAGCCATCTACAAATACCACTTTCACAACCGCAAAATCAGGCATATATGCATGCAAATCTATATTTGGTACATGCGCGGTCTGCAAAGAATCAAATGATTTTTGTACAAATTGTGCAAGTCGCGTGTACTGCCAATGTTCGTCTTTTTGCGTTGGAAATGCCTGTTCCTTAAACATCAGTTTTGCTGCATTTCGAATCGTTTTTAAGGTATCACTTGACTCTTTAGCAATCAATTCATCCGCTTGTCGCAGGTAAAAGTCACGCGTAGCCAGCGCGACGGGAGATAGTTTTTTTATCGCCATTCTTAACACCTCAATTAATTGTTTTGGTGTTTTTGAATAATTGCGTCATAACCGGTTTTTTCCAGTTCAAGCGCCAAATCATAAGTTCCAGACTCAACAATACGACCATCGTATAAAACGTGAACGAAGTCAGGCTTAATATAGTCCAAGAGACGCTGGTAGTGAGTCACTACAATAAAGCTGCGCTCCTCTGAACGAAGCGTGTTTACACCGTTTGCGACCAAACGTAAAGCATCAATATCCAACCCTGAATCTGTTTCATCCATAATGCAAAGCTTTGGCTCTAACAATGCCATTTGGAAAATATCATTACGCTTTTTCTCACCACCGGAAAAGCCAACATTTACGGAGCGCTCCATTAAATCTGACCGCATTTGCAATAAATCAATTTTTTCTTGTGCATATTCATCAAACTCGAACATATCGAAAGGCTCAAGCCCCGCTTCTTCACGTTTAGCATTTACCGCCGTTTGCATAAACAGCTTGTTTGAAACACCGGGAATCTCAACAGGATATTGGAACGCCAAAAACATACCTTTTCGCGCGCGCTCTTCGGGGTCAAGCTCCAGTAAATCTTCACCATCAAACTCAACTGAACCACCAGTAACTTCATAATCATCACGACCAGCTAAAACACTCGCTAAAGTACTTTTCCCTGCACCATTTGGCCCCATAATTGCGTGAACTTCACCTGGATTAATTTGCAGATTTAAGCCTTTCAAAATTTGTTTTTCAGTCTCTTCGACCTGCGCTTGTACATTTTGGATATTCAATAACATTTGTTAAAACCTGTCTTTAAAATTCTTTTACATTCTATTTGCCAGTAATGGTTGGCATTTACTGAGAAGTTAGACCACTACTTTTCATTTCATCAAGCTAGCCCTATTTCCCTGAAACGACGCTTTGAAAAGCATCTTAGCCGACGGAACCTTCTAGGCTGATCGCTAATAATTCTTCGGCCTCTTGTGCAAACTCTAACGGTAACTCTGAGAAAACCTCTTTACAGAAACCATTTACGATCATTGAAATCGCATCTTGCTCTGAAATGCCTCTCTGTTGACAATAGAAAAGCTGGTCTTCACCAATTCGAGATGTCGTTGCTTCATGTTCAATCTGTGCAGTTGGATTTTCCACTTCGATGTACGGGAAAGTATGCGCACCACATTTATCACCAATCAGCATCGAATCACACTGTGTAAAATTTCGTGCACCCTCCGCACTCGGCAAAATTTTAACTTGACCACGATAAGTGTTATCAGAATGCCCAGCTGACAAACCTTTCGAGATAATCGTGCTTTTGGTATTTTTACCAATATGGATCATTTTAGTTCCGGTGTCAGCTTGCTGACGGCGATTGGTCAATGCCACTGAATAAAACTCACCAATCGAGTTATCACCTTTCAAAACACAACTTGGATACTTCCAAGTAATCGCTGAACCGGTTTCAGCTTGCGTCCAAGAAAGTTTTGAGTTTTTCCCCTCGCAAATCCCACGTTTGGTTACAAAGTTCAAAATTCCACCTTCGCAATCTTCATCCCCCGGATACCAGTTTTGAACAGTTGAGTATTTTACTTCGGCATCATCATGAACAATGACTTCAACTACTGCCGCATGCAACTGATAGGTATCACGTGCCGGTGCTGAACACCCTTCTAAATAAGAGACATAAGAACCTTTATCGGCAATCAAAATTGTACGTTCAAACTGACCGGTTTTCGCTTCATTGATTCGGAAATAGGTCGACAAATCAATTGGACAGCGAACATTTTCAGGAATGTAGACAAAGGTTCCATCGGAAGCCACCGCTGAGTTTAGCGCTGCAAAATAGTTATCGTGATATGGAACCACAGTTCCTAGGTATTTTTGCACCAACTCAGGGTAGTCGTGAACCGCTTCTGAAAAGGAACAGAAAATAATACCCAATTCTGCCAAATCTTCGCGTTTAGTGGTCGAAATGGATACCGAATCAAAAATCGCATCGACAGCAACATTAGCATCATCACCGGCAATCGGTACACCGAGTTCCGCAAATGCCTTAGCAACTTCTGGATCAATATCTGTCGCCTGATCTCCTTCGGTCCCACACGCATCTCCACAAGCACTGCATTCAGGTGCAGAGTAATAGGAGTAGTCTTGATAATCCAAAGGCTCATAAGTCATTTTCGCCCAATGCGGTTCGCTCATCTTTTCCCAGTGACGGAACGCTTTTAAACGAAACTCAAGCATCCAGTCCGGCTCATTCTTTTTCGCAGAAATCGCTCGCACAACCTCTTCATTGATTCCTTTATCAAAGGTTTCAACATTGGTTTTAGTTTCAAAGCCTTCACGGTAGTTCAACTTCTTCTTCAGAATCGAATCGATGTCCTCGTATTCTGACTCTGTGGAAGTTAAATCGGTAATATCAGCAACTTGATTCATATTAACTTTTGCCTAATTATTTAATTTCTGAGTATTTTAGTAGGTTATTATTTGAAAGTCTATGTTATAAGCTGTGCTTATAGTCTTCAGACCGAACTCTTCCATAGAGTTTCCAAGGTTTTAAAACATTGATTTTTCGAAGTATTCTTCCCTTCTAGCTTTAACATCTTGAAGCATGAATTAATTCCACAAGCCAGTCTTTATCTAAGTCAATGCCTTGAATACACATAGAATTTGGCAATCCTAACGTATTATTCATACTATGTAGCGCATCCTCTGCTGCAAAGGTCTTCCACAGAGGGCCACTTACTTCCAGCGCAACACGGTTTTCATATTCTATCGTTTGCAAAGTTGCTTGAATTCGGGCGATTTTCATCTTCATACTTTGTTGAGAATTGGCCAATGCCATCATTAATGCCTCCAAAGAAACTCTCGGCATTTCAAATTCAAAACTTTGCCAATTTGACGGGATTGTTGAAGCATTTACATTTAAACGGCCGGTCGTTTTGGTTGCTAAATTCAAATTTTGCGCAAACTCTATCAGACCCTCAGGCATAGAATGATAAAAACTTCGAAAAACGGGTAATTTTGAAAAGTTTTCACGCACAAACGCCTGCCATTGAGATTGTTGTGTCAAATCTGCTGCTTCTACAAAATTTAAAATCACAGCATCGGATGATTGCAAACCGTCTCTTAAAAGCTCAAGTAACCAAGAAAATTGTGATTGCAAAACATTTAAATCCTGCCGAACATCCAACACCCAAAACCTTAAACCGGCTTTATCTTGGAGCTGTTTATGCTGCTCATCACTTTTTTGAAACTTTAATTTTTCAGCACCGTCTGAAATCAACCCGTTAATTAATCGTGAAGTCCCAGCTCCTGGCAATCCGTTTAATTCAACCTGAATGACTGAGAAATCAACGGCCACTTGCTTTTTCCTGAAAACATTGAAGAAAACTTTCCCCTAACGACGAAATAAAAACATCGAAATTGACAAATCCTGCTTGACTTTTTTGCGCGTAAACATAGCCCATAGGGTCAAGTTCACCAACCGTTACAGATGTATTTTCTGCTAACTTTAAAATTTGTTTATCAGGAAATTGAGGCTCCTTAAAAATACACTGCACATTTTCAGACTTAAGTTTTTTACGCAACGTTAATAGTCTTTTTACGCTGGGTTGTAACTCAGGATTTAAACGAATCGATCCTACTCCATTCAACTCAAAGTGCTGCTCAAAATACTGGAAAGCATCATGCAAGACCATAAAAGGCGTATGACGATTTGGTTTTAACTGCTGATTAACAAGGTTTTCAGTCTGCGCAATTTTCGCTAACCAATTTTGAGTGTTGTGCTGGATACTTTGTGCTTGATCAGGTCGCAATTCCATTAACTTTTCTGAAAAAGCACCAATCATTTGTTTTGCGTTATGAATGGACATCCACAAATGACCGTCATAAGACATTGCTGAATGCTTGTGCCCGTCATGTTCGTGCCCCTCCCTCTTTGGAAGTTTTTTCTCCCATAAGCCACCTTTGCGAATTGGTAACTTCTGTAGATTAGCAAGCTCGGCCATATTTATAGTCTTATTTTGCATACGCTCAACACTTTTGTGGACCCAAGCGTCCACAGGCGAGCCAACCATCAATAATGCATCAGCATTCTTTAAAGTTTTCAAATGTGACGGCCGTAGCGCAAAACCATGTGGACTCTCACCCTCTTTTAATAATACTTCGATTCGGTCTTCAGGCTCCAATAAAGGGGCAATCATCCCTGCTAGGGGCGGAATCGTTACCACAACGCTTAATGGAAGAGGCTTTGCTTGAGGTGAAGCACCGGCCGGTAAACTACTGACCATAAACACTAGCAAGACACTAAAAGTTTGCATGAGAGGAGATAATAAGGTTTTCACTGGGTTTTCACCTTTAATTTTCAACAAATTTAGAGCTATAATTCTAACGAATTTAACCCACGCAAATGAGCTTTCCCATTGAATCACGCACAAACTAATGATTTTCTCATCCATGCTGAGAAAATCCGTCACCGTTATGGAAAAAATTCCCCTTGGGTGCTTAACAACATTAGCCTCACCATCCACCCTAGAGAAATTATTACGTTGATTGGCCCAAACGGTGCCGGCAAATCAACTCTGCTGTCGATTTTACTTGGACTCACTCAGCCATCTGAAGGCAAACTCCAGCGTCAAAAGGATTTAAAAATTGGATTTATGCCACAAAAAATTCAAGTCGACCCCACACTCCCTTTGACAGTAGAACGTTTCTTGCAACTAGGTGAAGCACAAATCAAAAAAAATCTCTTTTCGAATTTTTTTAACAAAGCATCCCCCACAAAAAAACTCAAACGCCCCATAGAAGACCTTTGTTGGGCACAAATTATTGAACAACTCAATATCAGTAAACTTCTCAACAAGCCAGTTCAGAAAGTATCGGGAGGTGAAATGCAACGCATTTTACTTGCACGAGCGCTTTTACGTCAGCCAGACTTACTGGTTTTGGACGAACCTGTTCAAGGAGTGGATTTGCAAGGTCAAGCTGAACTCTACCAATACATTCAAGAACTGAGAAATCAGTACAACATTTCAATTTTAATGGTCAGTCATGATTTGCATTTGGTGATGAATCATACTGACCAGGTGATTTGTCTCAATCAACATATCTGTTGCTCAGGACACCCTTACAATGTGAGTCAAGCTCCAGAATTTAAACACCTGTTTGGTGACTTTAGTGGCGCAATCGCAATTTATGAACATCATCACTCAGACTCTTGCGACCATTCAAATGGGCATATTCAAATGCCTCACTCATTCAATAAATTGGCACCAAAAAAATTGCTTAAACTACCGGCCGGTAAGCTTTCTGGCTTCCAGTTCATTGCAAAACCGTCTGCGAAAAAGGACCTGTAATGTCAGCAATCTTTGAAATTTTCGATTTAATGCTGTTTGCCATTTTAGGCGGCATTGGTCTGGCCTTAATTGCCTCGCCATTGGGGGTATTTATGGTCTGGCAACGCCAATCCTATTTTGGCGCAACTCTTGCACATTCGGCGTTACTCGGTGTCAGTATCGCTTTACTATTACAAACACATCTAACCATAACCGTGGTTGTAATTTCTTTACTCATTGCCTGGGGAATTTATGCGCTAAGCCATACTCGTCAACTCTCTTCAGACACTTTGCTTGGCATACTCGCGCACAGTTCTTTAGCGATTGGCCTTGCCATGATTAGCCTACAAAACTCGGTACAAATCGACATCACGGGTTATCTGTTTGGCGATATTTTAAGCATTAATGAAACAGACCTTTGGCTAATCGCTTTGACCGGTTTGCTCATAGTTTTGTTTTTTTTAAAAAACTGGCAAGCAATGCTAAACCTAACACTTAACCCAGAATTAGCGCAAGTAGAAGGGACGAATGTCAAAAAAGTACAATTACAATTTGTACTACTTTTGGCCTTTATGATTGCGTTGTCGATGAAAATGGTGGGCGTTTTATTGGTGACATCGCTGTTGATTATTCCTGCTGCGGCCGCAAGAAGATTGTCAAAAACCCCAGAGCAAATGCTTGGCTGGTGCTTGGTTTTAGGAGTGAGTTCTGTCATTTCAGGGCTATGGATTTCTTATCAATACGATATTCCAACTGGCCCTGCCATTGTGATTGCCGCTACGGGCTTTTTCTTAGCACTACTGCTGAAAAAACAGCAGGGTTAAGACAAAAGCTTGTCACAGAAAATGTCGCTCTACTGGCGAGGCTCATCTTTACCGGCCGGTTAATTTGGTGACAAATCAAGCCTTTTCCAACACCACAAAATCGAATGCATAGGCGTGGCGTTCGTCAGCAGGATGGTGTTCGCGAGATAACTCAAACCAGTCCCCCGCTTGCGTCCAATCGGGAAAATGCGTATCACCATCAATTTCAGCATCGATCAACGTTAAATACAGACGTTCAACTCGATCGACCATTTGGCTGTAAAGTTGCCCGCCGCCCATAATGACCACTTCTTGCGGGTTATCGTCTTTAAGCGCTTTTAACGCCTTTTCCACCGAGTCATACACCGGCACTGAATAATCCAAATCAGTCTGGCGGCTAATCACCAGGTTTGGTCGACCAGGTAAAGGGCGGCAACCAATCGATTCAAACGTTTTACGTCCCATAACCACCGGTTTACCCAACGTGTTCTTTTTAAAAAACTGCAAATCGTCCGGCAAGTGCCACGGCATATCATTGTCTTTGCCAATCACACGGTTTTTTGTCATTGCCGCAATCATAGACAATTTAATTTCATTTTCGTTCATTCTTCTGTCTGCTCAATGTTTTTGTCATTTTAAAATGTCTTTTATAGCCTCTGTAGGCTGAATTTCACTTCTTAAAAAGCCATATCCAAAATCAATGAATTGAATCCGTTAATGGGCTCATTTTAATTGGTATGACTTTTGATTCTTTACCTTTTAGAATCTCACTCATATCCTTTGAATTACAAGGCTTATGATAAAAATATCCCTGAGCATGATGACAACCACTCTTAATCAAAAATTCAATTTGAGGCTCGGTTTCAACCCCTTCCGCAATCAACTGCAAGTTCAAATTTTCAGCCATGGCAATAATGGTTTTCGTTAAACTCATATCTTCTTCATCTTCAGGAATGTCTTTAATAAAAGCGCGATCGATCTTGATTTTATCGATAGGAAGTTTTTTCAAATACGACAACGAAGACAATCCTGTACCAAAATCATCCAATGCAAGTCCAACGCCTAACCCTTTCAGCTTATTTAAAACTTCCACACTCTGCTCTGGTGAGCGCATGATCGCAGTTTCAGTCACTTCGAACATGAATTTTGTTGGGTTGATTTCATAGTAATAGAGGTTGTGTTCAACAAAACTAATAAAATCCCTTTGCGCTAATTGCACGGCAGATAAATTAACGGACATGACCCCAATATCTAACCCTTGTTTTTGCCAACGCTGGTATTGCGCCATCGCTTCAGTCAAAACCCAACGGTCAATAGGTACAATCAATCCTGTCTCTTCTGCTAATCCAATAAATTTATCCGGTGGAATAAAGCCTTTCTCTGAATGAAACCAACGAATTAAGCATTCAACACCGATCAATTGTTGAGTTCTCATATCCGTTTGCACATGATAAAAAAGCTCAAATGCGTTATTACGAATAGCAACACGCAAATCATTTTCCATCATCAATCGGTCATAAGCCAACTTTGTCATATCTTGTGTATAAAATTGATAATTGTTGCGACCCTCTTCTTTTGCTTTATACATAGCCGCATCGGCATTGCGCAACAAATTTTCTGCCGTCACACCATTTTCAGGACAGACTGCCACCCCAATACTACAGGTGGTGAAAATTTGACGATAATTTAACGTGAATGGTTCTTTAAAAAGGGTCAGTATTTTTTCCAAGACCGATACGATGACATTTTGATCATTCACTTGATTGATTAAAACAGCAAATTCGTCGCCGCCTAATCGAGCGATTGAATCACTTGCTCTGAGAACCTCTTGAATACTGTCACTGACAACCTGAAGTAACTCATCTCCCATATCATGACCAAAGGAATCATTCACCTCTTTGAATCGGTCGAGGTCAATGAATAATATCGCTAACTTTTGATTGGAACCTTGCGTAAGTTTAATCGCTTGCTGCAAACGATCCAAAAACAACACACGATTAGGCAGGCTTGTCAAAGAGTCATGTTCAGCCTGATGCTGAAGCTCCAATGTCCTTTCATCAAATGCTTTGGCAAGGTCTTCTAATTCGTCTTCTGTACCAATTGGACTACAAAAAACCTCTCTATTTTTACTGGAAGATTTAACCCTACGATTCAACTCTAAAATCGGGCTGACAATTCGAGTTCCTAAATGTGAAGCGAAAAAAGTACTGATAATAATCAGTAAAATACCTAAAGCGATTAACGGATAAATTGACGCCCAAACCTGAGCATTAAACAGCGATTCAGGCTCTCCAATTTCAAGCTGTATATTTAGTTGTTTAAAAAGCGAATTGGCATCAAGGCGGTTATGAATATGGGAGACATACTTCAACTTCTCCTCAAATCCTGTCTGATAAATGACTTGATCATGACTTCTGATTCGAATGTAACCTTCTTCATTATCGGCAAGCTGATGATCAACAATCGCCTTCAAGTCAAAAACTACCAACAAAGCTCCCTGAGTTGTTGAATAGTATTCAATCGGGCTAATAATCTGAATGTTGTTCTGGTCTTTATATAACTGAAACACTGTTTTACGGTAAGCCAGAGCATGACGCAAACCTGAAGAGTCGTTATATTCGGGAAGCGAGGTTTGAGTTTGATAAATCGCATGTCCTGCATAATCCACAACATTCAAGGAAAGCACATCTTTTCCTTGTTGAAAGTTACTCACTAAAGGCGGCAAATATTTTTTACGCCCTGCAGTATCCGTCAACGCATTAATCATTAGCTGATGACTTGCCAATAATGTCGTGTTCTCTAACAAATACTCAAATTGCTGTTCTATTTTTTCTTGAAGGACAACCGCTCTCTGTTCTAAAAGCGACTGCATTGAACTGTGAACCTGCTCTCTTACCAGTGACAGCATTACTAATAAGTAAACAATCAGGAACGAAGTCAAAAGAGCGATAATTTGGAAACTCACCTTTCGACGAAGGCTGGCATGTTTAAAGATATGACTCATTAGGGGAACCTACTTGCTCACAGGAACAATCGTCCCAGTATGATTAAAACGCGCCATAAAAAAACCTTCATCTTTTAGAGCGTCATGATTGCCTTTACTGAATGGTTTGGAATAATTTTTTAGCGCGCCCTCATAAGCCGGTAAGTTTTCCAATGCATGCTTCACTGCAGACCTATCATAACTTCCCGCCTGTTCAACTGCTAACGCAATCAAGTGGGTTAAATCATACGCACGGGCAACCGCAATTGATGAAAGAATAGTTTCATCTTTCTCAAGATGATAGCTCTGACGATAACGTGCCATTAAATCATTAAACCTAGAACGTTTAGTGATGGCTAAATCCGTTTGAAAAAACCGAAAGTCTAAATTTGGCAGCAAATGCCCAACCTTTTCATAAAAATTTCCTCCCATAACCCCCCAATGAGAAATCACAACCGGTGAAGAATCAAGTTGTGCCAGTCTCTCAATAAAATTGGCACCATCATTACTGTCAACCACTAACATAATCGAGTCGCACTTAGCTTCCAAAACCTGATTAAACTCCCTAGTCAAATCCTTTTGCCCTCGATTCAGCGTAATGAGTACTTCTGGCGCTACGCCATTATCTGTCATATGTTTGGCAATACTCTCTAAATTGCTACGCCCCCATACAGTGTTCTCCACAATTATTGCCGTTTGCTTGAAGCGCTTGGTTACATATTTCGCAAAAAAAGGTGAAACATAACGGTCATTCACAGATAAACGGAAAACATAACTGTCTTGATAACCATTTTCTGTCAGTTCAGGCAGGGTTGCCCAAGGGATTAAGTACGGCATCTTACTTTCTTGAATATAGGGAAGTTCCTCGACAATCACCGCGCTTTGTTTCCCACCAATCACCGCAAGCACATCTTCACGAGCAGAAAAATACTGTAAATTATTAATCCCCATACTCGAAGTAATTCGGTGATCTCGAGCGATTAACTTCATTGGCTTTCCGAGAGCGCCACCTTGGCTGTTAATTTCATCCAAAGCTAACTCAATTCCTCTTTTAAATGCCAAACCAACAAGACCTTTGCCATCCATAGACAAATCAGCATTCAATCCAATTACCACTTGCTGTTTAGACTCGGGAGTCGGTCCATATTTATCCTGCAAATACTCATCAGTCTTAGACATGATGTCAACGCCTATAACCCCTTCAGCAGCCTTAGCAATCCAAGAGACTTTATCAACAAATGCCTGTCGCTGATCTGCCGTTAAAGTATGAATTCTTACACCGGCCTCACGAATTTTGGCTAGTAAACCTTGTTCCCTTCTTTGAGTTTCTTCTCGTTCCCATGGTGTCACCTCTTTAGCCGTCTCAATCAAAACAATTTGCACGTCTTGTGGTAACTGATTGAATACTTTTTTACTGATGGAAAAGACATAACCTAAATATGCATGCTCACTAAGAACAAAATCAGACTGAACTTCATGAAACCCCATACTAACAATTGCAACCAGTGGATTTTCCTGACCGTCGACAGCTTTATCTAAGAGCGCTTGACGAGTAGCGTGAAAATCAATTGGCACAGGCTCCGCTTCAAGGGAACGAAACTGATCCATAATAATGTCACTTTTCATGACTCGTATTTTCTTACCCGCAAAGTCGGATGGCTCAAGAAATGGGGTATTTCCAGTAAAGTGCTTAAATCCGTTTTCCCAAAACGTCACACCGACTAAATCGATTTTATCTAGCTTATCAAGTAACAGTCTTCCGGGTTCACCATCTAACAAAGCGTAGGTATCTTCACGAGAGGGAAAGAAAAATGGCAGATCGGCATATTGCATAGCCGGAAGAGGTACACTCATTTTTGCAGTCGGTGTCAGGAGAATATCAAGCTTTCCCTCTCGAGCCATTTCAACCATTTTATGGTCATTACCTAATATCTGAGACGGAAAAACATCAACCTGAACTTGGTTATTTGTTTTCTCTTGGACAATGGCTGCAAAGCGTAGAGCGGCTTGATGAAGCGCGCTATCTTCGGGGGTATTGTGACCAAATCGAAGCGTAATTTTCTGCTGGTTATCGAGCTGAAATTCAGAGGAAACTGGATCAGAATCTAGAAAAAACCATTGTTTTCCATACCCAGCAAAGATTGTCAGTGCAACCAACACGATTACAAAAAAGTAAGATTTACGCATTCGAAGACACCTTCTTCTATCATTCACCGACAAAATTGTCTCTTCATATTAAAATATTATTCATTCGATGAATTGAGATAAATCAAACTATTAGACAACTTATTTATATTCTCTTCTAAAAAAGAGTGAACGGCACTTATCTTAGACTGAAACGGTGGCTTTAATGTGTGCATGCGCCTCGTAATCTAAAATCTCAAAATCATCAAATTCATACTCAAAAATCGAATTCGGTTTACGCTTAATCACTAATTTGGGCAAAGAAAAAGGCTCACGCTGAATTTGAGTTTTTGCCTGATCAATCGTGTTGTTGTACAAATGTACATCCCCCCCAGTCCAGATAAAATCACCCACTTCTAAGTCGCACTGTTGGGCAATCATATGCACCAGTAATGCATAGCTGGCAATGTTAAACGGCACGCCAAGAAAGGTATCGGCACTGCGTTGATAAAGCTGGCACGACAATTTACCATTGGCGACATAGAACTGGAAAAAAGCGTGACAGGTTGCCAGCGCCATTCGCCCTTGCTTAACGTTTTCTTGCGGTGAAATCGTCTCATCCGGCAAATCGGCTGGATTCCATGCCGATACAATCATCCGACGGCTGTTAGGGTTATTTTTTAAGGTTTCAACCACTTCAGCAATTTGATTAATCGTTTGCCCATCTGGCTTTTCCCAAGCAGTCCACTGTTTGCCATAAAGAGGTCCAAGCTCCCCCTCTTCGGTCGCCCATTCATCCCAAATTCGCACACCATTTTCTTTGAGATATTTAATATTGGTATCACCTTTTAAAAACCACAACAGCTCATGCAAGATCGAACGAATATGCAGTTTTTTGGTGGTGACTAACGGAAAACCTTCCTGCAAATCAAAACGCATTTGATAACCGAATACCGAAATCGTCCCTGTGCCTGTTCGATCACCTTTTTGAGTACCGTTTTCTAAAATATGTTTCAGTAAATCTAAATATTGGCGCATTGCTCATCAATCCTTTGTTTCTTTTTCAACAGATTTTAGCGCCTGAATTTCTTCAGGACTACGATAATGTGGGGATGATTGCTTTTTGTGTGCATAAATCATTAAGCCCAAACCAGCCAATATCATTGGTGTAGATAAAACCTGCCCCATAGTGAGCCACTCGCCATACAAGTAGCCAATTTGAACATCTGGCACCCGATAAAATTCGACAAAGAACCGGAAAAAACCGTAGCCAACTAAAAACAAACCTGCCACCGAACCAAACGGCCTTGGTTTTCGGGAATACCACAATAGAAGTACTAGCAAGACCAATCCTTCCAGAAAGGCCTCTAAAAGCTGCGTCGGATATTTGGCAACCACCGCGTTCAAACTTGAATCATAAACAAGCATGCCAAATGGTGAATCAGTGACTTTCCCCCATAACTCACCGTTGATAAAATTCCCTACCCGGCCGGTTAAAAGCCCAATTGGCGCCATGACTGCAACGAAATCCCAAACAGAGAATAATGTTTGATTTGTTTTCTTTGCAAACAACCATGTGGCGATCGCAACACCTAACAGACCGCCGTGGAAAGACATTCCTCCCTGCCATACTTTAAAAACATCCAAGGGCGCTTCAAGATAATGGGCAAGATCATAGAAGAGAATGTAGCCAAGCCTTCCACCAAGAATGACCCCCACTGCACCATAAAACAGTAAATCCCCAACAAAGTCGGAATTCCAAGGTTCAATACGTTTTGCTCGATAAACACCAATCAAGAAAGCGCCTGTAAAACCGATCAAGTACATCAGCCCATACCAGTGAATACTCAAAGGACCAATCGCTACAGCAACTGGATCAATTTCGGGATAAGACCACATAAAGTTTGTTCTCAAATAGAATAGTAAAGAAATTATCTGAAGCGAAATAATAACAAACTGTGGGTTTATTGGAGGGCTAAAAAGAATACCGGCCGGTTAAATTGAGTCAAACCGGCCGGTATTGCTTTCTTAAAAATGTGGAAACTGAGAACTATTTGCTTAAATTTTGAACTGTCTAACCAATCCATCCAGTTCTTGTGCAAGCTTTTGTAAATCGGACGCGGCTGCATCCGTTTTTTCAACCCCTGAAGCTGCGGTTTCTGCAACGCCATGAATCTGTTGAATATTTTGATTTACCTGCTGAGATAACAATGTCTGCGAGTGCGCAACCGCCAACACTTTCTCAGACATTTTATTGATATCTTCCATTAGGATCGTCACTGGACCGATTTTGGTTTTACTCTCTTGAATAATTTGAGCACTGGTTTGCGTGACTTCTCGACCTTGCTCAACCACTGCAACGGTTTTTTGGGTTGTTTTGCAAATCTTATCGATAATGGCTTGAATTTCACCTGTAGATTCTTGAGTTCTGTTTGCCAAAGCACGAACTTCATCTGCTACCACGGCAAACCCACGACCATGCTCTCCCGCTCGAGCTGCCTCAATAGCCGCATTCAAGGACAACAAATTCGTCTGTTCTGCAATTTCACGGATCACCGAAATCACACTGCCAATCATCTGACTATCCGCACGTAACTCCATCACCGATTGCGTCATTTGCTGCATATTTTCTGACAAACGCTGAATCTCATTCACCGCGTCCACCACTTGCTCACTACTCTCTTTCACTCTCTCAGTTGCTTGATGCGTTGCACGAGAAGTATTTTGCGAATGCGCTTCAACCTCTTTAGACTGTCCTGCCATTTGTGACATGGAATTGCTCAATACAGAACTGGATTCAAGTTGCTGCTGAGCACCATCACTCATGGTTTGAGTAATATCGTTCAAATGCGAAGAGGCTCCTTCAAGTTTGACAATCGTTTGTTGAATTTTGGTCAACATTGCCTGAATTCGACCAATAAACTGATTAAAGTGTTCTGCCATTTTGCCAATTTCATCATGACTTTTAACAGGCAGACGACTCGTTAAATCCCCTTGACCCTCGGCAATATTTGCCATTGCTTGGGAAACGGTAGAAATAGGTTCGACAACTTCTTTCGTGATTCGGCTTGAAACGCGCATGGCAAATAATTGCCCTATTCCAGAGAACAACAGTAAAAGAATAATATTCCAAAAACTACTGTCCACTACAGACTCACTTTGTTGTTCTACCCCCAACAGGAACTGGTCAGCAATCACTTGTAATTCCTGCTCCATTTTCTCAAAAACAGGTTGGATTTTATTTTTCATTAGCCATGTATCCATCCGCCATTTCTCGCCAGAATGAATGCTTTTCATGACCATGTAAACTTCACGATACTCTTGATAGATCTCAATCGCACGATCAATTGATTCTTCTTCAACCAAGGTTAAATCGACATTAGGATCATTTTGAGAATACTGTTTCAACTGAATCAGTGACTGCTCCATTTGATCCAAATAATTTTCCGTCATTTCCGACATTTCATCGGTACGAAATGCCATATAACCTCGTAACGCATTCATGACGTTTAACCATGTTTTTTGCAAATCAATGGTCAGAGAAAGAATTTCTTCCCGCTCAGTTCCAACTTCCTCAAGCTCTGAATTTACAATTTCAGTCAATAGCTGTTGTAAGCGTACTGCTAAAGGAAGAAGTTTTTCATTACTGTATTCAAAAGCAGGGTAATTATTGCTGTATTTGGATTGAAGGCTTTCAATTTCTTCCAATTCCGAGTGCAACGTTTTCATCGCTAACGACAGATTTGCAAAGTTTTCCGTGAGTTTTGAATCGGTCGAATTTTGACTTGAAGCATCCAGCTCTGAAACGGTGAGTTCGAATGCTTTTAACTTTTGCTCATAGGCATTCAGTAGTTCGGGCTGTTTGAGAAGTAACGCAATACTCAGTGAATTTCGAGTTTGCTCCAAAGATGCTTTCATCTCTAGAACTTTCAGAACAATCGGTTGCTTCTCCGTAATCACCTCGGTAATGTTGAAGCGCACCATTGAAAGGTTCACCACAGCTTGAAGCGTAATCACCGCTAGTGCAATCCAAATTACACCAAAACCGTAACGAATTTTTTTCTCAATACTTAAGCCTGATAAAAACTGCGTCATTGTAACTGCCTTCATTTTCAAATCTATTAAGGCTAAATTATTATCAATTTAACCTTATACGTCGTTATTGAAAAGACTCAAGCAAACAAAAGACCATAAACTAAATAAACACAACAAAAACAATGGCTTAAAAACATTAAGTGCTAAAAAACTGATTTGACGTGCATAAAAAAAGAAATGTATTTGAATAATAAAATGAAGGGTGCCGGCCAGAGAACAGCCTGACACTTAAACAGGAAAAACACCAGAAAACATGAACACAATTGGCAAGTTTTGAAAGTCCATCACTACAACCTAACGTTGAGGATAATTCCCTCTCGCAATCAGACCTCCATCCAAAGTAAGAATTGAGCCACTCATCCAGCTTGAATGTTCCGATAATAGATAAGCGGTCGCTTCACCCATTTCTTCAACGGTTCCATAACGACCAGCAGGCATGGCATTCGTCCACTTTTGTTCCATTTCAGGCTTGTTTAAAATATCAAATGTGCGCTCCACAGGAACCACGCCAGGCGCCAACACATTGACACGAATGCCGTACTTCCCCCATTCAATCGCCTGAACTTTTGTAACTGCATCCAAAGCCGCCTTAGATGCCGCATAAGCAGCAAACCATTCACACGTCGCTTGTCCATGAATACTTGAGTTATTGACAATCGCACCCGCTTGCTTGGCCTCAATACAGGCTTTTGCAAAAGCACAGCTTAATTGATAAGGCGCATGAAGATTGACTGCTAAGGTGCGCGAAAACTTTTCACCGGCCGGGTCTTTTAAGGATAAAGTTTTGGTAATTAAGCCGGCATTATTGACCAACGCATCTAAGCCGCCAAAAAATTGCCAGGCTTGCTCAAAAAGTTTGTCTAATTGATCTAACTGTTCAAAATCACCACGAATAATTTCAGCCTCGCCCCCCATCTCTTTTACCGTCGCAAGAGTTTGAACAATGCCTTTTTCGTTGCGATTGTAATGCAACACCAATTTGCATCCATAACCTGCTAGTACCTTTGCCATACCAGCACCAATACCGCTAGAAGCTCCAGTAATGAAAACTCTGCGTCCCTGTAAGCCTTTCATTATTTTTCCTCGCTATTTTTCTGTGAGTGAGACAAAGAGGATTGGCGACTTTGACAGAAATCCAATAAGTGCTGACAAATATTTTCCAACGCTTGTTGAGGGGCATTCTGTCGTATCATTTTGGAAGCCTGCATCAATCGTTCCGGGTGTGCCAACCAAGCATTCAGGTGTTCTGCTAAGACTTTTTCATTCATATCACGCTCTTGCAAAATCTCACCACCTTGCAAATCAACCAATGCCTGCGCATTTTGTGTTTGATGATCGTCCACTGCGTAAGGGTAAGGAACCATAATGGCAGGACGCGCCACCGCCATCAGTTCACTAACAGTCAATGCACCAGACCGACACAACACTAAATCTGCTTTCTCATAAGCGCTCTGCATATCTTCAATAAACGCGGTGATATTCGCATCAATCCCAACTTGTTGATAAAAACCTAGGGTTTGTTCGAGTGTTTTTGTTCCGGTTTGATGTTGCACAACTGGCCGGAGTGATGCAGGCAACAAGGCCAAAGCTTTCGGTAAATTTTGATTCAATGCCAAAGCTCCGCGACTTCCACCCAAAACCAACAAATTTACCGGCCGGTCAGAATTCCATTCCACAACGGGAATTGACTCCAACCCTTGACGAACAGGATTCCCCATTAAATGAACCTTATCACCCGTCAGTTTTTCTTGTTCAAACGCCGTGATAATCGATTCACAAAAAGGGGCTAACAATTTATTCGTCAATCCTGGAATGGCATTTTGCTCATGAATCATTAAAGGAATACCTAAACTCTTTGCCGCCAATCCGCCTGGCCCGCAAACGAAACCGCCCATGCCTAAGACTAAATCTGCCTGCTGTTGCTTAAGAATTTTTCTGGCTTGCCACCACGCTCGCGTGATATTGAACGGTGCCTTTAACCAACCTAAAGCTCCGTTTCCACGTAAACCACGAATACTGATTTCTGAAATGTCTAAACCAGCCTTTTCAACCCAATTTTTCTCTAAACCGCCCTGTGTCCCAAGCCAATGAATCTCTACATTTGCTTTCTGCAACTCATGAGCAATCGCAATTCCGGGAAAAACATGTCCTCCTGTTCCCCCCGCCATAATGACAATTTTTAGTTTTTTTGAGGTGTTATGCATGCTCTGAATTCCTTCAAATCAATCTTTCAAGCGTTTAAAATTCTCAACGAAAATCGCGCTTACTGCGTTTGCGGATAGGTTCTCGAACAGAACTTTCTGGCTTCGAACCGGACTTTTCTGCCGCCTCAGATTGAACGTTTTTGCGATTGGAAAAAATTCGCCGCCGTTTTTTAGGAGTTACACCTTCTGAATCCAACTGTTTGGAGTCAGTTGAATGTTTACCGGCCGGTGATTTTGTGCTCGATGATTGATCAGCATGATTATTCCGTTTTGACTCCATAGACGCTGATTTTTGATCTTTAGCATTTACATTCGCTAATTCAGATGGCTTATGTGAAGTCTTATCAGAATCTTCATCGGCATTGTCACCCGATTGTTTTGTAAGCCTTGCCGGCGGGTAATGCCGAGCTTCATAATCAATTCGGAATACGATGGCCAAAGCGGACAAAAATATCAACATGCTTGAACCACCATAACTAAACAGTGGTAAGGTCAAACCTTTCGATGGCGCCAATCCAAGCGTGACTGACATATTAATAACAGCCTGAACGGCTATCCAAGATCCAATGCCGTAAGCAATCAAGCCACCGAAAGAATGCCCTTTTTTCATAGCTTGTGCGGCAATTAAAAAAATTCGTAGAATAATAAATGCGTAGAGTGCAATTAACGCAATCACTCCCACTACACCAAACTCTTCGCCAAAGATTGAAAAGATATAATCGGTGTGAGCTTCTGGCAAATAAGACAGTTTTTGTACAGACTCCCCTAAACCAACGCCAGTCCAACCACCTTGACCGTGCGCTAATAAGGATTGAATTAATTGATAATCGCTCCCGAACGGGTCATCCCAAGGATTCATAAAACTCTGCACTCGCGTTAAACGATACTGAGCATTATTTATTAACACCACTGCCAGAGCAGTACTCGGTAAAAGAATAATAAGGAAGTGTTTTAAAGGCGCACCGGCAATAAATAGCATAATGGCTAGGACGGCAATAATGACAAAGGTTGCCCCAAAATCAGGTTCAAGCAGTAACAAAATGCCCATTAAAGCGAACGGAATTGCTAACCGCAAAACAGCCGTCACTCGGGCACTCACCTCACTATGATGCTTAATTAAAAAGCCGGCCATGAAAATAATGGCGATAAGTTTCATTAATTCTGACGGCTGAAAATTGAAGAATGGTAAAGGAAGCCAGCGTTTACTGCCGTTTATTTCTGTCCCAATAATTAACACAGCTATTAACAACACATAACCTAGCAACAGCAAATACCCACGATTCTTTTTCCAAAAATGCATGGGAATATAGAAAGTGACATAGGCGACCATTAAGCCTAACGCCATCGCAATCAATTGGCGCTTCAAATAGGCAAATGAATCTCCAAAATTATTTTCAGCCAGAGCAATTGAACTGGAAAACACCATCATACTGCCTAAAGCCAAAAGACAAGCCAAGGCCGCCAACAACCAATAATCCATGGTCATTTGAGGTTTTACAGTTTGGTTTAATTTTTCCTCAAAGGATAAATTGAGCTGCTGAGAGTTTTCAACCTTCATGTTGACTCTCACCCTTTTTTGCATACAAATCATTTACCCAACGGGTAAAGCACTCCCCTCGATGCTCATAATTTTTGAACTGGTCAAAACTGGCGCAAGCGGGTGAGAACAAGACCACATCCCCTGATTGGGCATGGTCATGGGCAAAATCAATGGCTTCTTTTAGAGTTTCAAACTCAGTAACCGGTGCCGAAGGCTGTTTTTCAAGCAGGGTTTTAGCAATCACGCCTCGATCTGCTCCAAATAAAACGACCTGAGAGCAAAACGCCTCCACAGCCGGAGCAAGCGCTTCAAATTCTGCCTCTTTTCCAACCCCACCGGAAATTAAAAGTAGCTTCCCGTCCATTTGCGAACCAATCGACTCCATAGCTGTTAAGGTTGCTCCAACATTGGTACCTTTGGAATCATTAATCCAGCGAATGGAATTTTGATGCGCAACTTCCTGAGTTCGGTGTGGCAACCCTTTAAAGCGTCTTAACACGGATTCAAAAACTTTGGGAGGAATACGAAACGGTTCACACAAAGCCATCATCGACAAAGCATTTAACTGATGATGCTTGCCTTGCAAAAACATGCATTCAATCGACACTAATGGAGTACCGCCTCGAGCAAGATAATTACCTTTACGAGTTTCAACCACACCGTATTCATCAAAATGCTTAGAACGACACAATGCGAACTTACGATGATGTTTCAATCGCAAGGCATCACACTCCAAGTCAAATGGACAAACCGCTAACGCAGTATCATTGTATACATTGAGTTTCGCTTGAAGATAGGCATTCATATCATCATAACGATCCATATGATCTTCACTTAAATTCAGCAAAGCTGAACTTATAGTGTGAAGCGAATAGGTTGTCTCTAATTGAAAACTCGACAACTCCAGCACATAGACTTCGTATTCATTATCATCACTTAATAGATCCAACGCCGGAACACCTATGTTGCCACCAACGCCTACAGAATAGCCTGCCTCTTCCAATGCCATGCCAACCAATGTTGTCACCGTACTTTTTCCATTGGAACCGGTAATCGCAACCACAGGCACACCAACAGCTCGTGCAAATAGCTCAATATCACCTACGATTTGAATACCTTTTGCCATGAACGACTGAACCCAAGGCTCTCGGACACAAATACCCGGACTTAACACTACTGTCGTAATTTTAGACAACCATTTTTTAGGTATCTGCCCAGTCGCAAAATCAACATCAGGAAATTGGGCTTTTAACCCTGAAAAATCAAACCCTTCTCGCGTGTCAAATGCCAGAGCTTTTTCTTTATTCAATTGCAAATACTGCAAAACTGAATGCCCTGTGACGCCTAATCCTGCGACTAAATACATATTTATTCCCTGATACTAAAATGACTACTCTTTGGATATTGATAGGGAAAGACCCTAACGAATTTTCAAGCTCGCCAAGCCAATCAAAACTAACATAATGGTAATGACCCAAAAACGCACAATCACCTGAGATTCCGGCCAGCCTTTTTGTTCAAAATGGTGATGCAATGGTGCCATTAAAAAAATGCGCTTACCACGTAGTTTGTAAGAGCCCACCTGTAAAATAACCGATAAGGTTTCTGCAACAAAAATTCCACCCATAATAACCAAAACTAACTCTTGCTTGACTGCAACAGCAACGGCTCCCAAAGCCGCACCAATCGCCAATGACCCAACATCCCCCATAAAAACTTGTGCTGGATGCGCGTTAAACCACAAGAAACCAAGTCCCGCCCCCATCAAAGCAGCAGCAAAAATCGTAAGCTCACCCACACCCGGAATATAAGGAATATTTAAATAATCCGAAAATACCGCATGGCCACTTAAATAGGCGAAGACACCTAAAGCACCGGCAATCATGACCGTTGGCATAATGGCCAATCCATCCAAACCATCGGTCAGGTTGACTGCGTTTGAAGTCCCCACTATGACAAAATAACTAAAGACAACCGTAAAAATTCCCATTTCAATCACAGTATCTTTTACATAAGGAATCAAAAGCTGGGTTTCTGCTGGAACCGTCGCGAATGCAAATAAGCCATAAGCAGTCGCCAACCCAATCACCGACTGCCAGAAGTATTTTCCTTTGGCAGACATTCCTTTAGGATCTTTATGGACAACCTTCTTATAGTCATCAACAAAGCCAATCACTCCAAAGCCAAGCATTGAAAGCGTCACGATTAACAAGTAATGGTTGCTCAGGTCTCCCCACATTAACACGGCCATCGCGACTGAAAAAAGAATCATCGTACCGCCCATGGTAGGCGTTCCGACTTTTTTCAAATGCGTTTGTGGCCCATCATCACGAATCGCCTGTCCCATTTTTAAACGACGAAGCCAGCGAATGGTTGATGGTCCAATCACAAACGAAAGCAACAAGGCGGTTAAAATCGCCATAATTGCTCGCATAGTAATATAACTAAACACCCCAAAACCAGAGATGTATTGCTGAAGGTATTCGGTTAAATAAACGAGCATAATTTGCTTCCTAAAATTGAAATTCTTTTAAATATCTAAACATGCAATCAATCATTCGCTCGAGAGTGCATAACTTAATCTCAGGGCTTGTGCAACGCGCTCCATTTGAGCACTTCGAGAGCCCTTAACTAAAATATTCAGGCTTGTAAATTCTTGAGATTCGAGAACCGAGTTTGCCAGCGTTTTTTCCTGTTGCCTAAAATTCTGTCCAACTGACTTAATTTGAGAGTCAATGAATACCTTCAGACGAGCAATTAAAGCATCATGTTCACTAAACTCTTGCGCAATCATTGATTGCTCCTCAGAGTAAATCGTACTTCCAAGAAATGTCTCCGCAACAGGATAATCAGAGAGGCCTGACTGCTTGAAAAACAGGCTATGAATTCCTTTTTGGGCTGCATAACGAGCAATTTCCAAATGCGCTTGCTCGGCCCCTTCACCTAGTTCAGCCATAGCTCCCAAACACATTATTCCAAGACCATCCATTTGGGCAAGTACATCAATCCCAGCTTTTACTGAAGCGGGATTGGCGTTATACGAATCGTCAATTAACTGGCCAAACTGCAATATCTCGGTTTGTAAACGGCCAGAAACTCCTGAAAACCGATTCAAAACAGTCTGAATCGCATCCATAGGGATGGACAAAGCTTGTCCCACCGCGGCACACGCCGCTGCATTATAAGCGTTATGTTGCCCGATGAGCGGCATAGCAATTTCCAAAGTTTTACCACTAGAAAAATTTAAATCAAAACAATTTAAAGAAGTGCTCGTCTGTTTCTTTGAGTCTTGCCAACACACGTTTTGCCATTCGCTACTTCTCACAGAATTTTCATCACACTGAGAAAACTCAATCGCTTGTGAAATCTTCAGCTGCTTAACTTTCTTTCGCCAAACTTCAATTCCGGGAGAATCGGCATTAAGAATGGCCACAGAAAAATCACTGTCTTTTCGAATTCCTTCGAAAATTTCTCCCTTACCTTCAATCACACCATTCAAAGAACCAAACCCTTCGAGGTGCGCACCAGCTGCATTATTCAACAAGGCAATATCAGGGGTTACAAGGTTAGTTAAATAACGAATTTCACCAACATGATTCGCTCCCATTTCAACCACAGCAAACTCATGCTCAGGACGCAATTCCAACAAGGTTCTGGGGACACCAAAATCATTATTAAGATTACCTTGTGTCATCAAGGTCGCTCCCTGAGTTTGCAATAGGTCTGCAATCATGGTTTTGGTCGTAGTTTTTCCATTGCTACCCGTAATTCCAACCACCGCTTTGACAGGCATTTGTAATCGGTGCCATTTTGCAAACTCACCTAAAGCAATGCGAGTATCATCCACCAAAACCTGCGGAACTGGACACGAATCAACAAGACTAGAAACCAACACAGCAACCGCCCCCTGTTCAATCGCGCTCTCTACAAACTGATGTCCATCAAATCGCTCACCAACAATCGCAATATATAGCACTCCAGACGTCTTTTCGTCCTTACCAGTATTTGCTTGAATTCTTTCAAACTCTTCCGAGACTGCACGGCTATCCGTCACTGCTTTTGCAAAAGGAATTTGCAACGCGAATTCTTCCGTCAAAACCTTACCGGCCGGTAAAATCAGCTCGGCATTCGTTGCCTGCACTAATTGTTGTAACGTCCAATAAAATGCCAAATCGCTCTCCAGTCAGCCGTTTATTTGTCTGCGTTCAAAATACTGTTCAATCACTGCATGATCACTAAAAGGATATTTCACACCTTGAATTTCTTGATAATCTTCATGGCCTTTTCCTGCAACCACAATCAGATCTTCAGAAGCAGCTTGAGCCAACATCTGCTCAATCGCAGCCATTCGATCCGCTTCAACCATGACCACGGTATTTTCTGAAAATCCTTGTAAGATCTCATCAATAATTTTCTGCGGCGATTCCTTTCTTGGATTATCACTGGTCACCATAATTCTGTCAGCATACTCTTGTGCGACTTTTGCCATTTCTGGACGCTTTTGCCGGTCTCGATCCCCACCACAACCAAACACCAATCCTAACGAATGCTGCTGTTCTTCTGGGTTGAGATGCACTTTGACTGCCTCTAATAGATTCTGCAATGCATCAGCAGTATGCGCAAAATCAATGATGACAGTCGGATGATGATGCACAATCTGCATTCTTCCCGGAACAGCACTCAATTTTGCCACATCGGCTTGAAGAGTTTTTAAATCGACACCGCACGTATTTACGACTGAAATGGCACACATTAGGTTTTCAATATTAAACCGCCCCAAAAGAGCGCTCTGATAATGACATTCTGTTTTTTGGTGTTCTGGAGATATTGATTCGTTATTCAGCAATTTAAAACCAAGGCCATCCGAATAAAACTCAGCAGCCTTCGCCTGCAACAGGCTTATCGAATCGGGCAACAGTTTTTCACAATTGTTATCCGTGTAGCAATCATCAGGCAAACAATAACCAAGGATCTTTTCAGAGCGAAGTTTCTTAAACACACTTTGATTCTGGTCTTCAACAAATTTCAACACGGTCTTATCTGACAAATTAAAGACATGATGTTTAGCACTATAGTCGGTAAACAATCGTAACTTTGTCTGCTCATAGTCAATTTGAGTTTGATGGAAGTCTAAATGGTCGCTGCCAATCTGAGTAATCGCGGCCGTATAGAATTCAAATCCTGTAATTCGCCCCAGTGCAATCGCGTGAGAACTGACTTCCATGACAACCCATTCATAGTTCGCTTCCACAAAACCTGCCAACAAAGTGGTCAAGCGAATAATATCCGGTGTTGTATTCTGAGTCGCTTTTAACTGATGAATTGAGCCATTTCCCAAGGTGCCAATCACAGCTACCTTGTCACCTTTCGCTTCCAACAACTGCGCACAATAAAACGCAGTGGAAGTTTTTCCATTCGTGCCGGTAATCCCAATCACTTTAAGTTTTTGCGTAGGAAAATCATAAAACCAGTGGCAAAATTTCGGCAATATTTGGTTAAGGTTATCAATCACAATCAACTGAACCGGACTAGCATTATCAAGTATTTGGTCTAGCAGAGCTTGTTCATGCATCTTTACCGGCCGGTCAGAAATAATCACGCGACAACCCGACTCAAGTACCTGAGTTAAAAAATCTAAACCGTGATGATGCAAACCTTGCTGTGCAACGAACACACTTTTCTCAGAACATTCACGACTGTCATTAATTAACCACTTTAGCTTAGGATTATGACCACTGGGAACAACGGCTTGCTCAGCACTCTCTGACAACTTCTGAAAAAAGTGAATAATCGCTTCAAGAGTTTTCATCTAGTCTCCAGAAGCTTGCATTGAGTCAGACTTTTTCGAAGTGACGTTTTCCGTCAAAGGTAGCGCTACCGGTGTCAACTTTGGCAACCAAGCCTCATCATCCGGTGCCACTTTGCGAATACGTAACGCTTGTTGCATGACTTTCTGAAAGACTGGTGCAGCGATTGCACCTCCATAATAAATTCCTCGTGACGGTTTTTTCACAGCAACCACCATAATCATGTCTGGATTTGAAGCAGGGACCAGACCTGCAAATACTGAGAGATATTCATTACCTTCATAGCCGCCTGATGAGGCTGTTAAGTGAACAGTGCCTGTTTTACCCGCAACACGATAACCTTTGATAGCGGCTTTTGGAGCTGTGCCTCCACGTTTAGCAACCGATTCCATCATTCCAAGCGTAGTCTCTGCAGCCTGTGCGCCCAACACCTGTTCTCCTTCCGGAGGTTGGGCCAGTTTAAACAAACTCACCGGCAATAAACGACCTTGATTGCTGAAAACTGTATAAGCTCTGGCAAGTGTCAAGGTGGTCATGTTAATTCCATAACCGTAAGATGTGGTCACTTGATTAATCGGTTGCCAATTCAAAGCACCATTAATTTGACCGGTAACTTCTCCTGGCAGATAAGTATTGCTTGCCGAAGTAAACCCAAAATCCAATAAATCCTGATAATAAACTTCTGGATCTATTTTTAATGCAATTTTTGCTGTGCCTATATTGCTCGACTTTTGCACAATGGTCGCCACATCGATTTTGCCATGCGCGGAGGTATCTGTAATTCGTTGACCTTGAATATAGAAAGCACCCCGGCCGGTATCAATTTCAGAATCAGGCTCCACCACGCCATACTCCAACCCTTTTGCAATTGCAAACGGCTTCAACGTTGAGCCCGGTTCTATGTAGTCACTAATGGCTCGATTACGAACCCCTTTTCCGATACGTTGTGAACGATCATTTGGGTTATAGCTCGGCAAGCTGACCATGGATAAAATCTCACCCGTTTTTGCATCCAAAATGACGGCCGATGCCGATTGCGCATCATGCCGATTCACCTGCTCTTTAAGGGTTTTATAAGCAAAATATTGAATATTCTGATCAATTGCGAGCTGAATATCTTTACCTGCTTGAGCTGATTGTGAAATATTCACCACATCAATCACATTTCCCAGAGCATCGCGGACAACTTGTTGCTTGCCATTAACCCCTGTTAAATGCTGATTGTAGGATCGCTCGATGCCATCGGCACCCTTGTCATCAATATTGGTAAAACCTACTAAGTTGGCAATACTTTCACCTTGAGGGTAGTAGCGGCGATAAGTTGATTCTAAGTAAACACCTCGAAGCGATAAGTCTTTAATCGCCAAGCTTAAATTTGGCTGAACGCCTCGCTTAACAACCAAATAACGAGACTTTGCTCGTTTATGAATTTTTTGGGAAAGTTGCTCACCATTCAGATCAAGAATTTTTGCAATTTTGTAAGGCGCAGCTCGATAGTGTTCAATCGCCATCCAGTCAACCCATAAAGAAGGTGACGTTTTACTGACTCTCAAGGATTTACCGGCCGGTGATTTCCACTCTAAATCGACTCGATTAATAAAAACTCCTGGCAAAGAGAGTTCACGAATTTGATTCAATAGCTCTGGGTTGTCTGGCAAAACACGAATAAAACTTTTGCGTTTATGACGCTGTTCAATTGCCAGATTTTTTAACTCTGAGTCTTTGACTCGAACCAGCTTTAAAAAAGTTCGATAATTAACCAGCAGATGGGACAAATATTTCGGATCAACAATAACATCATAGACACGCGTACTTAATGCCAACAAATTTCCATGTCGATCATAAATCGAACCGCGTGGCGGTTGAAGTTTCACCGTTCTAAGGTGACGGTTTTCGGCTTCTGTGGTTAGCTTATTCTTGTAGGCTGCTGAACCTTGCAAATAAATCGCACGAGAAGCAACTACAGTAAATGCCAACAAGATGACAAAAAATATCAGCCATGAGCGTAAATTCCGACTAATCATTCAGTCTTGCCTCTCTTCTGACTCTGCAGAGAGCATTGGTTTTAGCGTATTGGAGTCTGGAAGAATTTTGATAGTCAGAAAGGCTTTAGGGGCACTCTGCATTCGTAGTTTTTGTTTAGCAAGCACCTCGACTTTTGCTGGCGATTCCAGATGTGTTTTCTGCAGCATCAACTCTCCCCATTTTTCTCTTTGCTGCTGAATTTCAGTGTTTATTTGAAAGAGCTGAGTCTGGACCACTCGAACTTTCTCTTTCATATTGACAACGGAGATGGCTAAAAAAAATAAAATTCCGAGCAATGCGAACAACAAGCCTAATTGAAAACTTGATAGGTGCTTGAATAGTTTTTTCGAAGCTTGCTGTGACATTTTTATGGCCTGAATGAAAAGTCCGAAAGACTCACCAGAAAAAGAAAGTTGAACACTAAGGTCTGTTGAAAACTCACAATATGCCCTAGAAGTTCTAAATCCATTGATTGAAAACTCTATTTCGCTTCCATGCAGTTAATAAAGCACTCAATAAATAAATTTAAACGTTAAAAAAACAACACTCAAATACCAAAATTGATATTTGAGTGTCCAACATCATCAATTACTTTGCCTTATCTAATCAGTCAAGTTGTCGGCGAATAAAAGCTGGAATATCAAGCATTTCCATCGTACTTTGTTGAGGTGCACCGTTCACTTGCTGTTGATTCTGAGCAAAGCCATCATTTTGAATCGACATTGATTCTGTCGGAACCGCCTGTGGCTGCATAGACTCATTTGGCATAGCGTGAGATTGTGCCGCTGCCTGCTGGAATTGAGGTGTGACCACTTCTGGCTGTGCTACCGATTGTTGAGCAGTAGGAGCAGACTGTGTTTGATAGCTAGGCGTTTGAACTGGAGCTGCCTGAGTCTGATAGTTTGAATCGACCGCTGGCTGAGTATAATTCGGAGCAACCGTTTGTGGAGCTTGTACATGAGGTGACTGTGCCTGCTGAGCGTGAACAGCCGGTTGCGCTTGATGCACAGCTGCTTGAGGCTCAACAACCTGTTCTTGCTCAGTTGGTCGTTGATTAATTGTTGCTTTTGGTAACTTATCTACATTTCTATCTTGGTTAACTTCCGTAAGGCCGGTTGCAACAACTGTCACACGAATATCTTCAGGGTTCATTTCAGGGTCAACCGAAGTACCAATAATAACGACCGCTTCATCATCCGTCACATCTTCAATGATGTCACCAACCTGATTGAACTCACCTAAAGTTAAGTTATTTGCCGTCGTAATATTAACCAACAAACCTCGAGCGCCATCAACAGCTATATCTTCTAACAGCGGATTTGCAATCGCTTTTTGCGTTGCTTTAACAGCTCGGTTTTCACCTTCGGCAATCCCTGCCCCCATCATTGCGACACCACGCTCACTCATAACCGTTCGTAAATCTTCAAAGTCGACATTGATAATACCAGGGCGCGTAACCAGTTCAGTAATTCCTAAAACAGCATCCGACAAGACTTCATTTGCATAGTTAAAGGCTTGTCCGAAATCAAAACTTTCACCCAATACTTTTAATAACTTATCGTTTGGTACGGTAATCAGAGAATCCACATGTTCAGCCAAATCGTTCACACCGGCTTTTGCGGCTTTCATGCGACGCTCGAATGAGAATGGCATACTCACAACACCCACGGTTAGAATTCCCATCTCACGAGCAACACGAGCAAAAACTGGTGCAGAACCGGTTCCTGTTCCACCACCCATTCCGGCCGTAATAAACACCATATCAACGCCTTGAAGCTGTTCACGAATCTCATCAATATGGGCTTCTGCGAACTTTCGACCACGATCTGGCATTGCACCAGCGCCCAGACCACCTTCACCTAATTGAATACGAACTTCAACTGGCGACTGATCCAACGCTTGAGCATCCGTGTTAGCACAAATAAAATTCACTCCAGGAATATTGGAGTTTTTCATAAAGTTTACAGCGTTACCGCCGCCGCCGCCAAGACCGACAACTTTGATAACTGGAAGTCCAGGCACTTTGTAGCCGGAGTCTTCGGTTTCGGTAAATTTAATACTACTCATTTGTCCTACCTCAATCTGATATAGCGTTGTATTGGATGATGTTTATTGGCCTTTTCTGACCGGTACTGCTTCAGCAATGCTTTACAGTTATAGTTTTTCTGCAATTCTGAGCACCGAACTTCGCGAACGACCATTCTCTGCACATTCTTGCTTGCTTGGAAAAACTGGCTTTCCAATGCGTTTAATAATCGGTTCAATGACACCCATTGGAATCGGCGACTCCGGATATAAATCTTGAACACGAGATTTATCTCGAATAAATGTTTTAACGATCCGATCCTCTAGAGAGTGAAAACTAATCACTGACAACCGTCCTTTCGGAGCCAAGACTTCTACAGCCGAGGTTAAAACATTTTCCAGCACATCTAATTCACGATTCACAGCAATACGAATTGCCTGAAATGTTCGAGTGGCTGGATGTTTATTTTTTTCAGTTTTTGGCGACACTTGTGTCACTAAATCCGCTAATTCTTTTGTTGTATGAAGTTTGCCGTCTCCAATCGCTTCTTTAATATGCCTTGCGATTCGACCAGAAAAACGTTCTTCGCCATAAGTTTTTAAAACCCGTTTGAGTTCACTCTCTTCAACTTCTGCCAACCACTCTCTAGCGGTTAAACCTTGACTCGTATCCATGCGCATATCCAAAGGACCTTCTCGCATAAAACTAAACCCTCGCTCTGCTTGGTCAAGCTGTGGTGAGGAAACCCCCAAATCGAGTAAAACTCCATCAACTTTGCCAATCCAATCACGTGACTGGCAGTAATCTTTCAAATTTTCAAAAGAGCCTTGCTGAATTTCAAAACGCGCATCATTTATTTGCTGATTTGCATATTCCACCGCTTGGGGGTCTTGATCAATCGCCATTAAGCGCCCAGAATCACCCAGCTTCGACAGGATCTCACGACTGTGACCACCCCGACCGAAGGTACAGTCAATGTAAATTCCATCAGGTCGAATGGCCAAAGCCTCCACGGACTCTTTAAGTAACACTGAGTAATGGATACTTTGAGACAAATCAAACCCCTAAATCTAATTGCATTGTGAAAAAGTTATAGCACCAAATCGTCAAGCGCTTCGGTCGTTTCATTACCACTTTCTTCTGCAAAAGCTTCCGCCAAAAATGCATCCCAGTCAGTTTCACGCCAAATCTCGAATCGAGACATTTGACCAACCAGAACCATCGATTTCTCAAGCGGAAAAAACTTCTGAATCGACTTAGGTACCAAAAAACGGCCTTGTCCATCTAGTTCCAGTGTGTGAGCCAAACCAACAAAAACACGTTGCAAATCACGAACAATGGGGTTTTGCACCGCCCCTTTTAAGTTCATAATTTGTTCTTCTTTTTCGCTGAACTCGGGTTCTAAGTAGAGACTTAAGCATTTCTTGGAGACGTCAATGGTCAACACAATCGCATTATTACTTTCGACTGCTACCACATCCCGAAACTTTTTCGGGATCGCCATGCGTCCCTTTGCATCAACTGAAAGGGCGTAATTTCCGCGAAATGACATCAAACTCGCCACAATCCACCACTTATTACCACTTGGCACCACTATATTCAGTTTGCTTAGGGGTGTCAACTTGCGGACAGGCCGTTTTTTATAGAAAAGACAATGACTTAGTTGCGCTTTTCAAACCCTAAAACCACACTTAAAAACCAATGATTTTCTTTTATTTTCATCGAGTTATTGAGCCTTTCTTTAGATCAAGTTAAGAACAGGTTTTTAAGACAAGCATTTGAGTCTCAAGCTTAAAACCGATGCAACAAGAGGCAGATATAGTTAAGTAAAAACTCAGCTAACACTAGATGTAGTTTCCAACATTTTATTTCTTCACAATAAAATCAAGAGCCAAACGACCGACTAAAATAATTAAAAAATATTTTAATTGTTTTTTTTCTACTCTTAGCTTTTCACTATTAATAGACGGGTTGCCAATACCTTTGTAGGCAATAACCAAGAAATAAAACACAGAAAAACCAACTAATAGACAAGAAAATCGATTGGGAAAAGAAAGGTTTTTTGAAAAAGTGGGGAATATTCCCTAAAAATTATTAAGGTGGGGTGAAATCCCTAAAATTTAACCTAAAAATTCATTTTGGAGGAGTTTGAGGCAAATTGAATTCCCAAACAAAATCTAAACACTAGAGAATGTAAGATAAGAAAACACTGTCATTAAAGAAAAATACCAAGAGAAACTATAAGCCGGGTTCTGTACTCTTGCGAGCGGCAACCATTCATCTAGGGGTTACATTGCTACAACCCTCAAGCAACCTACCCGAAAACCCCTGCGAGCCACAAGGCGGAGGTCGAGCCCCACTTGTTTTCCTATTTGGTCTTGCACCGAATGGGGTTTACCCAGCGACCAACTGTTGCCAGTGGCCCGGTGCGCTCTTACCGCACCCTTTCACCCTTACCTGTTCGCTTGCGCGTCATCGGCGGTCTACTCTCTGCTGCACTGTCCGTCGGCTTTCACCGCCCAGCCGTTAGCTGGCATTCTGCTCTATGGTGCCCGGACTTTCCTCGGGAAGAAACCTTCACGCGATTGCCCGTTTCACTTGGTGCGCAGATTCTAAAGGATTTAATAATAAAAAGGGAGAAATCTTTAATTAGCCCAGTGAATAGTCGACAGGCATTATGACAATTCACTAAAGTAAACCTCAACCAAAAACTTTATGGGTCTTCAATAATTTAATAAATCGACTAACTAAATCTCTAGAGCATCTCGGACAGCCTGGATAAATCGATTTCGAAATTTATAAGCAACCGGTTCATTCACCATCAACACAAAAGGAAAACTTCTTCCATTTTTGTCAATAAAGCCTGCCAAGGTGGTCACGCCATGTAAGGTACCAGATTTTGCATACACCCCTTTGGAAACTCTGGGCAATAGCTCTCGGTAAGGAAAAAAAGCTTTCAATAAAAATGATAATTTTTCAGCTGTTATTTGATTTTGACGAGATAATCCCGCCCCTTCTTCGAAATTGGCTCCTACTAACCAATTCCCTATAGCATCCTGATAATAACGAGTCACCAAACGTTCACCAGCCGGCAAAGAATAGTGCTCTGCCGCCAAATTCAACGCTAATTGATTAGCAATAAAATTCGTCGAATATTTCAACATGGGGACTAAAACCTGCTGAAGGTTTTTAGAATTTCGGTAGCGCCATCTAGTAATGCTTTTTGATTGAGAAATACTTTGCAAGTTGGACACCCATGAAGGTTCTAAAGCCTGCCAGTTTACTTCAACACTATTTAATTTCACTGGATATGGGCTTTGGTCTCGCGCCAACTCTTTATTCAAAAGAGCGAGTAATAGCTGAACAAAGTGTTTTTCGTTGTTTTTAGGATTAAAGCCCAAGTTAATTCGTGTTTTAAAGCCCTTTTTTAGGGGGATATGGGATTTAGCCTTCTTACCGGCCGGTAAGAATCGCTTATTTGCCGCATCAATCGCCACTTGAGTAATCGGCGTTTGCGGCTCAGCACTCTGCCAACTCGTGCCATTCCATTCCAGAAAAGCCGTATTGAAGTTGGCGGCAATCGCCGTCGGAATCGCATCATAAGGATTGTCGCTTTTGGACGCTCCTGGAATGTCAATTTCAGCATCATAAAAACGGCTATCTAAATTTACACTGACAATTTGATTCACGCCAAGCCGTTCGAGTTGCTGATGAAGATGTTTAGCCATTAAAGCAATTTCTTCAGAGGTTAAAAATGGATCACCGTAGCCTTTAATCCATAAATTTGCTTGACGAGAATTCACTCTTTTACCGGCCGGCTCTTGCGCCTTCGAAGGTAAGACCTCAATAACAAAATCTGTGTAAAAATGATGATCGCTTCCCCAATGTTGAAGCGCTAAATAGGCCGTGAGGATTTTGGTGGTCGAGGCCGGAATTAACGGTAAATTTTGATTATTCACATATAATGGTGCCCAATTGGAACGGTAGAGCGCAAAGCTTGCTTGCTCAATTGATAAGAGCTTTTGAAATTCTTTGGACGCTTTAAGGCGTTGTAAATTCAAGCGTGCGTTAGGTAAAACATGGGCTGCAGAAGTTGGCAAATTTGTCTTCAAAGCCACTTCCGTAACATTCGCTCCTTGGGAATAGACTACAGATGACCACATGCTTACCAATATTGCCGCGCCTAACAATCCAAAAAAACGAAAGATCTGTTTAATGAACGTCAATTTCAACACCTTTTAACCCAAATTAAAAACCAACAAACATAAATGCAGCCAGATTATGGAAAACAACCTCAATCAAGATACATCCTCAAATCCTACGCAACCCCAATTCAAATGGTATCAAAACCCTTTACACAAAACTCTATTTTGGAGTTTTATATGGACCATTGGTTTTGCACTGTTATTACCCTTCGATAAAATGCAACTGTGGTACTACAGTTTTTTGATTGGCTCCGTTCCAAGCACGCTTCTATGGGATTGGTTCAATATTCAAACGGTGACAAGCACTTTGATTGCTGCTACCTTGAATGCCCTCGTTTTACTAATGCCTTACTGGTACTATCGTTCTAGCTTACAACAAACCGGTTGGCTTTATTTTGCATTTGGTGTCTATGGATTTATCAATGCCGCTTTAGGGTTTACCATTATTATCAGCATGAAAAACTTAGCCCACCTTTAATCGGTCTCTTACACTCTTATGACTCAGCGCTCAGATACAAATTCTTCAAGACAATTCACCATTGATTTCTATGACCGTTTAGAAGACGCTCAAAACCAACTTCTTTATCAGAAAATGGTTGAAACCGTAGCGACACTCAATTTATCAACCGATCAATTTCAAAAAACTTTCCAGACATTATTCACGCAACGCACCAACCAAGTTTTAGAACTGCTGCGCATACATAATGTGGCAGTACAACAATCCAGCACTGAAAACATTGAGCAGACTGATGATTTGGACGCTGACCTAATAAATCGTGAAAAAAAACATGAAACCTATCAACTGCGCTGGCTGGAAATCGACAAATGGGAAAAAACACTCCAAAGGTTTTTGCAAAATAATACCGAAAACGCGCTGTCGGAATCAGACTTGGCGATTCAGCTTCACCAATGGTTACCCTTGAGTCTTATTCATCAAAATCAATCGCCCGTGCGAATCGATTTTCTGACTGGAAAAAAAGCGCACCGCCGCCAATTTGGCGGGGGAGCCAATCAACCGCTCGCTCGTGCAATGGGCAAACTCGAGGATGGCCTGCCAACCGTTTTGGATGCGACAGCTGGTCTTGGAGGAGATAGTTTTGTCTTAGCTAGCTGCGGCTTTCAGGTGGCAATGCTCGAACGAGACCCTTTCGTCGCCTGCCTGTTACAAGATGCGCTCACTCGAGCAAAATTCATCGAAGACTTTGATACCGAAACCTCACACACAGATCTCAAAGAAGTTACCGGCCGGTTATCTTTTATAGCATCAGATAGCATTCACTATTTGACCCAAATAGCGCAGTCGCGCGAATCAGACACTCAGAACAAGATCATTGACACTATCTACCTTGATCCAATGTACCCAGAAAAAAAGAAAAATGCAGCCACCAAAAAAGAGATGGCACTGTTACAACAAAAAGTCGGCCCCGACTTAGACAGCCACAAGCTGTTGGATGTTGCGCTTAAAGTCGCACGTTATCGAGTCGTGGTCAAGCGACCTAAAAATGCCCCTATTATTGAGCACCCGACTTATCAACCAACGACTGCCATAAAAAGCCCGAATACTCGTTATGATATCTATGTGATAAAAGCCCTAAAAAAACATTAATCAGACTTTTAATGTGATTAATTAAAAATTGCAATTATCAGGCAAGCACCTATACTGAAAACTTAATCAATTTCAAAGAATGCTCAATTGGAAAGCCGAACGTCCACAACCTCTTCAAGAATTTTGATTTTAGATGACTCAAGCGTCATCCGAAGTCTACTTTCCATCACCTTGCAAAAGGCAGGTTATATTGTCGATAGTGCTGAAACGATTGATGAAGCGGAAGCATTTTATAAAGAGAGTCATTATGACTTGCTCATCTTAGACTACATGTTAGACATTGAGACCACCGGCTTTGATTTCATTCATCGCATTCGCTCAACCGACACAGAAACTCCACCTGTCATTATGCTTTCCGCGGAACAAAGCCATTCACATAAGGCAGAAGCAAAAACACTGGATATTCAAGCTTGGATGCGAAAACCTTTTACACCAGACTCAATTTTATCCTTAATTCCCAAAGTCATCTCCCGATTTCAAAGTCAAACTAACGCTTCAGCCATTTAACACCAAAGTACAAACCAAAACTTCAAACCTCTTTTAATTCCAAAACCCTTTGATAAACGGCTTTCTTCTTCTGCCCTTCATAACTCGCAACTATTTCAGAAATTTGTTTTACCGGTAAACTTTGCGCTAATAACGTTTTAATTAAATGATCATTCATCGTCGAATCGTTTTTTTCTAACACTTTTCCTGACAAAATCACCACAAACTCCCCTCTGACCCGATCAGGGTTTTGCTGAAAGTACTCAATCACCTCTTCGACACTCCCTGAAACAAACTGCTCAAATTGTTTCGTCAACTCTTTGGCAACCACCATCTTCCGGCCGGTAAAAACTTCAGAGAAATCCTGCAAAGAATCCATAAGCCGATGAGGTGATTCATAAAAGACCATCGTTCGTGTTTCATCCAACAAGGCTTCAAGACTTGCGACACGCTTAGTTGAACGTGCAGGTAAAAATCCCTCATAGGCAAAACGGTCTGTAGCAACACCCGCTGCAGACAAAGCCGTTATCACAGCACTCGCTCCAGGAATTGGCACCACGGAAATATCTGATTGCCTCAAAACCTTAACTAATTGATATCCAGGATCATTAATCAGAGGGGTGCCGGCATCAGAAATCAGAGCGCCTTTTTCGCCAGTTTGTAACGCCTTTAGCAACTGCTGAGCACGGGCTTCTTCATTGTGCTCGTGTAAACTAATCAGCTTTTTGTTAGCAATACCAAGCGCTTGCAAGAGTTTTTGACTATGGCGAGTGTCTTCCGCGGCAATCCAATCCACTTTAGTCAGTACATCAACCGCACGATACGTAATATCACCCAAGTTTCCAATGGGTGTTGCAACCACATATAAACAACCATTTTCTAATTCAGAGGAATGCACTGTGGGACGAGTCATAAAAATTTCCTTAAAACTTAAAGAGTTTGAGTCTTTATCAAAAATGGACTCAATACAACGAGAAGTTATTATAATGACCTCATCTTAGAATTTACGTAAATGACTGTTCAAATGAAAAAATTCTGCCAAACCCTTCCAACTGTCTCAAAGCAACCTTTGCACAAATATCAAGCTTTTCCGAATCGAAGCAAACCACTTTTACACGCTACGATTGTGGCAAGCATTCTAGCGTTAAGTGCTTGTTCGACCCCCACAAAACCTGAAAAAACAGCGCCAGAAGTTGAAGCAGTGGAAGTCACACCGATTGAAGCACCTGCTGAAATCGTCAGCTTAAACCCTGAACTAGAACGCCAAAACGCCCTAGAGCGTGGAGATTGGACGGAATATTTACGTTACAGTAATGAGTTATGGCAAGAAGCCACAAGTGAGCGAAAAATCGAAATTGAGAAAGACGTTTGGAAACACATTCGTCTGCTAGATAACGCCAGCCTTCAAGCCCTTTCTCAAGAACAAGAAGACATTGCCGCTTGGGCTGAACTCGCTTTCATGATGCAAAGCCAAGGATTTAGCCAGCAGGAAACTCGTCTCAACTTGAGCAGTTTTCACTCCGATGCCCCTTTTCATCAGTATCTGTTTGACCACCTTGTCTCCCAGCTACCAAAGGCACAACCCCCAACAGTCATTGCAGTCATGTTACCGGAGTCAGGAAAGTATAAAGTTATTGCGGAATTCATTAAAAACGGGATTTTAAAAAGCTACTTTGCCTATCCAGCGGAAAAATCCCCGATTCATCTGCGCTTTTATGACAGTTCGGACTTAACCAATGTCATGCAACTATACTATCAAGCCAAACTGGATGGCGCAGAGTACATTATTGGCCCCGTCCAAAAAGAAGCGATTGAATTGCTCAGTGGGTTAGATGATCCAAACTTGCTAGCATTAAATACCATTGAGCAAGCCACCGTATTTAACCAATTTAACCTGCGAAATCATTCGGCAGAAATGCATCTATTGGCAGCACTGGAAAGCCAGCAATATAAAAACCTTGCAATCTTGGCCAGTGACCACCCAAAACAACAAGCCTTTGCTAAAGCCTTTGCCTCACAATGGCTGCAAGATGATACCCACAACTTAGTAAAAATCACCTACCGTGAAGATGAATTGAAGTACCGAGAAGCACTAGGAAAACTTTTAAATGAATCGCAAAGTGTGGAGCGCAAAAACACCTTACGCTGGATTGTAGGCAAGCCTCTTGACTATTTCCCTCGGGTTCGACAAGATTTAGATGCAATTTTAATGCTCGATAAAGCAAACCGCTTGGCGGTATTCAACCCTCAATTCGATTTCTTTCAACTGCCTGTACCAATTTATGGGGAAGAAGCCCTGCGAGTGAAAACATTGAAGCAAGCTGCTGCAAACCCAGACTTAAATGGCATTCGGATTCTGAATCCTCCTTATGCCCTTGAACCAAGTGGCTTAACCAATCTATTTGAAGCCTTTGGTTGGGACAGTTTTTTACTCAGCACGCAAATGCATGCATTGAAAAACGGAGGGTGCTTAACCGCAGCTAAGACAGGTATTTTGTCGATTGATAATGCTTTAGTTGACCAGCAATTAATCTGGACAACCTATTCAAAGAATGGTGAGTTAAAACCTTTCCAATTCCCTGTTGAGCAAATCTTACCGGCCGGTGAAGAATCAGAAGTTATCCCACAAACTTTGAATAGATTAACGACATCAACATCTGACACACCTTCTGAAAAGGTCAACAAGCAGGAATTAACCAATGCGCCTTTGGCCACACCTCAGCCGTAAAATTGGTCGTCAGAAAGAATCTGATGCGAAGGCATGGCTAGAAAGGCAATCATTAAAAATCATTGAAGAAAACTTCCATTGCAAAGGTGGGGAAATCGATCTGATTGCTTTGCAGTCGGAAACCACCCCGGCCGGTAAAAAACATGAACGTTTAGTTTTTATCGAAGTAAAATTTCGGCAAACGGCAGAGTTTGGACATCCCGCTGAATTTGTCAACTTGGGCAAACAACAACGCATTCACAAATGCGCGCAACGATTTTTAATGAAATACCCAGACTATCAAAATCACCCTATGCGATTCGATGTGATTGCCATGACGGCTGACGAACCACCGCAATGGATTCAAAATGCGTTTTAAAAGCTCTAACCATAATAGACAACGTTGTACTTTATGCTGTATTTACTAGGGTCTGTTGACAATTCAGACTTGACTCTGTTGCTGCTTAAAAATGCAGCAATCACGACGCTCAGAGCGCAGTTTGGTTATTCCAAATAAGCGATGAGCAACAAAGAGTGCGACATTTTTAAGCGCAACCCGTAGGGCTCAAGCCATTTTTGCCCCAGCAGTGTTAGAAATTCGCTCAAATAGAATAACTATTCCACGCTCTTTCTGCCTTGCTGGAACGAAAAATGGTTTGAGCAGAGCCTAATTATGAATTGTCAACAGACCCTAGGGAACCTCTAATTGAATCAGAGGTTCCTCAACTACGAATCAACCCTCGTCCATCTTCCATCTTTACAAATCACTTCGTATTTTGCCCAGTCTAAAAAACTGTTCATTGTCATATAACCCGTTGAACGGTCTGATCCCGTAATTTGCTTGTAAATAATCCCTGCATTTCCTTGTAAATCAATTTCTAAATCAATGACCTGACGTAAAGCCCAATCTTTTCCTAACTGTCCATTTGCATAATAGTGGCCTAGAAGGATTTTTTCACTCGATAATTCGCTGCTTTGTGAATGATGCATTGCCAAGTCAAAAATACGTTTTAAATCGGCTTCATTAACATCTACAAAAGAATCTATACCTTTTAAAGCACTCAAAAAGTCCTCGTGAGATAACGCTTCAGGCTCTGCTGCTTTGAACGTTTTTTTCATTAAAAAACTAGGATAACGTCGCCAGTGAAAGAATAAATTAAAAAGAACCGCTACGATTAAGATTATTCCAACATTCAATAACACTGGAAACAACACGAATGTGTAGCCCAATTGATGCAAAGTTTCTGATCCAATTACCGCGGTTAGAGCCGTAGCACCACCAGGCGGATGAATAGCACGTAAATACGTCATTGCTAGAATAGATACCCCCACCGCTATTGCGGCAGCTGCCCATACGCTATCAATCAACAAAGCACAACTTACCCCAATAAAAGCTGAACTTAAATGACCAACAATTAACGGCCAAGGTTGTGACAGTGGTCCATGTGGGACGGCAAATAATAACACTGCTGAAGCCCCCATAGAGGCAACCAACAAGTCACTATCTTGAGGTAAAGTAAATTGTGAAAGCAAATAGATCAGTGCAATGGACAGCCCTCCACCCAAGCTAGAAATCCATTTTTCTTTATGGCTTGTCAGATTTTCTTCAATACCAAGCCATTTCATCCATCTTTGCATAAAAGCAACCTGTTTAAAATTAAATAATCAATGACCTTAAAATGAAATCAACTTAAACGCATATTGGCTTTCAATTTATATTGCCTTTATTATTTTTCTGCCGTCTTCTGTTGTTCACTTTGACTCACTCGCCTAATCATTTCAGCCGGTTTTGCAAGCTGGTCAAGCAAGTAGTTTTTTAATTCTTCGGGGTAAGGCTGTTTTTCTAGTGCTACTTTCATGCAGAGCAGCCAAGCGTCACGTTCTTCTTCGCCTACTTTCAAATGAGCATGGGCTTTTGGGATATTTATTGAACCATACTTGTCCTGATAAATATCAGGACCATTCATCCAACCAGATAAGAAATACACGAGTTTGCTTCGTGACTCACTTAAATCATCTCGATGCATACTGCGAATTTTTTGAGCTTCCGGCAGAGCATCCATCGCATCATAAAAATCATCAACCAGTTTTACTAATCCTTCATACTCGCCAACCGACTGATAAGTCGCATCACCAAATCCGTACAATGTGTTTTTCTTATTCATTTGCTTTCCCCACTGTGTTAAAAAATAAAACCGGTATTATGCAAACAAGTAGATCATTATTGTGCACCACTTTCCAGTTATGGGTACTCACCCTGATATACTCAATCACGCCTGAACTGATTTCACAATTTATCATAAGCAGCCTATACTGAATCGCTTGCATGTAAAAATGTCGACGTATCAACTGTCGTTTTAGGTAGCTGGATTATTGGAGTGATCGCTATAAAAACCAATGAACTAAACCACTTAGGGAACCTCTAATCAAATCAGAAGATCCTTAGGTAACTGAATCACTGATTTAGCAAGGAATTCCAAAGCTATTTTAAAACGGTGACAAGAAACGTTTTATAAAACTTCTACACAAAATATAACCGAGAGAAGTTCAATAAAATTCAATGAAAAATTGCCGCAGGAGATGAAATTCCTGCGACAAGTGACTCAAGATTGAATCGGATAGATACTTCGGTAAAGAAACGCCTTGTTAGGCAACTTACCGAAGCCGGAGGGCTAGATTTGGAGGAATTAAGTCTTAACGACCCAATTTTTCTTCAAGCTCTAAGACTTTTGGCAAAGTACTCATGATTGAATCGGGATTCAAGCTCATGGCATCAATGCCCTCTTCAACCAAGAATTCTGCAAACTCAGGATAATCTGACGGTGCTTGACCACAAAGACTAATGTGCTTGCCATTGCGTTTTGCACCTTGAATTGCCCAAGTCACCATTTTCTTCACGCCAGGATCACGCTCGTCATAATCATAAGCGACCTTTTCAGAATCACGATCAACACCCAAGACCAACTGTGTCAAATCATTGGTTCCAATTGAAAAACCGTCAAAAAACTCCGAAAATTCATCAATCATTAATACATTGTTTGGAATTTCACACATCATGTAAATTTTCAAACCATTCGCGCCACGCACTAAGCCGTTCTTGGCAAGCGTATCAATCACCTCTCTCGCTTCGTTCACTCTGCGACAGAAAGGCACCATGATGACAATATTATCCAAGCCCATTTCTTCACGAACTTTTTTCAATGCACGACATTCCAATGCAAAGGCCGGCGCAAATTGTTCATCGTTGTAACGGGATGCGCCTCGGAAACCAATCATAGGATTTTCTTCATCCTGCTCAAAAGCCCTTCCCCCAATTAAGTTAGCGTACTCATTGGTTTTGAAATCTGATAAGCGAACCACCACCGGTTTAGGATAAAAACCGGCCGCTAAGGTTCCAATTCCTTCGGACAGCTTATCGATAAAGAATGTAGCGCCGTCACCGTTGTAGGGCTCAACTAACGCCTCTACCTTAGAACGCGCTTTATCGGATTTTATTAAATCAGGATTCAACAGGGCAAGCGGATGTGCTTGGATTTGAGTGTTAATAATAAACTCCATACGCGCCAAGCCGACTCCAGCATTGGGAATAAAGTTCGAGGCAAACGCCATGTCCGGATTCCCAAGATTCATTAGCATCTCGGTTTTTGGCATCACTAAATTATCCAACTCGGTTTCCACCACCTCGAATGGCACTTCGCCATCGTAGATTCGACCTTCATCCCCTTCGGCACAAGAAACCGTAATCAACTGGCCGGTTTTAATCGTATCCGTGCCTTTCGCACTTCCGACGACCGCTGGAATCCCCAACTCACGGGCAATAATCGCAGCATGACAAGTACGCCCACCGCGGTTAGTC
Source organism: Thiomicrorhabdus indica (assembly GCF_004293625.1). Classification (NCBI taxonomy): domain Bacteria; kingdom Pseudomonadati; phylum Pseudomonadota; class Gammaproteobacteria; order Thiotrichales; family Piscirickettsiaceae; genus Thiomicrorhabdus; species Thiomicrorhabdus indica. The sequence continues at coordinate 882,968 of NZ_CP033040.1, read as the reverse complement.
ACCAGCGCTGTGGCCATTTTCATAATCGGTTCCCAGTCTGGCGTCGTAATATCCGAAACCAAAATCTCACCGGCTTTGAATTCATGCAGATGATCAACTGATTCAATCACTCTCGCTCGACCGACTGCAATTTTGGCCCCCACTGAACGACCAATAATAATGGGAGTTTTTTCATCCACATTATTTAAATTAAATTGACGCAACACATTTGCTTGTTGTTGCGATGCCACTGTTTCTGGGCGTGCTTGAACAATAAATAGCTCACCGGTCACCCCATCTTTCGCCCATTCGATATCCATTGGTCGATCGGTGTTCGCACGAGCAGAATAATGGTCTTCAATCGTCATTGCATATTCAGCCAATTGCAAAACTTCTTTGTCATTGATACAGAATTTTTTTCGATCAGAATTTGGGGTGGGCACATTGCGAACCGGAAAACGATGCGTCTGGTCCGTCGAGTAAATCATTTTGATTTTTTTCGCACCTAAATGTCGTTTCAAGACAGAACGAAAACCTTTTTTATAGGTTGGCTTATGCACATAAAACTCATCAGGATCCACGGCACCTTGCACCACGTTCTCTCCTAACCCATAGGCTCCGGTAATCAGCACCGAATCACGAAATCCTGTTTCCGTATCAATAGTAAACATCACTCCAGATGCAGATAAATCCGAACGAACCATAATCTGCACACCAATCGAGAGCGCCACATCAAAATGGTCAAACCCTTGGTCAATACGGTAGTGAATAGCACGATCGGTAAATAAACTCGCAAAGCAGCGACGACAAGCATCAATGTAACTTGGAAGACCAGCAATATTCAGATAAGTGTCTTGCTGACCTGCAAAACTTGCAGTAGGTAAATCCTCAGCCGTTGCTGAACTTCGAATCGCTAAAGAGCCTTCTCCATTCATTTGCCCCATCAACTCTTCATAGGCCGCAACCATTTCTTCATACAGAGCGTCCGGCAAATGTGCAGAGTAAATCATTTCACGAATTTGATTGCCTCGTCGCTGCAAATCTCGTGGATCATCTGGGTCAAGGTTATCCAACAAATGATGCATTTCATCCAATAAGTTATTTTCTTCAAGTACTGCACGGTATGCATCCGCAGTGACCGCAAAACCATTTGGAACAGGAATACCTTTTGGAACAAGTTCTTGATACATCTCACCGAGTGATGCATTCTTCCCACCGACAACGGGGATGTCATCAATGGTAAGCTCATTAAAAAAACGGATAAATTGATAACTTGATTTTGATGCAGACTGAGACATAGCCAAACTCCCAATTAATTTCTGACAAATTTATATGTGTTTATATGTGCTTTATTATGTGCCTTAAACAAAAGGTAAATTTAAGTGCTGTTAAACAGTCAGTTAAATTTTGTAAACTACAATGCCATATTTCACAATAAATTGCGTAGTAATCTACAAAAAATTACTTAGCATTAAGCTTTTATTAGAAATTCGGACGGAAAGAAAATAGTCCGTAATAAAAAGATAAATTTGTGAGTGGCTATCCTCATTTGGAAAACACCATAAGAAAAAACCTCCGAGAAGTTCTAAGCCCAACAGTGCTAAATTTCTCAAAAAATAGTCTTTATTAAAACCAAGAAAATTATGCCTTTATAGTGGGCATAATCTGTCAAAATTAACCGGCCGGCTTCTCTACTACCAATCGAACAAAGCGTCCGTTTGGGGTATTTTCAATGATTTTGAATCCAATCTTTGCAAGCATAAAGATCAAATCCGTCGCATGGTAACGATTATGCTCTAAAAAATGCTCAAAAACTTCTTCTAGCTTTTCTTTGTCATTTTTATTATTGGCATTTTCAGCTTGCCAAATTTCACCTTCAGGGAACTTGTGATTCAAATATGACTCAAGCGGCTGACGTACTAAGTCAATGATACAAAATCGTCCGCCGGGTTTTAACCAGTGGTAAATCCCACGAAACAAACTTACCGGTTGTGGCAACTCATGAATCAACATGTTTGCCATAATCACGGCAACCGATCCCTCTTCAATAGGCAAAATGCCGTCGGTTAAATCGGCTTGTAACAGGGTGGCATTTTCTGGCAACGTCAATTTAGCGGCATACATATAATTTGCAGCTTCCACACCAATCGCCTTATTGTCTGGGTAGCGTAATGCTAAATCATTGACAAACTGGCCAATCCCCGCACCTAAATCTAATAACAAATCGCCAGCAGAAATAGCTGGTGCCATTTGCGCATTCCAAAACTCCCAAAAATCCACATCATGACGCCGTTCATAAGACTGCGTAATCATTTTTCGAGCATGTTCCGCATCACCACCATGATGACGTAATATTTGTTGACCTCTTGCATGCAAATGCCCGTTTTGTTCCATCTGCTCCATACTTCTCCTCCTCGAATACCTAAGGACTTTTCAGCGATAGGCAGTATTTAAAAATTGAATCCAACGTTTTCCAGCCGTTTTAAATAGCTGTTCGCTGGCAAAAAAGTTGGCATCATAGCGTTTCACCAAACTCCAAAAACTTGCAGAATGATTCGGGTGCTGTAAATGGGCTAGCTCATGAATAATTAATGAATCAATCACCGATACCTCAGCCTGACAAATACGCCAATTAAATTGTAAAGAGGCATCCGACTTGCAGCTACCCCATCGTGACTTATAACTGCGCACTTCAAAACGGCAATAGTCCAAATTCATTGCGCTGGCAAATCGCGGTAAATTTAATTGCAAATAGCCGGTTAAACAACGCTTATACAGCTCTCCAAACACACAGCTGAGTATCCAATTAAGCGCCCAATTCAGGCAAGCTTTCAAAGTCTCCTGAGTCTGCACCTGCTGAAGAAACCTTTCAGAGTCCGAAAAGTTTTGTAATTCAGCATAGACAGAAAATTTCACTTCCATAAGGCTATTATTCACAAAAATTAGCCACTCATCACTTTTGGGCAAATCTACAATAGGCGTAACTGAACGATTACATTCGAGTTTAATCTTCCAAACCGCTGGCCAAAGAGTCTGTTTACATCCAAGCAGAAAACGCTCTAGATCAATAACCTCGGAAGGCTTAACATTTTGTGTATTTTCAATTTCCTGCGACTTCGATCGTGTGCTTTTAGCGGAGTCCCAACGTTTTGCAAAAGCGGTTTTAAAACTCCGCCACTGCTTGGAATCAAGTGAGCATTCAAAACCATTTTCCATCATTTCTGACTGAACCTTTTTAACAGCCAGTTCTACCGGAAGCTTTTTTCCAGCAAACTCAATATCGCTTAAATAGCCATTCCTTGCGGTACAAGGGTGCTTCTCATTCCGTTGCTGACAAAAAACTTCCCCAGCATGATGCCCAAAATCTAAATACTCACGTTCACTTAAACAGTCAGAAGTACTTGAATCAGAATTTGGCGAATTAGACATCAGCCATTTACGGTAAGCACGACGAAGCCAAACAAGATTTTCAGATAATAACCTTTCAATTTGAGTGCCTCGCAAATGCTTTGGTACTTCAATCACCGGCCGGTTAGATTCGAACTTAAGCGCGATAGTTTTTCTACGACGACCTTGTCTTACTGGCAACTCAACAGAAGTTTTCTCATCTTCAAGCAACAGTGAAAAATGCAAAAGCGTCTCCTCTATCCATGTAAAATCCAACTCATAATTATTCGAATGCTTTGCTTGAAAGGTTTCAAATCCGTATGAAAACTTGCACCTCAACCAATACAGCCATTGCGCCTAAAGCCGATTCAGAAAATCGAGCAAAACACATTCAAATCACTGGCGACGACCAAACATCCATTCTGGAACTATTAGCACTCTCCAGTAGTCTAACAAAATCCACTATTAAAACGGCCGCGCAAAAAGGCGCTGTCTGGTTAAGTAAACTCGCCAACAAACCAGAGCAAAAAACCGAATACCCAAACTCTGCCCAAAGCATCGATAAAACAACCAAAACGAAAAAAGCTGAACGAATCCGCCGCTTAAAACGCCCATTAAAGTCGCACGAGCAGGTTGATTTCTACTACAACCCCGACGTGCTTGAATCTGTCACACCCAAGGCACAGTGCTTGTTCGATGGCAAAGAATATTCTGTTTGGCTGAAACCTCGCGGCATGTTTTCACAAGGTTCTAAGTGGGGCGATTTTAGCGCGCTTTATCGATGGGTTGAGCTCTATTTTCAGAATTTAGGTGAACCCAGACAAAGCTGGATCGTTCATCGACTAGACCGAGCCACTCGGGGGTTAATGATCATCGCGCACAGTAAATCAATGGCGCGAGATTTCAGCCAGCAGTTTGAACAAGGAAAGATTCACAAAATCTACCAAGCGAATGTCCGAGGAAACTTTTTGAAAACCATTACAACGATAGATTCACCTATACCGGCCGGTGGATTTCAAATCGTCTACGAAAATCAATCTCAGCAAATATCACATATTTTGGTCACAGATAAGGTTGATGGTAAAGATGCCTTATCCGAAATCTCTATGTTGCATTACTGTGCAGAAAACGACATAAGTCGCTTAAAAATCACCTTGCATACAGGGCGTAAACATCAAATTCGTAAACATTTAGCATTTCTGAATAGCCCAATTATTGGAGATCGACTATATGGAAATATCGTTCTGAGTGAACCTCAGAGCATAAGTCTTGATGCACATGATTTACAGCTCACTGCGTATTCACTTAGCTGGACTTGTCCACTGGACAACCAACTGAAAGAGATAACACTTAGCGAACACCAACTTGACTTGCTGTCCTGCCAAAATGCAACAGATGTCGCTTCATAATATGTTCTTTTTTGAATTCAAATTTCGTATTAAAGGCACCTATTTTTACAGTGCACACCACTTAATCTTGGAGAAAATACTCTCTAACAATCAAGAACTTAAGTTAGTTCCTGAACCGAACAACCCATTTGACACCAACGCAGTCACACTTTGGCTCCCTTTGCAAAATCTGCCGATCTCCTTACAAAACAATCAAACACTTGAACATGAAAAATGGCAGCTGCAAATATTGAACTATCAATACTTATACCGTTTACCTACCAAGTTATCCAGAAAGTTATCCACAAGCCATCTCACGCCAGAAACAAATTCATCCGTTAATTTAAGCCCCATCCAAATAAACTTTAAAAATTTACACTGGCATTTTATGCCTCACCAGTGGTTAATCGGTTATCTGCCTAGACGCCTGGCAAAACTTGTAACCCCATTCAATACGCTAGAATTATCAGCTTCATCCAAAACCAGACTTAGAATCATTCAGATTGAATCGGCCGGTAAAATATTCGCAAAACTTGAACTGCATTCCTCTTTTTTCCAAATGATAAAGCTCGGAATTCAGCTCATTAGAGTTAAACATCACAATGAATTTTTCTGGAAACTCAAACTTCGGAAAAGATAAAGCACCAGACATTCTCTAAAACCAATCTATAAAACCCGAACTCTTTAAAACTCAATATCGACAATATCCCCTGTAAATCTGTGAAATTTTTAACTTCAAGAGAATAAATAGGATTAAGATAACCACTATTAAGCAAAGATTTACCCACATGACAAACCCATTCAGCGGCATGCCTTGCCACTGCTTGAGATAAAATATTTATGCCCGGCACGCACTACGATAATGACCATTCATTCATAGAAGACCTTTCATTCGATTTGAAAGTTGTTGCAAATCGCATGATTCGCGACGACTCACTTGAAATGTTGCTTCTAAACCTCAGAAGCTTGCACGGAAAAGCGTTCGAAAGCTTTTATATTGAAGGCATCACACAAGCTGACAAAGAACGAGTTATTCACGCCTGTATTATTGCCAAAATCACCTCTTTCGATAAAACGCTGTATTTAATTTCTGACCATCAGCAGTTTTTAATAGAGACTCTCTATTCATCACTCAGAGCTCTACTACAACGTTATTTCGATGATCGTCCACTGACAGAAGAGAACATTCTTCGCTATATTAAAATCTCACACCCTCGCACCTATGAATGGATTCATCGAACGGACGAAGAAAGCAAACGTAAACTGGCAATTCACAAACGCCGAGACAATAATCGTCGTTATTTTCGTTATAAGGCAGATTTGAAATATCATTTCATCCGTATCGGTTCACATGAAGGCATTGAAGAGTTACAAGGCGACATCTACTCAAGTGGTATTCAGCATTTCACTGAGATCGTGAATGAAAAACTCGATTTGCTGATGCGAAATTACCAAAAAAACATTCATGATGCGTTGGCAAATAGCTTTCCAAGTGCTTATCAACTTTTTTTGGTGGTTATGGAACGTGTCGAATACTTGCGTCATGTATTAAACGGGGTTTCCGTCGGACACCTGCCACTTGAAGATGCCAAAACGGCTTTGCGTGAAACCTTAGACAACGAAATTGATTGCAGCTCGCTTCATGGCAACATCCGCACCGAGAGCATTCTTCGAGATTTTGATGAGAAAATCCAACAAATCAGTCGCAATACGTTGATATTGATTGAAAACTCTACGCCCCATCGACTTTATGAAGGCCCTGTGCTGGAAAAATTGAAAATTGACCGAGACATCAAAGCCTACAAAGAGAAGAAAAAAAGCAATAACTCCAGTTTATTGATGTCCTTTATCGATCTGTATCATTACGCCCTGCTTTTAGAGAAAATCTACAACAACATCTCCGCAAGCAACTACATTATTATCTTTCCAGAATATTGGTCGTCCGATTACCATGATGCCTCTCCGGGAGGTTTTTCACTGTACAGCCAGTTTTTAGTCGAAGTTAACGATATCCTAGAGCTATTTTTGCAAGTCAATATTTCCAGCGATCCGGAAAAACCGGTTTATGAAATATTGCATCAACGCAGTAAAGTCATCCGTATCAATGCACGACAAGATTTAGGGGCTTATCAAATTTCCTGCCAATTTATCAATGCAACCGAGCACAACATGGGCATTTTGCGTAAAGCCCTGCAATCCCAAGAAATTGTAGATGCATTCAATTCTGCAGGCTTTATTGACGAACAAGATTAGTCATTTCAAGATGAACCAATTTTGATACACTGCGCCCATAATTTTTGTGTCCTCAACTCAAACGGGAAACGCTTATGTCAACCGCTGAACTGCAACCGAATGAACTCTCAAGCTGTCTAGAAGCACTAGACCAATCCAATGACTTTCAAGTTTTACGTCGCCTTAAACCGACCAAAGCCTATCAAACCGCTCCGGCGACAGGAAAAGTCCATAAAGTTTGTATTATCGATACCGAGACCACTGGTTTAGACACACAAAATTGTGAAATCATTGAACTAGGCTACCAAATCATCGAATTTGACTCACAAGGAAAGCTTTATAAGGTTCTAGCCGCCAAGAACTTTTTAAATGAACCTGAGGGTGAAATTACAGCGGAAGTGACCCAAGTGACAGGATTAACATTTACAGATGTCGAAGGACACCAAATTCCTTGGCACGAAGTGCAAACAGATTTAGCGGATGTCACACTTTGTGTGGCCCATAATGCTGGATTTGACCGGCCGGTATTGGAACGTTATGAACCGCTATTTGTGGACAAAATATGGGGTTGTTCGGTGCAACAAATTGACTGGCAAGCACTGACCGATGTGGGTTCTCGCAGTCAAGAGTTCTTGTGCTGGAAAATTGGACAATTCTTTTATGATGCTCACCGAGCGCTCGATGATGTTCAGGCGCTTTCACAATTGCTTTCACTAGAAATTGGTTCTAATCAACAACCAGCCTTAAACTTTTTATTACAAGCAGTTCGTCAAAGTAAAATCATTGTCAAAGCCACAGGCGCGCCATTTGATGTCAAAGACGAGCTACGTAAACGCGGTTATCGCTGGAATGCGGACGCCAGAGTTTGGCAAAAAATGATGGATGAGCAACGCTTGGAAGAAGAAACGGTTTGGTTAGCAGCAAATTCAACGCCTAATCCAACAGTCGTTAAACTCAATGCCAACGACAGCTTTTCAGTACGAGCTCAATAACCAAACGTGTGATCAAAGAGCCAAAACACAACCGGCCGGTAAATTAATGATCTTTACCGGCCGGTTATTTAGGGAACCTCTAATGGATTCACCTTAGAAAAAAAGTCTCTAACTTAATTCCCAAAAGAGAAAAAGCCACCTTCAATCGGACGCTGAGCATCCAGTGCAGACATCCCTTTCACACAACGGACAACCAGCCAAATAATCCAGAAAAGAATCACCAACCAACCGACAATAATCACTGATAGCAAAGAACCGACAATTAAATAGGCCAAACCATACCAGAAGGTTCTGATTTGAAAACTATAATGCGCGTTTAACCAATCAGGATTTTCCTCACTTCGTTTAACATAGGCAAAGATAACCCCCACAAGCGCCGTCAGCCCAATCACTAAACCGACCAAATAGAGAATGTAATTAATCTTTGCTGACGACACATTCGCTTCGACTAAGTTATTCGCTTGCGGCTTTTCAGCAACTGAAGGCGTTGAATTTTGTGAGGGGGGTGTAGTTTGTTCTGAAATAGGTTCCGACATGAGTAAACTCCAAAAATATATATTTTTCTATCTTTCAAACACAATGATTAATCTCATTGGAAATCGATGGATTTGCAACAATCCAACTCAACTATTATAGACAGCTCGGTAAGGATAAAAGTCAGCAGTTTGCCATATAAAAATTAATCTATATCAATTTATATCAATAAAAACACCGATAAAACGCCTTTATTCAAAACCTTTTTGTCACGCAAACAGTTTATTGAACAACATACCACCCCAAACCATAAACGCAATCACAAATGAGATAAGAACCGCAGCAGAGCCTTGATCTTTGGCTCGCCCGGAAAGCTTATGGAAATCCGAACCCACTCGATCCACTACACTTTCCACAGCCGAGTTTAGTAACTCTACCACCATGACCAAGAGCAAAACTGCGATCAGCGCAATCCACTCCAATAAAGTCTCACTCAGCCAAAAAGCCACAGGCAATAACAGGGCAAATAACCAAACCTCTTGACGAAACGCGGCTTCATGTTTCCAAGTCGACTTAAAGCCTTTCCATGAATATCTGGCGGCATAAATTACTCGTTTAAATCCAGTATGGGGCGATTTCATTGAATACAACTCTCTGCTTTATTTAGAAATGGTAAACACGTCTGCAACACCCCGTCCCCGCATATCAGCGGCCGCTTCAATTTTCTCTGAAAATTTTGTAATCACCTGAACATCTCCCAAATAATTATTGCGCTTCAAATGATACCCCATCAGTTCTAACCCCTCTTGGGTTTCAACAGAAAGCTCAGGGTGAAAAGCAATTTGATTTTTAGGCAGCAGTTGATGATGGACACGAGGCGCATCAATCGCCTGCTTTGACGTCATTTGACGTTCATACACATTGATAAGCGTTTGGAAAATAGAGGTAATAATAGTCGAGCCACCTGGTGTTCCCAAAACCATTTCTACAGATTCTCCTTGAGTAACAACCGTCGGAGTCATGGATGACAGCATCCGTTTTTCCGGCGCTATCGCATTCGCACTTGCGCCTACCACGCCAAACACATTGGCAACGCCAGGTTTTATTGAGAAATCATCCATTTCGTTATTCATTAAAAAGCCAGCTTTCTCAATGAATACACCATTTCCAAATGGCATGTTCAAGGTATAAGTATTAGAAACGGCATTGCCCTGCGCATCAATAATAGAGAAATGCGTTGTTTCGGGCGACTCGACAATACCCGGCTTAATGGATTCAGTGTCAGAAATTTCATCCAACCGCACACTCTTTGCACGCGTTTGTAAATAGTCTAAGCCCATCAGTTTTTGACTAGGCACCTCGACAAAATCAGGGTCACCTAAATAGTGCGCACGATCGGCATAGACGCGTTTGCTGAGTTCAGCATAAAAATGCGCCCTGACAACCGACTCAGGAACGCCCTCTTTTTTGGCCTGCTCCAACTGCTCAATATACTTTGGTTTTAAAATCTCATACAACTTGAGCAACTGTACCAGAGCAATACCACCAGAACTTGGAGGAGGTGCCGACACAATGGTTTTACCAAACCACTCTCCCACAATCGGTTGTCGCCATTTCGCTCGGTAGCCGGCTAAATCTTTTGAAGTAATTAATCCCTTATGCTTCTGAACCTGCTCAACCAGTTGTTTGGCCGTTTCACCGAAATAAAATTCTTTTGCGCCATTCTTTGCAATCCGTTGCAGAGTTTCCGCTAATTCCGGTTGAATAAACAGCTCACCTGCCTTACGGTTCTGCAAAAAGCGCTGAAAGTTTAACTTCGATTTTTCACCGGCCGGTGCATTTTGCTGAATCCAGTTCTCAAACCATTGCGCGGTTTTAAACATCGATTCTGGCATTGCAAACCCTTGCTCTGCCAAACGGATTGCAGGCTGCAATAACGTTTCCCATGGCAGAGAAGCAAATTGCTGATGCACCTGCCACATTCCCATAACGGTTCCCGGAACACCCGATGCTTGGTAACCAATCAATGACTGATAAGCGACCACTTCCCCCTGTCTATCTAAATACAAATCTTTAAATGCCGCTTGAGGCGCCATTTCTCGATAATCCAAAAAATAGCGATTGCCAGCTTGTTGAGTCAGTTGCGCAGTCTGTATTTTCTCGTTGTCCTGTTTCAAATTTTTTGGAGAAAGACTTGGCAAAACAAGTGTCATAAAACCGCCACCGCCAATATTACCAGCCTCAGGATAAGTCACCGCCAACACAAACGCAGCGGCAATCGCTGCATCAACGGCATTACCGCCCGATTGCAAAACTTGTTTTGCCGCATTTGCACTGTATTTATCCGGCATAGCCACAGCCGCCATAGATTGCTTAAGCCTTGAATCAATCTTGACTGAATCTGATTGCGCGGTGACAAGCGATTGACTCAATTCGGACTGACTCTGAACACTCTTTTGGGTGTTAGAAACACTTGTTTGTGGCACTGTTGCCAAATCTTGAGCAAAGGTTTGATGCGGCGCAAAAACTAAACTTGCCGTCATCACCCACATCATCAAACAGAACGTTTTCTTGGTTATCAGTCTCAACTTGTCAGTGGTATACAAATTTCTGAATGTCTTGAGAGAGAATGCACGATAATTTATCGAAGGTTGAAGATACTTGTCGACTCGCCAAGTCATAGAAGAACACCTATGTTTAATAGATTTAGACTAAATATGTCTCAATGATCTGCAGTGAAAACGACTGCAAATGTCATTTGAATCTGATTACAATAACGGAAACAAATTGCTCAGGTAAAGATTTTCAAGCAAAAGTTTATAAAACTTTGCTTATGCTTGCGAGTAACACGGATTAACAAAGGAAAATGCAATGAACGCTTTGAAAAGAACATCGATTAAAAAATCCATTATCCCACTATTAGGTGCCTTGCTGATATCTGGATTTTCGTCTCAAAGCTTTGCTGACGAAATGATTTCAATCGATTCTGAACCACAAATGACGGAAGCTACCACCGATATTGACTACGATAACACCATTCGCAGCTTCAAAAACTCAGCACAATCTGCAGCGTTTTTTGATCATGCCTACGGTTATGCAATATTTCCAACCATTGGTAAAGCCGGTTTTGTGATTGGCGGAGCTTATGGACAAGGCCGTGTTTATGAACAAGGACAATACACCGGTATGACGGAAATGTTCCAAGGTTCGATTGGTTTTCAGTTTGGTGGTCAAGCCTTCAGTCAAATTATCTTTTTCCAAGACCAACGAGCTTATGACGAATTCACCAGCGGGAGTTTTGAATTTGGCGCTCAAGCGTCAGCGATTGTAATTACCGCTGGGGTTTCTGGTGAAGCATCCACCAAAGGAACTTCGGCAACAGCAAACGCTGGGCAGAGCTATGTGGCAGCAGATGGGCAATATTACAAAGGGATGGCTGTTTTCAATTTAGCCAAAGCGGGACTTATGTACGAAGCAAGCTTAAGTGGGGCTAAATATAACTTTAAACCTGGCTATTAACGTCTAACTTTAATCAGGTTTTACAATACATTAAATATACCGGCCGGTGAAAATTGACAGTAAACAGTTTTCACCGGCCGGTAAAGATCCAAAACACCCAACAGGTTTTAAATCTTTAAATCATCGACTAACTTCGATCAGTCACTTGCAATAAGTGATAACCAAACATCGTTTTCACAGGCCCCTCAACCGAGCCAACTTCAGCGCTAAAAACTACTTTATCAAACTCTGGAACCATCATTCCTGGACCAAATTGGCCTAAATCTCCACCCTGTTGACCAGACGGACATTGAGAATGTGCTTTTGCCAATTCTGCAAAATCAGCACCCTCCGAGATTTGCTGCTTAAGAGCCAAACACTGCTCTTCTGTTTCAACCAAAATGTGACGTGCTGTTGCAAGTGCCATGAACTTCTCCTATTTAGTCGACTATTTATATTGTTCAGAATAGACGAGTTAAACTGCGTTAAAACGCATTAATTTAAAAAACAGCTAGTCTATCAAACTTGAACACTTATTGATCAAAGTAAACTTAACAAAGTCTCCCCACAGCGACTCTCTTCGACTTGAAGCGATTAACACAACTCAAAAATTTACACTTTTCATACACATTTAATAGGTCAACTTTTATAATACCGCCTATGAAAAATGAGACTAATTTCACGCAAGCGTTTGCGCAAATCCCTATGCAGGCCGTTGGCCCTTTTAAACTCATCGGCGATGTCGAAGTCGATGACTTAATGGTACCGATGGCGACTTACGAAACACCACTTTGGCCTTCAGTCGCTCGCGGAGCTCGCGTTGCTGCTCATTCAGGAGGGATTCGTGTCACCCTTGTTGATGAACGTATGACTCGATCTATTCTGTTACAAGCGCCAAATGCTGGCATTGCTGCCAAGTGCATTGCTCAATTGCAAGCTTCACAAGACGACTTGCAGGCAGTTGTCGCGCAATCCAGCCGTTTTGCAAAGCTTATTGACACCCACTTTCAAATTGTCGGCAACTTGATTTATCTTCGCTTAGAGTTCAAAACTGGCGATGCCTCCGGTCACAATATGGCGACAAATGCCGCAGATAACTTAATCCCTTGGATTTTGCAAAATTACCCTGACTTAGACTATGTCTCTATTTCCGCTAATTATTGCACCGATAAAAAAGTTTCTGCCGTGAATGGAATTCTTGGACGAGGAAAATATGTAGTGTGTGAATGCACGATTCCGGCCAAGTTTTGCAAACGTTTTCTGAAAACCACTCCTCAAGCCTTAGTTGATTTGCATATTAAAAAAGATTTGATTGGCAGTATTGTGTCAGGCGGATTAAGAACAGCAAATGCACATGTAGCCAATATGCTCCTTGGGTTTTACCTTGCAACAGGTCAAGATGCTGCAAATATTGTCGAAGGCTCTCAAGCGATTAACCATGCAGAAGTTACCCCAGATGGTGACTTATATTTTTCAACCACTTTACCCAACCTAATTGTAGGAACGATTGGAAATGGTAAAGGCTTAGATTTTGTACTTGAAAACTTGGAATTATTAGGCTGTCGTAATCCCAATGTTGAACCGGGTGTCAACGCTCAGCGACTAGCCTGTATTGCCGGAGCTACCGCATTTTGTGGCGAGCTATCGTTGCTGGCGGCGCAAACCAATCCTGGTGAATTGATGCAGGCGCACATTAAACTCGAACGCGCAGCCTCGGAGCAAATGCAACAGGCAGAACAAGCAGAATGAGTCGAACGCCTACCCACTCAACCGAAAGAGAATTGATTACTCAGCGCAAGCAAGATCATATTCAAGCCGTGCAAGAAGATCCAAAAGTCGAGCGCCAACAATCTGGCTTCGATCAAATTCAACTGATGCACCGCGCACTGCCAGAACTTGACTATGACAAAATAGACACCTCTTGCGAGTGGCTTGGTTATTCAATGAGCTTTCCACTGCTCATTTCTTCCATGACAGGCGGTGGCGCTACCAATCTAGAAAAAATCAATATTCATTTAGCTGAAGCAGCAGAGGCGACTCGTATTCCTATGGCTGTAGGTTCTCAAAGAGCCATGCTGGAAAACCCAAAGGCGGCCAAAAGTTTCAAGCTAAGACAATATGCACCCAATGTACCACTGATTGCCAATATTGGCGCTGTGCAATTAAATTACGGTGTCACCCACGAGCTGATTCAAAAAGCCGTTGATACACTTCAAGCTGACGCACTTTATCTGCACCTAAACCCACTTCAAGAAATCATTCAACCTGAAGGTGACCGAAATTTCAGCCAACTTTTTGACAAAATCGCACAGCTTGTTAAAGCACTCGATGTCCCTGTTATCCTAAAAGAGGTCGGCAGTGGTATGAGTGCTCAGGATATTGAGCGAGGGATTCAAGCTGGCGTTGAATGGTTTGATTTAGCCGGGCGAGGAGGCACCTCTTGGAGCAGAATTGAAGCACACCGTTCTGAAAATGATCTGGGAATCTTATTTCAAGACTGGGGGCTGACAACCGTCCAAGCGCTAAGAATTTCACAAGCCTACCAGTCCCGTGCTAACTTCATTGCCAGCGGTGGCATCAGAAATGGTATAGAAATGGCGAAAGCTGTTATAATGGGCGCCCAATTTTGTGGGGTCGCAGCGCCATTATTGGGGCCTGCTAGCGACTCTACGCAAGCGACTATTGATAAAATTTTGCAGTTAAAACAAGAGTTTACCACTGCCCAATTCTTACTTGGTCAAGCAAATTTACAAGGTTTGAGACGCAATCAAGATTTGATTTTAACGGACTTCTTACCGGCCGGTAATTAACATATACGCAGATAATGACATTTATGAAAGTTGGCATTGATTTATTACATTTTGCGACCTCTGACTACTTCCTAGGCTTGGATACTTTTGCCAAGGAAAAAGGCACAGATGTAAATAAGTACTTTGTGGGAATCGGCCAAGAAAAAATGTCCATTGCTCCGCCAGATGAAGATGTAGTGACTTTATCGGCTAAAGCAACCGCTCCAATCCTTGAACAAATTGATAAAAATGAAATCACAGCCATCCTGTTTGCCACAGAAACAGCCGTAGACCAATCAAAATCAGCCGGCGTATTTTTGCACGGCTTACTCGGCCTTTCCAAACATTGTCGCGTAATCGAACTCAAACACGCATGCTACGCTGGCGCTGCTGGCCTTCAAATGGCGACCAGCATGGTTAGAGCGAATCCAAAAGAAAAGATCCTAGTAATTGCTGCAGATATTGCACGCTATGATGTCGATACTTCTGGTGAAGCCACACAAGGCTGTGGCGCTGTTGCCATGCTGATTACAGAATCCCCTCGCGTGATTGAAATCGAACCGGGTTCCGGCTATTTCACCGACGATGTCATGGATTTCTGGCGTCCGAATCATCGCTCAACCGCGCTGGTTGATGGCAAATACTCAACCAAAGTATATTTGAACAGCCTGAAAGAAGCTTGGAGCCATTTCCAACAACAAACAGGCAAAGTCTTTGAAGATATTGATTACTTTTGCTACCACATCCCTTTTACCAAAATGGCCGAAAAAGCGCACAAAACCTTGGTAAAAAAAGTGGGTAAAAAATTCTCAGAAGAACAGCATGATACTCAAACCTTACCTAGCCAGCTATACAACAGAATTGTTGGCAATAGCTACAGCGCATCACTATTTGTTGGGTTTATTTCATTACTAGATCATGTTCAACCTAGTCTTGAAAATAAGCGAGTCAGTTTTTTTAGCTACGGCTCGGGTTGTGTTGCAGAATTTTTCACCGGAATCATTCAAAAAGGCTATGAAAAAGTTTTAATGACGCAAAGCCACAAACAACAAATTGAACAACGTCAAGAGTTGGATTACCCAACCTATCTTAAGTTTTATCATCAGACTGATTACAGTTTAGAAAACTTAGAGCTACCGAAAATCAATAAAGGCAAGTTCCGCCTATCGGCGATTGAAAATTACAAACGCATTTATACTGCAAATAACTCCTAGCACTGAATAAATCCGTTGCTAGGGATAAGTTGTTAAACATGAATTTTCAAACGACCTCTCAAACGATTACCGCACATAGCCAATCCCCTGCAAAATTGATTGTCTCAGGTGAACATGCTGTCGTTTACGGCCAACCCGCGCTTAGCATTCCTATCCCATTGTTAAGTCACTGTCAGATAAACATCTCAGCAGCAGATAAAACCCATTTTGAAATAGCTTTATCGGATTTGGCACAAAGCCAAGAGTTTTCACTCGCAGATGTTGAACAACTGACTTCAAACATTGAAATGCGTTATAAACACTTCCAAGACAATACCTTAACCATTGATCAAGTACTAAAGACAGACTTTGATTTAATCCTGATCACTCTTAAAAAGTTTTCCGATTTTTGCAAAATCCCTACCGGCCGGTGGCAAATAATAATTTCTTCAGAAATTCCTCTGGAACGCGGTCTCGGCTCTTCCGCCTCAATTATTGTCAGCCTGTTAAAAACATTGGAAAAAGTCAGCCAATCAAAACTGCTCGACAATTTTTTCTCCCTTGCACAAGCCATAGAAAACTATCAACACGGCAACTCTAGCGGCTTAGATCCAACAACGATTTATCAAAACCGTCCGCTCATCTATCAAAATCAAAAATTTTCCGAACTCAATCTTGGAAAGCTTCCCCAACCGCTCAATGCTTGGTTGATTGATTCTGGTAAATCCAAAAGCTCAACCGGCGATACGGTATCTCATGTTCGCAACCACTTTAAAACCCATCATGACATTTGGCAACAATTCTCCAATACAACACAACAGTTACTGACTGCATGGCAAACAAATAATGCTCAAAGTCTTTTAAAATGCATTCATTCGAATCAACAATTACTTTGTCAAATCGGCGTGGTTCCAAAAACACTTCAGACTTGGTTAACAGAACTTGAACAACAAACTGCTGGTGTTGGAAAGGTTTGCGGTGCTGGAGCGATTGAAGGCGATTCCGCCGGAATCGTGTTATTTTTATCTGAAAACTCTCCTGCAGAATTTTGCCAAAAACATCAACTTACCTTTTTTGCATTGGATTTATAAATGACAGCCAACCATTTTGTCAGTCGCGCCCCCGCAAATAGTATGATTTTGGGCGAACATAGCGTTGTGTACGGACAACCTGCTATTGCTTGCGGTCTTGAACAATGGATTGAAATTCAATGGACACCGATTCATACACCGACCATTGAAATCGAATCAGAACTAGGTTCATTTCAAACCGACCTCGATAACATTCAAATTGATTCGAAACTTAAATTTATTGGTCATGCACTTAAGGCATTTCAAAAACAACTTTCCTCTCAACAGCAAGGCTGGCAGCTGAAGGTGCATAGCGAATTTTCATCGACTATCGGTTTGGGTAGCTCTGCCGCTGTTCTGGCAGCTTGTTTAGCTGGCTTAAATCATGTGTGCCGAACAAACCAAGACTTTTCTGAACTTTGGCACATTGGCAAAAAGATTATTGTCGACATTCAAGGCCGAGGCTCAGCAACAGACTTGGCGGCAAGTCTCTTTGGTGGTTTGGTTTTTTTTCAACCGCCCGCAAAAAACCAGCGGTTAAAAATACAATCCATTTCAGCTAACTTGAACCTTATTTTGGTTTACTGCGGTTACAAGACTGCTACGGCAGAAGTACTCGCCCAAGTTGCGCAAAATTGGCAAAGCAAACCGCAAGAGCTGACGAAAATTTACCAAAAGATGGGCAGCATTACTCAACATGCCTACCAAGCCCTTCTGCAAAATCGACTGAGTGTGTTTTTTCTTTGCATTGAACAATATCAAGCGTGTATGCGTGAACTTGGCGTAAGTGATGCCACTCTTGAGAAAATCATTGACTTACTTAACCACTGTCCAAATATTCAAGCGGCTAAAATTTCTGGCTCAGGATTGGGAGACTGCGCACTGGGGATTGGTGAGTTTTTCCCAGAGCGAGACGACAATAACCTGCTAACTCACTGCCCAATTAAAACGGAACTCAGCGAATACCTTCAACTACAACTGCCGATTTCAAATCAGGGCGCTCACCTCATACACACCATGAAAAAGGACATACACTAATGTCAAGCAGCCGAGCACAAAGCTTTATCCACACTGTTTTACAAAACAGTGCAAACCCAGCCCCCCTTTCAATAGTGAAACCCAATGGGCATGGCCAAGCACCCGTCAATATTGCTTTGAGTAAATACTGGGGAAAACGTGATGCTGAATTAAATTTACCGATTAATGGCTCTGTTTCGATCAGTTTGCCAGGCTTAGGGACGACAACACAAATCTCGGTTTTTGAAGGCAATGAAGATTGGATTTCTCTGAATGGCAAAACTTTACCGGCCGGTGATAAATTTGCCAAACGCTTATCTGCTTTTTTAGGCTGGTTTCGCAAAAGTAGCACCACGGCTTTTAAAGTTGATACCACAAACTCAGTCCCGACTGCGGCGGGACTTGCATCATCTGCCTCTGGCTACGCTGCGTTAGTATTTGCCTTAGACGACTTATTTGGTTGGCAATTGAGCAAATCACAGCTCTCATTACTGGCTCGCTTTGGCAGTGGCAGTGCTAGCCGTTCAGTCTACGATGGATTTGCGATTTGGCACAAAGGCGATTCGGATAACGGCTTGGATAGCTTTGCAGAAGAAATCAACGTTACCTGGCCAGAATTTACGATTGGCTTAGTCAAAGTTGATACCCAAGAAAAATCAATAGGCTCAACGTTGGGTATGCAACAAACAGTGGAAACCTGTGACTTGTATCAAAGCTGGCCGCAACAAGCAGAACGAGACATTCACAATATCCATCAAGCCATTCTAAATAAAGACTTCACCACACTGGGAAAAACCGCTGAACACAATGCGTTATCCATGCACGCAACCATGATTGCCACTTGGCCTCCAATTGTCTACTGGCAACCTGAATCTGTGGCCGCAATGCATGTGGTTTGGCAATTACGAGAAAATGGCGTGGAAGTCTATTTCACAATGGATGCTGGCCCAAACTTGAAATTGATTTTACTCGACACAGATAAGCAAGCTGTCTTAAACGCATTTAAGGAAATAAATAGGCCGATTGAATTCATCCAGCCTTTCAAAGGTTAAACGCCAAAAACCAAAAAGGCGCCGATTGGCGCCTTTCATGAACTGAACCAGACAGGAGCTATCTATTTCACAACAGACAACGTTGGTTTCTTCGCTTTCTTTGACTTTTTCTTAACAGGTGCTTTAGATTTGTCACCGGCCGGTAGATCGTGCAAATTTGACTCAGTATCGTCAACGGCACTTAACTTCGGTGCAGACGACGATTCTTGAGACTCATCAGATTCGTACGGTTCTGGCGGAAACGGCATACCATGCCCATTTTCGCGAGCAAACACAGCCAAGACTGCTTCAGGCGGAAAACGTAAATTCCGTTCAATACCTGAAAAACGCGCACGGAATGAAAATAACTCATTCTCTAAATTGAGATGCCCAACCGCCGTTGGACTGACATTCAAAACGATGATACCTTCTTGAATGTGCTCCACCGGAACGTCCACCCCTGGATAATTAGCATCCACCTGCATATGCGGTGTCCACTCGTTATCCACAATCCAGTCATAAATAGCACGAATTAAATAAGGACGATTTGAAATCATCGATTAATCTCTCATATCCAATTCGTCATCCGTCAGGCTTTCTGCGAATAATTCACGCTCAAGTACCTTATCGCAGTAATCGAAAATTGGTTTCGCGCTCTTAGGTAACTCAATACCTAAAACAGGAAGACGCCAAAGCAACACAGACATGCTGACATCAACTAACGAATAATCATCACTCATAAAGAAATCTTTATGTTCAAAGACAGGAATTAACTGAATCAAACGTTCTTGTAACTCACGGCGCGCCTGCTGAACTTCGCCTTCATTTTCGTTTGCCATAATCACATCGACCAACGGGTACCACTCCGTTTCAATTTGACGAAGCATTTGACGAGAACGTGCTTTTGAAATTGGGTCAACCGACATAAGCGGTGGATGTGGAAAACGCTCGTCTAAATATTCCAAGATAACCTGTGGATCATAAAGCGTTAAATCGCGATCGACCAAAGTTGGCAAAGTACCGTAAGGGTTCAGTTCCAATAGATCTTCAGGCAAATCATTAGGATCAGTCATAATGACGTCCATAGGAATATCTTTCTCTTTAGCAACAAGACGAATTCGGTGCCCCAGTGGGTTGGTTGAATCCGTAAAAAGAACCATAACGGAACGCTTTGTGACGGGTACATCAGATGACATCAACTATTCTCCTAAAGTCTCGGGAACACAGAACGTTTCCCTAAATGATGAACAAGAGGTTTATTATACATGGCTTGTCAAGTCCCTATGCTGTCATAAACCTATTCCACTCTGAAATGCCATTAAAAAAGTAATTAAAAAAATCAATCCTCTAACTTACGCGTAAAGACCCAATCCTTTTCACTTGAAAGTTCAGGGGCAAATTGATAGCCGTCATAGTCAAAATACTTAAGACCTTCAACCTCTTCCAAAAGATTGTCTGCTGCATAACGCGCCATCAAACCACGCGCTTTCTTTGCGTAAAAACTGATGATTTTATATTGGCCATTTTTCCAATCTTTAAAGATCGGTGTAATCACCTGACCTTTTAAGTTTTTCGGCTTTACGGCTTTGAAATATTCATTGGAAGCCAAGTTCACCAACGTCGCACTGCCTGATTCTGCAAACTGTTGGTTCAATAATTCGGTAATTTGATCGCCCCAAAATTCATATAAATTTTTGCCTTTTTCATTGGCGAACTTTGTGCCCATTTCCAAACGATACGGCAAAATTAAATCACACGGCTTCAGCAACCCATAAAGTCCAGACAGAATTCGGAAATGATTTTGCAAATAATTCACTTGCTCATCATTTAGTGAATAGGCATCCAACCCTGTGTACACATCCCCTTTAAACAGCCAAGCTGCCTGCTTGGCGGAGTCACCGAATGGCAATTGCCAATCTTGGAAACGCTGATAATTAAGTTGCGATAACTTATCGCTAATCGACATCAAGTCTCCAATCGCATTTGGCTCAAGCGACTGCAACTGATTAATCAATGTTTGTGCTTGGTTTAAAAAAGCACATTCAGTCTGCACCGACGTTGGAACTTGAGAGGTTTCATCCAGAGACTTTGCAGGGGAAACAACCATTAACATGAACAAACTCCTTTTCGAGTATAGTGAGAGACACAAAACCCGACTAAATCGTCGGGTTTGGAATCAATCAGACAGGAAGCAATTTACTTTTTATCGCCATCAGGAAGCACTAAATTCAACTCCAATACTTCCATTCCATTGTCTTCATCAATTGAGATTTTCAGTTGATCTTGGTCGATATTGACATACTTTGAAATCACTTCCAAAATCTCGTTACGCATCTGCGGTAGATAATCCGGTGCATTGCGCTCAGAGCGCTCTTGAGCGAGCAAAATATGCAAACGATCGCGTGCCGCGGTGGCCGTTTTTTTCTTGCGTTGGCCAAGCAAGTAATCCATTAATGCCATGACTTACTTCCCAAACAATTTTTTCAAAAAACTCTTCTTTTCACGCGTGATAAAACGGTGCTCGCGTTCTTCACCCAAGAAACGCTCAATAATATCTGAATAAGCTTGCGCTGCATCCGCATCCGTATTCATAATCACCGGCTCACCCGAGTTCGAAGCATTCAATACCGCTTCCGATTCTGGGACTACCCCTAAAAGTTTGATGTTGAGCAAATCCACCACGTCTTCAACCGACATCATTTCACCCGTTTCAACACGATCAGGATTGTAGCGAGTCAAGACTAAGTATTCATCAATCGCTTCGCCCTCTTCAGACTTTTTCGACTTAGCTTGTAAAATACCCAAAATACGGTCTGAGTCACGCACAGAAGAAACTTCTGGATTGGTAACAACAATCGCTTCATCTGCATAGTAAAGTGCTAACTGCGCACCTTTTTCAATACCGGCCGGTGAATCACAAATAATGTAATCAAAACCATCTTCTTTCAAGCCTTCGATAACCGCACCGACACCTTCAATGGTTAACGCATCTTTATCACGAGTTTGCGATGCCGCCAAGATGTAAAGATTTTCAATACGCTTGTCTTTGATTAACGCTTGCTTTAGTGCTGCTTCACCCTGAACCACGTTCACAAAGTCATACACAACACGTCGCTCACAGCCCATAATCAAATCCAGATTACGCAGACCCACATCAAAGTCGATGACTGCTGTTTTAAATCCTTTTTGCGCCAACCCTGCTGCAATACTTGCACTGGTTGTCGTCTTTCCAACACCACCTTTCCCGGAGGTGACAACAATCACTCTAGACACGTTTTACTTCTCCTAATTTCAATTATTTCTATTCGATAATTTTAGCGGATTATTCCGCATTATCGTCTTTTGTATTTCGTTTTTAATTCTCACTCACCGCTTAAGCAAGAAACGATCAATTGACAATACGTTAGCGTTATTTCGTCAATGGAGACAAAACCAACTTTTCTTGTCGCAATTCTACTTGCACCAAACCTTTTTTATATTTTTCATCAATATCATCTGACAACTGATAAACCCCAGCGATACAGACAATTTCTGGATTCAACTCTGTTGCAAATACCTTCGCCTGCATATTGCCAGACGCGCCAGCAATCACCTTTCCTAATACCTTACCAAATACCGTGATATTGCCATCTGCGATGACTTCCGCCCCCGGATTTACCGACCCCGTAATAACGACATCCTGATTAGGGGCGTGAATCTGCTGACCCGAACGAATCGAACGATTAATTACCATGGCAGATTGCACAACCTGTTCTGGTGGCGTAATAGCCTCAACCACTTCAGCACTCGCCACTTCTGAATTTTGCGATTCCACTTCAGAATGACCAACCGCTTGCGTTTCAATATCAACCACTTTGTCACCGGCCGGTAAAGATTCCGGCTGACGATCTTCTTTTTTTGCTTTAGCACGTTTTTCTTCCGGTGGAAACACCGCCAATCCAGCATATTGCGCTTGATTAATAATGGTTTCGTCTTTGGTTCGTACACCAATCGGAATCATCTGTAACTGATGCAGAAACTCAACCATCAATGCCAAAAAAGTTGGATCTTGCAGTTCAACTTGCGGCTCCAAAACTACCGGAATCCCAACAAAAAAACTCGGTGCTTGATCTACTTTTTCGCGTAAAGCCTGTTGCGTTTGAGCAAAATCGTCAGAAAAGAATTTTAAGACGGAAAGAGTGAGGATAGAACCTTTAAGTTCGATGATTTTTTGAGACATTGAATGCTTTATTTATTGAGGATTTAAATGAACCGAAATTGTAAGCAGTTTTCGAAAAAAATACTAGAAGAGAGCTTTGCACGAGATGATAAATAACCAAAATTGGCTAAAACAGTACTGAACGTTGTTAAAAATTTTGCAAATAGCCAGCTATTCCCTGCAATT
The DNA here is from genome assembly GCF_004293625.1 of Thiomicrorhabdus indica. Classification (NCBI taxonomy): domain Bacteria; kingdom Pseudomonadati; phylum Pseudomonadota; class Gammaproteobacteria; order Thiotrichales; family Piscirickettsiaceae; genus Thiomicrorhabdus; species Thiomicrorhabdus indica. Next base: position 859,534 of record NZ_CP033040.1, on the reverse strand, counting down.
TTCGTCTAGTTCAGTTCAGTTTTTTCTCAATTTATGCCTTATCTCTAACTCATGCAAAGCTCTCTAGAAACCGTTGAAAATTCAAACCTGAATCAATTAAATTAAATCGTCTCAGGTGTTATGGAAACCATTTCCAAAAACGTTTTTAGATGACTGATTTCGGTTTTATCATTGAATTCATGCCCGCGATGCGGAAGTGTCAGCAAGGTTTCATGTCCATCCTTGATTAACTTCGCCTTGTTGGCCGCGGTAATTTCGACCTGAATCCCGAAATGCTCCAAAGCCGTCATCAACTTTTTCCATTGAATATTAGTCGGCATGGGATGTGAAAACAGTTTTTGAATAATGACTTTATGCTTTTGGCTCATAGTGACTCCTCAAAAATCGTTCAACTGTTCATTACAAAATACGAGTTTAGGATTTATTTTTCGATAATGATTCAATTTTAGCGATTTCATTCGCACACAGTGAACGAATGTTACCGGCCGGTAAATGATTAATTCCCAAACCTGCAAACTCAATTCGAATCAATCGCTGAACCTGATAACCCAATGCTTGGCACATGCGTCGAATTTGTCGATTCAACCCTTGCGTTAATTCAATTTGAATAATTTGCTCTGACAAACGAAAAACACGACAAGGCTCAGTGACTTGATCAAGAATTTCCACACCTGCCGACATTTTTTCTAAAAATTCATCCGTCACTTGAGGCGTGACTGTCACTAAATAACGTTTGGGTAGTGTTTTATTTTCGTTTAACAAACAATTCGTAAGAGTCCCGTTATTGGTCAGCAACAAAGCGCCTTCAGAATCTTTATCCAAACGCCCCACTGCAAAAAAATAATTTGGCCAAGTACTGGTTTGCATTGGTTTGATTGCCGTCAGCAAATTTCCATCAACCGCTAAATTCTGTGTGCAGACCACACCTCTGGGCTTGTAATAAAGTCGATAAAAATATTGGTTTTCAACTAAAACAACGGGGTGACCATCCAATCGAACGTCATCTTCAGCGGCGACTTTCATACCAAGCTGAGCAGGTTGTTGGTTCACCCGTACTCTGCCTTGACGAACCAATCGATCAGCCGCACGACGTGAACAAACACCAGATTTACTCAAAAAATGGTTAATTCGATAAGACAATTTTATACCGGCCGGTTCATTTACTGCGAATTTAGAATTTTGTGTTCAGCCTGTTGCAGGCGCTCTAGAGTGCCAATATCCGACCACGCACCTTCATAAATTTCACCCGAAACTTTTTGTTGCTGCATCGCTTCACGCAAGATTGGGGCTAAAGGCAAAAAATCCACCGATAATCCCGCAAACAACTTTGGCGACAAAACGCTGATACCAGAAAAAGTCCATTCCCCTTTTTCCAGAACCTTACCGGCCGGTGACAAACCAAAGTCGCCGTGAGCTTTAAAACTCGGTGTCTTCACTAAACACAAATGCGCTAAATCCTCCTTAAGCTGAAGATTCGTAAAATGTTGATAATCCATTGACGAATAGACATCCCCATTTACCACTAAAAACGGCTGTTCCCCCAACAATGGCAAAGCATTGATAATACCTCCAGCGGTTTCCAATCCCCCCTCTGGCTCAGGACTGTACTCAATTTTCAGGCCGAATCGCGCACCCGAACCTAATTTTTTCGAGAACTGCTCTCCCAGCCAAGCGGTGTTAATGACCACCTCATTCACACCGGCTTCAGCTAATTTTTCCAAGTGATATTCAATCAGCGGTTTGCCAGCCAATTCAATTAAAGGCTTTGGGGTTTTGTCTGTCAAAGGACGAAGACGATTGCCTCGCCCAGCGGCCAATATCATTGCTTTTTTTATACTCATCAATTCAACTTTTCAATGTCTTTTCAAGAGTGCTTCAACGATGCAAATGCCGGTTGAACCTTGTCTTCAACCCAGCTTGTTAACGCATTCAACTCTGAATAGTTTTGGCCAACATCCACGATGTATTGCAATGTTTGCGGCACGTCAGGCAAATACCCATCTTTTCCATCTCGCAGAAATAGACGAGCAAAGATTCCTGATGCTTTTAGGTGACGCTGAATGCCCATTAAATCCATTGATTTTGCAAATTCTGCCCATTCATTTTTTTGGCAAATTCCAACCTCACACAAATCGTAAAAATAGCGTTGTTGCCATTCACTAACCTGCTCTTTCGGCCAAGCTAAATAACAATCACGCAGTAAAGACACCGCATCGTATGTTAAAGCGCCATGCACAGCGTCTTGAAAGTCTAAAATTCCTGGCGGTTTGCCAGAGTTAAACATAATATTCCGACTGTGATAGTCTCGATGTACATAGGTTTTTGGCTGAGTTAACGCAGAGTGGCTCAATAAAGATTTCGTTTCACCCCAAAGTAATGAAGACATTTGTGGCAACTCTAAATACTCCTGACACAACCAATCGGTGAACAGGTTCATTTCTGTATCGAGCAAACGAGCGTCGTAGGGAGGCAGTTTTTCAGCAGCTTGGCTCGCCTTGGCATTTTTCTGCAGATTCACTAAGGCTTTAAGCGCTTGGATATACATCTCATCAATTTGTGCTTCGGACTCACTGCCACCCTGCTCACGTAATTCCAGCAATTTAGAAAAATAGGTCACTGTTCCCAAATCACCCAACAGCAAAAATCCCTGATCTAAATCTTGTTCGAGCACTTCCGGCACCCACAACCCCATCTGATTGAGCGAATTCGACACTTCGATAAAAGGACGGCAATCTTCATGCTCAGGTGGTGCATCCATAACCACAAATGATTTCGAAACAGCGCTGGAATCACTATTAGAATGAATTCTAAAATATCGACGAAAGCTAGCGTCACTGGACGCAGGAACAGGTGTTGTAAACGAAGAATCTTTTAAATATCGGGAAGTGTGTAAAATGCCTGAGGTTTGCGATGTGCCATTTAACCAAGCCTGCATTTGCTCAAAACGTGCATCCATGAATATGCCTTTACGATGAACTCGGAGTTTTGTGAAATCAATCAATAATAGTTTCCGCCTTGCGAACAAATCAAGCTGTTCATCAAGGCGAACAGTGGCGTCAATCTTAATCGAAATTTGTTCCAGCTGCAGGATTAGTCACCCCAAAGTTTCAGATGAAACCAAGCGTACTCTGGCGAATTTTAGAAATTAATCTCGACTCTTGTTAGTGCTCAGTTAAAATAACGCTCTAATTTAAAATTAAACTCGCTCATACAACCTGATACCGGCCATTCACGTTTCATGCAAATAAACTCTCAGCCAATCATTCCAATTCCTAAAACCGCACTGCTCAAAGGAATTTTCCTCAGCTTAGCACCGAATTTGGTGTTGGCAAACCAAGCACCCTTAAACGAACAGCCTGCGTACCAAGTTTTTTTTGGTAATCAGATGACAACGCCTGAATGCCTTCCTGACACGATTACCCCAAGACCGCTTGATTTCTTTTTGACGCACAGCCCTGATAATGAATTCGTTGCAGGCAGACAACCATCACCGACATTGGGTCAAGTATCTCCTCAGAATTTAAATATTCAAGCGAATCAATTTACTCAAACAGGTGGGCATATTTATGAATTTCAAGGCAATACCAGTTTTTGGCAAGAGGGTTTATTAATTTTTAGCCCCTATGTTCGAATTGATCAAACAGCACAAAGTGCTTTTTTGGGCGACTTATCTGAACAAAATCCTAACCAGAGTTCCAACAAAATAGTTAATAACTCGGACCGGCCGGTAACAAATCCTAAGCGAAACGTCACACTGTTTGAAAAATCGTTAAGTATTCAAGCCAAACAACTTCGAATAAAGCAAAACTCCGAACAAGAAAACGATAAAACGCTTGAAATTGACTTTGCGAAATATCAACTCTTTCCGAGTCGAGCCTACGGTAAAGCACAAAATATGCGTTTTAAGCAGCGCAAAGAACAACTGACTCTAACCGATGCCGATCTAAGCACTTGCCCTGCGGAACTGCCTAATGGTGAAGGGGATAAAGACTGGCATTTAGAATTTGATGAGCTCAAAATTGACCGAAAAGCACAACGAGTCATAGGAAAACATGCACTGCTGAAAATCCGCGATATTCCTGTTTTTTACACCCCATATTTTAACTACCCTCTGAATGATCGGGCATCTGGGCTCTTATTTCCGAGTTTGGGTACTCACTCAGCTCTTACCAATAATCAGTCGGTGGCCTATTACAAACAGCCTTATTTCTTCAACCTCGCACCCAACTACGATGCAACCCTTACAGCCCTCGCAATGACTGAACGAGGTGTTTTACTGGATGGAGAATTTAGAGCCTTGACTCGCCTGAATGGTCAAACGCACCGAATCAATCTACAGGCAGGATATTTGCGAGATTCTCTCGCCGAAAAAGACGGAGTAGCAACGATTGCCTCCGATGGCTCTTTGGACTACGCCTCTCCTCACGGCACTCGCTGGAGAATTAACTTAGACAGCTCGCAAAACTGGGGACAAGGCTGGTCATCACAATTGCAATGGCACGACGTTTCAGATGGAAGCTTTTATAGTGATTTACCACTCGATGATCGCTACGATGATGCTTCAGAAATCCGTCAGAATGCAATGCTTCGCTACAACTCCAGTAATTTTAATGCTTATTTACAAACACTCAGTTACACCCCATTGAGAACAGAGCGTAACCTTTACCAAAAAAGACCTGAACTTGGGGCGAACTGGATAGCTTGGCAAAACATTCAATGGAAGGCATCTATTGATCTGAAGGCGACCGATTTTGTGGCTAAAAATGACTTTGCAAAAATAACGCCTCTCTCTTATGAAGGCGCCCGTGGTTATATTGCGCCCTCCCTGAGCTATCAACACAATACGATTTTTAGCCGTTTGAAACTGAATACGAAATTCCATCAGCGTTCTTATCAGCTTGAACACACACAAAACACTTCAGAGTTGGATAAAAATATTGGTATTCCTGAATTCAGCGCTTATGGAAGCCTAAAGTTTGAACGTCATTTCAGCGATTTTTTTGGATCTACATCTGAAAACCTTGTTCTATCAAATCACACGAATTGGTATACCCAAACTTTAGAACCTGAACTGCAATACGTTTATATTCCCTATCGAAATCAGCAGGCGATCCCATTATTTGACACTAGCCGACGAAGCTTAGACTTCAATAATCTATTTATGACCAACCGTTTTTACGGTGTTGACCGAATTGGCGACACGCATCATTTGAGTTACGCCTTAAGCAGTAAACTCTATGCACAGGATGGTCTAGAACTTATAAATATCGGTTTGGGACAAACCCGTTATTTTTCAGATCGTAAAGTCACACTTGGTACGGACACCATTCAAAATGAACGTTTTTCTGAATATTTTGCAAAAGCGAATTTTAATCTTGGTCACATCAACTGGATCAACACCGCCAAACTGGATAAAGATGACTTCAGCTTCTTAGCTTCCAACAGCCGTTTGCAATGGCAACCGCAAACCAATCAAGCGTTATTTGTGCAGTACAGCTTAAGTGAGGATGACTATCAATACGAAAACTTGAGTGTTGGCGGTTATACACCGGTTACTGAACGTACGCAGTTAGGTATTTACAGTCGATACAACCTGCTCACCAACCTTTATGAAAGCAACCAACTTCTGCTTCGTTACCAAAGTTGTTGTTGGAATCTGCAAATGGGGGTTGAGCGCAGCGAGTTTGAAAATGGCCTATCAGACACCAAATTACAATTATTATTTGAATTCAACGGACTCAGTAGCCAAAATAGCTCAAATAAATTCCAGAATGAAATTATGGAACGCATTTATTACTAAGGAAATCGTCAACACTAATTACGACTTTATGATTTGTGACATGCAAGGATTTCCATCGTTCCTATTAAAAAAGAGACAGAGTGAATGAAACAATTTAATTCTCCTATTGCAGCCTCCCTTCTCACTGGCTGGTTGGCATTTTCCGGCGCCACTCTAATCAGCACCCAAGCATTGGCTGAAACGAATCTTATTGACCGTGTCGTTGCCGTGGTTGACGATGACATTATCTTACAAAGTCAGCTGCAAGCTAAGATGCAAGAACAGGCAATGAAACTGCAAGCGCAGAACATCCAACTTCCGCCAACTCAAGAATTAGCGCAACAAGTTCTAGACAATTTAATCCTAGAAAAAGTGCAATTGAATCGTGCCAAACTAACCGGCATCAGCGTCACAGAAGAAGCCATCAACCAGCAGTTGCAAAAAATTGCGCAAAAAAATGGTTTAAACCTATTACAACTGCAACAACAAATGGATGCACAAAAACCAAATGGCTTCAAAATGCTGCGCTCGGAGATTGAAAAACAGCTAACAATCCAAAAACTTCGCGAAACTGAAGTGATTAGCCGCACGCAAGTCACGGAAAGTGAAATTAACAATTACCTGACACGACAAAGCTTGTCACAAACCAAATTAAACCTAAAACACATTCTGATTTCTATTCCAGAATCAGCGACCCCAAGCCAACGTCAAGCAGCTTTAGATGAAGCTCAAACGCTGCGCAGACGTATTATCGCTGGGGAAGACTTCAGTCAATTAGCCGTGCGCTTTTCAAACGGTAGCAAAGCTTTACAAGGCGGAGACTTAGGCTGGATGCAACCCAGCGAAATCCCAACTTTCTTTAGTGAAGCAGCCAATACATTAAACGTGGGTGAAACGAGTCAAATCATTGAATCACCTAGTGGTTTTCACTTGATTCAACTGGCCGGTGAGAGTGATGGTTCCAATCAAAAAGTCACGGAATATCATTTACATCAGTTTGTGGTGTTAAGTGACAACATTACCAGCAATGAACCGCCTCAAAGCCTAATAACGCTCACGCAATCTATTAAAAATCTTACTGACTTCAAAGCGTTGAACAACCGCTTTGCAGACATTCCAGAAGAAATTAACCGCAACTCCGACTTAGGCTGGCTAAATGCTGGGCAACTACCACCTGCACTGGCTGAAATCGTTACAGGACTACAACCTGGTCAAGCAATTGGACCTTTTGCCAATGAACAAGGATGGTTAATTGTCTTCTTGGAAGATACACGTCTGCAAACACAAAATAAACAACTGCAATCACAACAAGCAATACAAGCCGTTCGCATGCGCAAAGCCAATGAAATGTTTGATGTTTGGCTCAGACGTTTGAAAGACGAGGCTTATATCCGAATTCAACTGGATGAGTCAACTCAATCCTAACTTCATTTCATTCGCATCAATTTTGATATTTTTTGAGAGACTTCATGACAAAACGATTAGTCATCACTTCCGGTGAACCGGCCGGTATCGGACCAGATTTAGTTTTAATGCTTGCCCAACAAGATTGGGATCACGAACTGGTTGTCATTGCAGATAAAACCGTGTTAGAAAATCGCGCCGCGCAACTTGGCATCAAAGTCTCCTTAAAACCCTACAAAACAGAACACACTACGTCTGCAAGTCGCTCAGGAGAACTCACCTTATTGCACATGCCAACCCCTGCTAAAGTTGAGGCCGGCATCTTGAACCCAAAAAATGGCGGATACATTGTTGAAATGCTCAAGCGAGCCATTGATGGCTGCATGAATAATGAATTTGACGCCATGATTACCGGCCCAATTCATAAAGGCGTAATTAACGAAGCTGGCATTCCATTCAGTGGCCACACTGAACTTTTAGCGGAACACTCGGGAACTGAACGAGTGGTTATGATGCTGGCAACGCCAGGGTTACGAGTCGCTCTAGTCACCACGCATTTACCCTTACTTGAAGTTCCTAAAGCCATCACACCCAAATTGCTCACGGAAATTCTGACAATTACCCATAACTCTCTCGAAAATCAGTTTGGAATTCAAAACCCAAATATTTTAGTCACAGGCTTAAATCCTCATGCAGGTGAAGGCGGGTATATGGGGCGTGAAGAAATTGAAGTCATAGAGCCAACACTAGAGAAACTACGTAGCTCCATGCAACTCGAAGGCCCCTTACCAGCGGACACCTTATTTACACCGAAGTATCTGCAAAGAGCGGATGCTGTGGTTGCCATGTATCATGACCAAGGCCTGCCTGTTCTCAAGCACATGGGTTTTGGCAATGCCGTCAATATTACACTGGGTTTACCATTTATTCGCACATCTGTCGACCACGGTACAGCCTTAGACTTGGCAGGAACCGGTAAAGCCAATGTCGGCAGTTTTCTCTATGCACTAGAAGTCGCTCAAGAAATGTTAGCTGGCCAAAACCAAAAATAAAAGAGACACAATCATGAGAGAAAAACGTTCACCGGCCGGCCGAAACGCAAACCCTGCCAATAAACACCGAGGCAATAGCGGACACCAACACAAAAAACAATTTGGACAGAACTTTCTGAATAATCAGAGAGTCATTGACCAAATTGTCATGAGCATTCGTCCTCAAGCTGAGGATCACATGGTTGAAATTGGCCCCGGTGAAGCAGCTCTGACTGACCCAATTATTCACGTGGTGAAGAAACTCGAAATCATAGAAATAGATAATGATTTAATTGCACCTTTGAAAATTAAATTTGCCAGTCTGCCTGCATTTAATTTGCATCACACCGACGCATTAAAGTTTGATTACAACACCTTATTGGACTCAGCCGATGAGCAACTCCGGGTAGTTGGTAACCTTCCTTACAATATATCCAGCCCACTGATGTTTAAACTGATTGAACACGCTGCAAACATTCACGACATGCATTTTATGCTGCAAAAAGAAGTCGTTGAACGCATTTGCGCCGAACCAGGTTCAAAAACCTTCGGGCGGTTAAGCGTCATGATGCAGTATTTTTGTCAAACCGAACACCTGTTTGATGTCGGACCCGAAAACTTCACACCACCACCCAAAGTGGATTCCGCTATCGTTCGACTAATCCCTTACAAACAAAAACCTATTGTGGCATACGATGAAGCACTATTTGCAGACTTGGTTCGCCAATCCTTTAGCCTGAAACGTAAAACCTTACGCAACAATCTAAAAGGCTGGCTAGATGCCAATCAAATTGAAAGTTGTGGCATTAATCCATCGGTTCGTGCAGAACAACTGCCAGTCAGCGCGTTTGTCGCACTGGCAAATAAACTTTATGAAATAAAAAATCGCTAAGGAAAATCGAAATGGCTACCTACATTATTGGTGACCTACAAGGTTGTTTTGATGAACTTGAACGATTACTGAATCACATTGATTACCGACCAGGGCAAGATCAATTATGGTTTGTTGGCGATGTCATTAATCGCGGCCCGAAATCTCTAGAATGTCTTCGTTTCGTCAAACACGCGTGTGAAAATGACCATGCTCAAATGGTGTTGGGTAACCATGACTTCCATCTTTTAGCCGCATACGCTGGACTTGAAAAATATCTATCTAAATCCGATACCATCATGCCGATTCTAGAGTCCGATGATGTTGACGAGCTAGTAAATTGGCTCCGAATGCAACCTTTATTAGTGAGTCATGAAGTGTATGATGCTGTGATGGTACATGCTGGTATCCCGCCACAATGGAGCATTGATCAAGCAAAAGCTTATGCAAAAGAAGCAGAGTATCATTTACAAAATGACGACTGGCAAACCTTCCTACGAGAGCACCTATTTGGTAATCAAGCGGATCGTTGGTGCGAAAGTTTGCAAGGTTGGCAAAGAATTCGCTACATCGTCAACGCATTTGTACGCATGCGTTATTGTGACGCCGAAGGTAAACTCGACTTTCAGCAAAAGAGTAGTCCAGAGAAGTATTTGAAAAAAATGCGTAAGCACCAAGCGGTCACAGCAGCAGATTTAAAAATTTCAGACACTATGCAACCTTGGTTTTTGTGGAATACCCGAAAAAATCGAGACACGCAGATTTTCTTTGGCCATTGGTCAACGCTGGGCGCCATCGACGGCTATGGCATTCATGCAACCGATACCGGATGTTTATGGGGCGGACAATTGACTGCATATGAGCTGGAAAGCAAAAAACGCCATTGCATTGATTGCCCTCAGCAACGCAAACCAAAGGTAAAAAAACCGAAACCTAAAAATATGTAAATAGTCGAGTCTGAATGAACTAATCATTGAAAGCTTTATGATAAGACTAAGTATAAGTATTTTTTAAAATACTAAAAACGACACCGTTTTTATAGAGACCATTACATGTCAGACCAAACTTTACCCGAAAACCAGTCACCGAACATCCCTGCGGACTTGATGCCGCAAGATTTTGATTCTTCGATTCCAAGCCCTGAAGAGATGTTAGCCCGCTTGCACTCGGTTGATTTGCAACAATATGACTCTGAAGCTATTTTCCAAGAACTGAAAGGCAAGTATATTTGGATTTCGGCTATGACCATTCCTATTACAGTCATTACCTTGGCACTTTTCACCTTGGGCGGCCTAATATTTGATCAACCCATAATAGGGTTTATCATTGGTGCACTCTTACTGTTTTGGATTAGCCGGATGATTGATGCAAAAGACCAAAACCTTCGATTTGAAGCACACAATGTAGTGATTGAACGCATTAAAAATACCGAAGGCGATTTTGGGTTGATACCCCACTTCAAACACTTTCTTCCTCAGCGTTATCGACATCTCTGGCAATCCCTTAAAAAGGGTAACTATCAGTACATTGAACAGTACATTCAAGCGGTTCACCTGCTACAAACTAAATTAGTAGATGAAAAATTTATACATATTTGGCAATTGAAATATCCGCAATTTGCAGCGACAGAAACGTTACCAGAGGAAACAGAACAAGAAGAGCCCCAAACTTCACATAAACCCAATAAACCCAACAAACCTCATAAATCGAAAAAACATTAGGACTCAACATTAGACTAGAAATGAAGAGCGCTAATCACAAATAACGAATCAATGGCCTCCACCACACTTTGGGGAAGCCGGCGCTTGTTGGTGAATCGATTGCCATTCATCCTGTGTGTAAGTATGCAGCCCCAGCGCATGAATCTGCGGCATAATTTCGGCTAAGGCACGATATACCGCTTGCTGACGTTTAACCTTATTTAAGCCGTCAAACGTTTCAGAAACTAAAACCAACTTAAAATGTGAGTCAGTTGCAGGCCCTGAATGCATGTGGCTTTCATTTATAACCTGCATTTCCAGTGGTGAAAACTCCGCCTGAATAACAGATTCAATCTGACCTTTAATACTCATAAAATTCTCCAATAACAAGATTAATTTTTCTGTAATTATAAAGACTGCTGAGAAAATTTATACCGGCCGGTACAAAACAGTCACTGCAAAGTCAGAGTTTAGATCAGTATAATGGGTCAGAATAATATGGAAATGTAATCGAAAGAATCGCTCTCTAAACAAAGGATACTTTATGAAAACTTGGAAAAAATTTGCTATCGCCGGATTAGTACTTGGCTTAAGCCTCAATGCAAATGCAGCTGATGCAAGCAAAACATCCGATGGATTCAAACTTAAACCGGTTCCAGAGTTGCAAGATCCTCCAAGCGATCGTTTTCCTGGTGATCCAGCGGAACATAAAGCGGTCTATATGTGGAACAAAGCCGATCCAGATTATCAGCTAGGAATTTTAAACTCGATTCAAGCAATGATTAAAAAATATGGCGACAATGTAGAAATTGCTGTGGTTGCCATTGGTCCTGGCTTACATGTGCTGGCCAAGGAACCACAGAGAAAAGTCGATCCATTAACCTATGAACGCGTGGGCAGTTTTGCTAAAGATTACAATGTTCGTTGGATTGCTTGTGGTAACACTATGAATACTATTCATTGGACAGATTCAGACATGCGCCCTTTTGCAGAATACTCGGAAGTGGGTGCCGCAGCGTTGATGGAACTGCAAGAAGAAGGTTACAAATTACTGGTCTGGTAATGACAAACTAAAAACCCAGTGCTCAAGTCGGCACTGGGCTTTACATCACAATCTATCGACGACTACCCATAACGACGTGTGGTCGTAGTGACACTGTTTAATAGCAAGCGCTTTATGGTTTATTTTGCTGTTGTTGCATAGCCAATAACTGATCTAACTTTGTATGGAGCGCTTTAATTTCATCATTGATATGCGTTTCAAAAGATTCATGCTCCTCTAAACTGACGCCCATTTTTTCAGCCTCCATTTTTTTATGCTCCTCAGCCAAAACATCGACCACAATACCAATCATCATATTTAAAAACACAAATGCAGAGAAGAAAATAAACGTGATGTAATACATCCAACTCAGTTTGTAGACCGCCATCGTTTCATACATAACATCTGTCCAGTCCTCAAACGTCGCAACACGGAACAGAGTCAATAATGAAATCCCTAAATCTCCCCATAAAACTGGGTTGATGTGTGCAAACAACAAGTTACCGATGACTGCATACAAATAGAAAATAATAAACATTAACAGCGCTACATACCCCATTCTTGGCAAAGCAGTAATTAACGCAGTCACCAAAACGCGCAGTTCCGGAATAAAAGAAATCAAACGCATCACACGGAATAAACGTAACATTCGTGCAATCAATGCATACTGTGAATCGTCCAATGGAATCAGACTGATGACCACAATGGTGAAGTCAAAAACATTCCAACCTTTTTTAAAGAAGTCTCGCAAACGATCTTCTGCCGCCATGCGAATCATGATTTCCATTAAGAAAAACAAAGTAACGCCATAATCCAAAATAATCAAAATCGATTCAAATGTCGGATGCAGGTTGTAGGTACGAATACCTATCATCAATGAAGATAAAATAATGATGGTAATAACAAATACTTCAAAAATTTTGTTATCGCGAATCATTTGAAAACGGGTTTGAAAATCATTCCAGGTCATACTCATAGCACTCTTTAAAAACGCAAATATTGAGAAGTTTTCAATATCCACCGGCCGGTGGAAATTTCGGCGGTATTTTACTGCAAAAAATTTTACACTAAGTTGTTAAAATAAAATTTTTTAATGCATACGATAAAAGGAGAAACACTATGGCGAAGATAACCGTAATCGGCCAAGGAGAGTGTGATTTTGATGGCCAATTTTCATTGCTTGAAGCTCTTGATGAGAATGGATTTGATATGCCTTACAGCTGCCGTGGCGGTAATTGTGGTGCCTGTCTGGTGAAGTTGGTTGCCGGCGATGTGGAAGAAATCCAATCACCGGTTTATGAAGCGGATAAAGGTCACATCTTGACTTGCAGCGTTATCCCTTTGACAGACATCACTATTGAATTAGTTTAAGCTCCAAAATCAAGATCCTCTAAAAAGTCAGGAAAGCCTCAAAATTTGAGGCACCCTCTCCCACTATTTTTTTGGCAGACCTAATCCACGGTTCTCTGCACGAGGAGTCCCAGTCCCTTGCTCTCTTACCTTGAACTGGTTCACACTCTCTACAAGGTGAGTAGATGCATCAGCGGTACTTTGAGCCGTTTCAGCCGAAGCCTCGACTAAATGCGCATTTTCTTGAGTGTTTTTGTCCAAGTCGATGATAGCTTGATTCAACTGATCAATGCCTTGAGATTGCTCAAATGAACTGCTCGCTATCTCGCCGACCATTCCAGTGACTTGAGTAATAGAATCGCTAATCTGCTGTAGAGCATTACCAGACTCTTCAGCCAATCGAGTACCCTCTGTCACTTGTTCCACAGAGCGTTCAATCAACGTTTTAATCTCTTTTGCAGCGTCTGCAGATTTCCCAGCAAGATTGCGCACTTCCCCGGCAACAACTGCAAAACCTCGTCCATGTTCTCCTGCCCTCGCAGCCTCAACCGCAGCATTCAACGCTAATAAGTTTGTTTGGAAAGCAATGGAGTCGATTAAACCAATAATTTGCTCAATTTGACCGCTCGACTCTTTAATCTGTTGCATGGACTCGATCGTTAGACGCATCACTTTCGCCCCCTCTTCCGTGGTGCGACTTGCATCAATCGTTAGCTCATTTGCATGTTTCGCATTTTCAGCATTATTACGAACAGCCGCGGTAATCTCTTCCATCGTTGCCGCGGTTTGTTCCAGTGAACTTGCTTGATGACGGATTCGCCCTGTAATCTGTTGATTGCCTTCTGAAAGCCTTTTCATATCGTCGCCGATACGGTTTGCACCTTCTTTGACTTGCGCCATTGTTTTCGACAGGCTATCCAGAGAGCTATTGATGGCGGACTGCATATGTCCTAAATCACCTTCATAGTCACCATTAACCCTTACCGTCAAATCACCACTTGACATGGAGTCAATGACTGTTGCAATCGACTCATTCGCCTGATGGATTGAACGAGACATAAAGTTAATTTGATCACCTAAGTCTCGGATAAAACCATCCAATAAAGAAGTATCGATTTCTTCACCAATATGGCCCTTGGCTGCTCGGTTAACCATTACTTTAAGATTTTGTTCAACAGCAGACTGCATCTTTTCTAACTTGACTGACTCCGTCACATCTTTCCACTCAGTCACAAAACCGGTTTTTTCACCATGATCATTAGTGATTGGGTTAACGATAATCTGTAGATGCAATTCACCTAAAGTTAGTTTGGCAACATAAGTATCCTGCAAATTCTCCAACAATTTTCTTTGGTGAGCAGGATTGACATGAAATATATCAATATTCTCACCAATGAGTTTTTCAGTTGAAAAGTGTGGCAGCATTTTCTGGATTTCTTTCTCTACCGACTCGAGCGTTTGAATGATGGCTCTATTCATATAAACAATATTCAAATCATTGTCCGCAATCATAATATTGGCCGTACTTTGGTCGACGGTGGTTTTAATCGTGGTCATTTCATTCATGGTGCTACCGATTCTGCTCAACATGCCTTGCATATAGCACGCCAGCTGCTGAGTTTCTTTAACCCCTTCGATACGGATATGTTTTTCGGCATTCAATATGCTTGCAGAATCGCAGATGTTTTTAATTTCATCACGCATTCTTTTGACCGGTGCAATAATCTGACGTCGAACCAACAATTCAAAAGAGAGCAATACTAATAAAAAGACCGCCACAAACTCCAAAGCCGTAACCCAAACAATGGTTTGCGCTACCTCTGCTTGTTTCGCTGTCAGCTCGTTTGAACAGGCCGTTTCAATATGTATTGCTAATTCTTGTAATGCTTTCATAGCAGGGCGATCATCCACGAGCACCTGTTTATCAATCTCATTTGGAGTAAGTCCCTGCGACTTGAGCTGTTTAGCCAGCTCAAATTTCTTGGCATATTCTTGATAAACCGCTTCAATTGTTTGCAAGCTGTTTTTCTCGATATCTACAATGCCTTCCAATTGCAGATAATGAGATTTTGCTGCCTTCAATGTATTGATGTTATTTTCGAAAGCTTGGATATAGCTTGAAGAACGGTAGTCCTGATCGCCGCGAATAACAAAGTTTTTGAAGTTATGGATCATTTGACCATAACCTAAGTGCGCTTGAATTTCGGAAAAGGTACGCATTTTTTCAGCGAACTGCGCTTGCAGTCTATTTTGCTCCACTTCGCCTTTATTTTGATAAAAAATAATCGTAGCCAAGCCTACAGAATTAATAATGAAAAAGACAAATAAGAGAATCAATAGATTCTGTCCTGCCGACCGTTTATTAAATGTTACCTGTTCCATTAGGCCTCCAGATTGAGCGATTCAAGCATGACAGCTTGTTTATACATTCTTTTGATAGTAGTTTTTTTAATTATACGCTTCAAGAAAAATCGTTGAAAATCGATAGGCTTTTAACTTAAAACAATTGTTGCAGGCTCTCGCTTCAAAAAAGCTAAGCGATCAAATAATGAAAACGTGATATTGCTTTTACAGACTTTCTAGCTAGGCAAGCAAAGACGGGAAGGTATTCTATCCATTTTTCAATAGATTTTTAAGTATAAAACGATATTAAAAAGAAAAATAAGCTTTTTAAAAGTATCAAAAGTCATCAGTGCACTGTTAAAAACACCATTGCAATGTTGAACTTTCCATAAAACAAAAAAACCGGCCGGTAGAAAACTCTACCGGCCGGTTTCTTTTTGTATCAAATAATCGTTTCGAATTAGTTGATTTTCGCTAGTTGCTTCTCAACAACTTTCTTAGGTAGAGCGATGTAACCATCTTTTTCTACGTCAGATTGACCTTTCTTAGAAAGTACCAGCTTCAAGAACTCACCAACTACTGGCTCAATTGCTTTGTTAGGTGCTTTGTTTACGTAAACGTAAAGTAGACGAGAAAGTGGGTAAGTACCGTTTACAGCATTCTCAGGGTTTGCTTCAACAAATGGCTTACCATCTTTCTTAGCTAGTGGAACCGCTTTAACACCGGCAGTTTTATAACCAATACCAGAGTAACCAATACCGTTTAGAGACTGAGAAACCGACTGAACTACAGAGGCAGAACCTGGTTGCTCGTTTACAGAAGACTTGTAGTCACCTTTACAAAGTGCTTTTTTCTTGTAGTAACCGTAAGTACCAGAAACTGAGTTTCGACCATATAGCTGAACTGTTTGGTTCGCTAGTTGACCATCAACACCTGCTTGACCCCAGTTAGCGATATCGTCTTTCGCACCACATTTACGAGTTGAAGAGAAAATCGCATCAACTTGAGGAATGGTTAAACCTTTGATTGGGTTATCTTTATGCACATAAACCGCTAGCGCATCGATTGCAACCGCAACAGGCGTTGGCTTATAACCGTGCTCTTTTTCAAACATCGCAATTTCTTTGTCTTTCATCATGCGGCTCATAGGACCGATGTTAGATGTAGACTCAGTTAGAGCTGGAGGCGCAGTAGAAGAACCCGCTGCTTGGATTTGAATGTTTACATTCGGGTACATGCGCTTAAACTCTTCAGCCCATAGCGTCATTAGGTTAGCCAAAGTATCAGAACCAACTGAAGAAAGGTTACCCGAGATACCAGAAACTTTTTTGTATTCTGGAAGGTCTTCAACTGCATAAGCAGGAGTTACAAGTGTCGCAACGGCAGCAAAGCCCATTGCAGCTAGGATGTTCGACTTTTTCATGGATTTCCCCGTAAAAATAAAAGTGAAAACAAAAATGACGGTGGTTATATTAAGGATGAACTATAAATACGGCTTGACATCTAGATGACAAAATTATGACAAGCAATGTGCTTAGTTATACTTATCACTAAATTTTTTTCTTTATATTTCAATAGACTAAACACCAAAAACTCTTTGTAACTTGCGCCAGAGTAAAAAAACTGCAACATTTGGCTCAAAACCCAATGGATTTCTATAAAATGCCGGTAAAAATAGGCCAAGCAACTTAGTCCGGAAAGGATTCGACTTGGTAAGACAGAGTCAGTGAAAATGAGAGTATCAAAATGGAATTAAAAGACATTAATGAGCTTGAAAACGCCACATCCAGAGGTCGAAAAGAGATGTTCCGGTTTGGCACGGCGATGTTGTTTATCGTCTTAATCTTACTATTCACGTCGAATATTAATATTGGAACCGGCACGGTTAGCGTTGAACTTGTTGTAGCAGCCATGATTGGCGGCTATATGGCTCTTAACATTGGTGCAAATGACGTTGCCAACAATGTAGGTCCTGCAGTTGGCTCAAAGGCACTGACTCTAACTGGCGCAATCATACTGGCTGCTATTTTTGAATCGGCAGGTGCCTTGATTGCCGGTGGTGAAGTTGTGAGCACCATCAAAAAAGGCATCATTGATCCAGCAATGGTTGGCGATCCACAAACCTTTATTTGGCTAATGATGGCCGCCTTGCTCGCTGGGGCTCTCTGGCTAAACTTAGCCACGGCGCTAGGTGCTCCTGTCTCAACAACGCACTCAATTGTTGGAGGGGTTTTGGGAGCGGGCATCGCAGCCGCTGGTTGGAGTATTGCTAACTGGGACAAAATGGGGGCAATTGCCGCTAGTTGGATTATATCGCCTGTCATTGGAGGGATGATTGCCGCCGGTTTCCTCATGTGGATTAAGCGATCCATCACCTATAAAGAGGACATGGTCGAAGCCGCTAAAAAAACTGTGCCACTATTGATTGCCATTATGGCTTGGGCCTTCTCAACCTACCTAATTTTAAAAGGTTTGAAGAAAGTTTGGAAACCCGATTTCATGACAGCTCTTTTGGTCGGTTTAGCCATAGCCACAATCGTTTATTTAAGTGTCAAACCGATGATTGCTCGTCAAGCGGCGAAAATGCAAAGTACCAAAGCCAATATCAACACCTTGTTTACCATTCCGTTAATCTTTGCTGCGGCATTATTAAGCTTTGCACACGGCGCAAACGATGTCGCCAACGCCGTTGGACCTTTAGCAGCAATTCATGATGCATTACAAAGTAATGAAATTCACGGCAAAGCCGAAATTCCAATCTGGATTATGGTAATTGGTGCCATAGGTATTTCACTTGGGCTTCTTCTTTTTGGACCAAAACTGATTCGTACAGTAGGTTCAGAAATTACCGAACTTGACCAAATGCGAGCATTTTCCATTGCTATGGCCGCAGCGATTACCGTCATCGTCGCTTCTCAACTAGGGCTGCCAGTAAGCTCTACCCATATTGCCGTTGGTGGGATTTTTGGGGTCGGCTTCTTACGTGAATACCTAAAACGTAACTATGCAAAAGCCATAGAGGAAATCAAAGAACATCATCAGGGTGCAGATGAACACGAAGTGAACGAGTTTATTAACCGCTTCTCAAAAGCCTCTTTAGATGAAAAGAAATACATGTTGGCGCAATTGAAAGAGAAAAAAGCCGAAATTGAACTGTCGAAGAAAGAGCGTAAATCATTGAACAAGGTTTACCAAAAAGAATTGGTCAAGCGTTCTGCATTTTTAAAGATTGTGGCAGCCTGGGTGATTACGGTTCCAGCCTCGGCCATTTTGGCGGCGATTATCTTCTTTGCCATTCGCGGCATGATGCTTCCGTAAAGTATTTCTAGCTACAAAACCAAAGTTATTTACCGGCCGGTTAAGTTTTCTTAACCGGCCGTTTTTGTTTGGTTATCCGGTTCGCCAGTGTTTCAAAATATAAAACCGAACAAACCTTACCGGCCGGTACAAAATTCAAAATAGGATTAAGTACGAAAATCTTATTCGGAAATTCGATTTAACGGAAAGGTACAACTAAAAGTACTGCCTCTGCCATAGTTACTCTTAATCTGTAATCGGGAATCATGTTTTTCTAACACATGCTTCACAATTGCAAGCCCAAGCCCTGTGCCACCTGTTACCCGAGATCGATCTTTATCAACGCGATAAAAACGTTCAGTTAAACGAGGAATATGTTCAGCACTTACACCGATACCTTGGTCCTTGACACTAAAACTTGCACCTTTGCGAGTACGTTGCCATTTAACAACAATCTTACCGCCATCCGGTGAATAGCGCACCGCATTGGAAAGCAAATTCATAAACAGACTTTTTAAAGGTTCTTGGTAACCTTGAATTTTCAAACCTTCATCAATCTCAAATTCAAAGTGATGACGACCATCCGTTAATTGCGCAACCTCAGGCTGAAGCCTTTTTAAAATGGCCGGCACATCCACCGACTGAATTTCAGCGGTAATGGAGTCCGCTTCCATTGTGGATAAGGTCAACAAATCTTCAATAATGGTTCTCATGCGTACAGTTTGATTATGCATATGCTCCAGCGGTTGTTGCCAAGTTGGCTCATCAGCCATCTCTTGCATCAACTCAAGGTAACCGTGTAAAACCGTAAGCGGCGTGCGTAATTCATGAGAAGCATTTGCCACAAAATCTCGACGAATCTGCGCCAACTGGTAAAGTTCAGTGATGTCTTGCGCAATAATAAGTTTATGATCTTCAAAATATTCAATGACACGAATTTCATAAATGCGGCCATGCTGCAAACTCAACTTAATCGTGTTTTCAAATAATTCTGTTTGAAGATACCTTAAAAATTCAGGTTGACGAAGAATGCCTTCAATCCGCCTTCCAACATCTAAACGTCTCAGCCCAAGAATTTTTTTTGAAGGATCATTGAACCACTCAATATGATTTTCACTATCCAGTGAAACAATCGCACTTGGAATCAACATAGAAGCAGCTTTAAACTGCTCAGATTTGTAAAGATATAAATCGGCATGCTTTTCTAGAGCACGTTGTTTTTTGGAAACTTGGTAGGACACCTCGCTCCAAAAACCAGAAACCGGGGGGTGATTAACTTCACCCTCACCTTTCATCCATTGTTCAAATTTGTAAGTCGACCATAGTTGACGACCGATATAAAACACGACGAATACTATCGCAGGACCAATAAAACACTCGATTAACCACCCTATAAACAATAAGGCCCATATAAAGGTGATTATCCAAGTGAGTTCACGTTTAACACCAGCACTTAACAAATTCGATCAACCCTCCACTACCGAAAAACGGTAACCAGAGCCACGAATCGTCTGAATATAGTTAGAAACTCCTAAAGGCTCTAAGATTTTTCGAAGTCGTCGAATATGCACATCAACGGTACGTTCTTCCACGACGACATTGACACCCCAAACCTGGTCAAGCAGTTGCGAACGCGTAAAAACTCGGTTTGAATGCGATAGAAAAAACAGAATTAACTTAAACTCCGTTGGCCCAACTTTGACTTCCGCATCATCAATATAAAAACGATGGCTGACGGTATCCAAACGCATTCGACCCGCAATAATTTGATCACTGCTTTGCGAACTATCATCCGTTTGACGACGTAACAACGCTTTGATTCGAGCCGTCAAGGCTCGAGGTGAGAAAGGCTTGACGACATAGTCGTCTGCGCCTGATTCAAAGCCTTGAACCTGAGCTTCCTCTTCACCACGAGCCGTCAACATAATTATAGGAATCGTTTTACCAAAAGACTTCTGGCGCAAGGTCTTCGCCATAGTCACACCTGAAATTCCAGGCAACATCCAATCAAGCAGAATTAAGTCCGGTTGTGACTCTTCAGCCAAACGCATACCTTCTTCAGCATTGGATGCTTCAATTACCTTATACCCTGACGAATCCAGAGTAAATTTCAGCATATCCCGAATAGCCGCCTCATCTTCGACCACTAATATTAGAGGCTTGGTCGTTTGTTGACTCAAAATTTTTCCTTTTGGAACGAATGATTATCTCTAGGAGTTCTTGTCATCTTCAATAAGCTTGGCAATTTCTTCTTCACCCATCTTACGAATATCGATACCTTTGACTAAATATACGACACTTTCAGCAACATTCAAAGCATGATCCGTCACACGCTCAGCTGCACGAATAGACATAAACATATCTGTTAACACATCAATTTGAGATAAATCCGTCTCCGATGCCAATTTTGAACGTACGGTTACTAATGCATCCGCTAAAACCATGTCCATACGTTCTTCTTCCTGATAAACCCAAAGAACGTCTGAAATATCTAAACGTGAAAAACCGTTCAGTGTTTTCTGAATCATTTTTTCTCCAGACTGCATCAATGTACAAAGCTCGTTATAACAAGGTAAACGAGTACAGCCGACTTCCTCTTCACATTGATGAATCGCTAGCTTAGCAATTTTAACCGCTTCATCACCCATGCGCTCTAAATCTACCGCCACACGAATTGCCATAACAATCAAGCGCAAATCCGATGCCGTAGGTTGCTGTCGAGCAAGTACCGCAGCACTCAGGCGATCAATTTCCATCTCTTCCTGATTAATTAACTCATCAGTCGCTAAAGCCTCTTTGGCTAAATCAATGTTTCCTGTTTCCAAGGCTTGACGCAAATTTGTCAATTGGCTCTCAACTAGCCCTCCCATTCTGGCCACTTCATTGAATAAAGCTTCAATGTTACGGTTCAATTGCTCTGAGATATGCGTGCTAAATTCTTCACGTTCCATGCTTTAATCCTCTTTATTTCATTAACCGTAACGGCCAGTAATATAATCTTCAGTACGTTTAACTTGTGGGTTGGTGAATAATGAATCCGTATCGGTATATTCAATCAAATCCCCCATATACATAAAGGCCGTATAGTCTGAAACACGCGCAGCCTGTTGCATATTGTGCGTTACAATCAAAATCGTAAAATCTTTTTTCAACTCAAAAATCAGCTCTTCAATTGCAAGTGTTGAGATTGGATCCAAGGCTGAAGTTGGTTCATCCAGCAACAGAACTTCTGGTTTTATCGCAATCGCACGAGCGATACATAAACGCTGTTGTTGACCACCCGACATACCAAGTGCATTCTCGTTAAGACGGTCCTTAACCTCTTCCCAAAGGCCTGCGCCTTTTAAGGCCCATTCAACCGACTCATCCAAAACGGTTTTATCAGTGATTCCTTGTAAACGTAACCCGTAACAAACATTTTCATAGATCGATTTTGGGAATGGATTCGGTTTTTGGAAAACCATTCCCACTCGACGCCGTAATGCTGCCACATCCATATCTTTGGCATACATATCATCACCATGAAGTGTCATTTCACCTTCAACGCTTACAATATCGATCAAATCATTCATTCGGTTAAAGCAGCGCAGCAAAGTCGATTTACCACAACCCGATGGACCAATAAACGCTGTGACACGGTTTTCAGGAAGATCCATTGTTACGCCATTAAGGGCTTGCTTAGAACCATAATAGAGGTTCCAGTCTTTTACCTGAATCGCAATTTTTTCATTTTCCAATGAAAGTTTTTCTAAGCCTTGAGGTACGCCTTTGGCCGCTGAAATACTAATAGTTTGTTCATTCATTTTTAAATACCTATGTAAATTCTTTTTTCGCAGTTAAAACGCCTAAGGCTTAATGCTCTAAAGCTTTATATTTTTCACGTAGTCGGTTACGAATACTGATAGCCCCTAAGTTCAAACCGACGATAATCAGGACTAACAGCAATGATGTGGCGTAAACCAATGGCTGAGAAGCCTCAACGTTTGGACTTTGGAAACCAACATCATAGATATGGAAACCAAGGTGCATGAACTTACGATCCAAATGCACAAATGGAGCAATTAAATCCACAGGAAGCTCTGGAGCTAACTTCACTACACCCACTAACATCAATGGTGCAACCTCACCCGCTGCACGAGCAATTGCTAGAATCAAACCTGTCATGATTGCAGGCAATGCCATCGGTAAGACTATTTTTGAAATCACTTCGATTTTCGTTGCACCTAGCGCCAATCCACCCTCACGCAATGAACGTGGAATACGAGACAAACCTTCCTCAGTTGACACAATCACCACTGGCAGAGTTAACAATGCCATTGTCAGTGATGCCCACAACAGACCGGGAGAACCGAAAGTTGGACTTGGTAAAGCATAACTATAGAACAGCTCATCGATTGAGCCCCCTATAATGTAAACAAAGAAACCAAGACCGAAAATCCCGAAAACAATCGATGGAACCCCTGCCAAGTTATTGATTGAAATGCGAACCATACGTAATACAGGACCATCTTTCGCATATTCGCGCATGTAAATCGCTGCAATCACCCCCATTGGGGTCACTAAGATCGTCATAATCAATACCATGGTGATGGTACCGATCATTGCAGGGAAAATACCCCCTTCAGTATTTGCTTCACGAGGGTCTTCCGTTAGGAAACGTCCGATTCCGTGAAAGAAGAACCCTGTCTTTTCACTTGCGGACATATCATTTGGCTGCCAGAAGTCCACAATATTCTTAACAGGAATATTTAACTGCTGGCCACCGCTGACACTCATGGTCAGCTCACCCAACTCTTTTTGTTGCGCATAAAGCACATTAGTTTGCGCTTGCAGCTCCTTAAATTCAGTTTGAAGCTCTGCACGCTCAGCCTCTAAACGAGCAGATTCTTGATCATTCCACTCATCATCTGCTTTTAAACGTTTTTCTTCTAAACGAAGTTGTTCAAGCTTGTAGTTAATCGCGCCGATGTCGAGCTTTTCAATCGTTTTAATTTCATCATGTAAACGCTTACCTTCTGCAACTTGCGCCAAGAGCGTTTCATGAACCGCTTCACCAGTGAATACTTTGCCAGCTAGTTTGAAAGACTCATACCAACCATAAACATTTCCATATTCATATCGTTCAACGACAGTCACACCTTGAACCACTTTTGGTTCAACTGATACTAGGTTTTCCTCACTAATCCAACGGAAGTCAATACCATAAATATCTCGGTTCCCGACTTTAATCAAATGTTGAGGAATCTCTAACTTCTGACCATCATCGCTAAATACCTCTTTTATTTTGGTATCGCGTAACTCACCGACAATTGGTGCAATTTGATCACCTTGCTTAATCTGATATTCATAGACCGTGTGCGGCCAGAAGTGAACCAAACCTTTGTAAGCAATCATAAAAAATAGACCAAATACCAGCACGACACTAATCGCAACGGTTGCTGAACTCATCCAAATCCAGTGTTCGCCTTTATTAAACCATTCTTTCATTTCTCTCACTCCTACAATGAACCGTATTTACGACGCATACGTTGACGAACCACTTCCGCAAGGGTATTGAATAGGAAAGTGAAAATAAACAGAACCAGCCCCGCTAAGAACAGAACTCGGTAATGCGAACTATCCACCTCGGCCTCTGGCATTTCAACCGCCAAGTTGGCAGATAGCGTACGCATTCCTTCAAAGATATTTGCCTCCATCAATGGTGTGTTACCCGATGCCATCAAGACAATCATCGTCTCACCCACACCACGACCAAAACCGAGCATAATGGCTGAGAAAATACCTGGTGAAGCGGTTGGAAGAACAACACCCACTAAGGTTTGCCAACCAGAAGCACCTAATGCTAGAGAACCATTAACAAGGTAGCTTGGGACGTTATATATCGCATCTTCAGCCACAGAGAAAATCGTAGGAATCAAGGCAAACCCCATAGCAAAGCCGATAACCATCGCGTTACGTTGGTCAAAATCAATGCCGGCTTCATTGGTAAGCCAGTTACGCATATCACCACCAAAGAATGCATTTTCAAGAGGCGAACTTAGCTGCAAAGACAACCAACCTAGGAAAATTACCACTGGAATCATTAAGACTGCGCGACGGCCCGTCAGCACTTTCTGGCGAATTTTCTTCGGAAGACGAGTCCAACCGTAACCAAACGCTAGAATCCCTAGTGGCACGACTATAAATATGGCAAAGAAGCCGGGTAGATTTGCTTCCATGAATGGTGCTAACCAAAGACCTGCCAGAAAACCAAGGATTACCGTCGGCAGCGCTTCAATCATTTCAACTGAAGGCTTTACCCATTGACGGGTTTGTTTATCCATAAAGAACGCTGTAAAAATAGCGGCTAAAACAGCAATTGGCACAGCAAACAACATGGCATAAAACGCTGCTTTGATCGTCCCCCAAGTTAGCGGCATCAAAGAAAATTTAGGCTCAAAATCATTACTCGCAGAAGATGACTGCCAAGTAAAACTTGGCTCTTCATAACCTTCATACCAAACTTTGCCCCATAAACTCTCAACCGAGACATCAGGGTGTTCGTTTTCTATCACATAATGAACTAATTGACCGTCTGAAGTTTCGACTAATGCACCATTTGAACGTGGAGCCATAGCAACCATCGTTAATGGATTTTCTACCGGCCGGTCAGAACCTAAGTAGCGGTGTGCCGTCGAATGCAACAAGTGAAATTCTCCTTGAGCATCCCCTGCTGCAAAACCTTTTCGACCTTTCTCAACGGCAATATTGGTAATTGGAGACGAAGAAATCTCAAATGAACGAATTTCCTGTAAACGGAAAGTATTATCGGCCTGTCGAACAGGAAACCATTGGAAAACCTGACCTTTATCGGTTCCAGCCATAATTGAATATTCACCCAACAAGAAACGAAGCGCTGTCACTTCTTGACCGGCCGGTATTAAATCCACAGTTTCAATCGAGAAAGGATTGTTGTAGTCACTGATATTAAAATATTCAGTTTTCCCAAGCTCGTTTACGGTATACAAGTTACGACCACTGGCATCCAACAGCAACCACTTTGGTGCAAACTGTGCCACCATAGAAGCCTGAGAATCCTCTTCTAGTGAAATACCATCGGTTAACATCGACTCAACTTTCGAGTACTGGCGAATCTGAACCTGCTGAGTTCCCTTTTCCATCCATGCAATACGCACTTCAGAATCTGACTCACGAATGGCTAAGTGCGAAATCGCTTGAGAACCAAGTATCATTGGCTCCTCTCCAAAGGGGTAAGTCACTTTGGGAACAATCACTCGCTTATCATTCGGATAAGTCACATCGTAACCATACTGAGCAATTAGAATGGACCCGTCTTCTAAACCATAAGCAAAGACGTTCTTCATCTCGTTAATAACGGTAAAAGCGGTGACTTTCTGGCCATTTAATGGCAATTGAATCTCATTTGAAATTTGGCCTGTGAACACATCAAACCCGATCCCTTTACCTGATTCAGTAAAACGAATCGCCGATTCCTGATATTCATCAATACCATAATAAACCGAAGTTTCACTGTTACCGCCCGGTAAATTGTAAGCCTTATCTCGTTCAATGCTCGCTGACATAAACAGCGGAACAACCACATAAAACAGGAAAAACATGATCAGCAGTACAGACGCAATCACGCTCAAACCACCTACCGAAATTCCATATTTTGAAATACTATCTCGAAGATTACGTCGACGAATCCGCTTTTCAAAAGCGGGTCCGCTCAAGGCATTCTCCAACCGACTTTCAACCGTACTTGAAACGGTATTATCTGATGAACTACTCATGGCTCGACCTTGTAAATTTAAAACCTTGGCTAGGATAGCAATGCAATGTGACAATCAAATTTCATTTGAAACATAAAAAAATACGTACTACTGGCATAGTTGTAATAAAACTGTAACATTAGATTTTTTACTGCTTACACTTGACAGTCCAACAGAGTTTCCACACAATCAATTGATACCTTCAAATTCGGATGCACCAAATTAAATCCAATGCACCACCTTGAAGAATCAACTTGGATTTCCGCGCCTCGAACACAAAAACGAAACAATGCAGAATTCCCCCTAAAATCATTTACTTAGAAATATTTAAGGCAAGTTTTAAAAATTGGCACAGGTTTTGCTAATTTTACAATCGATATTTTTTACTACGCTTAAAAGGACATACAGCTATGCCACAAGCAATTCTTGATTTCATTAAAGAAAACGACGTCAAATGGGTTGACCTTCGTTTTACCGACACAATCGGTAAAGAACAACACGTCACCATTCCTGCTGCCAATGTAGATGAAGACTTTTTCGAAGATGGTGAAACGTTCGACGGTTCTTCTATCGCTGGCTGGAAAGGCATTAACAACTCTGACATGATTCTTATGCCGCAAACAGATGGCTATGTCATGGACCCGTTCACCAACGACCCAACCCTTATCATTCGTTGTATGATTGTTGAGCCATCAACAATGGAATCTTATGAAAAAGACCCTCGTGGTATCGCGCAAAAAGCTGAAGCCTATTTAAAATCTACAGGCGTTGCAGACTCAGCATTCTTTGGCCCTGAACCTGAATTCTTCATCTTTGATGATGTTCGCTGGGGTGCAGACATGTCAGGCTCTTTTGTTAAAATTGACGGTAACGAAGCAGCATGGAACACTGAAAAAGTATACACAGACGGTAACACTGGTCACCGCCCTAAGGTAAAAGGTGGCTACTTCCCAGTTCCTCCTGTTGACCAACTTCACGAAGTTCGTGCTGACATCTGTGCAATGGCAGAAGAGATGGGACTAAAACTTGAAGCTCACCACCACGAAGTTGCTGCCGGTGGTCAATGTGAGCTAGCAGTCGGTGGGAACACGCTTACTGCTAAAGCGGATGAAGTCCAAATTCTTAAATACGCTGTACATAACACATGTCATGCCCTAGGCAAAACAGCGACTTTCATGCCTAAGCCAATCGTAGGTGATAATGGTTCTGGTATGCACATCAACATGTCTCTTTCTAAAGATGGTAAAAACATCTTTGCTGGTGATGTTTACTCAGGCCTTTCTCAAGAAGCTATTTGGTACATTGGTGGTTTGATGAAGCATGCTCGTGCATTGAACGCTTTCACAAACCCTGGTACAAACTCGTACAAACGCCTAGTCCCTGGTTTTGAGGCACCAATTCTACTGGCTTACTCTGGTTCAAACCGTTCTGCATCGATCCGTATTCCATACGCACCTTCTGAACGTTCACGTCGTGTTGAGCTACGCTTCCCTGATCCAACGGCTAACCCATACCTAACATTTGCAGCATCAATGATGGCAGGCCTTGACGGTATCCTTAACAAGATTGATCCAGGCGAGCCTTCAGAGAAAGATCTATATGACCTTCCTCCAGAAGAAGAAGCGACTTATAACACGGTATGTGCCTCTCTAGAAGAAGCACTGGATGCACTTGATAAAGACCGCGACTTCCTGAAAACAGGTGGTGTATTCTCTGACGAAGCGATTGATTCTTACATCGCGCTTAAGATGGAAGATGTTACACGCATGCGTGCAACAACTCACCCAATTGAATTCGACATGTACTACTCTCTATAATTAGAACTGTAGTCCTTCGAAACAAAAAACCCGCTTACAAAGCGGGTTTTTTATTACCAATAAAATTTCAACATCCAACTTAAATCAAAATAAACTTACACACCCTCTTAGACAACTCTCCCACTCTCAGAAAGACTTATTAACCCTGAGCTTAATCCGACTCAACCAATTCAAGTACTTTCTTTTCAATCGGAGCCACTTGGCTCAGAACTTTTTTTGCTTCAGCAGTTTTACCATCAGTCTTTAAAGCAATTGCCGTCTCAACTAGGTCATGTAATTCGTCATGATAACTCTCTATCTTGGAGAACAACTTATAATTCAACAAATCACGTCCATCCGCATACAACCAACTTCCAAACCCACAGGTTACTGGCGATTGAAACGTCAAATGCTCACAACTCTCTTCACCATTGATGCAATTGCGTGCATGCGCCATCCATTTTTTTAACTCAAACAACGCGATAGTTTTCATCACACCTGAGCGATTCAATGAATCGACTCTATCCCAAGACTTAGAGTCCTGATGCTGCTCAACCCAATCCATTAATTTTGAAGCTTCCATTGGGTAGCTGATTGCATATCCCTGCAGAACCTCAAGCCCAAGCTTCAATAGCAAATCTATATGCTCCTTGGTTTCAACACCTTCTGCAACCACTTGCATATCAAATGCCTTAGCCATTGCTACCACACTTTCTAGAATCACCATTCCCTGTGGCTCTTCAAAAATATCTTTAATGAATGATTGGTCAATCTTTAATTCATCAACTGGCAAACGCTTCAAATAGTTTAGCGAGGCATAACCTGTTCCAAAATCATCAATTGCAAAACGCAGCCCCAGCTCTCGCAATTGATTGATAATGGAAGTCACACTAGCAATATCATCAAGGGCTGAACTCTCTAAAAGCTCCATGGTCATTTGTGAGGGCTGAACTTCTGGGTAGCGGCTAAAAATTTCTTGAACTTGCTCAACAAAATCCGGCTGCTGAAATTGAAAACCATCTACATTAACACTAATCGAACACGTCACGCCCTCATGCTTACAGTGCGCAATACACTTAATTGCCTCTTCAATCACCCAGTAACCCAACCGCAACCCAAGAGATTGGCCATCCAGATAGGGTAAAAATTGATAAGGCGGAATCAAACCATCAGACTTGCGCCAACGAATCAAGGCCTCCAGCTCGATAATTTCTTGGTGATAAACATGCAGCTTTGGTTGATAAAACAGCTCGAACTCATTTGCATTCATCCCAGCCTCGATCTCCTCAAGTTTTTGACGAAGAATGGATACATCCGATGCAGATAAAGAAGAAAAGTTCTCAAAGAATGCAATTTGATTTTTTCCAGCAATCTTAGCCTGATACATTGCTTGGTCCGCGTACCGGAGAAGCAAGTCCGCAGAGACACTTTCTTCCATCCCATCGTATAACGCCACACCGATGCTAGCCGAAACATTCAAAGATAAGCCTTGGAACTCAAATGGCTTTTTAGCTTCGTCCAACATCCGATTCAACACTGGAGCCAAGGACTCTCGCGATGTCAACTCAGGGAAAATCACCACAAATTCATCGCCCCCCATTCGCGAAACAGTATCACCTTTTCGAACAACCTTATCAAAACGCTTTGCAAGCGTTTCCAATAACTTATCACCTGCACTATGTCCATGAGTATCATTCACTTCCTTAAAGCCATCCAAATCAATAAAAGCTACGGCAAGTTCAGTTTTATGTCGCTCGCTGTATGCAACAGCCTGATTTAGTCGATCCGTCAACAACACGCGATTAGGCAATCCAGTTAATGGATCAAAGTGAGCGATAAACTCCAATTCAGCCTGCTGCTGTTTCTCAATCGAAATATCTGCAAAAAGTGCGATATATTGCTGAATCTCTCCATCTTCAGAACGAATTGTCGTGATATTAATTTTTTGCGGATAGATTTCTCCATTTTTACGGCGATTCCAAATTTCACCATACCAATGCCCTGTTTGATTAATCTGCTCCCACATTGCACTATAAAAACTTGCTGACTGCTTCCCCGAACTGAGAATGTTAGGGTTTTTACCTAAAACATCCGATTTTTTAAATCCAGTAATTCGGGTAAAAGCGGCATTCACATTGACAATCGCTCCTTCAGGACTGGCAATCAAAATTCCCTCTTGAGCATATTCAAAGACTCGAGCCGCTTCTTCGAGCTTTCGCTCAGAAGCTTTTTGACTCGTCACGTTTACTGCCAATCCATCAATGCTCACAATAGTGCCAAATTCATCAAATACCGCATGTTGGGTAATTTTTACAATGCACTCATTTTGAGTTTTAGGGTGAATAAAACGCATGTCAAATTGGTTATACCCCTCAAGGCCTGACAAAATCTTATTCAAACACCCTAACGCCAACTCCAAAGACTCCGGTAACCACTGAATGGCTTGCCCCCAAGTTTTTCCAATAATGTCTTGCGCCTTTACACCAAAAACACCCTCAACAGTTTCGCTGACATACAACAATTCACCCATTTTGCCCGTAAAAGAGAACACGACATGATCAGGTCCAAGATCGTTGACCAAACGCTGATATTGGGTAGTTTGCTCAATAATTGTTTGCTGAATCCTCTTGCGCTGTACCAAACGCCAAATCTCACTAGAGATTAACTGCACCGTTTGAACATCCTGCTCCGTATAATCCTGAGACTTATTCCCAACCCCAGCGATCATGACCACAAGCCCATTTTCAACCACTGGCACCGAAACCAAACGCTCTAAAGGCGCATGCCCGTCCGGTAAACCTTTTTTATCTGGGAACAAAGCATAATCATTAACCACAACGGGTTCCATATTGCGGGCTGCGTCCGCCCAAATTCCAGCATCTTTTAACGGATAATGCGCCTCTCTCCCAGGCACGTTGCAGTAGTCTTCCATAGTGCGTTTTGACCAAGCGACCAACTCGATTGTCTCTTGATCGTCATTCATAACATGAACAAATGACACTTGACTGTCAGTTAATTCTTCCGTCAAGGCTTGCGCATGCTGCATGAAATCTTTTTCATTCATTTCATCTGCATAAGCCGGCAAGTCGAGCAGAACCTTATCGCGCTTTGTCCTGAACTCAAGCTTCAGCTCTTTCAGCTTCAAGTCATTAATGTCTATATGAAACCCAGACATCCGAAGTGGCCGGCCATCTTTTCCCCTCGCTACAACTTGACCTCGACCCATCACCCAAACCCAATAGTTGTATTTATGGCGCAAACGAAACTCTGCTTCATAAAAATCCACTTCGCCTTGCAAATAAGCATTCAACATTTTATCGACATGTGCACGATCATCAGGGTGCATTAAATTCCACCATTTTTTTGAGTTGAACGGCGATAACTCCTCGAGAGAAAAACCTAGAATCTCTGCCCAACCATCATTGATTTCGACAACACCCGTGATCAAATTCCATTCCCAAGTCATAGCATCGGTCGCAGCCAATAACTCATCAAAACGTTTTGTTTTTTCTTTAACCCTTGCACGCAAAACCATGGATACAGTGAAGGCAATGCTCAAAACAATAATCATCCCCAACCCCATCATAAAAGCGGCTGGGTGTTCTTTAACGGCTTCCACAAATGAAAACTCGGGCACTTCATCATAAGGAGATAAGCGCAATTTCCGAAGCAACGTTTCCAAGGAAATATAATCTTTAGGGGGAACAAACCCTGCAATTCCTGCTTGAATCGCGGCTGGATGCGCCTTATGAAGCGAAAATAAAGCGGCAGAAACTTGTCGCACTAAATCTGAATCCAATCGATCGGTTACAATAAAAGGCCACTCAGGATAGAGACGAGTTGATAAAAGATAGGGAAACTTAGGGTCTTTTTTTGCATTGATAATTCGAATCGATTTAGGATTCAACCCTCGTGTTTCAAACCAATTTTCCAAAACCCCTGTTCTAACAAATCCTACTTCCGCTTCACGATTCAAAACAGCATTAACGACCGCATCTTGAGTACCCAAGGTAACGAATTTTAAATCATTGCGTTTAATTCCTGACTCCATCGCTTCAAATAAAGGCACTCGATAAGCACCCGTAAAATCGAAATTTGGGATGGCAATTTTTTTATGCGCAATATCCTCTAGATTAAGAACCTCTGTATTGGTCGCCTGGGTAAAAATCACACCGCCCAACTCCGAGCTTTGATGCCCCTGTTCACTTATGGTCTCAACGGTCGCTAAAACACCACCCAACTTGTTTTCATTGCGAAGAATTTCATAAAGACTTGGGTTGAGCAATACCATATCGAGACGATGCAGCCGCATTGCTTCACGGATTTCACTTGCATTCAGCACCTCTAGACGAACATTCGCGCCATCGATTTGTTCCGACAAAAAATCTGCTAACCCTTGATAACGAACCAAGATTTGTGGTTTATCTTGGTTTTCATAAACACCAAGCACCAATTCGGGCTCAATAGGCTCTCTATCAATTTGCACTGCCTGAGCAGGATTGAATATTCCAATAACGGTAAATATCGTTAAGACCAGAACATTGAAAAAGTTACCGGCCGGTAATTTTGGGAAACACAAACACACACTTTGAACACAATTTAGAAAACGTTGGCTATTTGACCAAAGACAAGGTTTTAAAGGCTTTCTCATCCCACTTGCCCCGGCTGCATTAACTGCTCCCAAACCATTTTTACAGATTCACGCTCCTGTTGATAACAGGTTTGCTCAACCAAAGGTTTCTCATTTTGCAAAGCAACCCGATGATATTTTGAGCGGTAAACTTGGTAAGCAGACTGTAATTGCTCTACCTGTTGCTCGGTTAACAACCCGGCTTTAGATACCGATTCTAAAATTCGCATATTGTCACTAAACATGACGAGCTCTGGAACTCGGTTTGCGTAAGCTAAAACCAAAAACTGCATCATGAATTCAATATCCACAATGCCACCACTCCCCTGCTTTAAATCAAACAAGTGCTCGTCACTTTTATCCAAGGAATCTTTCATTTTTTGACGCATTTCAACCACTTCCAGACGTACCGTTTCAATATCTCGAGGTCGCTGTAGATAGGACTTTCTAAACTCTTCAAATGCCGAGCGCGCTTGATTATCACCAACGACTGCACGAGCACGAGTCATCGCTTGATGCTCCCAATTCCAAGCTTTATTTTCAATGTAGTTTCTATAGGCTTCAAAATCGGTGACCATCAAACCAGACGCACCATTTGGACGCAACCGCGTATCAACTTCGTAAACAATACCGGCCGGCATCATTGTGGTCATCAAAGAAATGATTTTCTGCCCCATACGCACAAAAAACAGAGAGTTCTCTAATTGTCGTCCATTTTTACCGGCCGGTAGCGTGGCGACATCACTTGGACTGACACCTTGATAAAGCATGACAATATCCAAATCCGAACCATAGCCAAGCTCAATACCTCCAAGTTTTCCATAACCCAAAATCAAAAACGGATTACGCGGGTTTTCGATATCCAATCCACCTGGCACGCCATTTTTTTTCAACATTAATTGCCATGCAAACTTCACAACTGCGTGCAGTACCGCTTCCGCAATCCACGTCAAATAATCACTAACATGCATGACGTGCACATTTCCAGTCACATCGGTTGCGGCCACTCGAAACACCTGAGCATGACGCCAGTGACGAATTTCCTGCATAAACATCTCTTCATCATCACCAACTTGTTGCAATAAATGCTCCACTTCGTCAATTAACGCATTTAGCTTAAGCGGCGCATACAAGCTTCGCTCATCCAACAACTGATCTAATAATGCTGGGTATTTTGCCAACATATCCGTCAACCACGGACTGACCTGAGCCAGCTTCACCAAATGCTTTAAAGATTGAGGATTTTCCTTTAGCAACACAAGATAAACGCTGCGTTGCACTATATTTTCCAGCACACTTAAAATACGCGTTAACGCAATTTGTGAATAACCATTTTCAAACATTGCTTCAAGCAACAATGGCATCAAAGCATTCAAACGCTCGACACCATTTGCACTCAAATGAATCACTGATCGACTCTGTTTAAAATCGCGAATCAATTTCGTAAAGAAATCGCGCTGATCGGCAGGAATTTTTTCTAGAATTTCTTCACTCAATGCATCATCAAGCGCTTCTTCATCATCAAAATTCGACATCCAAACCTTTGACATTGCACTGGCTTGTTCACTAATTTCATCCTCAGCAAACAGTGCCGAAAACTCTTTTTGAACCAAATCCCTGTGAACATTCAACGACTCTAAAAATGACCCATAACTTTCGAACCCCATAGATTGCGCAAGGAAAAGTTGCTGATCGGGGTCTTGTGGCAAATCATGAACCTGTTGATCATTCCACTCTTGCACTCGATTTTCACAACGGCGCAGAAAATAATAAGCCGCTTTCAATCCTTCATATTGAGGTAGTTCTATAAATCCTTTTTCCAACAGATAATGCAATGTCGGCAATAATTGACGACCTTGCAATTGCTTATCCCGGCCACCATGAACCAGCTGAAACGCTTGAACAATAAATTCAATTTCACGAATTCCACCAGGTCCAAGTTTCAAGTTATTTTGCATCCCCTTCTTGACCACTTGAGCAGAAATCATCTGCTTCAAATCACGTAAAGAATCCATTGCGGTAAAATCGACATATCTGCGATAAACAAAGGGTCTTAGCACATCAAACAGATCATTGGCCAGCTCAAAATCCCCAGCCATCATTCGCGCTTTCACCAGGGCATATCGCTCCCAAGCACGACCATGAATTTCATAATAATGTTCAAGCGCAGAAAAACTCGATACCAATGGTCCGCTATCCCCAAACGGACGTAAACGCATATCTACACGATAAACAAAACCATCTTCAGTAAAATCGACCAACGATTTATTCAACGCTTGACCAAGCCGAGTAAAAAACTCTTCATTGGAAACCGACTTTCGCCCACCTTCTGTTCGTCCAGGCTCGTCATACGCAAAAATCAAATCAATGTCTGATGAAAAATTCAATTCCTGACCACCCAGTTTTCCCATGCCGATTACCAGCATTTTCTGGGGTTTTCCAGAATGCTCCCCGATAGGAACACCAAAACGCTCATTCAGTTTTTGATACTGCCAATCAAGAGATGCTGCCACCAGCGCATCCGCCAGCTCAGAACAATCTCGCATGGTTTCTTCAAGCTCAGCCAAACCAGATAAATCACGTAATGCAATTCGACACATTTGATAATTGCGGTTATATCTTTGCAGTTTTCGCAACTCTTCATCACTTTGTGCCACTTTCACCGACTCATAAACACTTCGGTAAAGCTCACCATCAGACAATGGAGCTTGCCAATTTTCAGGCGAATTTAACTCTTCAAACTTAGAGAGGTTTTTGCGAAGGTACAAGCTCCATTGCTGAAGCGTTTCTAGAGAGTGGGTCATAGCTGGCCTGTTTGTGCTTGATAACAAGTAATTTAAAAAACTATTCACTTCCCATTTTCACACCATCATCACTTATAGATCATCAAGCAGAACAGCCTGAAAGACTATAAATATGTGAAAATACGTACTAACTGGCACCTACAGAAAAAAGCAAGCGAATAAAATTTTTGCGAATTATATAATTTTTAAGTTTGTTTGTGCACTGATTTTTGCCGAAACTCAAAATAAAGCGCTTAAAGATGACTAGGGGCGATTTGATATAGATATAAAATAGTTTCTCGCCGATCACTTAGCTGCCAGATTTCTGTTGGCTCAACACCAGGAACCGGAAAACTATTACTGACAAACCAGCTTCCTACAGGCATCTCTTCAACCACTTTCTCCCAGAGCCGTGGCATCGGCTCCGTCGACAAAAACGCGTAGACGAAATCATACTCAATTAACGGATATTTCCATAGGTCTCTTGCCAAGATTTTTGGGCTAGAAACCCTATTCTCTTCATAAGCTTGCGTCAAATCATCTTGTTCAGGAGAACCTTTTGTTAAAGCGGCATTCACATCTAGTTTTAACCGGCCGGTAAAGGTTTGCAGAAACCACTGTCTCACCCGTGAAACCAAGTAAGGAATTGGCGCGGTCTCAACCCCATGACTTTCAGATACTTGCGGCAATTGATGCATATAAAATACATTTCCACCAAAACCTGAGCCAATATCCAAAAACCTGACCGGCCGGTATAAATCAAACTTCTCAGCCACCATTTTTTTTAATGCCTTGCGAGTGACATGATTCGACAAGTAAAGCGGCACTCGATTGGAGAACGCATTGGCAAAAACCAAAACCACCAAAATAAACACCCCCAAACTAATCCAAGGATCAACCTTTAACATTAAAGCCCAGTACCACATCCACGGTAATAACACTTGAATCAACCACCACCACCGATTCATTCGCACCACAATCGTTAAACTCAACACCAAAGCCGAATGCACCAAAACCAACCAGAATGCACTATAAGGCGGCTCAATCCACTGTGGAGCAACCATAACCAGCCCAGCCAAGCCTAACAAACTCAACATCTGCAAGAATAAAGCGAGAAATATTTTAGGCATTTTCACCCTTTTCAACAAAAGCACCAAATATAATCAAAAGTGCACCACAAAAAAACAAATATCTTTAAGACATTCTTAAAACACCTTAAACACAAACCACCAACAAAAACTATCTTATTGTTTTTTAATGTGATTTATAAAAACAGGCACGTTAAATGTTAAATGGAGAGCGAAACTTTATTCACTCAATCATCAAAGAGGTTAGTATGAAACTGGTTGTTGCAATTATCAAACCTTTCAAGCTTGATGACGTACGTGAGGCACTTCATAACATTGATGTTCATGGAATGACTGTCACTGAGTCAAAAGGCTTTGGCCGCCAAAAAGGTCACACAGAAATCTATCGTGGTGCGGAATACGCCATCGAATTTTTGCCAAAACTTCGTGTTGAAATCGCGATTGCCGACGAACAAGTCGAAAGCGTTATTGAAACCGTTAGCTCTGCGGCGAAAACAGGAAAAATTGGCGACGGAAAAATTTTCGTCATGCCTTTAGAACAAGCCATTCGTATTCGAACTGAAGAAACCGGCGACGTCGCACTATAAGGAGAGGATAGTCACTATGGAACAAGTATTACAACTCAGTTACGCGCTGGACACCTTCTACTTCTTGATGTCAGGTGCTCTGGTCATGTGGATGGCAGCAGGTTTTGCCATGCTAGAAGCCGGTATGGTCCGCGCTAAAAATACGACCGAAATTCTCGCTAAGAACGTTGGTCTTTTCGCAATCGCATGTATTATGTACATGCTTGTAGGTTATAACATCATGTACCCAGGTGAAGCAGTCTCAAGCTTCTTCCCTGGTATTTCTTTCCTATTAGGTGCTGACAATGATGTCGCCTCAGTAATTGCTGGTGGTGATGACGCGCCTTACTATTCAGGTATGTCTGACTTCTTCTTCCAAGTTGTATTTGTTGCGACCGCTATGTCAGTTGTTTCAGGTGCCGTTGCTGAACGTATGAAGTTAATGTCATTCTTTGCCTTCGCAATTGTATTCACTGCATTCATTTATCCAATGCAAGGTTATTGGAAATGGGGTGGTGGCTTCCTAGATGAGCTTGGTTTCCTTGACTTTGCTGGTTCAGGTATCGTTCACATGGCCGGTGCAGCAGCAGCTTTAGCAGGTGTTATTCTTCTAGGCGCTCGTAAAGGCAAATACGGTCCAAATGGTGAATCTCGCGCAATCCCTGGTGCAAACTTACCACTAGCGACACTTGGTACATTTATCCTATGGTTAGGCTGGTTCGGATTCAATGGTGGTTCTGAACTTAAAATCTCGAACGTCGATGAAGCAAACGCGGTTGCAGCAATCTTTGTGAACACCCTACTTGCAGCAGCGGGTGGTGTCATCGGTGCGCTTATCATGTCAAAAATCAAATTCGGTAAGGCAGATTTAACAATGATGTTGAACGGTGCACTTGCTGGTCTTGTAGCGATTACTGCGGAACCATTAACTCCAAGCCCTCTAGCAGCAACATTTATTGGTCTTGCAGGTGGTGTGATTGTTGTGCTAGCAATCCTAATCATCGACAAAACATTCAAAATTGATGATCCAGTCGGTGCAATCTCTGTTCACGGTGTTGTTGGTATCTTCGGTCTAATTGCGGTAACTTTCACAAACCCTGATGCGTCATTGATCGCACAGTTAACAGGTATCGCAGTGATCTTTGCATGGGTATTCGTAACCAGCTTGATCCTATGGGCAATCATTAAAGCAGTGATGGGAATTCGAATCACTGAAGAGCAAGAATACGAAGGTGCTGACCAATCTGAATGTGGAATGGAAGCTTACCCAGAATTCAAGAAGTAATGCTCCTCAAAAATAACTTCCAAACTCTGATTTGACTCTCAAATCTTGCCCCGCCCTCGCGGGGCTTTTTTATGTGTACAGATTCTTTACCGCCTGCCTTTTCATTTTGTCATCCTGAATTTAGCGTTATTTTTCTCAGAAAGCTAAAAGACATGACCACAAATAGCTATTTATTTTTAAGATTGTTCGAACGCAAGTTTTCCTAAAATATCCGTATTCAATTCGACAAAACCTTACCGGCCGGTAAAGATAAGACTAGGCATTCTCCAGCCTTTGAGTAGAATAGAATCTACACAATAAAAAGGTTTTACTTTTATGAAACAAACTGCTCGACGTGCGCTTCATCGCGCCATTATTGCCACTAGCCTAATGACACCAATTGCCTTGATGGGACATTCAACCGCTGCATTAGCTGAAGACAGCGAACCTATGAGTTATTCCCCCAAATATAAGCAATTTGAGCCGCCAGCAGAAAAAGTACCGAAGTATTTTGCGATGGACAAAAATGTGGTTAATTTTAATGGCGAGGGCCAGGCAAAGTTTTTAGCAGTGGATTTCAAGTTTATGTCTTACTATCCACAGCTGGTTGAAGTTGAGATGGAACATCTTCGCCCTATTTTGAAAAACAATATCGACCGTGTACTGAGAAATCAATCATTCAGCAAACTCAACACGCCTGATGGTCCAGATGAGCTTCGTAAGGAGATCCTCAAAGAAGCAAAAGCGATTTTAGAAGAACACCGCTTATTCCCTGACCTATTGGAAGATGTCTACCTAGAAAGATTCGTCATGCAATAAACCATCTTTGGTTAGCACAAAAAAGCCCATTTTGACTCTGGCTTCAAAATGGGCTTGTCATTTTTATCTCGACCGAAAACCGATTACATGAATCATATCCTTCTTCAAAACTCTCTCTAAGAACTATTCATTCACCTGTTTCATAGCTATTTTATCGTGATACATTCGTTCATCGGCTTTCGATACCAAAGCATCAATACTAAGAGCCTCTTCCGACGCACTGGCAATACCAACACTCATCGTTACATGCAATGTATGCTGCTTGACTTTCATCGGCTTGGAAAAAACCGACTTCAATTTCATCATTAGAAAATGACTATCTTGAACAGTATCATCACTCGCAAAAACCACTAAAAACTCATCACCGCCCAAACGCACAACACTATCATCAGAACGAATCGCCCCCTGTAAGCGCTGCGAGGTGATTTTCAATAACTCATCACCTATCTCATGACCGAGCTCATCATTGATCGACTTAAAGTCATTGACATCCAAATACGCAACGGAAAACGGTTTAGAGTTTTTTATCCAATCATTCAGTTGGGGCACAAGCTTCTGATTCCACGCAGACCGACTATATACTCCAGTTAAACCGTCGTGATAGGCAAGAAATCGAATTCTTTGATCCACCAATTGACGGTTTGATACATAAAAAGCGATAAACACTGACAATAAGAGCCCCATCACAAACGCCAGCAACCAATCAATCTGGTTTTGCAGTAGATTTTTATTGGCCTCATTACTGAAAACGTCATGCGAATAAAAGTCGATCAAATACCACCCATACTCTTTGCCAACTTGTTTGCTAGGTACCAGGCTAAATGTCTCAAAAAGCTGTTTGCCAACATTTAACGTCAATAATGTTGCCGGAACAAATTGAAAAATGTAAACCCCCTCATGGTTTTCAACCGAGCCTTGATTGCTCTTTTGCATTGCTGACCAAAGCATTGGGGTTTCAACTTGAATATTTTGATTCGGACGATTAAACATAAACCCCCATTCTTGTTCTACAGTCCGCCCTTGCAACCAATAGCCAAAACTATCCGCCATCATCAAATCATTTTGATCTTCCATTGCTACAGCATGTGCATTTTTGTGTTCAAGCAAGCGCAAAATTTTTTCTGCTAGATAATTCACCACAATCATACCTTTTGGCTGATTAATTCCATCATCATCCAACCGATACAACATAAGCCCAAGGCGCATCATCGGCTTAAACGGAATTTCAACCAAACCACTTTCAATATTTAAATCAAGTCGAGAAATATAAACCTCTCCAGGCATCAACTCCCGAATTTCTTGAAAATAGTAACGATTGGATTTGTTTTGCAAATTCTGAGGTGGAGTAACAAAAGCACCTTTTGGCTCTCGATTGACTCGAACACGCTCATTTCCATTCAAGTCGATAAAACGTAATTGATCATAGAGAACACGAGAACGCATAAAAACAAGATAAGTACTACCCAACTCTTCAATCACTTCCTTCTGCTCTTTTTGACTCATAGATTCATCAAGCAGCGGCAGTGATGACAGGATTTTTAGATCCGCAACAATCGTAGCAATTTCTTTATGAATGAGATCGGCATGAGATTTAAGCATGGCGCTAGATTGACTGATTTTGGTCTGTTTAACTTGTGCGACATTGAATTGATACCAGTTCGAAAACCCTATTAAAAACAACACACTAAAACTCAGAAAAATCACTAAAAAGTACTTCCAAAACAACTTAGCTCTGGAGACCTTTAGACTTGAATGCGCTGGTATTCTGAGCTCTTCCATTAGGGAACCTTTGATAAAGTCATCAGTTGGATTTCTGGCAACTCCCTACTTCACCTCAAAGCGTCAAAGTTCTACGCAAGTTTTGGGTTTGTGTCATTCTGCGACGCAAACATGATGAACTTGATTAAGCCCGTTCGGGC
This sequence comes from Thiomicrorhabdus indica, assembly GCF_004293625.1. NCBI lineage: Bacteria > Pseudomonadati > Pseudomonadota > Gammaproteobacteria > Thiotrichales > Piscirickettsiaceae > Thiomicrorhabdus > Thiomicrorhabdus indica. Next base: position 818,080 of record NZ_CP033040.1, on the reverse strand, counting down.
GAGATTTAAAGTAAAAGTTACCAAAAATTATTCTGCTAGATAATAACTATTATCCACAAAAATCTTGATCCTTTGCTAATCGTAGATAAGAAATATTTTAAAAACTGATTCTTGTGAAATGGAGGTTATGAACGCCCCAGATTGCGCATTTTGTAGAGAAAACTTAACCAATGATCTTTTAAGATTGGTTTCGGCTCAATTGGGTGTTGATAAACCATAACCACAGGTAACATTTGCGCATTAAAAAGTGGATGGGTACCCCAATGCATCATATCTTCATAATCCAAACCACTGTCAAACGCGATAAGTTGCCAAGGCAAGTCTTTTTCAAAAGTATCATCCAAGACTCGAAAACCATAAGCCAAAACTTCCAAGGACAGCTTTTGTTCCAAAATCACCGTTTTAGTTTTTCCCGATTCCATCCAAATACGAACCACCTCACCTTCTTGTAAAAGTGAGCCATAAGGCAAAAATTGGTAGGTAGCATTAAGGTTCTGAATCGAATTATCGACGAGAGGCGGCCCTTCTGGAAACTTAAAATCACAATAACCCTTTGAACAACAAGACATTTTTTCTTCTCTTAAAACGACAATCGTCACAGTTTTTACTTGGCGTAAATCAAAATATTTTTTACAATGAACTTATCAAAGCAAACAATCGCATACCGCTAACGAAACAATTTCACCGGCCGGTATCAACCTGGGAGCACACCATGGCAATCACCCCTTACAGCTCAAATATCGCATCTAATTATACTACTCAATACGAATCAAACCGTGTCAATGAGTCCATGACCAGCGGTCGTCAAGTAAACAGAGCGGCGGATAATGCAGCAGGACTGGCGATTATAAACGCCATGAACACCCAATCTCAAACAATGGATGTTGGCAGTCAAAATGCGTTAATGGGCATTTCTTTATTGCAGACAGCCGACGGAGCTGCTTCCGGCCTAACGGAAAATCTTCAACGCATGCGCGAATTAAGTTTGCAAGCTCAAAACGGTACCTTGAATGACGCCCAACGTGGCATGTTAAACCAAGAGTTCCAGCAACTTTATCAAGGCATGCAAGACATATCTCAAAACACGAAATTTAATGGTCAAGCCCTTATGAATGGGGATGTAACCTCGATGAATATCCAAGTAGGTGAATCGGCTAGTGAATTAGCCTTGCCCAACTTAAGTGGCGCTAATTTAGCCATTGATAGCTTATCAATCAATAGCGCTTCAGGCGCGACAACCGCACTTGACGCAATTGATCAAGCAATGGAAACCTTGGCTAGCACCCGTGCTGAATATGGCGCACAGCAAAACGGCTTAATGAGTGCGTACGACAACCTTCAAAGCCAAAACATCAATATTCAAGCCAGCCGAAGTCAAATTGAAGACACTGATTTTGCTCAAGCAATCACCGAACAAAACCGTCTAAACATCTTGAGCCAAGCGCAAATTGCAATGCAAGCTCAAGGCAACCAACAAAAAGCCAGTGTTCTGCAATTGTTGAATGGCTAATCAAACGCCAAAATGTGAGAGCTTTGCACGAGATAATAAATAACCAAAATTGGCTAAAATCCTACCGAGCTTTGTTAAAAACCTTGCAAATATCTAGCTATTCCCTGCACTTTTTGCCTAGCTCAACAGAATTTTTTCACAATTTATGATTTAACTCTTACTCGTGCAAAGCTCTCAGCGTAAAACATTTTGCTGTTTTAGTGCTTCTTTAATATTTGCGTAGCGCATAAATACGCTACAAATCACCAAGAAATCTAAAAAACGTCTTTTAACATCCAATAAAAAGCACTCTCTCGTGACGTTCAAATCTTTCTATTTTTACCGGCCGGTAGACATTTTAAAGCAAACTAAAAATACCAAACAGGCAGCGTTAAGTCATCAAAAAAGCATTCCTGACCAAGCAACGTCTAATTCAGCACATCCAGTCAATAAACTCGTAGCATATTTTTTTATAGAAATTGGGATAGTGCAGTTTTATATTTTGGAATTTTCGTCCCCCCTAATTCCTTGAGACATTGAACGTCTTGATTGCTATAATCTTGCGATTATTTTTTTCAAATTACAAACGCAGATTACACAATTCTATGGATAAGCATTTCGACTCTAACGCAATTGAAACTAAGTGGTACCAAACTTGGGAAAACCAAGGCTACTTTAAACCAAGCTACGACACTTCCGCTGACCCTTACAGCATTATGATTCCTCCGCCAAATGTTACAGGTTCATTGCATATGGGTCACGCTTTCCAAGACACGATTATGGATACGTTGATTCGCTTTAACCGTATGCGCGGCAAGAACACACTTTGGCAGCCAGGAACCGACCATGCCGGGATTGCGACTCAAATGGTTGTTGAACGTCAATTAGCGTCACAAGGACTTTCTCGCCACGATGTTGGCCGTGAAAAGTTCATTGAAAAAGTTTGGGAGTGGAAAGAAGAATCTGGTGGCACAATTACCAAGCAACTTCGCCGAATGGGCGCTTCTCCTGACTGGTCGCGAGAGCGTTTCACAATGGATGACGGCCTATCTGATGCCGTAAAAGAAGTATTTGTTCGCCTGTATGAAGAAGAATTAATTTACCGTGGCAAGCGTTTGGTCAACTGGGATCCTGTTCTTCATACTGCCGTCTCCGACCTTGAAGTTATTTCGGAAGAAGAGCAAGGCAATCTGTGGCACTTCAACTACCCTTTAACTGACGGCTCAGGCCATCTAACGGTTGCAACCACGCGCCCAGAAACGATGCTTGGAGACCAAGCCGTTGCCGTGCACCCAGACGATGAACGCTATGCTGATTTAGTGGGCAAAACCATTACCTTACCGTTGGTTGGTCGTGAAATTCCAATTATCGCTGATGACTATGTCGACATGGAATTTGGAACGGGTTGTGTGAAAATCACGCCGGCTCACGACTTCAACGACTATGAAATGGGTAAACGCCACAACCTGCCAATGCTAAACATCTTAACGGTGGATGCAGCGATTAACGACGAAGCCCCTGAAAAATACCGTGGCATGGATCGTTTCGAAGCGCGTAAGGCAATTGTTGCTGACTTTGAAGAACTGGGATTACTCGACAGTATTAAGCCACACACGTTAATGGTGCCACGTGGCGACCGTTCGCACTCAGTGATTGAACCCTTCCTAACCGACCAATGGTATGTTGCCGTTGAAGAACTCGCGAAACCGGCGATTGATGCCGTCAAAAATGGCGATATCGAATTTGTACCGAAAAATTGGGAAAACACCTATTTTGAATGGATGAACAATATCCAAGACTGGTGTATTTCACGTCAAATCTGGTGGGGACATCGTATTCCAGCTTGGTACGATAACGATGGTAATGTCTATGTTGGTCGTACCGAAAACGAAGTGCGCGAACAACATAATTTACCGGCCGGTACCGAATTAAAACAAGACGATGATGTTTTGGACACTTGGTTCAGCTCAGCATTATGGACCTTCTCAACCCTTGGCTGGCCAGAAAAAACACCTGAACTGGAAACTTTCCACCCAAGTTCAGTTCTGGTAACAGGCTTTGATATTATCTTTTTCTGGGTCGCTCGCATGATAATGATGACTCTGAAATTCACTGGCGAAGTCCCTTTCAAACAGGTCTATGTTCACGGCCTAGTCCGCGATGGCGAAGGTCAAAAAATGTCGAAGTCAAAAGGGAATGTTTTAGACCCGATTGACTTGATTGACGGTATTGAACTTGAAGACCTCGTTGCAAAACGTACTTACGGCATGATGCAACCTGAAAAAGCAGCGAAAATCGAAAAATCAACACGTCGTCAATTTCCTGATGGGATTGATCCATACGGAACCGACGCAATCCGCTTTACTTTTGCCTCTCTGGCCTCAACCGGTCGCGATATTCGTTTTGACCTGCAACGTGCTGAAGGTTACCGAAACTTCTGCAACAAGCTGTGGAATGCTACTCGCTATGTATTAATGAATACAGAAGGCTTTGATACAGGCGTCGATGAATCACAACCGTGTGAATTATCACTTGCCGATCGTTGGATCACCTCTCGCCTACAACAAGTTGAAGCGGAAGTCGCCAAGCACTTTGACAATTACCGTTTCGATTTAGCCGCAAATGCACTGTATGAATTTACATGGAATGAGTACTGTGACTGGTATCTTGAATTGGCTAAACCAATTCTCAACAAAGACTCAAGTGACGAAGCAAAACGTGGCACTCGAAAAACATTGGTTCGCGTTCTAGAAACCTTACTTCGATTGATGCATCCAATTATGCCATTCATTACCGAAGAAGCATGGCAGGCGGTTGCACCCTTAGCAGGGAAAGAGGGTAACACCATTATGTTGCAACCCTACCCTCTCGCAGATGAAGATAAAATCGATGAAGCTGCGATTGCCGAACTAGAATGGGTAAAAGCCTTTATCGTTGGCGTGCGTAAAATTCGTTCTGAAATGGATATTGCACCGAGCAAACCGTTACCTGTATTGCTATCCGGCCTGAATAAACAAGATACAAACTATCTTGAAAACAATCGCCTATTCTTGCAAACGCTTGCAAAAATTGAATCCATTGATGTGCTAGAAAATGAAGATGATGCTCCTGAATCAGCTGTTGCACTCGTGGGTGAGATGAAGGTTTTAATCCCAATGGCAGGACTGATTGATAAGGATGCAGAGTTAGCACGTTTAAATAAAGAAATTAGTAAACTTGAGGGTGAAATCAAACGCCTATCTGGTAAGCTAAGCAACGAAAGTTTTGTTGCTAAAGCGCCAGAAGCCGTCGTTGCCAAAGAGCGTGAAAAACTTGCCGATTATGAAACTGCCCTAAACAACCTTAAGGCTCAGTATGAAAAAATTTCACAACTTTAAACACACAGCATTAAGCGTCGCGCTTATTACTGGTTTAAGCGGTGCGGCGCTTAGCACTCCGAACGTTCAAGCAGCACAAGCCGGTTACACCAATTATGTTACCGACTCGGTGGATGTTCCAGTTCGCCGTGGCGCTGGTTACAAGTTTAAAATTCAAAATATGCTCAAATCTGGCACACCCGTCAAAATTCTAAAAGTTGACGAAGAAGGTTGGGCAAACATTGAATACACACGCGGCGGCAAGACTCGTACAGGCTGGATGCCGACCAGCGTACTGCAAAACCAGCCAATTGCAGCAGAACGCTTGCAAACTCAGATTGATAAAACCAATAATGTTGAAGAACAATATTTGGCAATCAAGCAAGAACTGGACACCATCAAAGAACGCTTTGAAATTGCCAGCACTGAGCTTGCAACTTTCAAACAAGACAAATACGAACTTACCCAAGAATTAAATCATCTGAAAGATGTATCCAGCAATGCGGTTGCACTAGATGAACAAAATCAAAAAATGTCAGCACGTTTGAATGAATTGGAAAATCAAAATGCCATTATGCGCGAACAGATTGACCAATCGGAAGATGTCATAAAACGACAGTGGTTTTTAACAGGAGCAGGCGTATTACTTCTTGGCTTACTTGTCGGTCGCTTCTTTAGACCAACTTCAAAAAAACGACGCTGGGGTGAGTTATAAACCTGAATCCATAACTCAATAATTTAAACCCAATCAATGCACACAAAAACCGGCCGGTAGCTATATAACTTACCGGCCGGTCTTGTTTTTTTACGAGTAGTGAATTTCTATGAATTAAGATGGATTATTGAAGATTTTCAATAATTCATCTGCAGGGACATAACCAGGCAGTAATTCACCACTATCTAACACAATATTCGGCGTGCCGTTCACACCAAAACGCTGTGCCTGCATCATGTGACCTTTTACAGGGTTTTCACAAGATTTCGTCTCGATTTTTTTCTTGCTCATAGCCAAATCCATGGTTTTCGTACGATCATCCGAACACCAAACAGAAACCGCTTTATTGTAAGATTTGGTATTCACACCAGAGCGTGGGTAAGCCAAATATCGAACGGTAACACCTGCTTCATTCAACGCGGGAATTTCATTATGAAGCTTTGCACAATAAGGACAATCAATATCGGTAAATACCGTCATGAAGCGCCCTTTTTTCCCATTATCACTATTTTTTCCTGGATAAACGACCATGCTATCAACAGGAATGTTCGCCATCGCTGTTTGGCGAAGCTCACTCATGGCTGACTTTGTCAGGTTCTCATCTGTTTTCAAATTAATCATAGAACCATTCAACAAAAACTGGCCATCAGCACTCATATAAATAATACCTAAGCCGACAGTGACTTGATAAAGTCCATCAACAGGTGTTTTCGCTATGTCAGCTGTTGGGGCACCAGGAATAACTTTGGACAACTGATTTTGAATGGCCGTTGAAACTGAAGCAGGCACTTGAGTTTCCGCCTGCACAACAACAGGAGTGCTGATGACAGCAAAAACCATTACACCCCCTAAAGTCATAGACTTAAGACGCATAGAGAATCGATTAAATAAATTGCGAGACACGTTTCTCTCCTCATTTAATGACAGTGAAAACCTTGAAGTTTTTCTCTCAAGTCTTCACCTATAAAATTTTCGCTAAGGACTATACCACGACTCTCGGGACGAATTCTTGGATTAATCCTTGCAATCCCTCTTAAAGGTAATTTGAAAATAATAGAAGCCAAACAGAGACTGAATGCTTATCGATAAATCATTAATTCCTTCAGGGCTTAAACACCAAAAAATCTATGACAAGCCCCTATGTTTTAGAGATAATAAAAAAATGAAAAGCATAATTTCTCTCCTTTCTTCGTTAGCATTTATTTGTAGCTTTTTCGCATTAACCGGCTGCGAGAAGGCCAAGCAACCAGAGAAAACCCAAACTCAAGCGGATCTTGTTATCTATTCAGGTATCACGATGGTCAAACCCTTGAAAGTATTAGCAGATGAATTTGAAAGACTCCACCAAATCAAGATTCATATTGTGCAAGGCGCTTCAGGTTATCTGTATCACACCCTTCGCTCTCAAAAAACTGGTGATATCTATTTTCCAGGAACAGAAACCTATCGAATTGAACACGCTGAAGACAACATTCTTTTAGACCGAGTTCTAGTGGGTTTTAATCGTTTGTCTTTTGTGGTTCAGCAAGGAAACCCTAAGAGCCTCAATTCAGATATTCGACAGTTACTAAATCCAAACATTTCAGTGGTACTCGCTTCGCCCGATTCAAGTGCTGTCGGCAAAGCAACCAAAACTGCTTTAGAAGACGCCAATATTTGCATGAAAGTTTTTGAAAACGTCACTTACTTCACAACCGACTCTCACCGTCTATTTAAAAGTCTTGAGAATGGCCATGCAGATATCACCATGAACTGGTATGCATCAACTGTCTGGAAAGAAAACGCTAACAAGGTAGACGCAATTATACTTCACGACCACCTCCAACAAAAACGTCGATTGGAACTGAACCTGTTAAGGTTTTCAAAAAATCCTGAATTGGCAAAAAAGTTTATGGCCTATGCGTCTTCAAAACATGGCCTTAAAACCTTCGCAGATTATGGTTTTTTATTACCTGATGAATTAGCAACACTCATCAAAACCACTGAGTAGACCAGCCATTATGATTCGATCCAATTTTATTTCTAAAACCGCACGAAATGCCACTCCGAGAAATTTATTTTTACTACTGGTTATTTTTGTCTCAGGACTAGGAATTCAAGCCAGCATCAATCTAAAAGTCGAAAGTTATATTTCAGTTTTAGATAACAAAGTGCGTAATGCCGAAGTTGAGAACTTATTAGGCCAACAGGTAATTTTAGAAATATACAAAATTGAAACGGCTTTTTACGAACTCTCAACTTTTCCGAACCAGCATTTACGAAAGATTATCAAGGCATCCATTGAAGAAAGTGAAGAAGAGCTCGTTCATGTGCTCGACATTTTAAATCAGGGTGGCACATACAAACATCGAATTGATTTAAATCTGCCGAATACCGAAGAACAGTATGAAATTTTGTTTTATGAGCCTTTTATTAACAATACATTCAGCTTTGCTCGTGCAGATATTCTGCCAAAAATTTCGATTCTAAATGAGAAATTCGCCACTTTGAATTCTGGTTTTGAAACACTTGAACGATACCGTAAAGACCTTGATCCAAGGTTATTCAGTACCATTGAATCTTTAAAATTGGAGTTAAAACTTCTTAAACCCATCTTCCATAGAGTGAAAGAAAATGCCAACCGAATTTTTTATCACAACAAGCTGAATTTTCAAAAGATTCGTAGTGAAGTTGAACAGCAAAAAAATCATTATTACCAATTGCAACTCGCCTTTACGCTAGCGCTACTAATCATTGGTATGACGGCATTCTGGCGCCTCAGTCATAACATCAATAAGTCGACTGAAGAAATTGAAGAGTCAAAAAGCTACACTCAAGATATTCTTGATTCACAAAGCAATATTATTATTGTAAACAACGGAAAAGAAATTATTGATGCCAGTGGTGGTTTCTTTGAGTTTTTCCCCGATTATCCCTCTATCGAAGCCTTCCAGAAAGACTTTCAATGCATCTGCGATTTATTCGTCAAAGAAGAAGGCTATGTCTGCAAGTTTGAAGATAAAAACTGGATTGAATATGTTCTGGAACATCCAGAAATCGCCCACCGCGTCAAAATTTCCTATAAAGGTAAAACAACAATATTCCAACTACGTATTAATCAATCCAAACAGTATCGTCGATTCATTATCAGTATGTTCGACATCACAGCTCTTGAGAAAGTTCGTCAGGACTTAGAAAGCGAACGCAATATTGCCATTGAGGCGACTCGCTCAAAAGGTGAATTCTTGGCGAATATGTCTCATGAAATCCGCACGCCACTGAATGCAATTTTGGGATTCATTAGCCTACTCAAAGAGAAACCACATGATTCAGAAACCATGAATTACCTGGAAACAATCGATAGTTCCAGCCACTCTCTTTTAGGCATCATTAATGACATCCTCGATTTAAGTAAAATCGAAAGTGGAAAACTTGATCTAGACTTAGTGGATTTTAACCCCCGAAGAGAATTAACCAATATCAGCGACCTTTTCAAAGCTCGTTGCAGTGAGAAACATCTAAACTTGATTATTGATTTAGATGAGAAGTTACCGGCCGGTATCAATACGGATATGTTACGTTTAAAACAAGTCATTGCTAATCTGTTATCAAACGCCATCAAATTCACAGAACCAGGCCACCAGATTGAATTTAAAGTCAGCTATACAAAGGGCAACCTAACAATCCGAGTAATTGACGAAGGTATTGGCATGAGCAAATCTGCTCAGAAAAAAATCTTTGAAGCTTTCTCCCAAGCAGAAGGCTCAACCACTCGTAAATACGGAGGAACTGGCCTTGGTCTAACAATTAGCTCCAAGCTCATTGCTATGATGGGTGGAAAAATTGAAGTCATTTCCGAACTAGGAAAAGGTAGCGAATTCTTCTTTACCATTCCTGTAAAAGAAGTCGCCCTTCAAGAAAAGAAAAATACGCAAACTCTGTCACTTTCTTCAACGAAATTTGATGGCAGCCTATTACTTGTTGAAGACAACAAAACCAATCAACTTCTCATGAGTGCTATTTTCAAAAAATTACAAATTGAATTTGACGTTGCGAATGATGGCCTTGAAGCAATTGAAGCCATTCAACAAAAAACATACGACCTCGTTTTAATGGACGAAAATATGCCAAACCTGAATGGCATAGAAGCCACCAAACAAATCCGAGAATCTGAAAAATCGAGTGGCGTGCATATTCCAATTGTTGCATTAACAGCAAATAGCATGAGCGGTGATAGAGAGCGATTCATTAATGCTGGAATGGATGATTATCTAAGCAAACCGGTCAACATGGGAGAGTTGACTAAAATTTTAAATCAACACCTGCACCCTTTAAAAAACACTCATTAAATATCTGAATCGGTCTTGCCAAAACTTAACCACGAGGATGATGTTGTTGATGAATCGACTGTAGTCTTGCTTTAGCCACATGTGTATAAATCTGCGTCGTCGACAAATCACTATGCCCTAAAAGTAACTGCACACTTCGCAAATCGGCACCATGATTCAATAAATGAGTCGCAAACGCATGGCGTAATCCATGCGGGGATAAATCTCCTTGTATATCAACCGATGCTGCCAGATTTTTAACACGGTGCCAAAGGGTTTGACGAGTCATTGGACGAGCTAAACGCGACACAAATAAAGTGGAGACCATTTTATTCCCCACTAAAATGGGACGACTCGCCGTTAAATACTGCTCAACAGCTTCAATGGCCTGCTCTCCAATAGGAACCACACGCTCTTTTGAGCCTTTCCCAACGACTTGAACCATTCCAACTGACAAGTTGATTTGTTCAAAGGGCAAATTCACAACTTCAGAAACACGCAAACCACTTGCATACATCAACTCTAAAATCGCCCGATCACGAATACCTAACGCCGTAGTTAAATCTGGTGCATTTAATAACCGCTCCACTTGTTCTTCGGTTAACACTACAGGCAACTTTGCATCGAGCTTTGGCGACTTTAAAACACCGGCCGGGTCTAAATCGGTATGTTGTTGCTCAATCGCCCACAAATAAAACCGTTTTAAAGACGAGATTAAACGCGCAATAGATTTAGGTTTACGTCCAGCCTTTGTCAGTTCCCATAAAAAATCTTCAAGCTGCTGTGTATTAACAGTGAATACATCCGAAATATCTTGTCTTTCCATCCACTTGGCCAATAACTTCAAATCCTGGCGGTAGGCACTAATGGTATTTGGACTTAAACCTTCCACAAAGGCTAAATCTTGAAGAAAATCTTTTTGAAAGGACGCAAACATAATCATTCTTTAAAATCATAAAGTGAACAGTATAGTCCGAGGCTTTTTGATAAGCGTAAAATTTAGACATAAAAAAACTCCCAAGGCCAAAACCAAGGGAGTTTTCTTTGCAAAGCAAAAAGTAAAATTATACTTTTTCTTTGATACGTGCCGCTTTACCAGATAGGTCACGAAGATAGTACAACTTCGCACGACGTACCGCACCACGACGCTTAACAGTGATGCTGTCAACCAATGGGCTGTAAGTTTGGAAAGTACGCTCAACACCCACACCGTGAGAGATTTTGCGAACGATGAAGTTAGAGTTTAAACCACGGTTTTTCTTCGCGATTACCACACCTTCGTACGCCTGTAGACGCTCGTTTTTACCTTCAACAACCTTAACCTGAACAACAACTGTATCCCCTGGGTTAAACGCAGGGATTTCTTTTGTCATTTGTTCAGCTTCAATCTTTTTAATGATATCGCTCATTTTAAGCTTCTCCATTAGCGGTTCATTTTATTTGAACCTCAGAGGTTTTGCCTCTGTTAACTTTATCCAACTTTAATAACGCCATTACCAAAAATTTGGTGACGCCAGAGGTTGAATCCGAATTGTTGTAGCTATACCTCGCTCACTCAGGGCTGAATCGCCAAGGCTATTCAACAAAAAAATCTTTAAAACTACCTTTCTTGCACTTGAACCGCCTGCCACAAATCAGGACGACGTTCTTGAGTACGTTGTTCTTTTTGAATTTGTCGCCATGCATCAATCTTTGCATGATTACCCTCTAACAACACCGTTGGGACTTTCATACCTGCGACTTCTTCTGGCCGAGTGTAATGCGGACAATCCAATAACCCATCTGAAAACGAGTCTTGCTCAGCGGACTGATTATGACCTAAAGCCCCAGGCAACAAACGAATCACTGCATCCATCAACATCATCGCAGGCAATTCACCACCACTAACCACAAAGTCACCAATCGAAATTTCTTCGTCAACTTCCGTTTCCAAAAGTCGCTCATCAATACCTTCGTAACGACCACAAAGCAAAGTAATATTATCCAGCTTTGATAGTTGTTTGGCTTTTGCTTGGGTCAGAGGTCTTCCCTGAGGGGACAGATAAATCACTTTAGATTTCTTATCACCAACATCCTGGCTTTGGCTTTGGCTTTGGCTTTGAATAGCATCAATCGTATCTTTCAACGGCTGGTACATCATCACCATTCCTGGTCCACCACCATAAGGCCGATCGTCTACCGTTTTGTGGCGGTCATGCGTAAACTCGCGCGGATTCCAGGTTTTTAAATCATAAAGCGCGTTCTGCAATGCTCTACGACTTACGCCAGATTCAGTCAAAGCAGAGAACATTTCCGGGAAGAGCGTGATGACATGAAATTGCATGTCTATTCACTCTCCTCATCAATCTGCCAATCCACTAAAATCGTTTTTTGTGCAACATCGACCTGTTTGATAAACGTGTCCAACACAAACGGAATCAATGTTGAGTGTTCCCCTTCAACGCGCAAAACATCATGAGCTCCGGTTTCCACTAAGTTCACAACCTTACCAAAGACAACACCTTCTTGATTGCGAACCTCGCAATCAATCAAATCAATCCACAAGTAGTCGCTTTGGTCACGTTGAAGTTGAGACTTATCAATCGCAATCGTCGAACCCATATATTCTCGGGCGAGATCGCGGTCATCTAATCCTTTAAGTTTAGCCACCAGGGACTTACCGCCCTGCTGAACCTTAAAGTCTTCGACTTTAATGCTTTGCCACTCCCCACCGACTTCAATTAGCCAAGGCGAATAGCGAAATATATTTTCTCTAGGGTCCGTATGGGAAAAAATTTTCACCCAACCTTGAACCCCAAAGATGCCATTAATCTGACCGACAACTAAACGATTATTTTCCATTGAAAAAACCTCTTTATTTACCGGCCGGTTAAATGGCAGCTAATCTTAAGATTAACCTTGTTTTAAAACGCTCTTAACGCGAGCGCTCATTTGAGCACCTTCAGAAACCCAGTGATCAACACGCGCCTGATCAACACGAAGTTTTTCTTCTTGACCACGTGCGATAGGGTTATAGAAACCTACCTGCTCAATGAAACGGCCAGTTGCGCTGAAACGTTGATCAGCAACCACTAGCTTGTAAAAAGGACGCTTTTTAGAACCACCACGGGCCATACGAATAACTACCATAATTTATTCCTTTGTCTTTAATCAGGCGATGAGAGGAAACCCTCCCAACAAATTCTTTTCATTAAAACTCTTTAATTTCATACAGTTAGATAAGTTATAAATTCTTATTCGACTGGGGAAAATAAAGAAGGCGCGATTATACCCATAATCACGCCTTTTTACAAGCAATTAAAAGAAACACTTTTAAACCAATAAAACCTTATGCTTTTCAGTATGTTAGGAATATTTCCACATAAAGAAAAAACACTAAATTCCCTCCGATTGAATCAATCGACTAAGTAAATAAAATAGCGCCTTATTTAAAAGAAATACCAGCAATTCGATATAACTTTTATCCCTTGCTACTTTTCCGCTTTATCGCATTCCAGGAGGTAAACCGCCACCTGGACCGCCACCCATTCCCGGCGGAAGTTTACCAGCCAAGCCACGCATCATATTTTTCATGCCGCCTTTGGAAGCTTTTTTCATCATTTTTTGCATTTGCGTGAATTGTTTAAGCAACTTATTCACGTCTTGCACCGAAGTTCCCGAACCAGCTGCAATACGTCGCTTGCGAGAACCTTTAATCACTGCAGGGAAAGCTCGCTCTTGAGCCGTCATCGATTGAATGATCGCCTCTAATCGCTTGAATTCTTTTTCCGCAAAATCGCCACTGACTTGATCTTTCAGCTGACCCATTCCCGGCAATTTTCCAAGCAAGCCACCCACTCCGCCCATGTTTTTAATTTGCTGAAGCTGTTCAAGAAAATCCTCTAAATCAAACTGACCCGATTTTTGGAGCTTCTTAGCAAATTTCTCGGCTTTTTTCTTATCGATTTTGGCTTCGGCTTCCTCAATCAAACTGAGAACATCGCCCATTCCTAAAATACGACCCGCCATACGCTCTGGATGGAAAGGCTCAAGCGCATCGGTTTTTTCACCTGCCCCTAAAAACTTAATTGGCTTGCCGGTAATTTCTCGAATAGAAAGAGCCGCACCACCACGCGCATCACCATCTATTTTGGTCAAGATCACACCAGTAAGTGTGAGGGCATCATTAAAGGCTTTGGCAGTATTCGCTGCGTCTTGCCCTGTCATAGCGTCGACGACAAACAGGGTTTCAGCAGGCTTTACATTGTCATGTAAATGTTTGATTTCATCCATCATATCTGAGTCAATATGAAGGCGACCGGCTGTATCCAGAATCAGCACATCGACAAATTTACGCTTTGCTTCGGCATGCGCTGCACGTGCAATTTCTACCGGATCTTGATCTGCAGTTGATGGGAAAAACTCAACACCAACCTGTCCTGCCAATGTTTCTAACTGTTTGATTGCTGCCGGCCGGTAAATATCGGCAGATACGACCATGACTTTTTTCTTTTCGCGCTCGGTCAACCACTTTGCCAACTTACCCACCGAAGTGGTCTTACCTGCACCTTGCAGACCGGCCATCATAATGACCGCTGGCGGCTCCACATTAAAATTCAGAGGGGTAGCTTCTTCCCCCATGATCGCGGTTAATTCATCCTTAACGATCTTGATAAATGCCTGGCCGGGGTTCAAACTCGCCGAGACCTCTTGACCAATCGCACGTTCTTGCACCTTGGTGATAAATGATTTGACAACCGGCAGGGCAACATCTGCTTCAAGCAATGCACGGCGCACATCGCGTAATGCATCCTTAATATTCGATTCGGTTAGACGCCCTTGCCCTTTGAGTGTTTTGAGGGTTTTGTTTAAGCGTTCGGATAAATTATCAAACATTTCTCTCTCCAGCCGTCGCAGCACAAGGAAAAACCCTGCGGTTAACACGTTTAATCACGATACGGACTACGCGGCATACTTCTAATCAAAAAATAATTCGGCTATTATAACGAATTCACTTGTTATTTGAGTCTTAGACTCGAGTTGGTAACAATTTCGAACCGTTATTTCGAGTCGACTGCTTACCGGCCGGTCAGAATAGACGCAAATTAAATTAAGGATATTGCATGGTTTTCAGTGGCTTCTTTGCCTTAAGCGCAAGTTTACTTTACGTCTTCGCCAGCTTATTGATTTGGCAGAAAATCAAACTATTCGACCGAGTCAACCTTCGTGCACAACGTAAAAAAATCATTGTATTTGCTGTTATAGCAGCGATCTTGCACGTGGTTACCTTGAGCTCGACTATCTGGCACCCCGACCAGTATTTTGCATTTAACTTAAGCAATACTTTGTCGCTAATCACACTGTTAGCTGCAATTATTTTATTAGGCTTGAATCGCCAGTACCAAGCAGAAACACTTGGAATTTTTATTTTTCCAGTCGCCGCCTTAACGACCATGCTCCCTATTGGTTTCCCTGAATACACACCTTTGCCACTAGAAATTGGTAGCCATGTATTCATTTCCATTGCAGCTTACAGTCTGCTTGGACTTGCGACAGCTCAGGCGATACTTTATTCCATTCAAGAAAAACGCTTCCACAACCGCCAACTTTCCAATTTAATGCGTGCTCTACCGCCACTACAAATTATGGAAGAGCTAATGTTTAAACTGTTAATTATCGGTTTTGTGTTCTTAAGCTTTTCTTTATTAAGTGGTGCATTCTTTGTCGAGGACATTTTTGCCCAACACCTTGTCCACAAAACGTTTTTTGCGGTCATCGCTTGGATTTTGTACGGAGTATTATTAACCGGCCGGTTCCAATATGGTTGGCGAGGCCAAAAGGCGGTTAAATATACCATTTGGGCTTATGGGTTGCTTGTAGTGAGTTTTGTCGGTACAGAACTTGTCTTGCAGTGCTTATTGGATATGCCATAAAGCTCTGAATCGATAAAACCTCTTTATCGAGAATCAAACTTTTAAACACCATAAAACCAGCCAAAATTCTTAACAAATTGGGCAGATACTATTTGGTCTGTCCAACTCAAGCACGTATAATTACAAATTCATTCACTACCCGTTAAACTGCCTTGAACTCTCTAGACGTTTCCATCCTTTTCGGGATACTTATTTTTCTCATCATACTTTCTGCGCTATTCTCTAGCTCTGAAACGAGTATGATGGCACTCAACCGTTACCGCTTAAAACACCAAGTTAAATCCGGTCATAAAGGAGCTAAGCTCGCTTCAAAACTACTGGATTCACCTGACCGATTGTTAGGCGTTATTCTCCTAGGTAACAACTTCGTTAATATCTTCGCATCGTCCATTGCCACCATTATCGCCATGAAACTAATGGGAGAAGCAGGAATAGCGATTGCAGCAGGGTTGCTTACATTAGTTATTCTAGTCTTTGCAGAGGTTGCCCCAAAAACGCTAGCGGCATTAAGCCCTGAAAAAATCGCTTACCCTGCGGCCTACATTTTGACGCCGCTATTAAAAGTCATGTCGCCGCTAGTCTGGATGGTTAATTTCTTTGCCAATGGTTTTTTGCGTGTTTTAGGCGTAAAGGTTCACGACAAAGACGACCAACATTCACTAAGTCATGAAGAGTTGCAAACATTGATTAATGAAGCGACCAGTCGCCTGCCTGAAAACTATCGCTCCATGTTAAGCAGCGTTCTTCAGCTAGAAAGCGTTACCGTGGAAGACGTTATGATTCCCAAACAAGATATATACGCGGTGGATGTTGAACAGCCGATTGAACAAATTCTTAAAACCATTCAAAAGTCGCCATACACGCGCATTCCACTCTACCGAGGTTCACTTGATGATGATTTAGTCGGCATTTTAAACCTTAGACGCGCGTTACCAATTTTGATGCGCGAAGATGTCAGTCTTAAAGATATTATTCGAATTACACGCCCTGCTTACTTTGTTCCGGAAACAACTTCCCTAAGTACTCAATTAAGCAAATTCAATGAGAACAAACGTCGAATGGCTTTAATTGTGGATGAATATGGCGATCTGCAAGGTTTGTTAACAATGGAAGATTTACTTGAAGAAATCGTCGGTAAGCTCTCAACAGATGCCAAGTCGAAACCGGATAACAATTCGGTGATCGTCCATAAAGATGGCTCTATGACGATTGACGCACAAGAATTTATTCGAGATGTGAATAAAGAGTATAGTCTTGACCTTCCAACCGATGGGCCAAAAACCTTTAATGGCTTGATTCAAGAAGAGCTTGAAACACTTCCAAATGCACAAACCTGTATTCGCATCAATGAATACGCAATCGAAGTAGTTGCGACAACCGATAGTGCCGTCGACAAAGTTAAACTTCACATTATTAAAAAACCGAAAAGAAAACTTTTTTCATGATTAGCTCACACAACAACCACCCTTTTCATAACCAAGAAGAATGGCAAACGCTTTTAAGCGGCATTCGCTCTTTGGCACAGACAGAAATTCTGCAACGCTTTCGTCAAGTTTCTTTTGAAGAGAAACAAGATGGCTCCCTGCTCACTGAAGCAGATACTCAAATGCAGAAACATACCAAAGCTTTTTTACAGAAACAGTGGCCAGAGTTTGCATTTTTAGGCGAAGAAGCCAGCCATGATGAGCAGGTTCAAGCATTGGAAAGTTCAAAAGGATGCTGGATTTTAGATCCAGTTGACGGCACCAGTAACTTTGCCAGTGGCATCCCTTTTTACTCGGTTTCATTGGCGTTAGCAATTGAAGGTCAAATTGTTGCGGGATTGGTCTATGATCCTGACCGCGATGAAATGTTTGCCGCTCGTTTAGGAATGGGAGCAGAGTTGAATGGAGAAAAACTGGTGGCACAAACCGCTAAAACTCAGCTCAAGCAAACCAGTGGCATTATTGACTTTAAACGCCTTTCTCCCAAAATGGCGATGCACATCATTGAGAAGACCCCCTATGCTTCGCAACGCAGCTTTGGATCGGTTGCTTTAGACTGGTGCTGGATTGCTGCTGGAAGAGGACATATCTATTTACATGGCTCTCAAAATCTTTGGGATTATGCTGCAGGTTATCTAATATTAGATGAAGCAGGAGGCCAGTCTTGTACCTTAGAAGGGGAAGAAGTCATGGTTGCAGAAGTCGTCAAGCGTTCTGCAGTTTGTGCAACAACGCCCACTTTATTCAAACAGTGGATTGATTTCTTAGAGATTTAAAGAATCACAGCTGCACAATAGGGCAAACTCTACGTGCCCTATAATTCTTTACCGGCCGGTAGAGTAAATGACGCATTAACCCTGCAAACAGTATTTACTTTGTCAGTTCGAACAACACTTCTTTGAGCCGGTCAATATTAATCGGCTTTGTAAGAAAGCCATCCATCTGTGCGGCTTCAACATCTTCTTTTTGCTCATCCAACGCATTGGCAGTCAACGCCACGATTGGTAATCCATTTTTATAGACAGGCAAGTCCCCTTGAGTCTGTAGCAGGCGAATGGTCTTACTCGCTGTAAAGCCATCCATTTCAGGCATTGAAAGATCCATTAATACCACATCAAACGCTTGCTGAGCATTATTCGAAGAAACGACCGCATCAACCGCTTCTTGACCATTATTAACAATGTTCACTTCATGACCAAACTTTTTAAGAATTGCACGAATAAGGAATTGGTTTGGCTGATTATCTTCAGCCACTAGGATATTCAACGGTCTTTGAGAGGCCAGCTCTTCCACAGACAGCCCCCCTGAGTTAGCGGAGTATTCTACGCTAGATGAAGTAGTTGGCTCAAAAGGAATGGCAAAAGCAAAATCACTGCCTTTATTCACTTGGCTTGCAATTCCAATTGCGCCATCCATCGCTTCAACTAACTTCTTACAGATTGCTAGGCCCAAGCCTGTTCCACCAAATTTTCGGGAAGTTCCCGCATTGGCCTGACTAAATTCCTGAAATAACTTAGGGATCGACTCTTTATCGATTCCAATACCTGTATCACGTACGACAAAATAGACTCGTTCGCATTTTGAATTCGCGCTCAGATTATTCGTCAATTTGTAAACCAAATCTTCATCCAGATTTAAATCATCAATAATTGAAGAAGCAATCAGATAGACCTCACCATTTTCCGAAAATTTAATTGCATTCCCGACAAGGTTCAAGACAATCTGACGCAGACGCCCTGCATCTCCTTTAACCCACTGAGGAATACTATTTCGCAAGTCAGTCTTTAAAGTCACATTCTTATGCTTAGCAGGACTTTCAGACATTTGCATACATGCATTAAGCTGCTCGGCTAAATCCAAAGGCTTATGCTCCAACTCAACTTTGCCAGCTTCTAGTTTATTAAAGTCGAGAATATCATTAATCAAATAGAGTAAATGCTCCGCGGACTGTTGAATCATGGTGATATGAGTTTTAACATCTGATTCCAAATGATAATCGTGCAACAAAGTGGCATTCCCAATCACTGAATTGAGCGGCGTTCGAATTTCATGACTCATAATTGAAAGAAAATCACTTTTTGCTTGAGCAGCTAAAAGCGCAGCTTGGTTTGCTTCTTTTAATTCTTCTTCAATCAGTTTACGTTCCGTAATATTCAAATAGAAGCCCATTGACCAAACTTCAATCGATCCTTTTAAATTTTCCACCTGCATTAATAAGTGTCCAACCATAAACCATTCAGTATGATTCAATAACGTAATGGACTTTTCTTCTATTTGCAGCTGACCGACTACACCATCATTTTTCGCTGCAAGCACTTGTTGTAATATCGCAGGAGACTGGAATAATTCATAATCGGTTTTACCAATAATTTCGGCACGACTTAATTGAAAATCTTTTTCAATTTGATGATTCACAAATCGGTAACAAGACTGGGCGTCTTTCACTACTATGCCAATCGGCAAACCATCAATTAACTGCTCAATAAGCTTTTCTCGAGCACCCAATTGACGCTGGAAACCAATCTGCTCATTAATATTTTCTAGATAACCAACAAAAAACTCTGTTTGAACTTGGACCGAAAGCTGAAACCACTGATAGCTAGAATCTTTAGATTTAATTCTAAATTGAGATTTAATTGACCATTGGTGTTCCCATAACTCTTCAAATGCCTCAATGACTTTTTCTTTATCACTGTCATGCACAAACGATAAAAATAGTTCAAAACTTCCACTATAAAAATCATGAGTCTCTTTTTTAAAAAGGTTTTTCGGCAAATCCAAAAAGCCAAGAGCCTGCCTATCCCAAAACAGATATTTTTCATTAAAAGGTGCTAAAAAGCTTGCGAGTCCAGCTTTATTGACAATATTTTGATAGAAGCTTTGTTTATCCATTTGTTCAATAGAAAACAAACGCTCAGGATTTGCCATAGAAGCTGCACTCTGTTCAGGAATTGAGTCAGATGGCTTTAATTGCAAATGTGCTTCGTCTGGAAATACCCAGCTATCAGTGTGCGATGACGAAATAGATTTAAGTTGCTCACTTTTCTCATTAATATGAACCAAGATACTTGAAGAAAGGGAATCCTGAAGAGGAATTAAATTCAGCTCATAGTCGCTATAAATATATTTCGTTGGCTGATCCTCTTTGGACGCACTAAAAAGTTCCAAGAGAATTTGAGGATCAGAAGTAAGCGACTCAATATTTAACTGAGTTGAAGCAGTCTGATTACTCCAAACTAGGGTCCAGTGAACTTGCTCATCCAACTGAAACAGTAAAACCCCCATGGACGATTGCCCATAAAGGGTTTCTAAGCTTTGAAGATATTGGGTAGATTGATACAAGTTCTAATTCTCCACAGAGGCTTAACATTCGTTGATTTTATTGAACGGTCGATTCGTCAGAAATCAGAATAGCATTCCCTTTCGAAGCAATAAAGCTAACCATGGCTTCTTGCATGGTTTGCGTAACCAACGCAGAGGACTGCGTTGAAAGTAAAGAAGCATGATTCCCTTGAGTAAACCTAATTACGCCTTTTCCATCTTTCAACGCACCAGAGGCTGAAACACGACTTAAACCTTGAGACCAAATCCAAGGCTCTGTACCTGCCAAGGGTGCATTAGAGACACTATTTGGAATCACTTGATCTTGGCTTTGAGCGTCAATCCCGACAACTTCAAACATTAAGCTAGGTGCTTGAATCGTACTTGAATAATTAACTGGATCTGCAGAATCCACAACCGTTTGAGCAGCTAGCAGAAACTGTTGAAATTCTGCGCTATCGGCAGAAATACCCTGAGCCGCAAGACCTGCAACAATTTCTGGACCGAAAGAGGCTGAACCTGCTAAAAGATAAGCCGCTTGTTGGCCTGGCATAGCAAAAACAGCAGAATCCGCCGGGGAAAGCGCTTGAAAAACGCCACCTACCATTGCGCCCAATGAATGCCCCACAAAACTAACCTTACTTGCATCAAGTAAGTTAGCAACACTCGAACTTGTCAGGCTTGCTTGTAAATGCATTAAGTCTGAAACTGCCTGCCGCAAATTATCTCGAGTGACTACCAAGTGAGAAAGGTTAATAAAATGTCTTCCAGAGCTATCTTGAACCCCATCTGACTGAGGAATAAGAACCGTACCTTGCGCATCTTGGGTAACATAGTCTACATCAAAAGTCCGCTCCGAAACGCCTGCTATTCGTAAACTCGCTAATGCACTGTTCTCAGTAATCCCATGTAAAGGCATATCAATTGCAATTGCAGCAAAACCAGCATGAGCCAAAGAATCCGCAACAGCTAATACACTTGAGCGGTTTTGTGTAATCCCATGCTGGAAAATCACAATTGGCCAACCAGACGCCGGAGTATCTCCTTTGGGTAGAGTCATCAAAACGGGAATAGTTGCTGCATGACGCTGTACAGGGGTCGGATTAAACTGACTGAGCATAGAATCCTGAGCACCGGACCAAATTGTATTCAACGGTGCAGTAGGGTTTTCAACTGAAGGCCTCCCTCCATAATACGGTACCGTCAAAGTACCAGAATACACATCTGCAAGCCCTTGCCCACCAAATGTAGATGTGTCTAAAGTTGTCCCTGAAATCAACAAACTTTGATTTGAAACATTCACAAGCATATTCTCTAATACATCTGAAGTCGACTGAGTTGTAAATGCCCAAGAGGCAATCACTTCATCAGTACTGACACCAAAACGTTGAAGTGCTGAAAGCTGAGCTAAGGTTAATTGACGAAGCGGCTCTAAGGCATCAAAAGCGGTTTCTTTCAAGGTTCGATCATCTTGAGATAAAGCTGCGTAAATAGCCCCTTTATTAAAAGCGACTTCTGAACTATCTCGAAGATCAGAATCTATCACGACAATATAGGTTGTTTTTGGAGATAGAGGCTTTAAAGGAATAATAGCAACCTGTTTAGCTGTTGATTCAGAATCACTGACAGCAAGGGCAAAATCAACTCCAAGCGTTAATCGAGAGACAATTTTCGTTACCGCTCTCGTCAAGGGGTCGACACTGACCTTATAAAGACTAATGCCACGCTCTAAGGTATCCGCAATCGTATTTGCATTAAGATCCGTTAAATCTAATTGTTTAGTCACGGAAAAACTGATTGGTGCGGATGTAGAAAAACCATCAACGGCGTTCATCGCAACTTTCGGATCAGAATAATCTGTAGGATCTACGACGGGAATATTTAATGTCCCATCTGCTGAACCGGAAAATAAAGCATCATGCGGAAATGGAATATCCCCATTTTCAAAATCCATGACAACCCAGCCATTTTCCGCAGGGGGTCCGACTGTTTCAAGCGATACATCCGGAGAGTCACTGCCACACCCGGTTAAACCGAACACCGCGGCCACAAGTAAACCTCCAAGGGCAAACCTATGGGTACCTTTAAAAGTAGCGTTCATCAATAACCTCCTTAATAATTCCAAACCAGCTGAGCACTGAGAATATCAACTTTAGTTTCAACCTCTCCATGTAAAATATGCGTAGGCGTGTCAGCATGTCGAGCATAAATCGTCTCTGTCCCTCCCCTCAAATGACTATAAGCCATATCAATACGCATATTTTCTTTCATTTGATAACTAGCACCAAACGATAGCCACTTTCGATTACTATCAGGAATTCTCGGAGTTCTCAATTCATCACTGGGTATCGGTGTTGAATCCAATGCAATACCTGAACGTACAATCCATTTTGGAGAATACTGATAGGTCACTCCTAAAGAGTAGCGTATTACATCCTCCCACTCTTCAGGTTGAACAGAATCGGGCTTGTTATCAAAGGAAATCCTTAACTCATCAAAACTTGACCAGCCGGTCCAGGTAATATCAGCAAGCAAATTGATTTTTTGATTAATTGGATAAAGACCACTTAGTGAAACTGACGCAGGCAATGAAACCTTGGCAGAAATGTTTTGGTCAGCATATTCAGTGCTCGCCACAAAAGCCGGAGTCATAAAATCAGCCTTACCTTTTGCAGTATGAGAGACTTGAGACCGGTAACTCAAACCAATAAAACCATCATTTTCAAGCTCATATAAAAAACCTAAATTCACACCATAACCAATGCCATCTGCTTGTAAATCAGCATAACCATCAAATTGTTGCGCCTGACCAACAGCCAATCCAAAGTCCACCTTTTGAGTAAGATTGACATCAATGTATTGAACATTCAAACCAACACCAAAAGACACTGCATCATTTAATTTAAAGGCTACCGCAGGGTTAATATTGATGGTTTTCGTGGAAGTATAAACTGCATGATAGCGTCCAACCCAATCATCATCATATTCAACGGTTGAACCAAAAGGCACGTTCACTCCCAGTCCAAAGTCAAGATTTTGGTACCGAGTTTTCCAATAGAAATTAGGAACAAAACTGGTTTTAGCACCATTCCCACCTTTACCGTAAAGTTCTCCAATCCCATCAATTCTTGAATCTTGATTTGTGAAATCCGCCACCGGCTTAACAATATGTCCTGCAAGAATCATTTGATTATTTTCAAACTGTGTTAACCCAGCTGGGTTAAACCACATAATACTCACATCTTCAGGGTTTGCTGCCGCCCCTGCGTAAGATAACCCTTGAGCGCTAGCGCTCTGCTCAATCAATGCAAACCCTGACGCTTGCAATGCCGTCGGTAGAAAACTTAATACAAAACACCCTCCAAGGAGAGCCTCAAACCATTGATTTTTTAATTTCATGAGCGAACCTTGCTATTTTCTTAGCATTACTTTTGATATTGGTTAGGATCTGTTTAAGATGCATTTTGACCCCAAATTCATTCTAATAGATAAACTTTTACTACTTTTTATAAATCGCGAAAAATTGATTACACCACAAAAACATGCAAATCAGATTGCATCTAAAGCTTGTTGCAAAGTTTTAACGCCAGTAATTTGTACATTTGGAATCCCACCTTTGGGTACATTCGCAATCGGAACAATTGCTCGTGTAAATCCATGTTTCACTGCTTCAAACAATCTTTCTTGACCACTCGGCACTGGGCGAATTTCTCCTGCAAGTCCGACTTCTCCAAATATAATCGTAGAGCTATCAATTGCTTGATTACGCATACTTGAGAGAATGGCACACAGTAAAGCTAAATCGGCACTGGTTTCAGAAACCTTGACACCGCCAACAACATTCGCATAAACATCTTGGTCGCCAGCTTGAATGCCTCCATGACGATGCATGACAGCCAATAGCATCGCAATTCGAGTTTGATCCAACCCGACTGCAACACGCTTGGGCGCCCCATATGGGGAGTCATCAACCAACGCTTGGATCTCAACGAGTAAAGGTCGAGATCCCTCCCAAATCACCATCACAACCGATCCAGGTGCAGGTTCATCTCCTCGACTCAAAAAAATCGCAGACGGATTTTTAATCTGCTTCATGCCTTTTTCAGTCATAGCAAAGACACCTAACTCATTCACCGCGCCGAAACGGTTTTTCATCGCGCGCAATGTCCTAAAACGACTATCCGACTGGCCTTCTAAAAATAGAACCGAATCAACAATATGCTCTAACACTCGCGGCCCGGCAACTTCACCGGATTTCGTGACATGACCCACTAAAAACACAGCAATATTATGTTGTTTTGCAAATCGGGTTAAGAAAGCTGCACTTTCTCTAACCTGCGATACGCCACCAGCGGCAGTGTTTACCTCAGCAAGCTGCATGGTTTGAATAGAATCCACCACCATGACTTTTGGCTGCTCTTTTTGCGCAGCAATGGTAATCGCTTCTACATCGGTTTCTGTCAACAGCCGAAGCTTTTCATCAGGCAAGCCCATACGCTTTGCTCGCGCCGCAACCTGTTGTAAAGATTCTTCACCGGTCACATAAAGCGCATTCATTTGTGTACTCAAATAACACATGACTTGTAACAAAATAGAGGATTTACCAACACCTGGATCGCCACCGATTAATACCACCGACCCTGGAACAACGCCGCCGCCCAAAACACGATCCAACTCTGTCATGCCTGATGAAACTCTAGGTGTTTCACTTAAATCGACATCATGAATCGATTTGACTTGATTGTCCGCTTCACCGGCATAACCTTTTGCCGCTTTTTTTGCCGCAGAGGATTTAGCGCTCCCAAGCTTAATCTCTTTCAGCGTGTTCCAAGCTTTACAAGCCGTGCACTGCCCTTGCCATTGTGCATATTCGGCTCCGCATTCCGTGCAGACATAGGCGACCTTACTTTTTGCCATTCAACAACCTTGTATTTAAGTAATTAGATTTGCTAGATTTTAACCCAATAAAAAACCCTGTAACGGAAAACCATTACAGGGCTTGTAAAGATACCGGCCGGTAACAAACGATTAGTGTTTAATATCGCGCCAGTACTCTTTTTTCAACAACCAAGTCAGTAGCAATAGGAATAACAAGAAAGCAATGACTTTCCAACCTAAATCATGACGTTCAAGCTTCGCAGGCTCTCCAACATACTCTAAGAAGTTAGAAATATCACGAGCGGCTTGATCATATTCCTCTTGTGAAGAATAGCGCTGAACGCCTTCAAGTACGTGCGGCATTGAAGTACCTTTTAGCACGCTATTATCCCAATTACCTTCTTCATCCATCTGATAAGAGCGTAAGAAGGTATAAATGTAATCCGTTCCTTTCAAGCGAGCCATCAAAGACAAATCAGGCGGCTCGGTACCAAGAACTTCAGTACCCACACCTGGCTCCATCCGTGTTAGAACATCATCCACCACTTTTGCTTGGTTGAAAGACATTTTGGCAATCACTTCTTCATCCGTCCAACCGATATCACGAGCAATTCGGTTATAACGCATATATTTAATTGAGTGACATGCCATGCAATAGTTGGTAAACAACTGTGCACCACGCTGTAAGGAATCTTGATCACGCAGATTATTTTCTGCTTTATCCAATTCAATTGAAGGGCCTGCTGCGTTCGCTTGAGGCAAAACAGCCATCACAGATAAACTAATCAATAAAAATAACTTTTTCATTTATCTGACCTCCTCAGGAACCGGCTTCGTTTTCTCTCTCGCCGAAGTATAGGGCAATATCAAGAAAAACAAGAAATAGGTTGCTGTGAAAATTTGTGCCAATAGCGTCAATGTTGCTGTCGCAGGCTGTGTTCCCAACCAACCCAAAATTAGGAATGAAATCACAAACATTGCTAACAATAACTTGAATGACATTCCACGATAACGAATTGATTTCACCTTACAACGATCCAACCAAGGCATTGCAAATAAGAACATAATCGCAGCACCCATCGCAACAACCCCTAAAAACTTATCAGGAACTGCACGCAAAATTGCATAGAACGGTGTGAAATACCAAACAGGTGCAATGTGCTCAGGCGTTTTCAACGGATTCGCAGGTTCAAAGTTAGGTGGCTCAATAAAGTATCCACCACCTTCTGGCATATAGAATACGACGACAGCAAACAAGATGGCAAAGAACACAGCCCCCATGGAATCCTTAACCGAATAATAAGGGTGGAATGGAATTCCATCACGTGGAAGTCCTTGTGCATTTTTATACTTTTTAATTTCAATACCGTCAGGGTTATTTGAACCCACACGGTGAAGAGCGACAATATGCATAAACACCAGAATAATTAATACCAGCGGCAATGCAATCACGTGCAATGCAAAGAAACGGTTCAAAGTTGCATCCGAGATGATGAAATCACCACGCACCCAAGTCGCTAAATCAGGCCCAATAACTGGGATTGCACCAAATAGTGAAATAATTACCTGAGCTCCCCAATAAGACATTTGCCCCCAAGGCAATAAATATCCCATAAAGGCCTCAGCCATAAGCACAAGGAATATCAACATACCGATAATCCAAACCAGCTCACGTGGCTCTTTATAGGAACCATACATCAGCCCACGCATCATATGCAGGTAAACAACAATAAAAAATGCTGAAGCACCTGTGGAGTGCATATAGCGAATCAACCAACCCCATTCAACATCACGCATAATGTATTCAACGGAATTAAACGCTTCTGCTGCCGATGGCTTATAACTCATCGTTAACCAAATACCAGTCACAAACTGATTAACTAATACGAGCAGTGCAAGTGAGCCAAAGAAATACCAGAAGTTAAAATTCTTTGGCGCATAGTATTCACCAACATGCTCATTCCAAGTACTTACTAATGGGTAACGGCGATCAAACCAACCTAGAACCGTCCCACGCTTTGCTTGCAATTTTTCATGATTCATATCTGACATTAAGCCGTCTCCCCTTCGCTTTCCCCAATGCGAATAACATTGTCAGCTTTGAAGTGATAAGGTGGAATTTCAAGGTTCGTAGGTGCAGGAACCGATCTATAAACACGCCCTGCCAAATCAAACTTAGAACCGTGACATGGACAGAAGAAACCACCTTGCCAGCCTTCATCCATATCCGGAGAACCAATTGCTGGACGATAAAGTGGCGCACACCCTAAATGAGTACAAACCCCTACCACGACCAAAAATTCATCTTTAATCGCACGACTCTCATTTTTACAATAGTCAGGCTGAATGGATTCGTTTGATTCAGGGTCACTTAAATCACCATCCATTTTTGGAAGGTTTTCCAACATATCTGGCGTGCGTCTAACCACCCAAACAGGCTTACCACGCCATGCAACCGTTAACATTTGACCGGGCTGCAGTTTGGTAATATCCGCATCCACTGGCGCTCCAGCTGCCTTAGCTTTTTCACTAGGTTGCCAAGAGCTAACAAAGGGCACAGCCAAAAAGGTTGCACCAGCGGCACCAACCACTCCAGTCGCCCCAGTCAACAGCCGGCGACGCTGAAGGTTTACACTCGTCTTGTTATTTTCTTCTTTAGACATAGGCTTTTCCCTAGTTGTACACAAGCAAAATCGGGGACTTATTCTACATAAGCCCCCAAAAAACTGAAATAAGTATTTACTTATAGTCTCATTAAATCAATTTTATCTATTTAATTTCATAAATAAAATAAATAAGTTACATCCCTTTAAACAGGATTTGGAATATCAATAAATTCCACATCTAGAGCAAACTTTTCTTTTAGGTGCTCTCCTAAGACATAAACTCCATGTGTCTCGGTTGCATGGTGTCCTGCGGCGAAATAATGGATTCTGCACTCTCTTGCCAAGTGTGTAGTCTGCTCAGAAACTTCACCACTGATATACAGGTCAGATCCTTTATCAATTGCCCTATCGATATAACCTTGAGCTCCACCGGAACACCACGAAATCTGTGAAATCATTTCAGCCCCACCCTTTAACCATAAAGGCTCACGCTTCAAAGTGGATGCTACCTTTGCGTAGAATTCTTCAACAGCAACGGGAACTTTAAACTTGCCAGTAAATAACAGGCCATCTTGCTCAATCACCTCGATTTCCCAGAGCTTTCCAAGCTGAGCATTATTACCTAACTCAGGATGACCATCGAGAGGTAAGTGGTATCCTAATAAATTAATGTCATTTTGCAGTAAGCTTTTGATGCGTTTCTGTTTAAAGCCAATGATTTGTTGCGGCTCACTTTTCCAAAAATACCCATGATGAACTAGAATCGCATCTGCCTGTTTTTCTATAGCAGCGTCAATCAATGCCTGACACGCAGTCACACCGGTAACTATTTTTTTTATCTCAGCGCGACCCTCAACTTGCAAACCATTCGGTGCATAGTCTTTATAGGCATCCACTTCCAATAAAGTATCAATATAAGCAATTAATTCATCTCTTTGCATAAGCTTATTCCTAATAACTCAAACTCACTTGAAATTGTATATTCCTAAACATAAACAATCGTAAACGCTATTAATTAAAAACGTTTTTCACTTACCTTGGAGCCCATCACCCAGTTATTCAGAGTCGACTATTTAAGCCTAAAGGCAGTAGAAATATCTTCAAGATTATCTTTTAAAACACCATAAAAAAAGCCACTGATTTCTCTAGTGGCTTTCTTAAAGTTCACCCGAAGGTATAGATACCGGCCGGTAAAGATTAAATTAACCTTTTACACGGTAACGAGCAGAGGCTGCGTGAGCTTGAAGCCCTTCACCATCTGCTAAAACTCCAGCAACTTTTCCTAACGTATTTGCGCCCTCTGCAGAACACATAATCAAGCTTGAACGTTTCTGAAAGTCATAAACACCTAGAGGTGAAGAGAAACGGGCTGTGCGTGACGTTGGAAGAACATGGTTAGGTCCCGCACAGTAGTCACCTAAAGCCTCTGCCGTATAACGACCCATGAAAATCGCACCCGCATGGCGGATTTTTGGCAATAACGCTTTAGGATCATCAACAGACAACTCCAAGTGTTCAGGCGCAATAACATTAATCATTTCAATCGCTTGTTCTTCATTGTCAACCACAATGATTGCTCCGCGATCATCTAACGCTTTTTGGATAATTTCTTTACGAGGCATAGTTGGCAATAGCTTATTCATGCTCTCATACACCTTGTCAGCGAAGTCTGCATCCTGAGTCACCAAAATCGATTGCGCATCTTCATCATGTTCCGCTTGCGAAAACAAATCTACCGCAATCCAATCTGGGTCAGTTTTTCCATCGCAGTACACCAAAATCTCAGAAGGACCAGCAATCATATCGATACCAACCGTTCCGAATACCA
Organism: Thiomicrorhabdus indica; assembly: GCF_004293625.1. Classification (NCBI taxonomy): domain Bacteria; kingdom Pseudomonadati; phylum Pseudomonadota; class Gammaproteobacteria; order Thiotrichales; family Piscirickettsiaceae; genus Thiomicrorhabdus; species Thiomicrorhabdus indica. The sequence goes on along the minus strand of NZ_CP033040.1, from coordinate 788,184 downwards.
AACGTTTAGCAGTCGCAACAAAAATATTCCCTGGTCCGACGATTTTATCCACTGCCGGAACGGTCTCCGTTCCATAAGCCAAAGCTGCAACGGCTTGCGCACCGCCTAAAGTGAATACCGAATCAACGTCACAGATTGCTGCCGCGGCCAATACCATTTCATTGACTTCGCCATCAGGAGTTGGCACAACCATAATCAATTTTTCAACCCCTGCAACTTTGGCAGGAATCGCATTCATAATAACTGATGAAGGATAAGCCGCTTTACCACCAGGCACATAAAGGCCGACTGAATCAAGCGGCGTAACCTGCTGACCCAACATAGTTCCATCAGCTTCTTCATAACTCCAAGACTCCTGAACTTGACGCTCGTGATAGTCACGAACACGCTTAGCAGAAATCTCCAGAGCTTCACGCTGATCTGCAGGAATGTTTTCAAGTGCCTTCTGAAGACGAGCCTTAGGGATTTCTAGATCTGCACCTTTCTCCAAACTCATACGGTCAAATTTAGCCGTATATTCAAGCAAGGCCGCATCCCCTTCCGAACGAACACGAGCACACACTTCGTTAACGATATCATTGACCGATTGGTTCGATACCGTTTCCCACGCTAATAGTTGGTCTAACTCTTCTCTAAAGCCTGCTTTGTTAGCAGATAAACGTCGAATATTTAACATCTTACTTCTCGATCACCGATTTAAATTGTTGAACAATTTCATTAATCTGATTGAACTTGGTTTTATAAGCATGCTGATTGACAATCATGCGTGAGCTGATGTCTGCAATATGCTCCATAGGCACCAAGCCATTTGCCTTTAAAGTGTTTCCAGTGTCTACCAAATCTACAATACGATCTGCCAAGTCGATTAACGGAGCTATTTCCATAGAACCATAAAGCTTAATCAAATCAACCTGTTGCCCTTTCTGAGCATAATATTCACGAGCAGACTTGATGTACTTGGTTGCAATCTTTAATCGATGTCCGTGAGGCTTTTCCACTTCAGGGCCAGCAACCATTAATTTACATTTTGCGATATGTAAATCCAATAACTCATAGATATTGTCCGTTGGAGCTTCCATCAATACATCTTTTCCGGCAACCCCGATATCTGCCGCACCATGAGCAACATATGTCGGAGCATCCGTTGCACGAACGATCAACAAACGAACATTATCATGATTCGTTGGAATAATCAGTTTTCGACTTTTGCTCGGATCTTCTTGGGGAATGATATTTGCCGCTTCTAAAAGCGGTAAAGTATCTTTATATATACGCCCTTTCGATAGGGCAATTGTTAGTTGTTCACTCATAACACATCAAATATTTAAATTTTAAAAACTGTACCGGCCGGTAATAAACGATTTCTTATTCAGAAAGTCGAATAATATCGGCGCCTAATTTATGGAATTTCTCTTCAACGATCTCGTAACCTCGGTCAAGGTGATACACTCGATCAACCACTGTCTGCCCTTTTGCAACCAGCGCGGCTAGAATCAAACACGCCGAAGCACGTAAATCGGTTGCCATTACCTCTGCCCCCGTTAAGGATTCAACACCTGTAATATGTGCAATGTTTCCGTGCACCTGAATACTGGCACCCATACGTGTCAGCTCACTTACATGCATAAACCGATTTTCAAAGATTGTTTCTTCAACAATTGAATCGCCTTCTGCGATCGCGTTCATAACGACAAATTGTGCCTGCATATCCGTTGGAAAATCAGGAAATGGCTCTGTTTTGATATTCACTGGTTTAAGCGTTCTACCAATCATATCCAACGTAATCGAATTTGCAGTGGTGGTAACTTCCGCACCCGCCTCTTTAAACTTCTCAAGTACCGCAAATAAATGCTCAGGAGTCACATTCTTAACAGTCACTTTACTTTGAGTAACCGCTGCTGCTGCGAGATAAGTACCCGCTTCAATTCGATCAGGAATCACATCATAAGATACGCCCTTTAAGGATTTTACGCCCTGAATCGTTAGAACATCCGTTCCAATACCGGTAATTTTTGCACCCATCTTGACCAAGAATTGAGCTAAATCTGTTACCTCTGGTTCACGGGCCGCATTACGCAACACCGTTGTACCTTCAGCTAAAACAGCAGCCATCAATAAATTCTCAGTCCCAGTCACCGTCACCGGCTCCATGTCAATCTGGGCACCTTTCAAGCGTCCATCAACGGTGGCATGAATATATCCATCTTCGACCAAGATTTTGGCTCCCATTTTTTCCATACCGTGAATATGAATATTCACCGGCCGGGAACCGATTGCGCAACCACCGGGCAACGAGACTTTGGCTTCTCCATACTTTGCCAACAAAGGCCCTAAAACCAAAATCGATGCACGCATGGTTTTAACCAATTCATAAGGGGCTTCGCAAGACTTCAACGTTGAGCTATTGATTTCAACCGTGCGCTGTTCATCAATCAAAACCTCAGCACCCATCGCTGCTAACAAGCGAATAGTAGTGGTTACATCTCGTAAATGCGGAATATTGGAAACTTTTACCGTTGAATCTGCTAGCAAGCATGCAGCAAGAATCGGTAAAGCCGCATTTTTGGAACCAGAAATATCGACAGAGCCAGAAAGCTGATTCTGTCCCTTAATGAGCAATTTATCCATTGAAGGTCGCTTATTCTATAAATTCATCGAAACAGAAAGTGATTCTGTTATGGCGTTTGAGTCTTAATTGATAGAGCATGTAACTCACCATTTGCCAACTGCTCTTTAAAGACCTCATTCACCATTCGATGACGCTGAATTGGTGATTTACCTTCAAATTCAGGACTGGTCACCACTACAGCAAAGTTACAATCCGCACCACTTGTTTCTACTTGGCTATCGGCAATTTTATCTTGGATCATTGATCGAATGGTTTCTGGTGACATTTGACTCTCTCTCTAAGTTCTCTCACTGTCTTTTATGGACTTTTCGGACAAACTCAATTCGTCGAAAAAAATTTTAATGGCGTATTTTAACGCCTTTAGCCAATAAAATCAGATTTATCGTCGAAACGGCCAAAAGGAAAATAATCGTCACTCCCAAGCTCAAATAAATCGATACATCAGACTGCGAGTAAAACCCGTAACGAAAACCATCAACCATATAGAAAAATGGATTGAAATGGGACAACTGTTGCCAGAAACCAGGCAGCGCATGTATTGAATAAAACACCCCACTTAAAAAAGTCAACGGCATAATAATGAAATTCTGGAAAGCGGCTAAATGGTCATATTTATCCGAAACAATTCCAGCCAGCATGCCTAGCCCACCCATCATTGCCGCACTCAATACAGCAAACACAAGAATCCACAATGGTGAATCAAAACGAATATCAAAGCCAATCCAGCCAACGAGTAAAATTCCAACCCCAACCGCTAAGCCGCGAACCACAGAAGCCGCAATAAACGCAATATACATTTCCAAAGACGAAATTGGGCTCAGCAATACAAACGTTAAGTTGCCATGCATTTTTGATTGAATGAGACTCGACGAGGTATTTGCAAAAGCATTTTGCAAAATGGACATCATGACCAACCCTGGAATAAGAAACTCACTGTAGCCAACCCCATTAAACACTTCGGTTTGCGAATCAATAATTTGCCCAAAAACCAATAGATAGAGCAAAGTTGCAACCACAGGTGCAAAAACCGTTTGTACAACAACGGAATAAAAACGACGAACTTCTTTGATAAAAAGCGCCCAACAACCCGCAAAATTAAACATTTTTTGTCTCCTGCGCTTTGCCTGACGTTAAATCCAGAAACACTTCCTCAAGGGAAGCATCTCTTGAACTAATATCCTCGATAGCAATCCCACTTTGATGCAACCAACCTAAAACCGATGACATGCACTCCTCTTTTTTCACCTTGAGCAAAATCCCATTACCATCACTTTCCTCTAAGCGGCTTTGCAACTCGGGAACCAAATCCTTTTTGGAATGCGGAGTAACCACTCTTAGATAGCGATAGGCATGACGACTCAGTAAAGCCGACGTCTTATCTAAAGCCTTAATTTGTCCTTCTTGCATAATCGCGACACGATTGCACAAAGCTTCTGCCTCTTCAAGATAATGGGTTGTCAAAATAATCGTATGGCCCTGAGCATGAAGCTCCTTGGTAAATTCCCAAAGCGTCCGACGCAAATCAACATCGACACCCGCAGTCGGTTCATCTAACACCAATACTTTTGGCTTATGAACCAAAGCCATCGCAATCAAAGCTCGGCGCTTCATTCCACCAGACAACTGATGCGTCAAGGATTTCGCTTTTTCACTAAGAGCTAATCGTTCGAGCAACTCATCAATCCATTTTTGTTGCTGAGGCCCTTTAATTCCGAAATAGCCGGACTGCAGTTCAAGCAACTCTCGAATATTAAAAAATGGATCAGCAATCAGCTCTTGCGGAACCAAACCCAATGCTCGGCGAGTTTTTCTGTAATCGGCAATCACATCATTCCCTAAAACAGAAATCGAACCTGACGAAGGAGTAACCAAACCCGACATCGAATTGATTAGCGTCGATTTACCTGCACCGTTTGGGCCTAACAGACCAAAGAACTCACCTTCTTCAACATCAAAGCTAACACCTTTTAATGCCTGAAATGAGTCGTAATATTTCTCTACGGCTTGAAATTCAACTGCCTTCATAAAAATCGGTCCAACTTAGATTCGTGTGTAAAACATGAGAGAATGAATGAACTATTCAAGTTCAAACGTGTTTTCGAGGTCATAGAGCTCTAGCAGAGTCTTTAGCTGCTCAGGAAAATGGCGTGCAAGGAGTTTTTGACCGGCCGGTAACTGACTTTGTAAATACAACATTAGAGCTAAAATACTGCTATCGCCTTTACGCATTTGGCTAAAATCGAGCACATTACTGTTTTTCACCAAAACCTGCTCTTTCTTTAACCAAGCCGAAAGTTCCAACAGAGTTGCTTCGGCTGGAATGACCAATACATCTTGCAAAGAATCTTGTGACATATGCAAAACGCTTTAGTTCGCCAAAACTTGCTGGTTTTTATCTTGCAGCTCTTTAATCACCGCATCAAGTCCTTGAGTTGCCACAGCATTGCTATAGACGCTGCGATAACTCAACAACATACTGACATTCTCAATGACGACATCATACAAAAACCATTTTTTACTCTGCTTATCCTGATAAACACGATAAAGCACTTCGGCCGGCTTACCTTCTTGCTGAACAACAGTCGAACTCACAGAAGCCCTACCAGGTTTTTCAATCACCGCCGGGCTCACAGTTACACTCTCAATTTTCAAGTTTAAGAAGCTTTGAGAATACGAACGGATTAAATTCTCAGTAAAAGCTTTCGTAAACGCTTTTTGCTGTTGTTCAGTCGCTGAACGCCAATTTTTGCCAAGCGCATAACGCGCCATACGGTCTGTATCAACATAAGGCAACACATTCGCATAAGCAAAATCAACCACTTGTTGATTATCTTGTTCAAACTGCGAACGGTGGTCGTTTAAGGTCTTGACCACAAAATCGGACAGCTCAGTGACAAGCAGAGTTGGGTTATCTTGCGAAATGTTTTTTTGTTCAACAGCATTTGCCATAAACGGCACCATCAAAGCACACAAAACCCATAAAAACTTTGAAAAGCTTAGCTTCATCTTCTCACCCTCTTCCCTTTAACTTTCACTCATTTTAACTAAAAACTGACCAATCAACTCTTCAAGCACCAACGCTGATTGAGTAAATTCCAATTGGTCGCCTGACTGAAGGAACTCCATATCGGCTCCTGGCGTAACACCAATATATTGATCACCCAGTAAGCCCGATGTCAAAATGGCACCCGAGGTATCAAGCGGAAGATTATCGAATTCTTGATCGATTTCCATAAACACTTTAGCTTTATAAGTCACCGGATCAATCACAATGTGCGACACGCGTCCAATGACAACACCGCTCATTTTCACCGGCGCGCGTTTTTTTAGACCACCAATATTCTCAAATAATGCCGTAATTTGATAAGTCGGCCGATCTTGAAGCGCCGTAAAATTACTGACTTTCAATGCAATAAAAAAGAGTGCGACGATTGTCATTAAAACTAAAACACCCACTCCGATTTCAAATTTCTTTTGGCGATTCATGCCTTCTCCCAAAACGATTACATTTCAATATTTCTGAAGAGGATTTTTCTAAACAAAACCTAATCAAACATCAAAGCTGTTAAAACAAAATCTAATCCTAATACCCCTAAAGATGAGTGAACAACCGTTCTAGTAGTCGCACCGCTCACACCCTCTGAAGTCGGTCTTGCATTCACGCCTTGATAAAGCGAAATAATGGCAATCAATACTGCAAATGCAACGGATTTAATCACACCGTTCATAACATCATCTCGCCAATCTACCGAGGCAGTCATCTGTCCCCAAAAAGAACCTTCATCAACACCTAACCAACCCACAGCAACCAGATAACCACCTGCAATCCCCATCGCTATAAATAGCAGCGCTAGCATAGGAAGCGCTAAAATCGCAGCAAAAAAACGTGGTGCATAAACGTAACGAATCGGGTCAACCGCCATCATTTCCAATGCGGATGTTTGTTCTGTTGAGCGCATCAAGCCAATTTCAGCCGTCAAGGCTGACCCTGCTCTACCTGCAAACAACAACGCTGCTACCACAGGCCCCAACTCACGAAGCAATGAGAGCGCGGTCATAGTTCCAACAGCTTCTTCGGAGTTGTAATCCACCAAAACATTGTAACCTTGCAAGCTCAGTACCATTCCAACAAATAGACCGGCCGTCAAAATAATCGGCAACGATAAAACGCCAGCAATATATAGTTGTTTTACCCATAAATCAAAACGACGAAGTACATAAGGAATCGCTGGCAAAATGGATAAAACAAATAAAGCACTTCGTCCAACAGAAGCAAAGTAATTCAGACTTGAATGCCCGAGTTTCTGTAAAAAAGAGAGAAAGTTTGTCATCAATTTAGACCCTATTGGAAACTGTCATGGACGCAAGGCTTACTTGATAGTCGGTTTCACCATAATGAAACGGCACAGGGCCATCAGCCAAACCTTTTACAAATTGGTGAACAAAGGCATTTTCGCTCTCCAAAATTTGCTGCTTATCTCCCTGCGCAATAATTTTTCCACCCGAAATCACGCAAACGTAATCCGCAATCGACAGAACCTCGTCCACATCATGAGAAACCACAACACTTGTCAAACCCAAACTCTGGTTTAGTTTTTTAATTAACTCAATGAGCACACCCATCGTAATCGGGTCTTGCCCAACAAACGGCTCGTCATAAAAAATCATTTCTGGCTCCATCGCAATGGCTCGAGCCAGAGCAACTCGTCGTGCCATACCTCCCGAAAGTTCTGAAGGCATTAAATCTTTTGCTCCTTGCAAACCAACTGCCTGCAACTTCATCAAAACCAACGTAGAAACCATCGACTCTGGAAGCTCGGTGTGTTCACGTAATGGAAAAGCCACATTATCAAAAACATTCAAATCATTGAGCAGAGCACCGCTTTGAAACAGCATTCCCATTTTCTGACGCATTTGGTATAGCGCTCTGCGAGAAAGCTTTCCAACATTTTGCCCATCAACAACAATTTCACCTTGCTCGGGACGAATTTGGCCGGCAATCAACTTCAACAAGGTCGTTTTCCCTGTTCCGCTCGGGCCCATAATGGCTGTTATTTTTCCCTTTGGAATTTGCATATCAATTCCGGAAAAAATCTCTCGATCACCACGAGCAAAGTGGACATTTTTGAGTTCAATATAGCCATTATCTTCGGACATATTAGTTCCTAATTCCTCGGAGTTCTTTGTGCAAAAACTCGCGTAAGCGATGGGTTAATACCCCATCAATTCAGACACGACTTTCACGTTTTGTACAGCACTCATTTGAATACTTTTATGATTTTCTGAACCTGCCACCACAACCGGTGCACCTTCTTTACCGGCCGGTAGATTTTCTACAAATGTTTTCAACACCTGTGCCTGCTGCTTCCCATCCGCTGAAAGCGCGTTAATCCATAACAGGGGATCTCCTACACAGACACTTTCAGACTCTTGCAGGTAATCTAACCCCATTTTCTCCAACTGATCTTGATAAAGAGTCAAATCAATACCGGCCGGTAAAATAAGCGAAAGATAACTATTTGTGTAGTTTTTATACAAGCCATCAAACACACTCAATATTTCAGCAAAACTTTGTTCGCTCAAACGCTGTTCAAACTTAAAAATAACGCCGGCAATCGATAACTCATCCGCAAACGAGTCTAGCATTTGGCATAATTTTGCATAGGTCTTCTGGAAAACATCCAAGTTTTCAGTACAATCCAACACCAAAAACACCTGACTTTCATCAAGCAATGCATCAACAAACTCTTCTCGAGACTCTTGCGCGCCCTCATCTTCAAGTGATAACTGGGACAACCAAAAACTCTGCGGAACCACGACTAAATTCGAGAAATTACTGTAATAATCCAGTTGCCATTCGCAAGGTAAATCTTCAGGGTAAAAGCTTTGGCTAACCTCAGGCGTTTGCCAGCCGGCAGTCCCCACAACTAAATTTTCAAAAATTGGTTTTGACATAAAGACCTGAACCAGATGTATAAAAATACCGTTAACACGCTTCCAACCAAATGAGCGCTAAGGGCAATTACCCTAGCCCTTAAAAGATTTCTTGAAAACGTCAAAAGAATTAAATTTTTTGGAGCTCGTATTTTACGCACAATCTAAACTAATAGCGAACATCGATCATGACATTTCATCATTTGAACTTACCCAAGTTTAATAAATTTTATTTATACCAACCCTTTAAGTTATAATCCACGCGAATTTATGAAACTTTATTGAAAGACTTATCAATATGACCACACTACTGTTACCCAGTCTATTGCTTATAATCGGATTGGCACTTCTCGTCTGGAGTTCAGATATCTTCATTGACGGTGCCGCCAGTGTCGCGAAACATTTAAGCATATCACCCTTAGTCATAGGAGTAGTTGTGCTTGGTTTTGGAACCTCAATGCCGGAAGTCGTAGTCGCAGCCCTTGCCTCACTCGACAATAGCCCAGGACTTGCCGTTGGAAATGCCATAGGTTCCAATATTGCCAATATCGGCTTGGTCTTAGGCGTCACCGCACTAATCACTCCAATTCTCGTTAAATCATCCATTCTCAAACGCGAACTTTCACTTCTACTTGCTATTTCCTTCGGTGTTTACCTTTTAATTTTAGATAACGAACTCTCCCGAATAGATGGGGGAATTTTAGTCACTCTTCTCTTTGCCACCATGTACTGGATGATTAAAGCCAACAAAAGCATTGATCCAACAGACCCAATTGCAACCGAAACCGAACACGAAATCGAAGAAATTCAAGCGCTAAGCCTACAAAAATCTTATTTTTATCTTATTGGCGGCCTAATTGTGCTCATGATTAGTGCAAAAATGATGGTCAATGGTGCGGTTGAAATCGCTCATTTTTTTGAAGTTCCAGAGGTTGTGATTGGTTTGACAATTATTGCAATTGGCACCAGCTTACCAGAACTAGCAGCAGCTATTTCCGCAGCACGAAAAAATGAAGCCGACCTGATGATCGGTAATATTGTGGGCTCAAATTTATTCAATATTTTAGCCGTTTTAGCTGTTCCTGCACTATTGGCGCCAAGTGTTCTTGATGTCGACGTAATGCCATTCGACTACCCTATCATGCTCGGGTTTACGATTGCGATGCTTCTACTTGCCTTGCCTCTGTTTGGTAAAGCTGTAATCAACCGTCCTAAAGGTTTTATTTTAACAGTGGGTTTCATCAGCTATTTGGTTCTACTCTATTTTAGAAGTGTGCAATAATTGACCGCTGGTTCAATCATGCAAAAGGTTTGGCAATGGTCTATTCGGAAAAACTCATACAAAAAGCATCAAAAATTAAGTTATTAATCCTCGATGTTGATGGCGTATTAACCGATAATCGTCTTTACTACAGCAACGATGGAAATGAGCAAAAGACCTTTTACACTCGTGATGGCCATGGGATGGTAATGCTTCGTAAAAGTGGTGTAGATATGGCAATCATTACTGGCCGAAAGTCTGAATTAGTTGCCAAACGGGCACAAGACTTGAAAATTGCACATCTCTATCAAGGAGTTCCCGACAAATTACCAAGCTTTCAAAAACTAATGGCCAAACTAGCGATCTCTTCTGATGAAGTCGCCTATATTGGCGATGATATTTTGGATTTACCAATTTTAATGCGTGTGGGTCTTAGCATTACACCTGCTGATGGTGAAGAAGAGGTAAAATCGCGAGTCGATTATGTATCACCCCATAAAGGCGGCAATGGCGTTGTTCGTGAAATCTGTGAAATGATTATGAAATCACAGGATACATGGCAACAACATATGGATTTTTATCTACGTGATTTATAATCCATAGAAATTTTGAAATAGCATTCATCGTTATGCACCTGTCTATCTCCAATCGTTCATTCAAAGGTATTTTATTACCATTACTCTTTGCGAGTATTGCCCTATGGGCAAGTACTTGGCTCACAACAGACAATGATTCAGAAACAAACAATCAAGAGTCCAATTTACAAGGGTTGGAGTGGAAAGCAGAAAAGACAACGCTTTGGTCAATTCAAACAGGTGGCAAACAAACTCTGCTTAATGCCACCAATATACAATCTGAGCAAAAATCCTCTCTCATTGAATTAACTAAACTTTCCGTCACCCATTTTCACAACAGTCAAATCAGCTATGGCAATGCGGACCAAGGTATATTAATTGACTCCCAACTCCTCTCTCTTGTTGGCGACGTTACCCTTGAACAAAAACAGCCACAACCTCTAAAAATAAACACCCAAAAACTTGATATAGACTTAAATAATGGCTCAGCCCAAACTGACTTAGTGGTAAAAATACTGCAATCAGAAATCACAACAACAGCAACAGGTATGCAACTTAACTCTGAAACAGGAATCCTTGAACTTCAAAACGCTGTTCATTCAATCTACACCCCCTCTGAACAAATCACAAAAAGCAAACCTTAAGCTTTACCGGCCGGTAGTTTCTACTCGCGACACTTTCAATCACAATTGATCAAGATTTTTACTTGCAAAAAAAACGATTAACGTTAGCATTGATGCTCAATTTAAATTTCATTGATTCATTGTAAAATTATTGTGATTAAGCCTATCCAACTTTTATTCCCAAGTCTCAAATTACGTCGTAGCGTTTTTTCACTCTATGCCATCAGCCTATTTTTCTGCTTTTCGTCATCCAGCACCCTTGCCAATACCAACGATACTCAACAGCCGGTTGAAATTACCGCAAACAAATTAGTCTCCAATGAAAAACTGGGAGTCAGCGAATATCAAGGTGACGTTCAAATTACCCAAGGGAGCTTTAAACTCACTGGAAATAAAGTCAAAATATCTCACCCAGACAATCAACTCGAAAACATCTTTGCCACAGGCAAACCGGCAACCTTTAAGCAATTCAATGCCCAAGAAAACGCATGGATTAATGGTCAAGCAGATGAGATTTTTTATAACGCCGCAAAAAAAACCGTTAAATTAACCGGTAACGCGGCTGTTCAACAAGAAAACAAACATCAAATTAAAGGGAATAGTTTAATTTACGATATGACCTTACAAACACTGCAAGGATCAGGCTCTGAAAAACAACGAATTGAAGTCATTTTGCAACCGAACCAAACTACCAACAGCGGCTCAAAGAGTAACTAATAATGGCCCGTTTTTACGCACGCAATCTTGCTAAAAGCTACAAAAAACGACACGTTGTGACCAATGTCGACATTGATGTTGAAAGCGGCCAAGTCATTGGCTTACTTGGCCCAAACGGAGCAGGGAAAACCACAACTTTTTACATGATGACTGGGTTAGTAAGCAATGACCACGGAAGAATTTATTTAGATGACAAAGAAATCACTCATCTAGCTATTCATGAACGCGCTAAGCTTGGTTTAGGCTACCTTCCTCAAGAAGCCTCTGTATTTCGAAAACTCACTGTCCAAGATAATATTAAAGCCATCTTAGAAATGCGTACCGAACTCACACGAGACCGAAGACACGCCATTTTTGAGCAACTCATTGATGATTTACAAATTGGCCATATCCTTGAGCAATTTGGACAAGCCCTATCTGGTGGTGAAAGACGTCGTGTCGAAATTGCACGCGCTCTAGCCATGGAACCTAAGTTTATTCTACTTGATGAACCTTTCGCAGGTGTAGATCCAATCTCGGTCAAAGATATTCAATCCATTATCCTACATCTTAAAGAGCGAAATATCGGCGTCTTAATTACCGACCACAACGTTCGGGAAACCCTAGGAGTTTGTGATAAAGCTTATATTCTTCATGCAGGGACGATCCTAGCTTGGGGACCGCCAGAGGCCATTCTGCAACATCAAGATGTTCGCCGCGTTTACTTAGGCGACGATTTCAAATAATAATCGCTGAATACAATGTAAAAAAAATTTAAATTTTTTTTAACAACACACTTTCCCAATAAACTTTTTGAGTTTTCAAACAAACCGATGATTTTTAACAAGAAAAGTTTTCAAAAATATGTTCAAATAACGCTCTTGTTCAGAATTCGTTTTCCTTATCCATCGTCGCAAGAAATTCACACGCTATGAATTCCAAAAGACAGTGGTATACTGAAATTGAAGAAGATAAGAACACAAGCTAAAGCCTCCCAAGTCGCTTTAATCCTTATCGACAGATCGCAATAAAAACCAAAAACTAAAGGAGCGATACTATGCAAATCAACATTACTGGTCACCATATCGATGTAACCGATGCCCTCCGTACTAAAGTCACTGAAAAACTTGCTAAACTTGAACGTCATTTTGATCATGTAACAAATGTTCATGTGATTCTAACTGTTGAAAAACAAGCTCAAAAAGCTGAAGCAACGGTACATGTATCAGGCTCTGACTTATTTGCTCAACACGAAAGTGAAGATATGTACGCGTCAATTGACGGGCTTGTTGATAAATTAGATCGTCAAATTATCAAGTACAAAGAAAAGCTAGGTAGCCACAATAAAAAATCTGGTGGCGTCAAAAGCATGAATGTAGAACAAGCATAAGCTTAGACAGCCTAAATCGGTTTTCGGAAAACACCCCTTAACAGGGGTGTTTTTGTATCTAGCCATTTATTCCCTACCAAACAATCTACTCAATTAAATTTGACAATTTTATGTCAAATACCAGCTAAAACAGCTACTCACGCCACCTTAATGCTAAAATGAATTTTAGTCTTTGCTTAACCCGCCATTAGCTCTTATTGATGAAATTGTGAATGGAATCGCCGTATGAGTCAGAATAGTTCAACCATTGATAAAGGTGCTGTCTCCGAACAGTTATTAAATGCCTTACAAAATGAGCAGTTTGAGAAAGCCTCAGAGCTTGCCAACTACCTAGTTCCTGAAGAACTTGCAGAACTTTTAGAAGCGACCCCTCCACTTCAACGTGGACTACTCTGGGATGCGATCGATACCGATAAACAGGGTGAAGTCCTAACACATACCAATGATTCTGTTCGCTCAGAGCTCCTTGATAAACTCGAAACCCATGAAATTATCGAGATTACCGAAGAACTTGAAACCGATGATATTGTCGATATCGCTCAAGCGCTTCCTGATCAAGACCAACAGGAATTTATTGAAGCACTTCCAGAAGAAAATCGAACCGCTGTTGAAGTCGCGCTAGCCTATGACGAAGATACTGCTGGCGGACTTATGAGCTCGAACTTTATTGCGGTTCGTGCAGATTTAAGTTTAGGTGTTGTACTTCGTTATTTACGGCAAAGAGGAAACTTACCTCACTCAACCTCTTCGCTTTTTATTTGGGATCGTGAAGAGCACTTGATTGGAACTCTGTCCTTAACCGCTTTACTGACTCATGATGAAGACGTTCTAGTTGAGGAACTGATTAAAACCGACATCCAAGGTATTAATGTCTACACTTCTGCCAAAGAAGTTGCGCATACATTCGAGAAAAACGATTTGATTTCCGCACCGGTGGTTAATGACCAAAATCAAATAATTGGCCGAATTACCATCGATGATGTAGTCGATATCATCCGAGATGAGGCAGAACACGCTCAAATGGCCAGTGCCGGTCTAGATGAAGATGACGATATCTTTGCACCCGCACAAAAATCCGCTAAACGACGAACCTTTTGGCTAGGGATTAATTTATTAACCGCTATTTTCGCTTCAATGGTCATTGGTTTATTTGACGCTGCCATTGAAAAAGTCGTCGCACTTGCCATTCTGATGCCCATCATCGCCAGTATGGGCGGTATTGCCGGCACACAAACCGCCACAATAGTCATTCGAGCCCTTGCGACGGGAAAACTCGCGAAAAGTAACAGTCGTTCGCTATTAATTAAAGAAACCACTGTTGGACTACTCAACGGGCTCATTTGGGCAACACTCACTGGTGCTGCGGTATTTGCAATCTTCCATGACTGGCAATTAAGTGCGATTTTCTCAACTGCCATTCTCATCAATCTGCTCGCGGCAGCTTTTGCAGGCGCAATGATTCCGCTGATTTTACAACGAATGAAAATCGATCCTGCTCTGGCATCAGGTCTCATGCTAACAACCGTTACCGACTCGGTTGGTTTTTTCGTTTTCCTAGGTTTAGCTACCGTCGTACTTTTGTAAGACTTAAAACTCATTATGGAAACTTTATGAAATCACTCCAGCTTAGATTGCATACCACAAGCGGAATCATTAAATTTACTTTATAAGCATAAGCCCCAAGGAGACGCCTATGAAGACGCAACCAAAAATATTACTCGGTTCATTATTAATTAGCGCCATTGCACTTTCAGGTTGTAGCCAAAACCGTCAAATGACTAAAGATGAGCGTGAGACTGAAAAAAATGTCGTCACAGGAGTTGCTGCAATCGGTGGCGCTTTATTAGCCAACGCGATGGGAATGGACAGTACTGGCGGAAAAATCTTAGTCGGTGCCATCTCTGGTGTTACTGCAAGACATATTTATGATGAAGTCAATCGAGAAACCGCAGATGACCCAAATACAGATGTTCACCCAGTAGAAATAGGCGAGCAAGAATTTATTCGAGTTCAAGTAAAAGACGTTAACTTTCATTCTGGTTCAGCACAGCTAGACCCTTATGAACTTCAGCGCTTACAACCTGTCCTAAATGCATTGAGCCGTTACCCAAACACTCGAGTGTATGTCGAAGGTCACACTGACTCAGATGGCACTCATCAATACAACCAACAACTCTCCGAAAACCGAGCCAAAACCGTTGCATTCTATCTAATGGACAATGGCATTAGTCGCGATCGAATCATTACTTATGGCTATGGTGAAGAACGCCCAATTGCCAGTAACAACACGGCAGAAGGTAAACGCCTCAACCGTAGAGTGACTTTTTTAATTAGTGAGATTTAAATGATTAAATCTACCGGCCGGTGAATTATTCATAGATTAGTCATAATGAAAAGTTTACCTATCACTGTCCCGTCCTGAAATAAGTTGACACTTTTTTCAGGTAAAAAACGCTCGATGAACTTCATCGGGCGTTTTGTATTTTAACGCCAAGTGTGGACGTTGAGTATTGTAGATTTCAATCGACTCTTTCACCATTTGTCGAGCCTGATCAACATCCTTTGGCTTGGTTAATAAAAACTCATTCTTCAGAATCCCGTTCACTCTCTCCGCCAAAGCGTTTTGATAGCAATCATAACCATCCGTCATCGAACAGATAATGCCATGTTTTTCATGGAACACTTGATAAGGTTTTGAACAGTACTGAATCCCTCTATCCGAGTGATGAATGAGTGCCCCTTTTCCTAATCTATTTTTCACTGCGTTCTTTAATGCCTGAAGGACTGGTTGAGCATGCAAAGTGTCGTGCACATGGTAGCCAACGATCTTACGAGAACAGGCATCGGTGACTAAGCTGAGATAGGCCTGGCCGTGTTGTACTGGTAAATAGGTAATGTCTGCAACCCAGAGTTTCTCTGGCGCTTTGGCTAAACGCCTTTGCCCCTGCTCTTTGATGAGATTGGGGTGCTTATAAAACCGATGATGACTGTGCGTGGTTTTATGATAGGCTCGCTTATTAGGCACTAATAAACGCTGCCAACGTAACAAGTCAAACAACTTGTCTCGTCCAATCTTCAATCCTTCTTGGGCTTTAGCTAATAGCAAGTTGTGTAGCTTTCGGGTACCAATCCGCGGCTGGCTGATACGTATCGCTTGTACAAAATCCAGAATCATCCGGTATTGCTTTTCTTTGAGCCGCTGCCTTTGTAATCCTTGGTAGTAAGCCTGACGGCTTATCTGTAAGAATCGACAAGCATTGCTTATGTTGAGCCCTTGGATCTGTTTTTGATCGATAACTCGGCTAACCGCTTTTTTGTCAAGCTAACTCCAAAGTCCTCTTTCATGACTTTGACGACGCCTTCAAAGAATTGGGCTTTGAGTTTTTCTTCGGCGAGTTCTTGTTCAAGCTCTTTAATGCGCTGCTCTGGCGTCTTTTCAGCTTTAGTCGTCGGCATAATGATTCCTCGAAGATGTCGGTTAATGGCGTTGGCGTCAGACCAATTTAACTTACCATGCTTTCTAAGCCAAACTAAAACGGTAGATCGTCCTTGGATACCATAATGTGCTTGCGCTTGTTTATAAGTCATTTCGCCTTTTTCGACTTGGTCTACAACGGACAATTTAAAAGCGAGGGAATAATCGCGCTGTGTGCGCTTAGTGTTTGAAGACATTACTTTTTCCTTTTCGGTTCAGAAAAAGTGTCAATCTTATTTAGGACGGGTCAGCTTAAAGAAAAAAGCCAGTGATGGATTTTCCATCACTGGCTTTCGAGTTTTTGCACTTAAATCAAATCAGTGTTCACGTGTTGCCACAAACTGCAACTCTGGCCAGCGCTCCTCAATCAAACTCAAGTTGACACGAGTCGGTGCAATATAGACCAACTGGTCCGCTGCATCATACGCGACATTGTCCGTAACCTTTTTAGTGAACTTCTCAATTTCGGCTTTTGACCCAATCACCCAACGAGCGGTATTCACATTCACTGGCTCAAAGATACAAGTCACGTTGTATTCATCTTTCAAACGTTGAGCCACCACTTCAAACTGAAGAACACCCACCGCGCCCAGAATCAAATCATTATTATTTACCGGCCGGAATAATTGCGTCGCCCCTTCTTCCGACAATTGCTGAAGACCTTTTTGCAATGCCTTCATTTTCATCGGATCTTTTAGCTGAGCACGACGGAAAAGTTCCGGAGCAAAGTTTGGAATGCCGGTAAATTTCAAGTCTTCCCCTTGAGAAAAGGTATCACCAATCTTGATGGTTCCGTGATTATGCAAACCAATAATATCACCTGGATAAGCCACCTCAGCATGGTCTCGACGATTAGCCAAGAAAGTAATCGCTTTAGAAACCTTCACATTCTTGCCAATGCGCACATGTTTCATTGACATACCGGCTTCGTATTTCCCCGAAACAATACGCATAAAAGCCACACGGTCACGGTGTTTAGGATCCATATTCGCCTGAATCTTAAATACAAAACCACTGAGTTTTTCTTCTTCAGCTTCGACAAAACGATCTTCAGTTTCACGGCCTTTTGGTGCTGGAGCATACTTTTCAAAACCATCCAAAAGCTCCTGCAACCCAAAGTTATTCACCGCCGAACCAAAGAAAACTGGCGTGATTTCACCGGCTAAGAACAACTCTAAATCAAACTCATGACTTGCACCTCGAACCAGCTCAACTTCATCACGCAACTCTTCAGCTTGCAGACCCAACAACTCATCTAAACGAGGATTATCTAATCCTTCAATCAATTCGCCTTCGGAAGCACTTTGACCATCTGCTTGTGCAAAAATTCGAACCGTATCGTTATAAAGGTGGTAAATCCCTTTGAAACGTTTCCCCATTCCAATTGGCCACGTCATAGGAGCACAAGCAATATTGAGAACATCTTCGACTTCGTCTAACAAATCAATTGGCTCTTTCCCTTCGCGGTCAAGCTTGTTGATAAAGGTCAGAATTGGCGTGGTACGCAAGCGACAGACTTCCATCAATTTGATGGTTCGATCCTCAACCCCTTTGGCCACATCAATAACCATCAAAGCGGAATCCACCGCAGTCAGAACACGATAAGTATCTTCAGAGAAATCCTCGTGCCCTGGAGTATCCAACAGGTTCATGACGGCTGACTTATAAGGGAACTGCATCACCGACGAAGCGACAGAAATCCCACGTTCCTGCTCCATTTTCATCCAGTCTGACGTTGCCCCACGGTCAGTTTTACGACTTTTAACCGCACCGGCCATCTGAATCGCACCACCGTATAAAAGTAGTTTTTCCGTCACAGTCGTTTTACCGGCGTCCGGGTGAGAAATAATCGCAAAAGTGCGACGTTTTGTGGTTTCTAAATGTAAAGACATGAAGCAATCGCCTTGAGGCTGGAAAAATAAAGGCGGTATTATACAAGTGGTTGGAATTTAACGCAAAACCAAGCTCCAGCAAGTCTAGAACTTTGGTTTCAACGTTCAGGAGGTTTTATTTATAAAAATAAACTTATAAGCCTCAATTCCAAGAGATTACAACGTATAACAGATTTTATGGCGTGCCTAAATGCAATATTTACCGGCCGGTAAGAAAATAGGAAGGTATTTAGAAAAAACATGCAAAGCCTTTTAATTCAAAAGCTTTTCATTCAAAAGTTGAATAACTCTGCGTGTTTGTTACAAATATAAAACTCTAATTAAAGAGTAACCTAGGCAGGAAGTTAACGAACGCCTCCAAAAAGGGTTTTCTTTTTATAACAAACACTCACAACAACAAACATAGCGTGGATTATGAATTCTTCGCAGCCTCTCTGGCTTCACGAGCCGCTTCTTGCTCTAAGAAGATACGCTGTAATTCGGCTTCTTCGGCTTCTTTGTCGACTTCTTCTTTTGGTGCCTTCATTAGGTCTTCTTTCGAAACACCTAATGCTAAGGCAACTGCGGCTGCAATGTAAGTCGAAGAGTAAGTCCCCACAATGACACCGACCAATAATGCCGCTGCAAAGCCATGAATCACCTCTCCACCAAGGAAGAACAGCGCCAACAACACAAGCAATGTTGTCAAAGAGGTCACGATAGTACGCGCTAACATTTGGTTCACAGCCGTATTGGTCACTTCAACTGGAGAGCCTTCTCGCATAGTGCGGAAATTTTCACGCACTCGGTCAAACACAACAATGGTATCGTTCAAGGAATAACCGATGACTGCCAAGATCGCAGCAACGACGGTTAAATCGAACTGCATTTGTGTCCATGCAAATACCCCAAGTGTCAAAACCACATCGTGTATCAAAGCTGCTACCGAACCGACAGAAAAACGCCATTCAAAGCGAAGTGCGACATAAATCAATACACCAAACAATGCATAAAGCACGGCAAGCGCACCATCTTCAGTCAACTCATCTCCCACTTGAGGCCCGACAAATTCAACACGGCGTAAATCAATGGTTTCATCAGCAGTTGCACGCAGTGCATCCATCACCTGATTACTCAATTGGGCCGAGTTCATACCTTCACGAGGCGCAATGCGAATCAATACATCTTCTGCCGATCCAAAGTGTTGTGCAACTGCGTCACCAAAACCTGCGTTTGCTAGGTCTTGGCGCATTTTCGGCAATTCCACCGGACCTTGATAAGAAACTTCAATTAAGGTTCCGCCGGTAAAGTCTATACCGAAGTTGAGCCCTTTCATCCAAAGCCCTGCAAACGATGCCAACATCAAAGCCGCAGACAATAGCAACGCTAAATAACGCTGCCCCATAAAATTAATATTGGGTGTTTTATATTCTTGTGCCATGACCGCTCCTAGATTGACAACTTCTCAACACGCTTATTGCCATACATCAAATTGATGATTGCGCGCGTGCCTAAAATGGCGGTAAACATTGAAGTGATAATTCCGATTGATAATGTAATCGCAAATCCTTTAATCGGCCCTGTACCAAAACTAAACAGAACAATCGCTGCCAATAAGGTTGTAATATTGGCATCCGCAATCGTCACAAAGGCTTTTTCATAACCAGAATAGATCGCATTTTGAATGGAACCGTTTCGCAGTTCTTCACGAATACGTTCAAATATCAAAACATTGGCATCCACGGCCATACCAACGGTTAAGACAATCCCTGCAATTCCTGGCAAGGTCAACGTTGCTTGAAGCATTGACAGCACAGCAAAAATTATCACCAAATTCAACGTCAAAGCGACATTTGCCACCAACCCGAAAATCTTATAACGCCAAACCATGAAAATCAGAACCAAAACAAAGCCGACAACCACCGACATAAAACCTTGGTTGATATTGTCTTGACCCAAACTTGGCCCAACAGTACGCTCCTCGACAATTTCCATAGGTGCTGCCAACGCACCGGCACGAAGCAATAGCGCTAAATCTTGTGCTTCTTGAGAAGAATCTAACCCCGTAATTTGGAAACGATCTGCAAACTGCCCTCGAATTACCGCAGCATTGATAACATCGTGTGTTTTAATGCGTTTTTTAATTTTCTTACCATCAACTTCAACGGATTCCACGCGATTTTCAATAAACAGAACCGCCATACGTTTGTTGATGTTTTCCTTGGTGGTCGCCAACATTTTACGACCACCTGCACCATCCAAATTCACGCTCACCATCGGAGAGCCTTGCTGAGGATCAATACTCGACTGAGCATTAATGACACTTTCACCGGAAACAATAATTTGACGTTTTAAAAGAATTGGTCGTCCATCACGAAAATGATAAAGCTGTGAGCCACTCGGTGAAAACCCTAACTTCTCAGCACGTTCTGGATCGCCTTTTTCGTCCACTAAGCGGAATTCTAACGTTGCCGTCGCACCCAAAATCTCTTTTGCTCGAGCGGTATCCTGAACCCCTGGTAACTGCACCACAATACGGCGGTCACCCTGTTGCTGAATCACCGGTTCTGCAACACCTAACTCATTAATACGATTACGAAGTGTTGTGATATTTTGCTGCAACGCATATTTTTTCGTTTCCGCTTGCGCTTTTTCGGTCATGACCATGACAATTTTCGGAGCGGCTGATTCGGTGTTTTCAGTCAATGAATAACGCTCACCGTAAGCTTCTTGCAGCGCAGTTTGCGCTGCAGTCAAATCGTCAATCGAACGAAAAGTCGCTTCCAGTTGATTATTCTCAACCTCCACTTTTCGGTAGCGAATTTTCACATCTCGCAATGTCGATTTCACTTCATCAATGGAACGTTCATAGCCTTTGGCAATGGCCGCATCCATATCAACATCCATCAAAAAGTGGACCCCACCACGCAAATCCAAACCAAGATACATTGGCTGACCGCCCATTGCACTCAACCATTCAGGTGTCGCTGGTGCTAAGTTTAAAGCAACAACGGCGGTACGCCCCATTGATTCTTTCAACAACGATTTAGCTTTTAGTTGATCATCCGTGTTTTTAAAACGAATCAGAAACTTTCCGTTTTCAAAAACACTGGATTTCACAGCTAAACCTGCATCTTCAAGAACTCTGTTCACCTGTGAAACCGTTGTCTCATCAAATTGAACAGACTTTACAGGAGAAACTTGCACTGCAGGGTCATCACCAAAAATATTCGGCATGGCATAAAGTAAACCTACGACAGTTATCACAACCAATAGCAAATATTTCCAAGCTGGGTATTGATTACTAATGACTTTTTGAGGGTTTTGAAACATAAACTTTCAATTCCAAGAACAATGAGAGCAAGCTCTCAAAGAGACTGTGACTCAGGCCTAATAATTAGGTCTGTAAAAGACAAAAGGGGCAAATGCCCCTTTCTTCGTGAATTCCAACTTATTCGCCTTTTAAAGTACCTTTAGGTAACAGGCGAGCAATATTAGAGCGTTCGATTTTCACAATGACATTATCCGCGATTTCCAAATCACAAAAACTGTCATTCAAATCACGAATTTTTCCAAGAAGACCACCATAAGTAGCGACTTCATCACCTTTTTTAATCGCTTCAACTAATGCTTTATGTTCTTTTACTTTCTTTTGTTGAGGACGAATCAACAAGAAATAAAACACCACAAAAAGTAGTACTAATGGGATGAGACCTTCCCAGCCGCTTCCTTGTGCCGCTGCCGTTCCTTCTGCCATTGCATCACTAATAAAAAAGCTCATAGTTTTCTCCTAACAATATCGCTAAATTTTTAACCGCTGTATTTTGGCACAGCTTGATAAATTTTCCTAATAATTCGTGAACAACTGAATTGAAAGCGAATCCATGAATTAATTGAAGAGGTTTTCACAGGTTTGTTAATTATCAATCCAAAGGCGGTATAGGCTGACCAATCCCTTCATAAAACTCCTGTACGAAGGCATCCAGTCGATTTTCACTAATTGCCTCTCGCAGCCCTTTCATCAAATCCTGATAGTAAGTCAAATTATGAATAGTATTCAATCGTGCACCTTGAATTTCTTTACACTTATCCAAATGGTGTAGATACGCGCGCGAATAATTTTGGCAGGTGTAACACGAGCATTCTTTATCCAAAGGCTCAAGACTCGTCTTATGTTTCGCATTACGAATCTTCACCACACCTTCGCGAGTAAACAAAAAGCCATTACGGGCATTTCGAGTTGGCATCACACAATCAAACATATCAATACCACGTCGAACCGCTTCAACGATATCCTCCGGTTTACCTACTCCCATCAGATAGCGTGGCTTGTCTTTTGGTAGATGAGGCTCCGTGTAATCCAACGTTGCCATCATTTCATCTTTTGGCTCACCCACAGACAAACCGCCAATCGCGTAACCATCAAACCCAATCTCTTTCAGACCTTCTGCCGAAACCACTCGTAAATCTTCATACATGCCACCTTGCACAATCCCAAACAGTGCTGAAGGATTATCTCCATGCGCATCTTTTGAGCGCTTTGCCCAACGCAAAGAAAGCTCCATTGACTCTTTTGCCACCTCATGACTTGCAGGATAAGGCGTACATTCATCAAAAATCATCACAATATCAGAACCCAACTTGCGTTGAACTTCCATTGACTCTTCAGGTCCCATAAAAATTTTGGCACCATTCACGGGGCTATTAAACGTTACACCCTCTTCTTTGATTTTGCGCATTTTTCCTAGACTAAATACCTGAAACCCACCAGAATCGGTCAAAATTGGCCCTTCCCAATGCGTGAAATCATGCAAATCACCATGCATTTCAATAATATCAGTCCCAGGCCGTAACGCTAAATGAAAGGTATTACCCAGAATAATCTGCGCACCGGTGGTTTCAATCTCTTCAGGCGTCATTCCTTTCACTGAACCATAAGTTCCAACCGGCATAAACGCAGGCGTTTCCACAATTCCACGAGAAAATTTTAAACGTCCGCGACGTGCACGACCATCGGTATTATCTAATTCAAATTCCATAATTATTTCTTCTGTTCCTGTGGAAACACCAGCATCGCATCTCCATAACTAAAAAATCGGTACGCTTGCTCCACTGCATGTTTATAAGCATGCATGGTTCTCTCGTAACCAGCGAGAGCGGACACTAACATAATCAATGTTGATTCCGGCAAGTGAAAATTGGTTTGCAAAACATCCACAACTTGAAACTCATAACCAGGTGTAATGAAAATGTCCGTTTCACCTCGATACGGTTTTAATTCACCGGCCGGTGAATATTTCGCAGCACTCTCTAAAGAACGAACCGAAGTCGTGCCAATGGCAAAAACACGGCCACCTTTCACTTTAGTCTGATGAATTTGCTCAATAACCTTCTCATCCACTTCTAAATATTCAGAGTGCATTACATGCTCTTTAATATCATCAACCTGAACAGGCTTAAAAGTTCCAGCCCCAACATGCAAAGTCACAAAACCAATTTGAGCGCCCTTATCTTGAATCCCTTTTAATAACGCTTCATCAAAGTGCAAACCAGCGGTAGGTGCAGCGACCGCCCCCGGTTTTTCACTATAGACAGTTTGATAGCGTTCCTTATCTTCCGCTCTATCGTCTTTTCCTTCTTGATCGCGTTCAATATAGGGTGGCAATGGCATATGACCAAATTTTTCAACTAAAGCCAAAGCACTTAAATCATTATCAACCACTTTCACGACATATAGCGCATCTTGACGTCCAACCACCTCAACATCAAAGCTATTCTCGACAGTAAGTCTGGCGCCTTCTTTTGGTGAACGACTTGATTTAATATGCGTTAAAAGTGTTTTATCATCCAAAACACGCTCAATCAAAAACTCGAGTTTTCCACCGCTGGCTTTTTTGCCAAACAAACGCGCTGGAATAACGCGCGTGTTATTGAACACCAATAAATCGTTCGGTTGAATATAGTCTAAGATATTAGGAAAAGACTGATCAGACGTTGTTCCATCCGGGTTCATGACCAACAAACGGCTATCGCGACGCTGCTTGGCCGGTTGCTGAGCAATTAAACTCTCAGGTAAATCAAAAAAGAAATCTTGGCGTTTCACTTATCTCTGCTCGAATCACAAAACCGGCTATTCTCGCTGAATCGTACAATCAATTCAAGCACTTAGATATAATCTACCGGCCGGTAGAACACAAAACGAGGCTTTATGCCCCGTTGTCTTGGATTGACTTTCAAAGAGTCAACTATGTCACTGTGTGACTTTTCTCAATCGTACTTAGTCATTCGGATCGGTGCCTGCCCAGTTAATCGTAAAGCTGTCACTGATTGTGTCACTGCCTGCATCGTCCAAGAAGTTGATTTGTACTTGGTAGTCTTCGGTGACTTGTGTCGACGCAACACTCTGGAACTGTAACGCTTTATCCATCAGTGCCATATCTCCGGTGTTCCACAGGATCTGATACTGTCCTTGATAAGGTTCATGGTCTTGGTTGCCATTCACCAATCCTCGGAAGGCTTCGCTTTGTGAGGTGGTTAAGACAGCTTGTTGATTGCCTTGGGTCAGGACACTTTGCCCTGTCACGGATAATTGCCATTCATTGCCTTGGCGCTGATAGCTTTGAGTGTAGCCATCTTGTAGTGCATTCCCCGAGCTTTGATCGCCAGCGGTGGCCGTTTGCGTTAAGCCATTTTGTACGGTACTGGTTAAGACAAGGCCACCATTGGTATTGATCTCTAATAATCGATTCCCATCCAGTGCAAAGGTTGCGGCTTGGGTTTGTACCGTTAAATGGGTGTAGGTCAGCAGTGCTTGGTGTTCTGTGACGGTTTGAGTGGCTTGGTAAGCGTATTGCAGGGTTCCGTCTAAGAGCATAGTTCCACTGTCTGTGGTGATTTGACATTGGTTAAAGGTGTAGCTCATGGATTCACCTTCAAGGGTGACTTGTCCATCACTGTTGAGGTCGACCATTTGTGGCGTGGCCGAGCCGCTGTCACAGGCCGCATTGGGTTGAATCACATTGTCATACGCGAGTTTGGCGGCTTGTGGGTAGTAAAACAGTGCTTTAACCACTTCTTGTGGTTGATCCCCGTTGGCATAGGGTTGTAGGGTTTCTGTGAACACGTACATGGCTCGTTGGAAGGCGACACCGTAATCTAGCGCATCGCTGGCGGTGAGTTCCAGTGCTTCCGGCGTGGTTGGTTCTGGATCTGTGCCTGGATCGGTATCTGGATCCGGTTGTTCAATTGGGGTGTCTGGATTCGAGCTTCCGCCGCCTCCGCCACAGCCCACTAACGATGTGCTTAGCGCTAGTAACAGGGCTAGGTTGAGTTTATTTAGTCGGTTTAGGTTGTTTGAGTTATTTGAGGTTGTTTTCATAAAATTCTGTCTCATTCAAAGTTGACCGGCCGGTAAGGTTTCTACCGGCCGGTGTTTGTTATGCGTTGCTGGATGTTAGAAGAACAACAGACCAGAGGTGGCAAAATCATTGATCTGACTTTCGCCTGTTAAGGTAATGGTCACATCCGCGAATTCCAGATATTCAATATTCACCAGCGTATCCGTACCTTCTGTCGCATGACTGACTTGCCATTGTGGCGTGCCGTCTTCGGTATTTTCCAGTTGTGTAATGCTGTATTCGGCATAGTCATAGGCGAACACGGCAATGTCCGTTCCGACACCGCCATCGATTAGGTCGTCATCGGTTCCACCGAAGAGAATGTCATCGCCACTGCCGCCGTAAAGTTCGTCGTCGCCACCTCGGCTTCCGATGGTATCGTTACCTGCGCCGCCTTTGAGAATGTCATCGGCTTCGCCTAGCACAATAAATTGCGAGGAGCCGTCTCCACTGACAATGTTTCGACCTTCACCGCCATTAATGGAGGTCGCGCCAATAACAATGGCGAATTCAACATTGTCGAGCTGCAGTACTGTGCCCGAAGGTAAATCTCGGACATCAATTACCAAGGCTTCTTGACGATCTGGATTGTCCAAATCGTCTTCACCGGTTCCCATTGCACCAGTGACAATAATCGGTTCACTTGGAACAGGACCATCACGACCTTCAGCGGTGCTTAAAGTGACCGTGCGAACAGTGACTTGCGCTTCGTCATTAACTGTTGGCACATAAGCATCAATGCCTTCCTGGATAATCTCGTTGAGATCTTCTTCGGATTCTGTACGAGGCTCAGAGACGGAGATCAACAGTTCACGTAAAGTCGTCGCCAAATCGCCATTCTCATTGGTGGCAGGCGTGACCGCTTGTGCGGTAAAACCAACCCCGGTTGGTATCGAGACTTGAACCACTGGGTTGCCTTGTTCATCTGAAGCGATTGGAATGTCCGCTAGATTGCCGTGTTCAGTTTCCTCGTCTTCATCACGTTCATCCGTTGTCGGTGCAACATTGATGGTTGTGGTTTGGTTACCGTTTTCGTCGCTTTCTTCTTGGGTTTCTACTGTGACGCCATCCACTGTATCAACAGTCGGTTCTGGTGTTGGCGCTTCCGTCGGCGCTTCCGTTGGAGGCTCAGTAGGCTCGGGTGTCGGCGCTTCGGTTGGGACAGGAGGCGGAGGAGTTGGCAAGGCACTCACAATGCTTGTGGCTGCACTTGTCACAATCTCATCCGTTCCTTGACCATCCGTGTAGCTTGCGGAAACAGAAATTTCCGCACCTACATCCGCTGACGTTAAGGCATAGGTTTCGCCCATGGCATCTGCAATTGGTTGACCATCACGCAACCATTGATAAGAGATGTCACCTAGGCCGTCTTCATCCGCAAGAGTATTGCTGGCCGTAAGCGTTTGGCCTTGTTGAACCGTCCCTTCAACTTGCACTTCACCAGTTGGAAGGCTATTTTCAAACACCGTTAAGCTGACCATATCACTGTCGCTTGAAAAAGCGGTATTTTCCCCTTGGGTATAGGACAGGAAGGCATTGCCGTAGTCGGCAACAAAAAGAGTACCGTTGGCAAATGCCACATCTTTAACGCTTCCTGTCGTGTCAATCGTGTGGCTGATGGTTGGGTTAGTCGGATCGGAGACATCAATAATTTGTACTCCGGCATCGGCATCCGCCAGATAGACGGTGTTTTCAACCACTTTAAGCATCACTGCGGTGCCGTTGGTATCGACACTGCCGACTTCGGAAATATTATCAAGGTCAGCAATATTCAGAATTTTCAGACCTTCCGCACCATCTGCCACATAAGCATAGTTACCCACCACTTTGACGGCATGGGCTATTCCTGTGGTGGTAAAGGTTTGTAAAGGTGAAACTTCAAAACCACTGGGAGTTGTAACAAACACGGCAATGCCATTGCCATCAGCCACAAACAAATGTGTAGCGGATAGATCGGCATGATTTGGCGTACCGCTGACAGTGTAGTTAACTGCGCCCGTCGTTGTCATAGTGACAGGGTTATCTTTGTCGCTGGTTACCTGAATCGCCGTGACTTTTTTGCCAGTTGGATCGACTACAAATGCTTTAGTAATAATCTCATTCTGAGCATTGGGATCACCGGTGGGATCAGCCGGCATCGACTCGACATCGCCAATCACCAAACTGCTTGCGGTAAAGCCAAGATCTAGACTATCACCCAAAGGGAAATAGGCATTACCATCTATCTTTCGGTTGATATCAACCACACTAAGCTTTGTTCCTGAGGTGACATAAGCTAGATTATTCGCAATCGCCAAGCCTGCACCACCGAGTATTTCAAACCCGTCAAACTGAAAAAGATTTGGATTACTGACATCGTAGCCAACAATCGCGCCACCGTTATATTCAACAGAGATATACGCAAAGTTGCCCAGTGTCTCAACAAAAAGTGCCTGCGAATCTTCGCTAAAATCCTTTGCCTCAAATGCGCCACCCTGAGTATTCACGAGCTGGCCAGCGGTGGAGCCATCTGTGCCATCCCAAGCTTTAAAGCTGATAGCATCGTTGAGCTCGCCGCTGTAATCGGCATTAGGTTGGAAATAGAGATAGCTATTGGCATCGCCTGCCAAAACCAGTGCAGATGTTTCTGAAACACTTGCGGTGAGTTCTGTCCAGGTTGCGCCGCCATCGGTGGTGTAATACAAGCTGCCGTTTTCGTTAACACCGGTAATCGCCATGCCCAGTGAATTACCATCGGCATCACTGGCTCCTGTCAGCAGATCACTGACCAGCACGGCTTTGGAGGTTGAGCCATTCACAGGAGCGGCGGCATTTTCAAGCAGATCAGAAAACGCGGGTGATTCATTCGCATCCAAAACCGGTGCATCATTGACTGCTTCCACAGTGACGGTACTGGCAAGGCTTAAGCTGGCGGTATCAACCCCCTCATTTTCGGTGCCGCCGTTGTCTTTGAGCTGGGTAATGGTCACCACACGATTTTGATCGGTGGTCGGGTTTTGATCACTGTTACTGTACGCGATGGCGTTGATTAGGGTTTGCAGTTGTTCGGCGGTTAAACTGCCGTTAGTCAGTGAAACCGTCGCAGTGCCTTCGCTGATTGACACGTTATAGCTCAGATTGTTAGTTTCTGTGTTGCCGGTCGCACCATTGGTCAGGTTGACCGTACTGCCATCCAGAGTGAGGCTTTCGGTG
This sequence comes from Thiomicrorhabdus indica, assembly GCF_004293625.1. NCBI lineage: Bacteria > Pseudomonadati > Pseudomonadota > Gammaproteobacteria > Thiotrichales > Piscirickettsiaceae > Thiomicrorhabdus > Thiomicrorhabdus indica. The sequence goes on along the minus strand of NZ_CP033040.1, from coordinate 759,141 downwards.
GTGTCGGACACATTGGTGACTGTCAGGGTCAGCTCAGTAAAGGTTTGTCCGGTTTCAATAGAATCCGCCGCCGCGGCACTGAATAGACTTGCTGAACTACCTTCTTCGGTAAAGGTTGGATTGCTTGCCGTCGCCGTTAAAGTCGGTGCATCATTGACTTCGGTAATATCAATATTCACCGTTGGGTTGGATGCTAAATTTCCGCCATTGCCGTCATCGGCGGCAATCGTGATCGTAGCCGCATTGTCGCCGCTGGCATTTTCTGCGCCGGTGTATTGGATATTAGAAGCGGTATCCAGATAGGTGTTAATATCCGCTGCTGATCCTACCAGCGTAATCACATTGCTGCCGGAGCCGTCATTCAAGCTTTCGGTCACTCCCGAACCAATATTGGCTCCATCCGCCGGTGCTGCAAAGGTTCCGTCCGATGCGGTAATGGTGACGGTGAGTTGATCGCCATCGGTATCGGCAAATTCAATCGCCGATAAATCGATGTCTGATAGGGTGTCTTCGGTGACGGTGACATCGGTGGGTGCGCCGGTGATGGTTGGTGCGTCGTTCGCGGTGCCGACGGTGAAGTTAAAGGGGTTTGGGTCGGTAATATTGATATCCGCCAGTGCTAGACCACTGGTCTGACCGACTAAGGCATTTGGAGCATCTTGGTTATCTATTCTGATGTAGTATTCTCCCGGTTCCAGATTTGCAGGCGGATTTAGAACCATCAAGCTTTGATCAGTGGAATCTATGTAGCCACCGTCCAAAAATTCACTCATATCTTCATTTGGATCGTAAACTTCTAGATTTAAATCATCGTTGTGTTTAGGTAGAAACCAATAAAGCTGCTGACCACCTTTATATAAAAATATAGTGAAAGGTTTGATACTAAAGTCTGAGGGAAAAGTCATCGCCTCACTAAATTTAAGCACAATATTAGCCGAGCCATCGCTCATAGTGCCGCCGTCAGCCGGTGTTGACTCAGCCGTCAATAAGGTGGGCGCACCGACCAACACCCCTCGCCACTCGGTGCTCTTGATCATCGGGGTTTGCACCGCTCCCAAAGTCATATCCAGCGCCCAAGCACCGCCCAAATCAGCATGGCCGACCTTGTGGCTGGCGGCGGCGACCGAACAACCGATATAGTCCTGCAGGGTATTCAGAAACACCGCACCTTCCACACCTTGCCCCAGCTCACAGGCATAAATCAGACAGTCGGCATTGTCCGCGAGTGTGCTGGCGATCTGGCGCAAGCTGTCGGCATGATGAATCAAGTCATCGGTATCGATCCCCGTCTCGCCCAGAAGCAGTTGGCCGGGGCGGCCGTGGCAGATAATATGCAGTGCGTCAATATCTGACCGGCCGGTTAAGGTTTCAGCCAACTGTTCAAAGCCATCCCTCTGTGGGGTGATAAGCTTCACTTCTAGGCCTTGGGCAGTTGCACTGGCAACAAGGGTTTGATAGTCCTTAATGGATTGATCAATAATGGCGACTTGGCTTGATTTACTTGGTTGGCTTAATTGGTGAGCTTGAGTCATTTCATCGTTCCTCTGATAATACCGAAAATACCCCTTAAAGGTTTTCTATTGAGAATCATAAAAAACTAAAACCACCAACAAACCACCATGGGCAAAATAATTGAAAAAAATGCTTTTATTAAAAACAACTTTAAAAATAACCAGGCTTGGTGGTTTTTTAGTGGTTTTGATGTGATACAAAGAAGTAATGAAAGATTTAACTCAATTGAAAAACTTGAACGTACTTTATGTGGACGACGATCCTCAGGCCTGTGAAAAGCTTGGCAAGATTCTAAGGTATTATTTCGGCGCAGTTTATACCGCAACCAGTGCGAGTGATGCCATGGATATTTTTCAACAAGGCAAATGTCATGTATTGTTGGTGGATTACGATATGCCCATTATGAATGGAGCCGATTTTTTGAAGGAAGTTAGGAAGGTGAACTCACAAATTCCTGCGGTCATCATTAGTTCTTACGACGATAAAGAAAAACTGTTTAATGCGATTGAACTGCAACTGGTTAATTATTTAGTGAAACCTTACTCTCTAGACCAATTAAAATCATTGTTTCATAAAGTGTTGGACTGGATTGAAGATAAAGGCGGCTTAGAAAAGCGGTTGAGTGATGAGTTGGTTTATAGCTACAGCACTAAAAAACTAATCAATAAAGGTGCTATCATCACTTTGGCGCCCAGTGAGTTTAAAATATTAGAAATGTTGCTCAATAATGAAAATAGACTGGTTTGCTATGAGAACTTAATGGATTTGATTGGCGATGATTGCACCCATAAATCTTTGGTGAACCAAGTACATAAACTGAAAAAGAAACTCGGTATCGACATTATTCAAAATGTGAAAGATTTTGGCTATCTATACAGCCAAAAAGCACCTTAGATCACTCAAAACTAAATGCTCACTCCTCTAGAGTCCGTGACGCAAAGACGGTGTGTGAAATTTTCTAAACGCGACTTTCTAGTTTTTTGGGTAGCTCCTCACCACTCACAGGTAGTGTTTTACGTCATGAAACTGATTATTCTCTTTGCTCTTTTGCTGTTCACATCCGTCTCAAAGGCGACAGTGGTGATTCATGACAGCAACAGCTCTTATGAAAATTTTGAAATGGGGTATTTCCAAGATAAAACCGGTAAGCTCAGCCTTGAGCAGATACAAGATATTAAAGCGTTCATCCCAATAACCAATAGCGTGGCTTTAGGAGCCAAAATCGGCAATATCTGGTATCGCACATCCATTCAAAACAACAGTCAAGAAACACAAACTCGAACCTTTTTTATCACCGAACCCAATCTTTGGGAGGTTGAAGTTTTTGTTGTCGAAAATAATAAATTGGTGAACAACCTTCACAATGGCTTGTCAGTTATCAAAAATGGTTCAACCACAAGAGACCATCCTGAACTCGACATTACCTTAGCCGCTAATCAAACTCAGGACATTTATATAAAAGTCCACACGCCCTATCAACATGTATTTAAAGCGGTGTTTTTTACTGAAAAAAAATTAGAGAAATATAAAAGTATTAAAACCAGCTTGCTTCATCTCTATTTCGGTGCGATTGCTGCATTACTTCTTTACAATTTGTTTCTGTACTTCTCGATACGAGACAGTCATTATTTGCTCTATATCGGCTTCGTCTTTTTTTATGCCATAGCCCAACTTGAGCATAATGCCCTTTATCCCTTAGACAGTTTTGCTTCGGTTGAAGAATCTCGTAACTTTGCCATCAGTCATATTTTATGGCTTGCTTTTCATACCCTGTTCAGCGTCAAGCTATTAAACATTAAACAATACTACCCGAAAGCAGGGACTTTCCTAGTAATCATGGGAGGGTTCTTATTACTACTCGGATTTATCGGACTGTATGAGTTGGCAATCCCTATCGCTATCGTGTCGATCCTCATGATTCTCTTGCCATTTGTAACCTTGCTCATTGCGATCATGCTGTACCGAAGAAAAAATAAAATAGCGATTTTTTATATCATCGCGCAAAGTTTTTTTGCATCAGGAATCATCATCTTTGGGTTGCTGTATAGCGGAGTGATTGAGTACAACTATTTCACAAGATACCTTAATCTTGCCGGTTCGTTTGCTGAAATCATTCTTTTTTCATTTGCCTTGGCTTATAAGACGCGCTTGGTTATGCAAGAAAATGCAAAACAAAAAAGCATGTTAGAAGACTACTCAAAATTGTCATTTTTAGGTCAAACAGTGATCAATATCTACCACCAGTGGAAAGCACCGGTGAATAATATCTACAACTCAATCAACCATATTGAAGTGGCCAAAGAGTTTCGTGACCAGAATCTAGACAAAATCATTGATGAAAATTTACTACAAATTAAAAACAATACTCAGTACTTGAAAGAGACCGCCTCAAATTACCTAGCGCATTATAAAGAGATCGACAAACCCGCCACCCACGTCAATATTCATGATGAAATCCTATCCGTTGCGCAATTGCTTAAATTAGAACTTGAAAAGATTAACCTAAAAATTACGATTGAAGGGCCAAAGGACATAGAGCTCCGATTACAGAAAAACCATTTTACGAATTTAATGATGATTCTTTTTGAAAACGCAATTGATGTCTTTAAGTTAAGACAGGTAAAAAATCCTGAATTAACGCTTTCAATCTTTGCCTCCGGAACGAAGTTTTATATTCAAATCATGGACAATGCAGGAGGAATTGCTGAAGAAAATGTGGATGCTATTTTTGAAAAAAGCCATTCTGCATCTTCATCAACAGGGATTGGCTTGTATTTGGCAAAAGAGTTTTTACTTCCTAAGCTTCATGGCAAGATCTTGGCAAAAAATATTAAAGGCGGTGCAATGTTTACGGTCACTTTACAAAATAAAGAAACAAAGAAACAAATAAAAAAACATAAGCTTCATTAACAAGTTAAATTGCTTAAAAATAAGGCTTTATGCCTCCTTTTATAACTTATTTATTTGGCAACCTTATTGGAGATTTGGGTCCGTTAAATAGGCGTTAGAGGGTCTATGGTTTAATAGCCTGCTGTTTGATCAGCGTACTGGAGATCCCTTGAGTATGCGGCGCGTAAATAACCTCAACACCTTTGTCTGCCAAAGAGGTTTGCAACGCCTGCCATTTTTCAGACCCTTGCCACTCTTGTCCACAGATGACTTTTTGAATACCCAACTGCTGCATCCATTCGCCGGCTTTTATAGTATTCGCCATAGGCATTGGCAGAATATGCGTTTCGTCCACCATTTTCAAAGAATTAACGAGCGCTTGTCGCTGCTTTTGATCAATATATGGGCGTTGACCTTTGCTCTCTTGACAGAAATTATCCGAAGCAAGTCCAACAATTAATTCATCGCCTTGTTGCTTTGCAAAATTCAAATAGTTTAAGTGTCCTACGTGCAGCAAATCAAAACAGCCCATTGCCAGCACTCTAATAGAAGTAATAGTTGGGTTTTGATCATTGTTTTTTAGCTGATCCGATAATTTATTCATTAAACCGTCTTGTGGGTGATGATTGAGGATTTCTTGTATCAACCTCTGCGCTTTGTGAGGACGATTTTGCTCTAGATGTTTATACAATCTAGAATAGGCATAGCATTGCATTAAAGGCGAAAAATCTTTTAAGTTTTTTGCACAAATAATCGTGTCAAAATCGGGGTCAGGTGTCTGCCAATCTTTACCATAGAGCGCAGTTAAAAAATCGTGCGCATTTTTTAAGTACCAAACCTCACCGGCCGGTAGACTTTTGGGCTGAAGTTCAATTTTTGGATAATAAGTAATTCGATTCCACTCAAAAGGAACCTCTTTAATCCATAAACCTGACACGGTTTGACCGGTAGCCTCCTCAGTCGCAAAGCCACATAGATCAACAACAATACCGTTGGAGCTTTGCATACACCGCGGATTCATTAAACCATAAGAACCTTGAACCTCTCTCCAACCATGTCGCCGAAGCTCTGAAATCGCTTGTTCCATAAGCAACCAGTCAAGGCCAATATCAAGGTCTTTATCATTCTGAAGCAACTGCCCTTCTCTCTCTAACCCCAGTAGCGTTCCTGAGGTAGGAAAAGCCGGGATATTTGCTTGCGCCAACAAGGCTAAGGTTTGCCAAAGGGTTTGCGTTGCCTTTTCTAAATTCCACTCACTACTTCCAGCCATATTAAACTGAGGATCGAGTTGTGGTTTATCTGCAAGAGTGGATAACGACAAATAGCTCAGTGCTTGATGATAAAGCTGACTAGCTTTCAGTAATTGCTTATCCTTTTGATAACACTGTGCTAAAACAAAATAAGCATCAGTAAGATAGGGGTTAGTTTGCAGAAGACCTTCAAGCGGAGTAATCCATGTTGTGGCATTGCCTCGAACCAACGAAATTTGCGCTAAATAAATTGGCAATATGACAAGATGTGGATGTTCTTTCTCAATAGCCTTAAAGCGTTGCTCCGCTAAATCGTAATTTTGGCTATGAAAAGCCTTCAATGCAGACTTAACCTGCTGTTGCAGTGTGCTTTGTAATTGCATAACCAATATTCTTAGTTAGAAACATAACTCAATCTTTGAAAAAAGCCCCCTATCCAACGAGTTTAGCATAAGCATAAAAGTAAAACGTTTTTCTGGATCCTCTTTAAACCAATCTCAAAGATTATTGATAAATGAAGTCTTCAGCCTCTAGAACAACAGACAAAACAGTCATAAACTGATAAACACAAACTTTTTCAAAAAAATACTTGCATTGAAGATATGCCTCAATATAATACGCACCAATGATTTGAGACAGATGTTTTGAATTATTTTTCCCCAATAGTTCAGTTGGTAGAACACCGGACTGTTAATCCGTATGTCCCTGGTTCGAGTCCAGGTTGGGGAGCCATATTTCAGGTAAAGTTTATTTATGACTTTACCTTTCTCAACTTAGAGAAAAACTATTCCCCAATAGTTCAGTTGGTAGAACACCGGACTGTTAATCCGTATGTCCCTGGTTCGAGTCCAGGTTGGGGAGCCATATTTAAAAGCTAAGCATTTTGCTTAGCTTTTTTATTCCTTAAAGTTGTTAAACTTTAATATCTGTGAAAATGTCATGGTTTTCACAACTTTGCCAGAGTGATGAAATTGGTAGACATGAGGGATTCAAAATCCCTTGCCAGCAATGGCGTGTCGGTTCGAGTCCGACCTCTGGTACCATTTCCTACAAATAACTCAGTTATTTGCATATTGTACGACCGTAGCTCAGTTGGTTAGAGCACCACCTTGACATGGTGGGGGTCGGTGGTTCGAATCCACTCGGTCGTACCAATTTTTATTGCTTAATAATCATTAGCACCTATATTTTTCTTATACATATCTAAATACAATAGATACATATAGTATTCTAAATCCAACCTAAAACTTCTAAAACTCGAAGTACATTAGAAATAACACCTTTGCAACGCAGCTTTAGACACAATCCAAAACTCGCTAAACCAAGCCATTATAGACTCGGCACTCTCAAAACAATGATCAGTGTAAACTCACTTACACCAGATAAACTCTCCTGCTTCAAGAAGCTTTCCTCTATTAGCTCAGATTCAAATACTCGGTAAAAAGAGGTTTTTACCACAAATGAGCAAGTGCTTGATTTAAATCACCTCTCCCAGCGCCACGAATTGAGAAGATTATGCAAACTTTTCATCTGGGCCTGTTGGCCTTTGAATTGCTTTTGTTCAATTTGAAGAAACTGATAGTCATCAGTCAGGAAATACTTTGAAACAAAGTGACTGGTACTTAGCACATAACAATAATACGTTTGAAGAGGCTCATTCATGATTCGACTCACCGCACTATTTATCACTATTTTAACGCTCAGCGCCTGTCAAAATAGTGATACTCAACTTACCCAATACAACAATATTGCCGATGAACCAACAATACTATCGTTTGCCGACAATACATCTCGAACAAAATACAACCAACCTTTGCCGGATGCCTCTAAGTTAAATCTAGATGAAGCCAAGGTTAATTTAGGCAATCACCTATATCATGACACCCGACTATCAGGAAATGGCCAACTGACCTGTGCTTCATGTCATGTCCTAGCCATTGGCGGTGATGACAATATGCCCGTATCAATTGGGATTGATGCGCAAAAAGGTGAGATCAACGCTCCAACAACACTAAACAGCGGATTTAACTTCAAACAATTTTGGGATGGTCGCGCTAAACACCTTCGCGAACAGGCAGAGGGGCCGGTAGAAAACCCAATTGAAATGGGCGCTAAGTGGGAAAACGTTTTGGCTCGCCTTCAAGAAGTAAATAGCTACCAAAAAATGTTTTCTGAAATTTATCCAGGACAAGGCATTACCAAGTTTACAGTCACCGATGCAATTGCCGAATTTGAACGTAGCCTAATTACTCCAGCTCCTTTTGATGCTTATCTCAAAGGAGATGACAATGCAATCACCGCAAACCAGAAAAGAGGCTATGAGCTATTTCAAAGCTACGGTTGTGTCGCTTGCCATCAAGGAGTGAACTTCGGATCGAACATGATGCAAAAATTCGGAGCACTCAAATCCTACTACGATGAACAAAATAACGAACGCAACGTTGATAGAGGTTTATTCAACCGCACACAAAATGAGAATCATCGCAATGTATTTAAAGTGCCAACATTACGCAATGTTGAACATACTGCACCCTACTTTCACGATGCCAGTGCACAAACACTCGATCAAGCCATCAATATCATGGGGCTCAATCAGTTAGGTCGACAAATCCCTGACAAAGATCGTTTGTATATTAAAGAGTTTTTAACCAGTCTATCCGGTCAACTGGATGTGACCCCTTTAGCCCCACCAGCGGAGTAATCATTCAATGAAAAATACATTCAATAATATTCTTGTTGGCTTGATTACGTTAGTGATTGCAGCGGTATTGACAATTATCTTCGTCAAACCAAACATTAATGCGGTGCACCACGACAAATACATTAACGGTTTTTCTAAAATTGAGATCCTCTTCCTACGAACCGCTGAAAATGCCTATAAAGCCGGTCAAGGAGGTGTTGGCCACTACGACTTTGTTCAATCGAATTTAGTGCAACTGAATCGTCAAGTTGAAGCCATGCAATACATGCCAAGCTACTTGGATGAAGAACAGCAAACGGCCCTTCACACAAAACTTGAACAATTAACTTTAGACACACAAATGCTAGACAGCCAAGTCATTGAGTTCACGCGTGTAAACTCTCTGCTAAACAACTCGAAAAGCTACTTCCCTGAATTGGTTCGCGAATACAAAATTGCCGAAAAAACCATGCAGATGAAACAGCTCTTCAATTACCTTGAAACGCAAATGCAGTCTTTTTTAATTGGTAACACCAAAACTAAGCCGAAAGACATTTTGCTAGTCCTTTCAACGCTCAATAAACTTAAGCAACATGTCAGTCAAGCCGATTTCAACATTCTTGAAACTCATGTCAATTTAATTTTGGAATATCATCAACAGGTCAACCAGATTCTTGATCAAATTAGTCAATCCGCGATTGAACAAAGCATTAAAGCATCAAAACAAACCTATAACGATATTTACACAACTACAAACGAACTGATTCTGACACTCACCAACACCCTGATTGCGCTTGTACTATTAATGTTAGGGCTAGTTATTACTCTCATGATTCAAGTTCGCCGCTCAACCAAAGCTACCGCTTTGGCCAACCAGGATTTAGAAGTCAAGCTTTCTGAGCTGGATGAACAAAAACGCATTGCGGACGAAAAAGTCACAGAAGCAGAAATTGCACAACAAGAAATTGCCGCTCAACAAAAACAATCTGCCGAAAACACCCAAAAACTGCAAACTGCGATTCACAGTATGGAAGTTTTAATGGAAGCCGTTGCACACGGTGAATTTGGTCATCGTTTGAACGACCAAGATTTCCAAGGCGAATTGGCAACCTTGAAAGACTCGGTTCACAGCACGCTCGACAAACTCCAAGCCTATATCCAAGAAATGAGCTATGTTTCAGAAAGCTTGGCTCAAGGTGACTTATCTACGCAGATGAAAGGACACTATGAAGGTGAATTGGCTCAAGTTCAAAATGCTTTGAACGCTTCTTTGAGCAACCTTTCAAATCTGATTCGCCAAGTTGCTTCTGCATCAGACATCATTGAACAAGAAATTTCATCGGTTATGGATATTTCCAACCATATGGCAAAAGGTTCTAGTCAGCAATTATCAACCTTGGACGCTACCATTTCTACGGTATCCAATACCGTAGAAATGATTCAAACCACAACTCAAAGCACGCAACATGCAAATGAAATTACGCGCCAACAAGCCCAAAGTTTATCGACAGGTCTTGAAGTGATGCAACAGATGGTCGTAGCAATGGATGAAATCAAACAATCCTCTTCACAAATTGACGACATTATCAATTTGATTGATTCAATTGCATTCCAAACCAACCTTTTGGCATTGAATGCCGCTGTTGAAGCAGCTCGAGCAGGTGAGCAAGGTCGAGGTTTTGCCGTCGTGGCTGGCGAAGTTCGCACGCTTGCTGGAAAATCTGCGGATGCAGCCAAGGAAATTTCAGAACTAATTTCCACCTCAAATGAAAAAGTGCAAGCCGGTGTGGACTTGGTCGATTCGGTAAAAACTTCACTAGAAGACATTCAAACCAAAGTCACCGATCTCGAAAGCTCTGTCAGCGAAATTGTTCAGGCAAGCCATGCGCAAAGCCAAGCTTCGCAAGATATTTCGCACTCTGTGAATGATGCCAAATCCATCAGCTCACAAAACGGTCAACATATTGAAAACACCGTTCAAAAAATTCGCGATATCTCGCAAGCCAGTGCCTCCCTAGACAAAATGGTTGATTCATTTAAGCTATGAACTGCACAAATTTAATCTCAGATTAATCATTTTGCACCGGCCAGTATAACTTACAATTCTTTACCGGCCGGTAACCTTTCAAAAAACTTTCAAAGACGACACAGCCTTAACGTAAAGAAACTCTTCGATAGTCTTTGTGCAACGTTTTGCGCACTGATTGCAGAATGCTATCTTTACGGCTTTGCAGCAATTCCTGAATAGACTTTAATCGCGTTTTATCCGAGTCCAAGTATTTCTTCAGCCATTTCATTCCTTGACACAAATCTTGAAATTTACCCAACTCATCTTGCAGATAGGTCGTTAACTCCAATGCTTGCTCTTGGTTCACATAAAAATGCTCCAGCTGATAACGCAGTCGTTTTATTTTTAAACGCACCTTATGAACCTGTTTATCCTCAATATCCACGGCTCGCAAGATTTTCAACTGGAGTTTTAAGCGTCTTTCAATTTCCGACAATGAAAGTTTATGGCGCTCGGCGGAACTACTGCTCTTTTTCTGTAGCTGGTCAAAATCGTCCACCAACCCTTGAATTTCATCTCGCAATTCCATCTGCAATAACAACTTAAACTGCGCATCCATTTCGTGACGACGTTCAGCTAAATATTGATAAATCGGCCTTAGCTCTTTCTGCCATTTTTCCGGTAAATCTTTAAGGGTTTCGTTCTGCAAAACATCCAAGTCACGCAACGCATTGCTCGACTGAATCAAACGTTTCAAAACTTGCGCACTGTAACTTTCCGGCGGGCTCAACGCGACCAATTTTCGAGAGTTCACTCGAATTTTATGTAGCAGTTCAACCTGAGACTTGGATTGCTCCAAACGTTCGTATTTATCGATTTTTTTGAGCAGTTTTTCAATCAAGTTCTTCACATCACACTCCAGCAAGTTTAAAGGAAGCTCCATGCTTCTGAAGCAAACAGATTCCCTTCGTTTCTTGTGCGACTATAAGCCCTTTATTTGACGATAAGATGACAGCGTATTGAGTCGACTCTTTATTTTACTTTGCATAAGCAATCGGTAATTCATGCCACTGAGTGGTATAACGTGGCGACATCGAATTACGCAACATCTGCCAATCGTTGTGTTTATTAGAACCCGCCGAAGCCACAAATAATGAATGTCTTCCAAAGCGCCGGTTCAGTTGATCAACCACAGTCATTAAAGCTTGTTGCTCGTGACTCACCTGCAACGCCCCTTGCTCTTCATCCTTTACAAATTTCTCTTGCAAAAACAGATCAGGTTGATACCCCTGTCTTGGAACAATCGCACTCAAAACCACACCTGCTTTATGCCATGCGATTTGCTCTTGATATAAGCTCGCCAATATTTTTCTCACCAATTTTGATAAAAACATCAGATTATCGGTCGGTTCAACCAGCACAAGACTTTTCTGCCGATTCATAAACGGCTCGTTTGGCGAAAAACGATTATTGCGAATAAAAATCGACACATTCTGACAAAGGCTCTGCTGAGCGCGTAACTTTTCCAGAGCACGCGATAAATGGGAAATCAGCGCCCTCTCCAAGGTAGGTAAATCATACACAACGCCACCAAACGAACGGGATGCAATAATCTGCTTTTTTGGCTCCGGCGTTTCTTGCAAATCAAAACAGACCTCTCCATTAAGTTCTCGCAAGATTCTTTCCACCATTACCCCATATCGTTTACGAATCTCACCGGCCGGTGCTTTTTGAAATTTCGCAACTGTATCATAACCTTGAGAACGCAGATGGTGCGACAATCGCTTACCTAACCCCCAGACCTTATCAATGGATAGCTTTTTAAAATAGACCTGAACCTCATGCGAACTCGGTGAGGCTATTTCAAAAACATTGCCAAACTCTGTCTCCATTTTGGCCAAATGATTCGCCAGCTTTGCCAAGGTCTTATTCATAGCAATTCCCACAGCAACCGGAACCCCAATCTCCTGTTGAACCGTTTTTTTGAGCTGCTCACCCCAAAGCCGACAATCCATCTCAAGAGGCGTTTTGAGTCGCAAAAATGACTCATCAATGGAATAAATTTCCTGCTCATCGGCAAAGCGCCCAATAATCGTATGCATCCGTTTCGACATATCACCGTACAGCTCATAATTCGAACTAAAAACTGCTGTGTTATGCGCCTCCAATACCGAACGAACCTTAAAGAAGGGCTGAAACATCATACTTTCAGGCACAGCGGAAGAGTAGCCACCTTTACCAAAACTACCTTGTTGCTTTTTCAACAGTAATTGATTCAAAGACTTCGCCTCAGCATTCGCTGCAACCACACACCCATCATTATTCGATAAAACGACCACCGGCCGGTTTTGCAAACTGGGATCAAACGCTATCTGACAAGAAGCATAAAATGAATTTCCATCTACTAACGCAATTTTATCCACCACACCCTCCAAATACCGGCCGGTAAAGATAGTTAGCAAGCTTGCTAAACCACCTTTACTCATTTCTTTCAATCAGACTTGATTTTTGTAACATTTATTTTTAAATTAAATCATACATCGATAAATTTTGTTACAATTTTCAAAATTAAGAATAGGCGGGATTCAATGACCAATAAAACCAGCAAAGCCTCGATATCCAACACAAAAACAAACCCACAACATGGTGGCAAACGCCAAGGTGCCGGTAGAAAACAAGGAAGCGGTGCGTTTGGGGAAGCAACGAAAGTCATGCGTATTCCTCAGTCACAAGTTACTACCATCGAACATTATCTAAAATCGTTTAAGAGTGCTTTGAAAGACGGCAAACTTTCGCAACACTTGCAACTGATTGTGCCGCAAATCGAAGAGCCTTCAAACGACGGAGAATATGAATCTTATCAGCTACCGCTTTATTCTCATAAAGTGGTCGCAGGCTTTCCCTCTCCGGCAGACGATTACATCGAAACCTATCTCGATTTAAATGAAAAGCTAGTTCGCAACAAAGAAGCTACTTTTTTGCTTCGTGTTCAAGGCGACTCTATGCAAGATATAGGCATTTACGAAGGTGACATTTTGATTGTTGATCGCAGTGAAAATCCTACGCCAGGCAAAATTGTCATTGCAGCACTCGATGGTGAACTCACTGTAAAACGCCTTGTCGTGAATGATAAAGGGACATTTTTAGCCCCAGAAAATCCAAATTACCCTCCAATCCCTGTAACAGAAAATAGTGAAATGGTCATTTGGGGCGTAGTTAAATCATGTATCCACTCATTTTAAACCGACCGAAAAAGCCATAACGGACAAATCATGTAGTTTGAGACAGTTCGAAGCTGTAAGACTCTTTTTACAACCAGTTTACAGCTGTTCAAATTTCACGCCAAAATCAACCCTAAACCCATTGAGATTTCAACAATTTTTTTTAAGAATTCAGTAAAAAATTTTATCTCACAAAAAAATAACTATTAACAAAGTTATCCACAGGTTTTTCGAAGGTGCTTTCCTTGGAAATAAAAGACTTAGCGACCATTTCCACAAATTTTTCCTTTCTGGGCTGTGAATAATCTGTGAAAAAATCCTAGTTGCAAGAGTTTGGAAATTCCACTATATTCTGTGGACTCAAAGCAATTGAAAACTATATCTAGTAATTTCCAAGGTAGTAAAACACCAGAAGTTACTGTTTAAACTTAGCTTCCAGTTTGTTTTACGACGCTAAGCGACTGATATTTTTAATTTTTTATCATTCGGCCTTTTCCACACGGATATTTTTTATACACAGGTAAATTATGAGCCAATCAAACATACTTGTAACCAAGCGCAACGGCAGTCAAGAACCCATCGATCTTGAGAAAATCCACCGAGTTATTTCTTGGGCAGCAAAAGACCTTGAAGATGTATCCGTGTCAGAGGTAGAACTTCGCTCTCACATTCAGTTCTACGAAGGCATTAAAACTGCAGACATTCACGAGACAATTATTAAGTCAGCAGCCGACTTGATCTCTGAAACCGCACCAGACTATCAGCACTTAGCCGCACGCCTTGCCATTTTCCATTTGCGCAAAAAAGCGTTTGGCCGTTTTGAACCGCCGCACCTACAAGACCACGTCAAAACAATGACCGATAAAGGTGTTTACGACAAACAGATTTTAGCCGATTACAGTGATGACGAATTTACAGAACTGAACGACTATATGGACCATAGCCGCGACATGAACTTCAGTTACGCGGCTGTGAAACAGCTTGAAGGGAAATACCTGGTGCAAAACCGTGTCACCAAGCAAATCTACGAAAGCCCGCAGTTTATTTATATGCTGATTCCGATGTGTCTATTTGGTCACTATCCAAAAGATGCTCGTATGCAATATGTGAAAGATTTCTACGATGCTGCGTCGCTGTTTAAACTTTCTTTACCAACACCAATTATGTCTGGGGTGCGTACGCCAACACGTCAGTTCAGCTCTTGTGTATTAATTGAATGTGGTGACTCACTGGATTCCATTAATGCTACGTCATCGTCGATTGTGAAATATGTGTCACAACGCGCAGGGATTGGTGTGAACGTTGGTCGTATTCGTGCGCTCGGCTCTGAAATCCGTGGTGGTGAAGCCTACCACACGGGTATGATTCCGTTTATTAAACACTTCCAAACTGCCGTAAAGTCCTGTTCTCAAGGTGGTGTTCGTGGCGGTGCCGCGACCTTGTTCTACCCTATTTGGCACTTAGAAGTCGAATCTTTAGTAGTGCTGAAAAATAACCGCGGGGTTGAAGAAAACCGCGCGCGCCATTTAGACTACGGTGTGCAAATCAACAAGCTTATGTACCAACGCATGTTACAAGGCGGCATGATCACTCTGTTCAGCCCATCGGATGTCCCCGGTCTTTATGAAGCTTTCTTTGCAGATCAAGAAGAGTTTGAACGCCTTTATGTACTTTACGAAGCCGATCCGAATATTCGCAAGAAACAAATTAAAGCGATTGAGTTATTTACTCAAGTGGCACAAGAGCGTGCGCAAACGGGTCGTATTTACATTCAAAACGTTGATCACTGCAACACACACAGTCCGTTTGATGCGAAAGTCGCGCCAGTTCATCAATCGAATCTATGTCTGGAAATCGCTCTACCGACCAAGCCATTGAATTCCGTGGAAGATCCTAATGGTGAAATCGCACTTTGTACGCTTTCCGCCTTCAACTTGGGAGCACTGGAAAATCTAAATGAATTGGAAAAACTATCCGATTTAATTGTTCGAGCGTTGGATAGTCTATTGGATTACCAAGACTACCCTGTACCTGCTGCCAAACACGCCAGTATGGGACGTCGAACGTTGGGTGTGGGCGTAACCAATTTGGCGTATTATTTGGCCAAAAACCAAACCAAATATTCTGACGGCTCCGCTAATGGTTTAGTTCACCGAACTTTTGAAGCGATTCAATACTATCTATTGAAAGCGTCAAATAACCTTGCAAAAGAGACGAAACCTTGCGATTACTTTGCAGAGACAACTTATGCGCAAGGCGTATTACCGATTGATACCTATAAGAAAGATGTCGATACGATTTGCAATGAACCGCTGCACTTAGACTGGGAGACTTTACGAGAAGAAATTAAGTCTCACGGGCTTCGTAATTCAACATTAACCGCATTAATGCCGTGTGAAACGTCTTCGCAAATCACTAATTCAACCAATGGAATTGAACCTCCTCGCGGTTATGTATCGGTTAAAGCATCAAAAGACGGGATTCTGAAACAAGTGGTTCCAGGCTTTAAAGAGCATCGTGATGATTATGAATTGCTATGGCATATTCCGAATAACCAGGGATATTTGCAATTGGTTGGGATTATGCAGAAATTTGTCGATCAAGCAATTTCGTCCAACACGAATTACGATCCTGCCCGCTTTAATGAAGATAAAGTTCCAATCAAACTGATTCTACAAGACTTGCTTTATGCTTACAAAATGGGACTAAAAACACTGTATTATCACAACACGAGAGACGGTGCGGACGACAACCAAGAAGACGATGGTTGTGCTGGTGGGGCTTGTAAGCTGTAGGAAAGACTATTAGGCTGTTCTAGATAAGTAGCAGCAGCCCATTAATTTCTATAAATGCCGTTTGGCGATGTTCCAGAAATCCTCAACTCCATGTACTCGTGCATAACTATAAAGAATGCTCAAAAATAGAACAATTGCAAAATTAAGTATCAGATATTTTGATTAATGCATTTTCGGAAGTGCTACAAAAGCTGAAATATTTTAAAAAGTAGATGTTTAGTGAATTTTCTTGAAAAACCAATAGAAGAATACAAGCATTTTAATGGTTATCTAGACGGTAATCCGAAATTTACTATTCGCTGTTTAGTTTGGTTTCCAAAAAGCTTTGAGCAAGAGGAGCCGCACGTTTTTATTTTGGCCAGAGAACTTGCTGAATATAAAAGGCTTGAACATTACCTAGTCCCCCAAAATGATAAATCAATCAATTTAACAATTCCCAGAACAACTCTTGAAGATCCCATCCCTTATGGTTTCTACTTGTTCAAGAAGCTTCAATTTTCACATAGCAGAGTGAAAATTTACGCAGAAAACTGGGAAGAAGGATTTTTTAAATATCGTTGGCCATCCCATGCTATATCTAAACAAAAAACTGACCCCGAACAGTATCTAGAAGAACAAGCTTTCACACTGTTTTACACTCCTAGTAAATTGCTAAACTCTCATATTTCAACAATGGCTCATTACAATGGTGAACTAAAGAGGTTGTATTCTCATGATATCGAAGTCAAAACTCTGAGTAATTTGGGGATTGAGTCGATTAGGACAGATAAATACACTAACAGTGATGAAACATTTGTCCTAGAGCTTACCACCAAAAAAAAAGTGAATACTGTGTTAGGTTTCAATAGGCAAATAAAACCTATCGCACGATTCATATTTTCGGTCGTTTCATTCTTAGAGCGGAAAAAAATAAATTGGCACCAAGCCAATTTTATTAGCAATGAAAACTATTATGAAATTTTTAATACTCGCCAAGTACTCTATTCTGCCAAAAACGATTTCCCTCTTGTCGAGCCTTATGTTTTCCCCGAAGCTTTTGAAGTAATTCTTCGAAACGCAACTGTTGATGATATTCAATATAAATCTGAACTTTGCTTAGCTTATATTTCTGGCCTTGAGTACTCAGTAAATACAAATATTATTTTATGGAACTCATTGCTAGAGAAAGTTTTAAAACATCAAAATTTAATAAAAAAAGATGCAGAAAAAGCAAAAGGGATTCAAAAACTTGGTATTCCAATTTCTGATTTAAAACCAATCAAAGAGTTAATTAATCTACGAAATGAAATTGCCCATGGAGATGACATGGATAATTCAAAGTTGTTTAAATTGAGTCAAGATTGGGAGTTGTTAATTGAAAGGATAATTCTTTCTGAACTTGGTTTCAGGCAGTTTTATAAAACACAAGCACACACAAAATAATAACTAATTCAACTCCTGTTTTTCCAAAAACAACTCTACAACCTCTGATTTTACATAATTTCCGGGATTTTCGGCCATTGCGCTTGAGGGTCGCAAATAACCAGAAAGAACGGGTTGAGTAGGTTTGGTGTTTGCACATATTCCAAAGCGTGTCCTGCGGCGTTAATAATTGCGCCTCCTGCTTGCTGTACAATCACTTGCGACGCAGCGGTATCCCAAAGAGAGGTTGGACCGAAACGAGGATACACATGCGCTTTTCCCTCCGCTACCAAACAACTCTTTAAAGCCGACCCCATCTTGACCGTTTGTGGTTTATTTAACTCCGACATAAACAATTCCGTTCGCCCGCCGTGTCGGCGACTAACGGCCACTTTAGTTGGGTGTTTGGGGTTCAGTGGTGCTGTTTGAATCATTTCAGCTGCCTGCAAAAACCGCAACATATCCAAATTGTCTATATCCAATTGATACACATCGGCATCAGTGGCAATGGACTGCGCACCTTCAATCGCACAGTACAAGCGCCCCACTTCTGGACCATACACCACGCCTAATACCGGCCGGTGATTAACCACAAGTGCAATATTCACACTGAACTCACCAGTGCCTTCAATAAACTCTTTGGTGCCATCCATAGGATCAACCAACCAAAACGTTGACCAGTTTTGGCGTTGTTCATAAGGCACCTTAGCGACACTTTCTTCGGTCACCAAAGGGATGTTTGGCGTCAAAACCTTAAGTGCCTGAGAAATTAACCGGTCAGCCTGCAGGTCGGCCTCGGTCACAGGTGTGCCGTCTTTTTTCTTTTCAACATCTAGAAATGCTTGCTGCTGATTCTCTCGATACATTTGCGAAATCAAACGACCGGCCTGTAAAGCAATCTGGGCAACCTGTGGTAGCCAAAGCTGTAATTGAGAATGAGGAATAGATTCTTGCATTAAATTTTTCCTAAACGTTTAAGAACTAATAAAATCGCGGCATAGGCTCGCCCTTCTGAAAACTCCGGTTCGACAATCAGATTTTGCCAGTCATCTATTGGCCACGTAAGCACTTCCAGCGGCTCTGGTTCGTCACCTTCTGCGAAAGCAGGACTTAACCCTTTAGCCAAAACAATATGTGTAAAGTGAGTCATGTACCCAGAGGCTAAACTCACACTTTCTAACAGTTCAATGTTTACCGGCCGGTAACCAATTTCTTCTTGGCTTTCACGAATCGTTGCCTCTTTCCAAGTTTCGCCAGGATCTATCTTGCCTTTTGGAAACCCTAACTCATAGCGTCCAACACCTGCACCGTATTCACGGATAAGCATAAATTCATCATTTTCTGTGATGGGGACAATCAAAACCGCACCATTCGCCGAACCCAATAAGCGCTCATAATGCACTGATGTTCCGTTTGAAAACTCAATGTGTTGCGCCTGTACGGTAAAAACTTTCGACTTTGCCGCGATTTTTTCCGCCAAAATACTCGGTAATTTTTGACTCATATCCCCTCAATTCGATACACTCAGCACACTTTTGAAAAAATATCATACGCGAAGGATTAAGGCTTGCCAATGGACGCTCAGTTAGACTGGAATCAAATCGACACGGTTTTGCTTGATATGGATGGTACTTTGCTTGACCTCCATTTTGATTACCATTTTTGGATGGAAGCCCTTCCCGAGGCTTACGCTTATAAAAAACATATTTCAATTCGTTCAGCAAAAGCCAAAATTCATAAAGAGATTAATTCCCATTCAGGCACGCTAAACTGGTATTGCTTGGACTTTTGGACAGAAAAGTTAGGCATCAATATTGCCGAACTTAAAAAAGAGTTTAAACACCAAATCAAAGTCCATCCAGAAGTTTTAGAATTCCTAGCGGCATTACGCGCCCATCGAAAAGATGTCGTCATGGTGACGAATGCTCACCGAGATAGTTTGGCTCTAAAACTAGAAATGACAGCTATCGGACGTTACTTTGATACTATGATCTCGGCACATGACATAGGTATTCCTAAGGAAGACATTCGCATTTGGTCTGAGATTCAACATATTCACTCTTACAACCCTGCAAGAACCATGCTAATTGACGACAATATCAAAGCCCTGCAAACTGCTCAGCAATATGGAATTGCTATTCCCATGTGCGCGACCTACGTGAGTCCAAAGCTCAGTAAAATCGATCCGCAAGGTTTTCCAGCATTTCATAAATACTCTGAAATTATGCCGTGACAGAAAGAGTTCAGAACTATAGAAGTCGAGCACAGTAGGAAAAGCTTACACTCAGTTAAAAAACCAGACTCTAAACAAAGAACCAATCAATAAAAATACACCTACGAGATTTATTGGCATATAATTTCTTAAGTATTCGCTTACTCTTAAAAATGTATTTTTTGTTTACAAAATCTGGTGATTGAATCTTGCTGAAAGCCTTGTCCAATATCCAACTCGCTTATTTCAGAACTATCACTACAACGTTAATTTCTCTCTTCATCTGTCTGTCGGGAATCGTCCAAGCAAACGATCAAACGAACCCTTCATTACCCCATACAGAAAAAGTCTCGATTCAGCTCAAATGGCAACATCAATTTCAATTTGCCGGTTACTACGCCGCGCTGTACAAAGGTTTTTTTACTGAACAGGGACTCGATGTCACTCTAAAACCACGTGATTTATTTAAAAACAACATTCAACAAGTATTAGATGGCGAAGCCGAATATGGAATTGCCGATACGGTTTTGTTGCAATATCTTGCGAATCAAAGCCCGATCTATATCGTTGCACCCATTTTCCAGAACTCTCCCCAAGTACTATTCACTCTTAAAGATTCCAATATTCGTACGGCGCGAGACTTAGAAAACAAACGCATTGGTTTTTATCAAAAAGATACCGATGGGATATCCATCCTAGCATTGCTTAATCATTTTAATATTCAAGCAGAACTAGTTCGTATCAAACCCAAAAACAATCCCAATTTGATTCTAAGAGACGATATCGATGCCTATGCAGGCTACCTGACCAATGAAGGTTATTACTACCAGTCTAAAAGTATCGAGACACACGTTATTAACCCCGCTCAGTATGGCATAGACCTTTACGGTGACATGTTATTTACAACGCTCTCCGAAAAACAAAACCATCCCAAACGGCTTCAGGCGATGCGCACAGCAGTCCTTAAAGGTTGGGAATATGCCTTAAACCATAAAGAAGAAGTTGCACAATGGATTCTAGACACTTATCAACCGGCCGGTAAAACTTTAAACCAGCTGTTACTTGAAGCTCATACCATCGAAAAGATGATTGACCCAGAGCAAACGCCTATTGGTACCTTAGATGCTGGACGATTTGAATACATTCAAAAACTTCTTGCCAACCAAGGACTTCTTGAAAAAACCCCAAATATTGAACACGCGCTTTATAACTATGATCGCCATGATTTGCATTTAAGCCTACAAGAAAGGCGTTGGTTGGATGCCAACCCAGTTCTCAAGCTAGGAATTGACCCATACTGGCTTCCTGTTGAATTCGTCAATTCGCAATCTAAACTAGATGGTGTTTCGGGAGAACTCATTCACTATTTGGAAAAACGCCTAGGCGTAAAATTTTTGTATGACCCTGAAAAAAGTTGGGCAGAAACACTCGAAGAATTTTCAGCCGGAAAAATCGATGTGCTTTCAGCAATGACTATTACGACCGAACGTGAAAAAAAGTTTCTGTTTACGGATGGTTACTTAACGCTTCCAGGCGTAGTAGCGACTCGCAAAGGTCATGAAATTCGAAGACTAGATCAGTTAAACCACAAACGCATTGCTGTCGTTAAATCCTACGCATCACACGATTATATTTCGAATGCCTATCCAGACTCAGAATTGTTTTTCGTCAACACACCTGTTGAAGGACTGAAATTAGTTGCCGAAGGGCAAGCCGATGGCTATATCGATAACTTAGCCGTCATTGGTCACACCATTCGAGAACAAGGTTATGTCAATCTTGTCATTGGCGCGAAACTTCCTTATACACAAAATATTGCCATGGCGGTTCACCCTGATTTGCCAATCCTACAAAGTATTCTAAAAAAGACCATTGAAACCATTCCAAATGCAACCCTGCAAACTATGCAACGCAAACATTTTCAGGTCGACTACTCTACTCAGCTAGATTGGAAAGGCTTTCTAAGCATTTTTATCCCGCTTAGTTTAGTTATCCTTATCGCATGGCTGCAAAACTTGAAACTCAATAAAATCCACAAAAAACTGCTTGCTCAAAACCAAAGCCTAGAATCCTTGACGACTAAATTACGCGGTCAAAAAAACCACTATGAACTTTTACTTAATTCGGCGACTGATGGACTTCATGTTGTCGACGATCAAGGCAAAATCGTTAATGTCAGCGATGCTTTTGTGAAGATGATTGGTTATTCAAGAGAAGAACTAGAGAAATTAACAATTAGCGATTGGGATTTGCAACCCACCCAGCCTCGCATGGATAAATTAATCACATCCAAAGATCAAACCTACCAATTTGAAAGCAAATTCAAGCGTAAAGATGGTTCGACCTTTCCTGTTCATGTCAGTGTCAAAACAATTGAAATTGATAATCAAACGTTTTTCTATGCTTCAGCTCGTGATTTATCAGAACAAAAAGCCCATGAAAATAGCCTGAAAGCTGAACGTCAAAAGTTTGAATACCTTTTAGAAAATATTTCTGATGGAATTCACTTGGTCGATGCAAACGGCAATTTAGTTTTATTTAATCAATCCTTTGCCGAAAATTTAGGCTACACCAAAAAAGAATTGGCACACCAACACATTTCTCTTTGGGATAAATTCTTGCCCAACTCAAAAATACCCGAAGTCATTGCTAATTTCATTCGTAACCCTGGTGTTTTTGAAACGCAACATACACGCAAAAACGGCGAAATTATCGATGTACAACTTTCGACTAGTCGAATTGAAATGGATGGTAAAGCCTACTTATTTGCCTCGCAACGCGACATCAGTGAACAAAAACACATCCAACGTTTAATTACCGAACAGAAACAAGAGCTAGAAGCTATTCTGCAAAACTCATTAGAAAGCATTGCTCTAACGGATTTAGACACCAAATTTACCTACACCAACCCCCAATATTCGCGCATGCTTGGTTACACTGAAGAGGAGTTTAAAACGCTTAGCTGCTCAGATTTGACCAGAGAAGATGCTCATCAGACCTTATTAGAGGTAAAGAAACAAGTAAAAGAAACCGGTCACTATGAAAACTTTGAACGCTTCTGTCACCATAAAGATGGTCACTGGGTCAGAGTTCGCTCGTCAATTTCACTGATGCCGAATGGAAAACAACTGCTATTAACTTCACAAGATGTCAGCGAGTACTATGAGTTGATACAGAAACTCAATCATCAAAGTATCACCGACCCATTAACGCAGTTACAGAATCGAAAAGCGTATTATGAGAAAGTTCAAGAACTGTTCGCACTCTTTAATCGTTATGACACACCATTTGCCTTAGTTATGTTCGATATCGACCGTTTCAAATCTATTAATGACCAATTTGGTCACTATGCCGGTGATCAGGTTTTAATTAAGCTGGGCAGTTCTCTGCAAAAAATGATGCGCCAAACCGATCTTTGTTACCGGATGGGGGGAGAAGAATTCGCTATTTTACTCTGTAACACCAACCTAGAATCTGCTATTCATTTTGCCGAGAAAATACGCATCTATGTGGAAGACAACATTAAAATCGAAAACCAACAGTCACTCACAATCAGCCTCGGTGTCGGTATGGCTCGATCTGGAGATACCGAAGAATCGCTTTACAAACGTGTAGATGAGCGTCTTTACAAAGCCAAACAAGGCGGCCGAAACCAAACCGTCAGCAATTAAAGCCCTATTGATTTAAATTTTGGGCGATAAAAGCAACACTTTTTCATTCACCGGACATCCTTTGCGCTGGAACTCAATTTCTGTCAAATGCTCAATTTGATAATCCGCAAATAAGGCTGCAATCTCAGTCTCTTTGACTGAAAACGGCGGGCCAGCCATTTGGCTTTGATCATACTCCATAATCACCATTAAAATTTTTGTACCGGCCGGTAGGATTTCTTGAAGGTGCGCTGCATAATCCTTGCGCATTTTAGGTGGCAAAGCCACAATCGCAGCTCGGTCATAGATTGCTTTCACATCTTGACAATCTTCAGCCGACAAATGGAAAAAGTCTCCACACAATAAACGCATTTCCGGCAACTCATACCCACAAAATGCCGGATGATTGGTTGGCTGTTCTGGCAAATTATTTTCTTCTAAAAATTCATCCAAAGCCTTTTGCGACAACTCCACACCGAGTACTTTATGCCCTTGTTGTTTAAGCCAAAGCATATCTAACGACTTACCGCAAAGAGGAACTAAAATTTCTTCGTTGCCTTGCAATTCAAGCTTTGGCCAAAAATCTTGAAGAAACTGATTAATCTCTTTCTGATGAAAACCGACCACGCCGCTTTCCCACATCTCATGCCAAAAATCTGCTTGCATTGTCTGCTCCTAAATATAGTTTGGGCCTTATAATAGCTTCCCGTTTATTAAATTTCTACCAAGTGGTGAACACCTATGTCCGATTCGCAAAACACACCGGAATCAAAACCTTCGCCTCCCTCCTTTTGGCAAAAGAGTTGGGGCAAAAACCTGCTGACCGTCATGGTGTTTTTTGCCATTTATTTAGCTTTGCGCCCATTTTTTCAGGGAGATGTGATCGAAGGCAAAGCACCTGAGATGCGTTTAGAAAGCATCACTGGCGAAAGTATTGACTTACAAGCAATCAACGCACAAGGAGAACCGGTTTTGATTCATATTTGGGCGACTTGGTGTCCCATCTGTAAATTCACCAGTGACAATGTTGAATCCATTGCAAATGACTACACGGTGATTAGTATCGCGACACAATCAGGCGACAATCAAGCCATACTAGATTATGCAGAACAAAACCAACTCACACCCAACTTCATCGTCAATGACTTTGATGGCAAATGGATGCAAGCTTTTGGTGCAAGAGCCGTCCCAGCAGATTTCATTGTCAATGCAAAAGGTGAAATTGAATTCATTGAAGTCGGTTTTAGTTCCGAGCTTGGGCTACGTCTACGACTTTGGTGGTCTAGCCTCACTAATTCAGCTCCAACAACCCAAGAGGTGACACCGTGAAATATGGTGGAACAGTCATTCATAAAGCACGTGATGAATTTGGAGAGCTCAGTGTGATTGAGACTCGCACAGTTCGAAAGATGCATTTCGACTCCCCTGTTGAGCAAAGCTGCATCTATCGCAACGCGCCAATGACGCTAAACTTTGAATATCAGCAAAAAATGGTGGCGCTTGTCAATGACCACTATCTTGATTTAAAACATCCCAAAAACTATCGAGTATTAATGCTTGGCATGGGCGGCGGCACAATGGCACATCATCTTTATCACAGTTTGCCAAATTTACAGATGACCATTGTTGAACTTCGCCAGATTGTGATTGATGCGGCTTACAAATATTTTCAACTTCCAGATGTACCAGAAATCGAATCCGTTCAAGCCGATGCCATAGCTTTTATCGATGAACTGGCTCAGCAATGTGAAGACAATGTAGAGTTTGCCTATGATTGTATTATGGTTGACCTATTTGATAGCCAAGGGATTCCTTCTGAGCTATGCAATGTTGATTTCCATCAAAACCTACAACCGTGTTTAAAACCTACCGGCCGGTTGATTTTTAACTTGTGGAATCGGTTTGATCAAAATCGAATAATGGAGCCCACCGAAGAAACCGCACAAATTCGAAATTACTGGGAAAACCAAAAACGTTTTGCTAAAAAACAAAACGCCTATCTCATGCGCTCAACGGCCAATTTGATTTATTGTCTAGATCGCAGACAGAAATAAATCACTGAAGACGATAAAAATTAACTTAAGTTCATTAACAAGAAATAAGTTCTATAAATTTTTTACATTGCCTATTTCTTTGCGTGCCCAAAGAAATAGGCGAAAGAAAGGGCACACCTCTTCGTTCTTGGTAATTCACTAAGCTGGCACGCCTATGCCTCACAACTTGCTTGCAAGCAAGCATCGAACAAGTTTGTCATAAAGCGGCATGCGTACGCTAAGTGAATTTAACCAATCTCTGCGAAAGGGAAAACGCTCAGCATTTAACCGCCCTTTTCTTTAATTCCTGTTATAACTTGAATCAGCGACGGAAAAACTATTAGAGAAATCTGATTATTGTCGGTTTTTAGAGTGTGAACAAAGTCACATAACCATCAGAAAATTTACAGAGCCAAAATTGAAACCGTTCAAAATTATCAGAATGCGTTTTTAAAAGCTTTGTAAGCCATGGATGGCGAACAAGAGCGTTCTTGGACGAACTTGCAGCGTCTTTTAAAAACGCATACTGATAATTCAATCATGCTAATAGAGAGCTTTGCACGAGTAAGAGTTAAAGCATAAATTGAGAAAAGATTCTGTTGAGCTAGGCAAAAAGTGCAGGGAATAGCTAGCTATTCGCAAGATTTTTAACAAAGCTCGGCAGGATTTTAGCCAATTTTGGTTAATTATTATCTCGTGCAAAGCTCTCTAATAGTTTCTATTTCCCAATCATTCGCTTAAGCGTATTATCTTTATCAATCATGTGATGTTTAAGCGCGCCAGCAATATGCAACAGCACTGCGGCAATCAAAACATTGCCACCTAAACCATGCATCGCTTTACCTGCTTGAGCCAGCGTCTCATTCAATGCAATAACTTTTGATGGATCAGCTGGATCAGGATTTCTTGCTACCAATTCCAACCCAAATAACGGAATCCCATGCCCACCTAAACCAGACATCATCATGCCCGAAATTGGCATTAGAATCGTTCCGATAATCAATAACCAATGAACGATTTTGGAGAGTTTAATTTCTACCGGCCGGTATTGACGAACAGGCGTAGGCCAACCATTTTTGGCACGCCAATAGATTCGCCATAAAACAAACACCACAATTAACACGCCAAACGATTTATGCAATGGATAAAGCTCATACGCTTTATTTTCTTCCATGTAAACTCCGACCGCTAACATAACAATCATCCCTATCGCGACAATCCAGTGCAAAACAATAGTTTGTTTGCTCAATGCTGTTGGTGTATCCATGTTTCTCTCCTCCATAAGGAATCTCTGATTGAATCAAATTGAAATTCTGCGAGACTTCTAGTCCGATTATTTTAGGCGTGGCACGCCGACCTTAGTTATTCTAAGATCAAGGGTCACAACAACAAAGAATCGGACTAGAAGTCCTCGCCCATAGGGGCTTAGCCAAATTTATCATTTCTGCATTGCGAAGTTTTGCAAGGTCTAGACATTCCTGCAACTTCACGCCTTGACCTGAAAAATTTGGCGTTGCCAGAAATTAATCTGATTCAATCAGAGGTTCCATAACAAACCGCCGAATGGCCAGCGAAACCAAACGGCGGTGATTTTTTAATTTTGTTCTATCTTATGATTTTCTATGAGATTGACGAAACGCTTCACGTTGTTGTTTTTGTTCGTCGGTTAACACTTTATCAATTTGTTCACGCACTTGCTGTTTTAACTCAAACTTTTTCTGTTGCGTAGTTTGCATAATCGAACGAATCTCCGATTGCTGTTCCTCCGTCAAATCAAGATGTCGAGTCATTCGCTCTAACTTGTTTTCGACTTTTAACTGCATTAACGCTTCTCGTTTTTCAGCCGTCATATTTTTTTGATGGCCAAATTTGGCATCACATGATTTACCATGATGCATTTTATGGTGAAACCCTTGTCGCTCACCTTTCATCATTTGGCAATATTCTGCTTTTTGACTAAATTGCTCACCTTTCATGCCACAGCCATAACCACCTGCAACCGCTAAACCTGTCACAGAGGCTAGAGCGATAATTCCTGCAACTTTTGTAAATTTATTCATTTTACTTCTCCTTGTTTCAACACCCGCGATAGGCCAACATGCCTTTCCGCTTGATTTCTATTGTGAAAAAACAAAGTGCAAACTTTATGCAAGGAAATTGTTTATTTGTGCAACCTATTAGGTCAATGATTGAGTTTTATTTTCATGCTCAAAAAGCCTGACTATAGAGAAATATTCAAGCACTAATCCACCATAACAAACTTATAACCCACACCATATACCGACTGTATCCATTCATTTTCGCCAAAGGTTGCCGCTAATTTTTGACGTAACTTTTTAATATGGCTGTCAATCGTTCGGTCAGATACCACTCGATGATCGTTATAAATGGAATCAATCAACTGAGAGCGCGAAAAAATCGTTCCTTCTGCCGACGAGAGGGTTCGCATAATTGCAAATTCAACGGCTGATAATTCAACGTGGTTTTGATGATAATGAACTTGATAAGTTGCCTCATCCAAATGCCATTCACTTGGGGGACCACTTTTCGTTTTAGACAAGTGACTGCGGCGAAGCAAGGCTTTCACTCTGGCAATGACCTCACGGGGGCTAAACGGCTTACACACATAATCATCCGCGCCTAATTCCAACCCAAGAATTCGATCAATCTCCTCCACTTTAGCGGTTAACATCATAATCGGCACTTGACTTGTTTGACGAATTTCACGACATAACTGCAAACCATCGCCAAATTTATCCGCATTTGGCAACATAATATCTAACAACACACAATCAGCTTGGTTTTCAGCTAACCAATCATGAACACCTTCACCAGACAAAAAATGCTGCGTTTGGTAGCCATAAGACTCCAAATAATCAATCAGAAGCTGTGCAATTTCAGGTTCATCTTCTACCAATAAAATTTTCTCACGCAGTACTGGAGAGACTGCGGAGGAATGACTCAGATCCGCCATTAAACTTACACCTTCTAATCAATTAAATTTGGAAATTGAATTTTCACACTTAAGCCACCCAATTTTGATTGACTTAAATGCATGCTTCCTGAATGTGCTTGGACAATTTGGCTCACCATCGCCAAGCCAAGCCCCGCGCCACCTGTGCGACGATTTCGAGAAGGCTCTGTGCGATAAAACCGCTGTGTTAAATTCTTTAATTCTGCCTCATCGACGCTTGGAGCACTATCGTTAATTTCTAAAATCCATTCCGATTCCTCAGGGTTTTCCATAAGCTTCACTTCAATGACACCTGGCTTCCCGTTTTGCTGCAAGGAGTCTGTGTAATCCATAGAGTTTTTCAGAAGATTACTTAGCATCTGATTTAAACGATTGCGGTCACCAAAGACCCACGCATTCGATGCTATATTCGTTTGAATTTTCAAACCTTTATGCCGCGCTTTATCTTGCATAGAGGTCACAACTTGAGCAATCAAACCATTCCAGTCGAGCTTCTCCATAGAATACTGCAAAGCACCAACATCACTTAAGCTTAAGTGATAAAGATCCTCAATAAGTCGTTGCAACACCGAAACTTCTTGCTTCAATTTTTGGAGATTTTCGGCATTCATTGGCCGGATACCATCACTCATAGCTTCAATCGAGCCATTTAAAACGGTTAAAGGCGTACGCAATTCATGCGAAATATCTGCCACCCATTGGTTTCGACTCTGTTGTGCAGCTTCCAACGTTTTAGCTAAGTAATTGAAATCCCTTTGCAAAGTTCCAAACTCATCTTTACGCTGAACATTTAACCGGCCGGTCAAATCTCCACTGGCTAAGCGATGCATGGCTTTATTCAATTGGCGGATTGGCGTTAAAAAGTGGTTGGCTAAAGGCCACAGTAAAATCAATGCCAACCCAGTAATCAAAATCGCACCAATCGTCAAAACTCGCAATTGTGATTGAGCATATTCAATGTCTGCCTGCTGAATAAGTTCTTGTAATGGAGCATAAGCAATCAAAGCAATCGGTTGATCGCCGAGATAGACCGGTAACTTATGACAAGCTTTATCGATTTGTGGCCCATAAACAACTTGCCCCTCTGGCGTCAACAAGCTCACTCGACGCTCAAACTCGTCCGGAGGCGGCGAACGTCTACGGGGTTCACGAAGCACTAAAGGAATCATGCTCGGCATCTGCTTTAAATCAATACGGTGCGAAAGATGTAGGATTTTTCGCCACTGCGGCTCTGGTACCTCAATGGCTTTACTGAAAGGTTCATATTGAAGAAAAATCTGGAAGTTAGTTTGCAAACGTTCTAAACGTTGCTGGTCCCTCTGATCAACATAGTGCAACATGGTTTTGTGCAAAACAAATTGATTACTCCAGAGCAATGTTGCCAAAATGACAAATCCAAACCCCAATAAAAACAGAATAACTTTTGTTCGAATACCCATAATGCACCAAGCTCAACTCACCCACTCAAACGACCAATTTCATCATAAATGATTACCGGCCGGTAAAGTTGCAAAGATTATGCAATGCCGATACGTTTTTACGTTGCTTCGAGCTGTTTTGACCCGTTTTAACCCTTTATAAATCCTATCGTTTATAATCTGCAAAAATTTATTTTTACCGGCCGGTATATAGTCGACTAAATAATTTAAGGACTTAATTTATGGCATTGCTTCACCTTCGCGACATTCAACTCAGTTTTGGTGCAGCTCCACTGCTCAACAAAATCAGTTTGCAAATTGAACCCAATGATCGAGTCTGTATTGTCGGGCGAAATGGTGAAGGCAAATCAACCCTTCTCAAAGTCATCGAAGGAGCCATTCAAGCCGATGATGGCAGCCGCATTTTGCAAGATGGCTTGCGCATTGCAAAACTACAACAGGAAGTGCCACATGACACTCACGGGTCAGTGTTCCACATTATTGCGCAAGGCTTGGGAGAGATTGCACCCTTGCTGGATAAATTCCACAAATTAAGCCTGAAGCTTCAATCCGACACCTCCGAAGAGACGCTCAACCACTTCACACAAATTCAGCAAGAAGTCGAGGCAAAAAATGGCTGGGAGTTGAATCAAAAAGTCGACACAGTCATCTCCAAACTCGGATTAGCGGCTGATGTCGAATTTTCAACCCTTTCCGGCGGTATGAAACGTCGAGTGTTACTTGCAAAAGCGCTTGTCCAAGAACCGGATATCTTACTGCTGGATGAGCCAACAAACCACTTGGATATTCCATCAATTCAATGGATGGAAGGTTTCTTAACTTCAATTCGATGCGCTTTGGTATTTATCACGCATGACCGTTCATTTTTACAAGCCATAGCAAACCGCATTGTCGAATTGGATCGAGGCAATCTTTCTAACTGGGAATGTGACTACCAAACTTATCTGCAACGAAAAACAGAATGGCTCGAGGCTGAGGCAAAGCAAAATGCCGAGTTTGACAAAAAACTGGCGCAAGAAGAGACTTGGATTCGCCAAGGAATCAAAGCCCGCAGAACGCGTAATGAAGGTCGTGTTCGGGCATTAGAAAAACTGCGTGAGGAACATAAAGCCCGTCGCAGTCAACAAGGTAAAGCCAACTTACAAACTAACACCGCTGCAACCTCTGGAAAACAAGTCATTGAAATTACCGGATTGACATTTAACTTCCCGAACAAGCCAATTGTGAGCGACCTTACAAGCGTGATTATGCGCGGTGATAAAGTTGGAATCATTGGCCAAAACGGCTGCGGTAAATCAACTCTCTTAAACCTACTACTTGGCAAACTTGAGCCGCAAGCTGGCAAAATCAAATTGGGCACCAATCTAAAAATTGCCTATTTTGACCAACACCGCGCACAACTTGATGAAAACTTGCCAGTGGTTGAAAGTGTCTTGGAAGAAAGCGACCATGTTGAAATCAATGGCCAACGTAAACACGTTATGGGCTATTTAGGAGATTTCTTATTTTCACCTGATCGCGCTCGCCAGCCGGTAAAAGCCCTTTCAGGAGGAGAAAGAAATCGCCTATTATTGGCTCGGGTATTTGCCAAACCCTCCAACCTGTTAATTCTCGATGAACCGACCAACGACTTGGATGTCGAAACACTTGAACTCTTAGAAGAGTTGCTCATGAACTACCCTGGTACCGTGTTAATTGTCAGTCACGACCGTGAGTTTCTGAACAATGTGTGTACAAGCTCCCTAGTGTTTGATGCGCCAGGTGATGTCAATGAATACGTCGGAGGCTATGACGACTGGCTTCGTCAACGCCCAGTCCGTTATCTTGAAACCGCAAAAGCGGATAAACCCGCTAATTCATCCAACAGTAAACCTTCACCGGCCGGAGGTAAACCGTCTACGGCACAAAAACCAGCAACCAGCACTCACAAGCCAAAGAAAAAACTCAGCTACAAAGACCAACGCGAATATGATGCTTTGCCTAAGTTATTGGAAGATTTGGAGGCCGAAATTGAAACTCTCAATGAAGAAATGACTCAACCGGACTTCTATTCAAAAGATCAAGAAACTGTGCAAGCAAAGTTGGCAGAATTGCAAGCCAAAGAGAATGAGTTAGAAGCCGCATTTGAACGTTGGGAAGAACTGGAATCAATGCTTGAATAAAGCTAAAACAGAGAATTTGACGAGTAAAATTCGTCAGTTAGAATCTGCCAAAAATACGACACTTAAATTTGGCACGGCTTATGCTAAATCCTGAATAAACCAAATATGAAAAATTCAATAGGAAAGTAATCATGAGCCGTTTTCAAATCATTAAACAAGTTTTTGAATCTCGTAAAAAAGACTTAATTAAGATCCAAGTCTTAGCCATTGAGGTGGCGATTTCCCAAGCAAACCAAAACACGCAACAAG